>NC_007494.2:37500-637500 GCF_000012905.2 Cereibacter sphaeroides 2.4.1 | reverse complement strand
CCGCAACGCGCTGCTGACCTCGATCGCCCCCACCGGCACGATCAGCCTCTACGCCGGCAACGTCTCGTCGGGGATCGAGCCGGTCTTCGCCTATGCCTACAAGCGCAAGGTGCTGCAGAAGGACGGAAGCCGCACCGAGGAGGAGGTCGTCGATTACGCCGTCCGCCTCTGGCGCGAACAGATGGGCGACGCCCCGCTGCCGGACTATTTCGTGAATGCCCAGACGCTGGCGCCGCTCGAACATGTGCGGATGCAGGCGGCGGCGCAGAAATGGATCGACAGTTCGATTTCCAAGACGATCAACTGCCCGGAAGATATCGGTTTCGAGGAATTCGCCGACGTCTACCTCGCGGCCTGGGATCAGGGCTGCAAGGGCTGCACGACCTATCGGCCGAACGAGGTGACGGGCTCGGTGCTCTCGGTCTCCGAGGCGGGGCAGGCGGCTCCGGCCGAGGCGCCCGAGCCCAAGGGCGGCGAGGTGGTCTATCTCACCGATCCGCTCGACCGCCCCGCAGCCCTTGAGGGCGCGACCTACAAGGTGAAATGGCCGGGCTCGGAACATGCGCTCTACATCACGGTGAACGACATCGTCATCTCCGGCCACCGCCGGCCGTTCGAAGTGTTCATCAACTCGAAGAACATGGAGCATTTCGCCTGGACGGTGGCGCTCACGCGGATGATCTCGGCCGTCTTCCGGCGCGGCGGCGACATTTCCTTCGTGGTCGAGGAGCTGAAGGCGGTCTTCGACCCCCGCGGCGGCGCCTGGATGGAGGGGCGCTACATTCCCTCGATCCTAGCAGCCATCGGCGGCGTGATCGAGCGCCACCTGATCGCGATCGGCTTCATCGAGGGCGAGGGCATGGGTCTGAAGACCGACCCTCATGCCGATGTGCAGGTCTTGGGGGTGAAGGCCAAGGCCTGCTCCTCCTGCGGCAGCTACGACCTCCGCATGGTGGAAGGCTGCATGACCTGCGCCAGCTGCGGCTTCTCCAAGTGCGGATGAGGGCGGGGAGGCAAGAGTCTCGCGGTTCAGATAAATTGTCCATTATGCTGAAAAACGACGTCAAATGAGCAAAAAGCGACGGCTAGTCGTGGTGCGCAATGGATCCGCGGACTGACGAAGTGGTGTTTGGTGAAGGAGGTGAAGAGGCATGGCGAGATGTACTGCACCAGTAAATGGTCATCGCTCGGCAGCTGCCGCAGCCGCATGTCCTGCATGTGGGAGCCGCTACAGCCGCTCCAGCGGCTATAGCGGGTATGGCTACAGCAGTTACGGGTCATATTCGTCCCCTTCATCCTCCTCAGGGAGCAGCAGCGGTCGGACCAGCGGTAGTTCAGTGCGCCGCACCGCCAAACCGCGCTGGTCGGGAACAGGTTCGTCAGTCTGGTACACGCCTGAACAGGTTCAGGCGCTCACGCCGGTTCGAGAAAACGTCGAAAACCTGGCGGCCTCGCAGCCTGATCTTCGAGATGTGTTTCTATGCCACGCATGGGATGACAGGCAGGGCTCCGCCAAGGAATTGCATGATTTGCTGGAGGCCCGGGGTGTCCGGGTATGGTTCAGTGAAAAGGACCTTGGCCTCGGGGTGCCAATGATGCGGGCGATCGACAAGGGCTTGGTAAACTCTCGAGTCGGTATTGTGTTGGTAACCCCGGCCATGTTGCGCCGCCTCCCCGCGGAAGGCATCGCAGACAAAGAGCTTTCGGCTCTCCTCCGGCGTGAGCGTCTTGTCCCGGTCGTTCATGGAACGACCTATGAAGAGCTTGAGAAGGTCAGTCTACTGTTGGCGTCCCGTGCGGGGCTGAGCACTGCCGAAGAGTCAATGGCGGAGGTCGCGGCTAAAATTGCAGAATTGGTAGCCATTTAGTCGCGGCGAGTGCTAATGGAGGACGGGCGGAGCGCGCGAGCGGGCGCTCCCACCTCAGATGGTCTTCCTCTCATCCCCATAGAACTGATCTTCGTAGAACCAGACATACTCTTTGAACATGTCGTAGCATTCATGAATTCGTTGTATTTGTTCAACGAGTACAGCGACGACATCATCAAGCTTCAGCGCTTCTTGTCCGCCAAACACGTAGATGATACGCTTTTCGCCAGGGTTCATTGGCGGGCGCCGAAGTTCTTGCGGCATCCTGCTCTGGTCTCCGAAAATGACGTCAAGATCTTCCTGATTCTTGAAAATGGACCGGGTGACAAACCGAGTCATCCCAACGTGAATGCCCGGCGTAATTTGATGGCTGAAGCCATTTCTGAAGTTCTGAGTTCTTCTGGACATTTCTTCATCAGAAATCCGATCCAGAAGGGTCAGAAAGTCTTGTCCTTTCGGCCAGTCGCCAATCAATTTCCTCGCAACATCGCGATTTATTCGATGATCCTCGACAAGGTTATCCTGCACTGGTCCATGTGATATTCGTCGCACCTGATTGGCGAGATGCGAAATGTAGAAGTAGAACTTCTCTTTCATGGCTTGCGGCATGCACAGCGCGAGCGTGACTGGTAACCTAATAAATTCATAGTAGATCTCGTTTCTTTAACTTTCATCGGCGGTCTCGCTCATCATGGCAGTCCAATCCGCAACATCCCTCGTTAATACCACGAGTTTATTGATGTGGTTTGCGGCGTCTCTGGCAAACTCGGCGGACATTTCATCAAACTCCATGAAGTCAAAGGAGAGGCTGCCCTTGTTGGCGTCACTGCGGCGCCAATTGTTGTCGGCGAGCTTGAGGTTGAGGCCTTTGCCGCAAAACTGTCGACGATGGAGTTTCTCATACAAATTCAGTCGTTTTCTCAGGAGTTCCTCAAACTCTTCTTGTGATACTCTCTGACCGTCCATATTGCCCTCCGATTGGCTGCATTTTAACTACATGTGTATTTCGTCAGTCAACTTAAATACGGTGGTTCTTTTGAATTGCCCGATGTAATTTCGGGAAGGCCTTTCTGCCAGACGAGTGCTTAATTCTCAATTTCTATGCTGACTTTCTTGCTCCGCGCACGGCTCGCCCGAACATCAGCCCCATGATCATCTCCCGGCCTTCCCGATCTTGGAGGAAGGCGCTCTGCATCTGGCGGTCGCGTTGGAACGCCAGAATGGCCCTACGCATGAACTCCTCGCCGAACCTGGGCCGCACGACCTCGGGCGGGTTGTTCCGCAGCATTTCGGCCCAAGCCTCGTCGTCGAGGATGGCCTCGTTCACTGCCTCGAAGCGGATGTAATCCTCTTCGGTGAAGTTCGTGGCGTGCCGGTCGTTGAACGCCTTGATGATTTCCGAAAGCGTGCGCCGCTCTTCTTCAGTAAAAGGGTTCGCCCCGAAACGGTCGATCGGGGACAGCGGCTTCGCCTCTGTTGCTTCGAGCGACGCATCGACAACCTCGCCTTCCGAGAGCCGGAAGGCCTGCAACTCCAGCATGTCGTCGGTGACATCGCCGCCTTGCGGCGCCTCGCGCGACGGAAGCAGGCGTTTCAGCCAGCTGCCGAAGAGGTACATCTTCTCGAGGTCGCTGTCCTCGAGGGCGATGACCTGCGAGATGAAGGCATAAAACCGCAGGAAGGAAGCCAGCAGCTGCCGGAACTCTTCCTGCTGCTCCTCGGTCAGGGCCGTCCGGAAGCGCTCCACTGTCTGCCGGACGATGCCTTCCAGCACCGGCCGCTCATCGGCCCGCTGATTGGCTTGCAGGAAGCGTGACACGAACCGGTCGATCTCGCCTTGGTCGAGGATGTGCATCTCCTGCATCCGGGCAAGCAGTGCATAGACCTGGTGCGGGTCGGAGACCTCTAGCTTTATATCGCCGCCGAAGATGCCGTCGCGTTCCACCGGCGATACCTGACCCCGTGTACCCTCGCGCATGAGGTTGGGCGCAGTCGTGAACTGTCCGAAATCGGATACCCCATTGCCTTGAGGGTCTTCCTGTTGAGGTCCTTCCAGCCGCCCTTTGCATCGAGAATGCACTCGACGATCCGTGCCGGCTGGCCCGACGGGAGGACCGCCGCGCTTTCCTGGAAGCGGCGCAGCAGATCGCGAATTTCCTTCGTCTTGCCGCTTCCCGAAAGGCCCGTGACGACGAGGCATTCCGACTCGAACGGGCGGCCACCACGGAGGCTTCCGAGGTGCGGCTGAAGATCTTGGCGAAGGCCGTCTGCAGATCCGTCGCGCGGGCGAGCGGGAAATGTCGGTGCGATACCTGTTCCGCGAGATCGGCGATTTCGGGGATGATGAAGGGATTGGTCACAGTTTGCTTCCCTTGATGGGGGCGAATGCAGGGGCGTCGGTGGGAACGGCCGTCGTGGCCGCCTGGAGGATCGAAGCCGGCGGGAGAGCCGGAGGAGGAGCGGACGCTGTTGCCGCCCGCCGGGAGGGCGTTCTCCCGGACCAGTCCATGATGCTTCCGGGCGCCGCTGTCACACCCATCGTCGGTACAGGTCGCGCTTCGACCTGGGCCAGGTGATCGGCCTCTTCCTCCAGTTGCGCGATGGTCCGATTGCTCGACGGGGCCTGGGGATCCGGGAAGAAGCCCGATTCACCCGGGCACGCTGGGCAAGCGCCTCCTGAAAGTGGCCGTTGTTCAGCACGCGCTTCTTCGGATTGGCTTCGGCGGTGGCCTTCTGCAGGTCGAGGATTTCCTCCAGCGTCAGGTCATTGAACGCCGTCATGCGAAGATCGACCTTGATGATTTCAGGGTGACCCTTCGCCGTGACATAGGCGTGCCGGATGAAGTCCGGATCGATGTGAACCGTGACCTCCTTCGATCTGCCGGCCGCGAACACTTGCAACGCGGTGGAGTTGAAGGGGATGTTGAAGGGATTGACGCCTTCCGAGGTGGTATGCATCTTGCGCTTCACGCCGAGGTGCAGACAGCGATCGCGACGGTTGGGCACATCGATCCCGCCATAGAACTTCGTAACTTCGTCGTACTTCTGCCAAGGCGTCGCTTTATACATGCCGGTGCCGCGGTGCGGGGCGAACGGATATTCGTCGACGAAGTAGCGCGTGATGATCCCGTAGAGTTCGTCATGGGTGATCCGGGCGTTCGCCTCCGGCTCGTAACCCTCCAGTTCACCCGGACGACTGCCGGCATAGCCATCGAGGAAATTCAGCACCTGCCACTGCAGGGTTCCGAACGGCCGTTCGATGAAGGAATTGTCCGTGGAGTGATGGGTTCGGCTCTTCATGACGATCGAGTCGATGCCAAGCTGGCTAGCGTAGACGGTCCCGTTCCGCGTTGCCGTCCCGTTGTCCGCCGTCGTCAGAAGCAGACCAGCGGGGGGCGCCGGATCCCGCTTGCAACGATAGCGGACCTTCTCCTTCGTCTTGTCGCGGGTTGCCATGCGAAGGAGCGCGTGGCTGTGATCGGCATCGGCGGACTCCGCGATGATCCATCCCAGCGGAAGACGCGTCGCGACGTCGATCATCAGATGCAACCAGAGCCGGCAGATCTCGTTGTCTTCCAGATCTTCCGACGCCTTCGCGGGATCGATCTCCGTCGCGCGCACGATGCCTTTGCCATCGGTGTGGATCGACAGGTAAACTTGGTCGACTGCGCAATACTCGCCGAACATCAGCGCAGGAATGTCCGTGGATCCCGCGCCCTTCAGGTTCGCGCCCTGACGGATCCCCTTCCGGCCAAGTGTCTGTGCCACCTCGGAGATCGCGTTCTTTCGGGTTTGTAGCGTGGTGATTGTGGGATACCAGCGGTCGCGCGCGATTTCCTCCGGCGGAATGGGAAACTGAGTCTCGGCCATTCTCGCGAGCGGCGCGAGGGGCGGCTTCTTTTCATCGTGCCAGAGGTTGAGGACGTAGGAGATGAAACGCTCCTGCCAGTAGCTCATTCGCTGGCGATCTTTTGCCTCCCTCGGCCCTTTCATGTGGTCCCGATCCAGCAGCACCACGGAATTCCTGCCGAACCTGAGGTAGGTGTCGACGTATTTCCTGAGGGTCCTGCCCTGAGGCCAGTCGAGGCTGACGGTAACCCTGCCGCCCCTCTTTGCCCCCAGCAGCGGATCATCGTTGGCGATGACCCGGGCACGCTCCTTCAGTTCCCTCAGCGCCCTGCCCTCGGAATGGGTGGCCTTGTTGGGGCTCATGTTCCGATGGGTCAGCGCCGTGAGGTCATCGAGGATCGGCTGGGCCGCCGCGGCGTCGAAGGTCTCCCAGCCATCGCATGTGCCCTCGGCCGCGTCCGCCACGATCCCGGCCTCGGCCAGCATCCGGCGCATGCGCCGCTGGTCGATGCCGGTCGCCTGCCCCGCGGTTCGTACGGAATGCAGGCGGCGCACCGTCACCGGCTCGCCCATCAGCTCGTCGCCCGGCCCGAGTGGCGAGGTCTCCACCAAGTGGTCGCGCAGGATCCGGCGGAACACCTCGACGTTCGGTACGCCGCCATCGACCTCGCGCCCTAAGCCGACGGCAGCATCGCTCCCGCCTGCGCCACCATCCACGAAAGCGTCGGCAGCTCCGCCATCGATGCGCAACCGGAGACAATGAGCCTCCGGTAAGCCCGGCGCGGTTCAAATCGACGTGGGAGCCGGTCCCCGCTCTGGCTGGACGGGTCCTGTCGCCCGGTCGGTGCTCCATCCCGCCAGAGCGGGGCCCTTGGACCCCGCACGGCGGAGCACTGATCCGACAGCGGCTTCGTCGGACGAATGTCGCGCGACGGCCCACGGTGTCCGGGCAGGGCGCACAGGCACCGCGCGTGGGGTGTTTCCAAAGTGGGGCAGCCGGCTGCCACGGCACTGATGACCCCCATAAGGAGGGCTGTCCCGTCCGTTTCCGAACACATGGGCTGAAAAGACCGTCCTTCGGACAGTCAGGGCGACCGTTGCAACATTGCCACCATCCTCTTCCCTGACGCCGAGCGACGATCATCAACATTGCACGCTCAAGATGAGACTTTTATCGCAGAAATCACGTTCCGGTATTCTTGTTCGGGAGCGCGGATCTGCCGCTCGTTCCCTTAGGTCAACTCAGCGACAGCCGAGTCAAATTCGGCACGAATTTGCCTCAATTTAGACGCCCATTCGACACATCCGATGCGGAAAAGCCGAGTGCAGCCCTCGTGGAGATTCTCATGCCGACAGTGAACCTGACCTCTGCCCTGACCTTCTCCGAGGGCGGCGTGCCGCAGCTCGTCGACCCGAACATCACGATCACGGGCGGCGGAGCCTTTACCGAAGGCTACATCGAATTCTCGGTCAGTTCGCCCACGGCCGGCGACAACTTCAGCCTGACCAGCGCCGCCAATCCGCTGGCCAACGGCGCGATCTCGTTCGAGAACGGCGACGTCTATCTCGGGACCGGCTCGGCCCGCGAGCGGATCGGCTCGGTCGATGCGACCTTCGACGGCCAGGACGGCCAGCCGCTGCGCATCCTGTTCTCGAGCCCGCTGCCGAACGCCGGCTTCGAGGAAGGCGAGGCGAACTGGACCATCCGCGACGAGCAATATGGCGACAACGGCAGCGAGCTGAACCTCGACGGCCTGCAGATCACGCTGGCCAATGACTCGGCCTACAGCGGCGGCACCGGCACGACCAACGTCCAGGCCTCCGCCGGCATGACCTGGGACGGGTCGGTGCAGGATGGTGCGGGCGTTGACGGATCGCGCGCCCTCTATCTCGGCAGCGGCGGAAACATCGTTGCGGGCGATCAGAACCCGGCCGGCGGCTATCAGGTCAACGGCTACGGCTCGATCCACGGCCCCTATGCCACCAGCTCGGTGATCACCGTCGCGCAGGGTGACTCGATCTCGCTCGACTTTCAGGCCGTGGGCACGAGCGACGACTACGAGGTGTTCGGCTTCCTGCGTCGCGTCGACGCCAACGGCAACTTCCTGAGCAACAGCGTCAGCAGCCCCGACAACATCCTGCTCTTCGCCCAGCGGGGCGATGACACCAGCGGGTGGACGACCATCAGCAAGGACGGCCTGCCCGCAGGCAGCTACCGGTTCGAGTTCGTCGGCGGCACCTATGATGGCACGGGCGGCCTCGCGGTGGGCTCGAACCTCTTTGTCGACAACATCCGCCTGATCTCGGCCACCTCGGTGAACGACAGCATCGCCCAGGCCATCGCCCGGCAGGTCGCCTACCAGAACGACGCCAATGATGCGCCGGTCACCCGCCAGATCACGGTCACGGCCGTGGACGGCAACGGCATCAGCGGCTCCTCCTCGAACGGCCTGACCTTCGAAGGCGAGAACGACGCGCCGAGCCTTGCCAACACCACGCTCACCTCGATCGCCGAGGACAGCAGCCCCGCCGGCCAGACCATCGCCGCAGCCTTCGGCGGCTCCTTCTCGGATCCCGACAACGCCTATTCCCCCACCGACTCGATGGCGGGCGTCGTCATCACCGGCAATGCGGCGACCGGCGCCCAAGGCGACTGGCAGTATTCGACCGACGGCGGCACCACCTGGATCTCGGTCGGCAGCGTGACCTCGCAGAGCGGGCTCGTGCTTTCCTCGGCCACGCTGATCCGCTTCGAACCCGCGCTGAACTGGAACGGCACGCCCGGCGCGCTGACGCTCCATGCGCTGGACAGCACCTATGGCGGCAGCTTCACCAGCGGCACGACGGCGGTGAACCTCGACACGACCGGCGCCACCGGCACCGGCGCGCTCAGCCAGAACAGCGCCACCGGCTCGATCACCGTCACCCCGGTCAACGACGCCCCCGTCTTCACCGCGGCCCCGGTCGCGCTGACGGTTGCCGACACCGAGGCCGTGGACACGCCGGCCGCGCTCACCGGCTCGATCTCGGCCTCCGACCTGCATGGCGGTGCGCCGGGCGAAGGCGGCACGCTCAGCTACGGCGTTCAGGGCGGCGTGTCGGCCAACGGCTTCTCGGTTCTGACGCTGCCCTACGGCACGCTGTCGGTGAACCAGTCGACCGGAGCCTACAGCTTCCTGCCGAACCCCACGGCGCTGAACAGCCTCGCCGAGGGTGCAGAGGCGAACTTCTCCTTCACGCTCACCGTCTCGGACGGGCAGGGCGGCACGCAGACCGCGCCGCTCGACATCACCTTCACCGGCGCCAACGACGTGCCGGTCGTCAGCGCCCAGACCGGCACGGCGGTCGAGGCCTCGGGTCTCAACAACAACGTCGCCGGCAGCGCGGCCACGGGCTCGCTGCTGACCGGTCCGAATGCGGCGACCGATATCGACGGCGACGAGATCTCGGTGGTGGGTGTGCGCACCGGCGGCCAGTCCGAGACCGGCACCGAAGGCGTCTGGACCGACGGCACGATCACGCTTCAGGGCACCTACGGCACGCTGACGCTGAACGAGGACGGCAGCTGGTCCTACGCGGCCGACGATGACAACCCGACCGTCGACGGCCTGACCGGGCCGACCGACACGCTGGAGGAGACCTTCACCTACACCGTGACGGACGCGAACGGCGCCACCGCGTCGCAGGAGCTGACCGTCACCATCTCGGGCCGCAACGACGCGCTGAACGTGTCGAGCAGCATCGGCACCGATATCTCGACGGGCGAGGATGCCGACACGCAGATCGACCTTACCGGCCTCGTGTTCGAAGACCCCGATCTGGGCTCGGAAATCTACGAATTCGCCGTGGATGCGGGCCAGGGCACGCTCTGGACCGAAGGTGTGGACGGGCTGACCGTCACCGGCAACGGAACGGGCCAGCTGGTGCTGACCGGCTCGGCCACCGCGATTTCCGAATGGATCGCGGCCAACGACCTGACCTACCGCTCGCCCGTGGAAGGCAGCGGCGCCGACACGATCAGCCTCTCCTACAGCGAGGCGGGCGCCGAGGTCCGCACGGCGCTCGAGTCCATCGACGTCGCGGTGGACATGATCAACGACCCGGCCGTGGTCGATGTGAACGGCTCGGTCACGACCCAGGGCAGCGCCGGCGTGGCCGAAGTGGCTCAGGTCACCTTCCTGTCGACCGGCACCGCTCAGGTGCTGAATTTCGACGGGGTGCAGATGCAGATCGCGGCCGGCAGCACTGCCGCCGAGATTGCCGAAGCCTTCGCGGCGCAGGAGTTCCCGAACTGGACCGTCAGCCTTGACGGCGAGGGCCGGGTGACGCTGACCGCGACCGCCACCGGCGCGCGGCCGGACCTGACGGCGGCCGACTTCACCAACGGCTCGGGCGCCTTCTCGCCGCTGGTCGAGACCACCGGCGGCACCGACGGCAGCATCAATTTCACCGCGCGCGGACCGGCCATCGCCATCCTGCCGACGCTGGAACTGAGCGACGTCGACAGCGCGATGATGTCGGGCGCCAAGGTCAGCATGACCGAAGGCCTGTTCGACAACGGGTTCGGCACGATCTACGAACGGCTCTCGCTGTCGGCGGAGGCGCGGGAATTCGCGCAGCAGAACGGCGTGGGCATCAGCATCGTGACGACGGCCGCTGCCGGCTCGGTCATCACCTTCACCGGCATGGCCTCGGCGGAGGTCTACGAGACCATCCTGCGCGGCGTGATCTACAGCAACACCAACCCGAATGCGGTGGCGGGCACCCGCCCCGTGAAGATCGAAGTGACCGACTCTGACGGGCTCGCCTCGAGCCTCTCCAGCGTCAACCTGACAGAGGGCAACACCGACATCGCCGTCGGCCAGCGCATCTTCATCAACGGCGTGGACAGCGGCCAGGTCGTCTCGATGGTGCGCGACGCCACCAGCTTCGTGGCCAGCGGCCCGCTGGCCGATCTGGAGCCGGGTGCGGTGCTGAGCTTCCATGACGGCAGCGGTCAGCAGACCACGGCGGTTTCGGCGGGCGACGGCACGGCCACGATGGACGTGAACGTGATCTGGGCTCCCGTGATCGACATGAACGGCGCCGGCGCGGGCGATATCCACCGGACGACCTACATCGAGCAGCATGCCCCGATCGCCATCGCGACCGCCGATGCCCGCATCGTCGATCAGGAAGGTCTGATCCGCTCGCTCGACGTCGTGCTGACCAACCCGCTCGACAATGTCGAAGGTTCGGCTCCGGTCGAATATCTCGGCATCTCGAAGGCGGTGCTGGACGTGCTGGCGGCCCGCGGCATCACCATCGGTGCCCATGACGGCCAGTTCGACGCCAACGGCAACCTGACCGGCGCCACCTCGATCACCTTCGCGGCGGCCAACGGCGCCAGCGCCACCAGCTTCCAGATTGCGCTGCGGGGCGTGACCTATGCCAACATGGACGATGCCCCGGACACCGGGACGCGGATCGTGACGGCGCAGGGCACCGACATGGACGGCAACGAGGGCCTGATCTCGCACACCGAGATCAACCCGATCGCGGTGGGCGACGCGCCGGTGGCGATCGACAGCGGCGTGACCGGCTCCGAAGATGCGGGCCATGTCTTTGCCGCCGGAGACTTCGGCTTTGCCGATCCGCTGGATGGCGGCGCGAACCAGCTCGCCTCGATCACCATCAACAGCCTGCCCGCCACGGGCACGCTGCTCCTGGGCGGGGTCGCGGTCGCCGTGGGCACCGTGGTCACCCTCGCGCAGCTTCAGGCCGGCGCGCTGACCTATCAGCCGGTGGCCAACGTGAACGGTGAAGGGGTCGCCTCGTTCGACTTCCTCGTGACCGACAACGGCAGCCTCGCCAACGGCGGCCAGACCACCTCGACCGCTCCGGCAACCATGGTGATCGACCTGACGCCGGTGAACGATGCTCCGGTCCTGCCGGAAGGCACCTCCGTCACCGGCACCACGATCACCGAAGACCAGCAGCTGAATGCCGGTGAACTGGTGGCCGATCTGGTCGGCGCCATGACGGATGTCGATACGGGCGTGCACAGCGCCACGAACGGCACCCAGCAGGGCATCGCGGTTTATGGCGCGGGCTCCGAAGGGTTCGGCGGCGGCACCTGGCAGTATCGTCTCGCCGGCGGCACCGACTGGATCGACGTCACCCTCGATCCGGGCGAGGTCCTGCTGCTCGGTGCGGACGACCGCATCCGCTTCTCGCCGGATGGCGAGAACGCGACCGAGGCGCAGCTGTCCTACTACGCCTGGGACGGGGCGACCGGCACCGCGGGCAACGTGGTCGCAGGCATCGCGGGGCCGGGCAATGCCTCGAACCGTGGCGGCACCTCGGCCTTCTCCAGCAACGGCGCCTCTGCCACGGTCGAGGTGACAGCTGTCAACGACGCGCCGTCGATCAGCATGGGCGAGGGCAATACCTTCTATGCTCGCGGCGAGGCGGTGGCGCTGTTCTCGGACGAGACGCTGCAACTGACCGACCCGGACGAGGGCGCGGCGGTAAGCCAGATTGTCATCACGCTCGATGGCGAGACCACGGTCGACAACGCCTTCGGCACCACCTACGAGACGATCTTCTCGGCCAGCGGCTCGACCTTCGTGGCCCAGTCGGGCACCGAACTGACCATCTCGGGCACCGGTGTGGCGGGCGATCCGCTCACCATCTCGGGGGCCGGGTCGATGGAGGACTACCGTGAGGCGCTCCTCAGCCTGCGCTACGAGAACACCAACCCGAACGCCTTCGCGGGCGACCGGGCGATCTCGGTCACGGTGACGGATGAGACGGGGGCGGGCTCCGCGCCGACGGACTTCATCCTGCCGGTGGAATGGGCAACGGTGGCCGATCTCAACGGTCCGTCGGGCGAAGGCCGCGACCACTCGATCACCTATCTCGAGGGCAGCGGCAGCCAGGCCATCGCTACGGCCGATGCCGAGATGATCGACCAGGACGGCAACACCGTCGAGGTCGTCATCACGCTCGAGGATGCGGTGAACGGCTCGGCCGAGATGCTGTTCGTCGATCCGGCGGTCCTGCCGGCTCTGGCGGCGCTGAACATCGTGGTCACCGGCAACGGCACCCACGAGATCCGGCTGACGAGCGAGGAGGGCGTGGATCCCACGAACTTCCAGCTGGCGCTGCGGGCCGTGCGTTACGTCAACAGCTCGACCGCACCCACCGCGGCGGAGCGCCATGTCACGGTCTCCTCGACCGATGCCGACGGCAACCCGGGCGTTCCGGCCACCACGGTGATCGGGATGGAGCTGGTGAACGACGCACCGGTTGCGGATCTCTCGATCTCCTACGAGGCGTCCGAGACCCGCAACCCGCTGTCGGGCGATCAGCTGCTGCTCGACGGCACGCTGGACGATGCCGACGGGCTCGGGCCGAACCCGCCGGTCATCGAATGGCTGCGGGACGGTGTGGTGATCGCTTCGGGCAACGGCATGCCGGTCTACACGCTGAAACCGGCGGATGCAGGCCATGTCATCAGCGCCCGCATCACCTACACCGACGGTGAAGGCAACCTCGAGGTCATCAACGTCGATGGCCCCGCCATGGTCGGGCTGAACCTCGAAGGCACCGACGGCGCCGATCTGCTCATCGGCTCGCGGGGCGCGGACGTGATCTCCGGCCGGATGTTCAACGACACGCTGATGGGCGGGGCGGGCAACGACAGCCTCTACGGCAACGGTGACGACGACCGCCTCTACGTTAACGAGGGCAACGACAGCCTCTATGGCGAGGAGGGCAACGACTGGCTGCATGGCGGTCAGGGCGACGACCTGGTCGTGGGCGGCGACGGCAACGACACGCTCGCGGGCGGTCTGGGCAACGACACCCTGCAGGGTGGCGCGGGCAACGACACGGCCAGCTACGAAACGGCCACCGAGGGCGTTACCGTCAGCCTCGCGCTGCAGGGCGAAGGCCAGTTCGTGAACGCGCAGGAAGGCAACGACCCGCTGACCTCGATCGAGAACCTGACGGGCAGCAATCACGACGACACGCTGATCGGGGACGAGGGCGACAACGTGCTCTCGGGTCTCGCGGGCAACGACGTGCTGGTGGGCGGCGCGGGCAATGACACGCTGCTCGGCGGTGCCGGCAACGACATCGCCGACTACGCCGCGGCGACGGGCGGGGTGACGGTCAATCTGGCGCGTGATGGGCAGGCGCAGATCATCGGCGCCGATCAGGGCACCGATGTCCTGAGCTCGATCGAGGGTGTCATCGGCAGCGCCTTCAACGACATCCTGTCGGGCAGCGCGGTCGCCAACCTCATCTTCGGTGGGGACGGTGCCGACCTGGCCACCGGTGGCGCGGGCAACGACACCATCCTCGGCGGCGCCGGATCGGACAGCCTCTATGGCAACCTTGGGGATGACCTCCTCTTTGGTGACGTGGGCAACGACTGGATCCACGGCGGCCAGGGCAACGACACCGTCCTCGGCGGTTTCGGCGACGATACGCTGGCCGGCGGCGTCGGTGACGATGTGGTGGATGGCGGCGATGGGATCGACACCGTCGAGTTCCAGACCGCAACCGCCGGTGTCACCGTGGATCTCTCGCTGCAGGGTCAGGCGCAGCGCATCAGTGCCGAGGAAGGCACGGATACGCTGTTCTCGATCGAGAACATCCTCGGCAGCCGGTATGACGACCGCCTGCTGGGCGATGCGGGCTCCAACTTGATCGACGGCAGTGCCGGCAACGACACTGCCATGGGTCAGGCGGGCGAGGACCTCATCTTCGGCGGGGACGGCAACGACAGCCTCTATGGCAACCAGGACAACGACACTCTGGTCGGCGGCAACGGCAACGACTGGTTGCACGGCGGTCAGGGCAACGATCTCCTGGTGGGCGATGCCGGCAGCGACACCCTCAACGGCGGCGTGGGCGACGATGTGCTGGTCGGGGGTCAGGGCTTCGACCTTCTGACGGGCGGCACCGGGGCGGACACTTTCGTCTTCGGCAGCCTCGACAGCGCGGATGCGGATCGGATCACCGATTTCGAGCAGGGCGTCGACCAGATCGTGATCGCCGACCAGCTGATGTGGGCGCTGGAGAATGCCGAGCTGAACCTCGCCGATCAGATCGTCTGGAATGCCGAGACCGGCATGCTCTCCATCGATCTCGACGCCGGGGAGGCGACCCGTCTGGTGGATCTTGCTCAGATCGATCATGATGGAACGCTGAACATCACGATCGACGACTTCCAGTTCCTGCGCTGAGAACCCTGCCGGCTTCGGCCCGGCAGCCTCCGGCACCAGAAAAGGGCGGCGTCCGAAAGGGCGCCGTTTCGCATGATGAGCATGATCGACCACGGACCCGATCCGACCCAGACTCCGATTGCCGTCGGCGCCATCGGCGGCAGCGGCACCCGCGTCGTCGCCCGCATCCTCAAGGGGGCGGGCGTCTTCATGGGGACGAGGCTGAACGAGTCGGAAGACAATCTGGACTTCACCGAGCGTTTCCGCCATCGCGAGGTGCTCGCTTTGCCCGATGGGGCCTTCGAGGCGCGGCTGCGGCAGTTCGAGGGCCTGTCGCGCGCCGGCATGCGCGAGGCCGGGCAGCGGCACTGGGGCTGGAAAGAGCCCAACACCCATGTGGTGATCGACCGGATCCTCGCGGCCTATCCGAAGATGCGCTATGTCCATCTGCTGCGCAGCGGGCTCGACATGGCCTTCTCCGCCAACCAGCGCCAGGCGTGGTTCTGGGGGCCTTACTTCCTCGAGCGTCCCGTGGCCGAGCCGCCGGGGCCGCGGGACATGCTGGCCTATTTCTGCGCGGTGCACCGCCGGATCAGCGCCCTGGCCGACCGGCCGGAGAACCGTGGCCGGGTGCTGTTCCTGCAGTACGAGGCGCTCTGCGCCCGGCCCGAAGCGGAGATCGTGCGGCTGCTGGACTTCCTCGGGCTGGAGCCCGCCCAGCCCGTCGCCACGCTGGCCGCCCTGATCGCGCCCCCCGCCAGCATCGGCCGGCACCGGGAGCACGATCTGTCGGTCTTCGATCCGGCCGATCTGGCCTATCTCAAACAGACCCAGCCCGCTCCCTGAGGCTCTTGCCCCGGGAAGCGGGTCCGGTGCGGGCGCCTGCCCGGGCTGCGCCTAGAGCTTCACGACCATCTTGCCGAAGTTGCGTCCCGCCAGCAGGTCGTTCAGCGCCTGCGGCGCGGCCTCCAGCCCTTCGACGACCTGCTCGCGATATTTGACCTTTCCCTCGGCCAGCCAGCCCGTCATCTCGCGGGCGAATTCGGCATAGAGGCTGCGCGGGAAACTGTCGAAGATGATGAAACCCTGCAGCTTCACCTTCATCCGCAGGATGGTGCCCATGAGAGCCGGCGCCATGTCCGGCCCCTCGGGCAGGCCGGGACTGTTGTACCAGGAGACGATGCCGCAGACCGGCATCCGCGCGAACGGATTCAGGAGCGGCAGCACGCCATAGAGGACCCGGCCGCCGACATTCTCGAAATAGATGTCGATGCCGTTCGGGCAGGCGGCGGCGAGCTGCGCCTCGAAATCCGGCGCCCTGTGGTCGATGCAGGCGTCGAAACCCAGCGTCTCGACCACATACCGGCACTTGTCGGCGCCGCCCGCAACGCCCACGGCACGGCAGCCCTTCAGCTTCGCGATCTGCCCGACCGTGGCCCCCACCGGGCCGGAGGCCGCCGCGACCACCACCGTCTCTCCGGGCTGCGGCTCGCCGATCTTCAGAAGACCTGCATAGGCGGTGTATCCGGGCATCCCGAGGATGCCGAGCGCGCGCGAGGGACGCTCGGGCGCCTTGCCGAGATTGACCACCTCGGTCCCGTCCGACAGCGCATAATCCTGCCAGCCGCTGCCCGCGAGAACCATGTCGCCGGCCTCGAACCCGGGCAGGCTCGACTGCATCACCTCGGCCACCACCTGTCCGGTCATCACCCCGCCGATCTCGACCGGCTTGGCATAGGATTTCGTGTCGTTCATCCGCCCGCGCATGTAGGGATCGAGCGACAGCCACACCGTCCGCAGGAGCATCTGCCCCTCGGCGGGCTCAGAAATGGGGACCTCTTCCATCCGGAGCGTGCTTTCGTCGGGCGTGCCCTTCGGACGCTGCGCCAGCACCACGCGGCGGTTGATGTCGGATCTCTGCGGCATGTATTTCTCCCGGCTGTCCGGGCGGATGTAGTGCCGAAGCCCCGCTCGGGAAGGTGCGGCAGCAGGAGAAGCCGCAACCGTCGCGCGACGGCTGCGGCTGCCTCTGTCCCGCTCCTGCGCGGGGGCGGCAGCCTGGACGATCTGCGCTTCGGTCGTCCGAGCCGGCAGGAGAGGCCGCGCAGCAGGTCCGCCGGTGGCCGATCTCAGACCCGTTCCAGCGCGATGGCGATGCCCTGACCCACACCGATGCACATGGTCGAGAGTGCCCGCCGCCCGCCCGTGCGCTGCAGCTGGAGCGCCGCCGTGCCGGTGATGCGGGCGCCCGACATGCCCAGCGGGTGGCCGAGGGCGATGGCGCCGCCGTTGGGGTTCACCCGCGCATCCTCCTCGGCGATGCCGAGCTGCCGGAGCGTGGCCACCCCCTGCGCGGCGAAGGCCTCGTTCAGCTCGATCACGTCGAAAGCCTCCGTGGTCAGTCCGAGCCGGGCCATCAGCTTGCGGGTGGCGGGCACCGGGCCTATGCCCATGATGCGCGGAGGCACGCCCGCGGTGGCGCCGCCCAGCACCCGCGCCATGGGGGTAAGCCCGTGGCGCCGGACCGCCGCCTCGCTGGCGAGGATCAGGGCCGCCGCGCCGTCGTTGACGCCGCTGGAATTGCCCGCCGTGACGGATCCGCCGGCGAAGAGCGGCTTCAGCTTGGCAAGCGCCTCCGGCGTCGTCGCCCGCGGATGCTCGTCCTGCTCCACCCGGACCGGCTCGCCCCGGCGCTGCGGAACGAGGACCGGCGTGATCTCCTGTGCGAGCCGCCCGTTCGCCTGCGCCGCCGCCGCCTTCGTCTGCGAGGCGAGGGCCATGGCATCCTGCGCTTCACGGCTGATGCCGAAGTCGCAGGCGACGTTCTGACCGGTCTGCGGCATGGGATCCACCCCGTAGGCCGCCTCCATCGCCGGATTGACGAAGCGCCAGCCGATCGTCGTGTCATGGATCTCGGCCGAGCGCGTGAAGGCCGTTCCCGCCTTCGGCAGCACGAACGGCGCGCGCGACATGCTCTCCACCCCGCCCGCGATCACGAGATCCGCCTCACCCGCGGCGATCTGGCGGGCGGCGGTCAGCACGGCATCCATGCCCGAGCCGCACAGCCGGTTGATCGTCGTGCCCGTGACACCCACCGGCAGCCCCGCCAGCAGCGCCGACATGCGGGCCACGTTGCGGTTGTCTTCGCCCGCCTGATTGGCGCAGCCGAAGATCACATCGTCCACGGCCTCCCAGTCCACCCCGCCATTGCGGGCCATCAGGGCCTTGAGGGGCACGGCGCCCAGATCGTCGGCCCGGACCGGGGAGAGCGCCCCGCCGTAGCGGCCGATGGGCGTGCGGATATAGTCGCAGATGAAGACCTGGGTCATGTCGGTGCGGCCGAATCGGCCCCTCCTTGCGTGGATGTGCTCCGGCCGGCCTCTAGCGCGCCGGTCATGCTCCGCCCGTGCGGCTTCGGGTCTTGCGCGCGGCGTGAAACATCGGTCCCCCCTTGTGACGGGGGAAGCCGTAGCCATGCACCTCGACCAGATCGATGTCCGAGGGGCTCTGCGCGAGGCCCTCGTCGCAGATCCGTTGGCCTTCCTCGGCCATGGCGGCGATGAGGCGGTCGGCAATCTCGGTGCCGCTCGGCCGCGGGCCGGGGGTCACCAGAGGCGCGATCAGAGCGGCTGCCTCCGGCGACGGCTGGGGAAGGCGGCTGCCCGGCGCATAGTCGTACCAGCCGCCGCCCGACTTGCGGCCGAGGCGGCCTGCGCGCACCAGCCGGTCTCCGGGGCCTTCGGGCAGGTCCTGCCCGAGCGCGCGGGCGGCCTCCCGCGCGCGGAAGGCGATGTCGAGCCCGGCCATGTCCTGCATCTCGAACGGACCCATGCCGAGGCCGAAGGCGCGCATGGCCTCGTCGATCTCGGTCGGGGTGGCTCCTGCGAGCAGCAGAGCCTCGGCCTCGGCGCGGTAGCGCTTGAGGATGCGGTTGCCGATGAAACCCTCGCCGTTGCCCGCCTGTACCGGGATCTTGCCGAGCCGCGCCGCCAGAGCGACGCCGGTGGCGAGGGTGCGCGGCGCGGTGGCGGCCAGCGGCACGATCTCGAGCAGCTTCATCACCTGCGCCGGGCTGAAGAAATGCAGCGCGATGAAGCGGTGGGGGTGCGGCAGGCCCTCCACGATCCGTTCGGGATCGAGGTAGGAGGTGTTGGTGGCAAGGATCGCCTCGGGCCCGCAAAGACGGACCAGCTCTTCGAACACCCGGCGCTTGACGGCGAGATCCTCGAAGACCGCCTCGATCACCAGATCGCAGTCCGCCAGCGCCCCGAGACCGACCGTGCCGGTGACGCGGGCCATCCGCTCCGCCGCGCCGGCCCGATCCGTCAGCCCGCGCTTGACCTGCGCCTCGAAGATGGCCTCGACCCGCTCGAGGCCGGCCGCGAGCGACTCGGGCCCGGTTTCAGTGAGACGCACCTCCAGCCCGGCCGCGGCGAGGGCGGCCGCGATGCCGCTGCCCATCGTGCCGCCGCCGATCACGCCTGCGCGGGTGAGGGGCACAGGCTCGATGCCGCGAAGGGCGGCCGGGCGCAGGGCCGCACGCTCGGCGAAGAAGAGATGGCGCAGGGCCGCGGCTTCGTCCGAAGCGCGGAGCCGCAGGAAGGTCTCGCGCTCGGCGCGGAGACCCGCGGCGAAGCCTTCCGCCACGCCCGCGCGGATCGCTTCGAGGGCCGCGGCGGGCGCGGGATTGCCTCGGGCCGCCCTGGCGATGCGCGCGCGGGCCTCGTCCCAGAAGGCGGGCCCGGGATCGGCGAGCGGGGCCGCAGAGGCAGGCAGGGGCAGGGCGCCGTCGAGGGTGCGGGCGAAGGCCAGCGCCTCGGGGATCAGCTCGCCCGCGGCGATCCGGTCCGCAAGGCCCGCCTCCCGCGCCTCGGCGGCCGACAGGGTGCGGCCGGCGGTGATGACCTCGATGGCGGGAGCAAGGCCGATCCGGCGCGGCAGGCGCTGCGTGCCGCCCGCGCCGGGGATGAGGCCGAGGCTCGTCTCCGGCAGGCCCAGCCGGGCGGTATCCGCGAAGATCCGGTAGTGGCAGCCGAGCGCAAGCTCGGCCCCGCCGCCGAGGGCCGCGCCGTTCAGCGCCGCGATCCACGGCTTCCGCGAGGCCTCGATGGCGGCGATCACATCGGGCAGGTGCGGCGCCTCGGGCGGGCGGTCGAACTCGGCGATGTCCGCGCCGCCGACGAAGACCCGGCCCTCGGCCGCAAGCACCACGGCGCGCACGCTCTCGTCGGCCTCGAGCTCGGCCGTCAGCGCGGCGAGCCTCTGGCGCACCGCGAGGCTCAGCGCGTTCACCGGCGGGTTGGCGAGGGTCAGAAGCGCGATCCCGTCGGAGTCGCTGCGCCGGATGAGGTCGTTGGTCATGATGGGTTCGGCCTTTCGATGATCTGCCGCGGAGGATGCCGGATCCCGGCCGCTCCCGAGAGGGCGGCCACGGCCAGAATAAGCACGGCTGCGAGGCCATCGCAACATTTCTGATTGATCGGGCAATCAGAAATGTTGACTTGTTCCGCCGGAGTGCCCACTACTGGCGGCAGAGGCGGTGCCCGGTTGCGGGGGCTTGCCCGGGAATGAACCGAAATGCGGACGAGAGGGGAGGTCGGCGATGACGCGGAATGACGCGACGAATGCTGCCGGAGCGGTGGGCGCGGCGATGCGGGATCACATCCTCTTGCCTGCACAGGAAATGGCGAAGCTCGGCAAGTCCGCGCAGCCGGTGCTGACTCATGCCGAGGGCATCTATGTCCATACCGAGGACGGCCGCCGCCTGATCGACGGGCCGGCGGGCATGTGGTGCGCGCAGGTGGGCTACGGCCGCCGCGAGATCGTCGATGCCATGGCGCATCAGGCGATGGTGCTGCCCTATGCCTCGCCCTGGTATATGGCCACGAGCCCCGCGGCGCGGCTGGCGGAGAAGATCGCCACGCTGACGCCGGGCGATCTCAACCGGATCTTTTTCACCACGGGCGGGTCGACCGCGGTGGACAGCGCGCTGCGCTTCTCGGAATTCTACAACAACGTGCTGGGCCGGCCGCAGAAGAAGCGCATCATCGTGCGCTACGACGGCTATCACGGCTCGACGGCGCTCACCGCCGCCTGCACCGGCCGCACCGGCAACTGGCCGAACTTCGACATCGCGCAGGACCGGATCTCGTTCCTCTCGAGCCCCAATCCGCGCCACGCCGGCAACCGCAGCCAGGAGGCGTTCCTCGACGATCTGGTGCAGGAATTCGAGGACCGGATCGAGAGCCTCGGCCCCGACACGATCGCGGCCTTCCTGGCCGAGCCGATCCTCGCCTCGGGCGGCGTCATTATTCCGCCCGCAGGCTATCATGCGCGCTTCAAGGCGATCTGCGAGAAGCACGACATCCTCTATATCTCGGACGAGGTGGTGACGGGCTTCGGCCGTTGCGGCGAGTGGTTCGCCTCGGAGAAGGTGTTCGGGGTGGTGCCGGACATCATCACCTTCGCCAAGGGCGTGACCTCGGGCTATGTGCCGCTCGGCGGCCTTGCGATCTCCGAGGCGGTGCTGGCGCGGATCTCGGGCGAGAATGCCAAGGGAAGCTGGTTCACCAACGGCTATACCTACAGCAATCAGCCGGTGGCCTGCGCCGCGGCGCTTGCCAACATCGAGCTGATGGAGCGCGAGGGCATCGTCGATCAGGCGCGCGAGATGGCGGACTATTTCGCCGCGGCGCTGGCTTCGCTGCGCGATCTGCCGGGCGTGGCGGAAACCCGGTCGGTGGGCCTCGTGGGTTGCGTGCAATGCCTGCTCGACCCGACCCGGGCGGACGGCACGGCCGAGGACAAGGCCTTCACCCTGAAGATCGACGAGCGCTGCTTCGAGCTCGGGCTGATCGTGCGCCCGCTGGGCGATCTCTGCGTGATCTCGCCGCCGCTCATCATCTCGCGCGCGCAGATCGACGAGATGGTCGCGATCATGCGGCAGGCCATCACCGAAGTGAGCGCCGCCCACGGTCTGACCGCGAAAGAACCGGCCGCCGTCTGAGGCGGCCGCGACGAAACTCCCTCCAACAGGATCCCAGATGCTGCAAGAGATCGACTGGCACGCCCGCGCCAAAGCCGTGGCCCTTCCGAACCGTCCCTTCATCGACGGCCAGTATGTCGACAGCCTGTCGGGCGAGACCTTCGCCTGCATCTATCCCGGCGACGGGCGGCCGCTGACCGATGTGGCCTCGTGCAATGCGGCGGATGTGGATGTCGCGGTGCGGTCGGCCCGCAAGGCGTTCGAGGCGGGGGTCTGGTCGCGGATGGCCCCGGCCGACCGGCGCCGCATCCTGCTGCGCTTCTCCGAGCTGATCCTCGCCAACCGGGAGGAGCTGGCGCTCCTCGAGACGCTGAACGTGGGCAAGCCCATCGCCAATGCCTACAACGGCGACGTGGTGAGCGCTGCCGCCTGCATCGCCTGGTATGCCGAGGCGATCGACAAGGTCTATGGCGAGGTGGCGGCCACGGCTTACGACATGACGACGCTCGTCATGCGCGAGCCCTTGGGGATCGTGGCGGCCGTGGTGCCGTGGAACTATCCGATGTCGATGGCCGCCTGGAAGCTCGGGCCTGCGCTTGCCACCGGCAATTCGGTGATCCTGAAGCCCGCCGAACAATCGCCCTTCACCGCGCTGAAGTTCGGCGAGCTCGCCATCGAGGCGGGGATGCCTCCGGGGGTGCTGAACGTGGTGCCGGGCCTCGGCCATATCGCGGGCAAGGCGCTCGGGCTGCATATGGATGTCGATTGCGTGGGCTTCACCGGCTCGACCGAGGTCGGCAAGTATTTCATGCAGTATTCCGGCCAGTCGAACATCAAGCGGATCGGGCTCGAACTCGGCGGCAAGTCACCTCAGGTCGTGCTGGCGGATTGCGATGATCTCGATGCGGCGGCGGCCGGGATTGCGGCCGGCATCTTCGCCAACACCGGGCAGGTCTGCAACGCGGGCTCGCGCCTGATCGTGGACGAGAAGATCCACGACCAGCTCCTCGAGAAGATCGCGGCTCAGGCCAAGGTCTTCGCGCCCGGCGATCCGCTCGACACCGCCACCCGCATGGGCTCGATGGTGAGCGAAGAGCAGATGGACCGCGTGCTGGGCTACATCGACGCCGGCCGCGCGGACGGTGCACGTCCGGTCATCGGCGGCGGCCGGGTGAAGACCGAAACCGGCGGCTTCTACATCGAACCCACGATCTTCGAGGGCGTGCGCAACGACATGAAGATCGCGCAGGAAGAGATCTTCGGGCCGGTGCTGTCGGCCATCCCGGTGAAGGGCTTCGACGAGGCGATGGCGACGGCCAATGACACGGTCTACGGGCTCGCGGGCGCGGTCTGGACCGGGTCGGTGAAGAACGCGCACCGGGCGGCCAAGTCGCTCCGCGCGGGCGTGGTCTGGGTCAACTGCTTCGACCGCGGCTCGCTCGCCGTGCCGTTCGGCGGCTTCAAGCAATCGGGCTTCGGCCGGGACAAGTCGCTGCATGCGATGGATAAATACACCGACCTGAAGGCCGTCTGGTTCGCCCACTGACCTCAGCGCCCGCCCATCGGGCGGGCACTTCTTCCTGTTGCCCACGCCACTCACTGGAGCCCGCCGATGTGGAAGGATGAAGTCCTCGCCCAGGCCGTCGTCCCCTACGAGGACCGCCGCCGCCGGATCGAGGCCGAGCCGTTGCCGGAGAATATCGGGGCGCTGATCGACGCGGCCGCCGCGGAGGCCGGCGACCGGGTGGTGTGGAACTTCTTCGAGAGCGGCGAGACCCTTACCTACGGCGAGATGCGCCGCAAGGTGAACGGGCTGGCCGCGCGCCTCGTGGCCCTCGGGATCGGCAAGGGCACCCATGTGGGCGTGATGCTGCCGAACGTCGAGGCTTTCCCGCTGACCTGGCTGGCGCTCGGCCGGATCGGGGCAGTGATGCTGCCGATCAACCCCGGCTACACCCCGCGCGAGATCGCCCATGTGATGAAGGTCGCCGAGGCAGACTGGGTGGTGACCCACGACAGCACGCGGGCCGTGCTCGACGAGGCCCATGCGGCGGGCCTGATCGCGCTGCCCGCCGAGCGGCTGATCGTGGTGGGCGGCGCCCTAGGCGGGGCGCATGACTGGGCCGAGCTTGCCTCGGAGCCGCAGGACCATTTCACCCCGCCCGAGCCGGTGGGGCACGACGATCTCCTGAACATCCAGTTCACATCCGGCACCTCGGGCTTTCCCAAGGGCTGCATGCTCGGCCAGCGCTACTGGATCTCGGCGGGCAAGGTGAACGCCTTCCGCGACGGCCGGATCTACCGGCGCATCCTCGCCTCCACGCCCTTCTTCTACATGGATCCGCAATGGCTCCTGCTGATGACGCTCTACCAGCGCGGCACCCTGTTCGTGGCGGCCCGGCAATCGACGAGCCGCTTCTCGGGCTGGCTCGAAGAGCATGAGATCGACTTCTGTCTGCTGCCCTGGGTGCTGCACGGCATGGCGCCGCAGCAGCATGACGCGCAGAATCGGGTTGTGCGCGCCAATATCTACGGCTGCCCGCGCGACCTGCACCGCGGGCTCGAGGAGCGGTTCGACCTGAACGCCCGCGAGGCCTTCGGCATGACCGAGATCGGCCCGGCGATGTTCGCGCCCATCGAGCGCGCGGACAAGGTGGGCTCGGGCTCCTGCGGCGTGCCGTGCCCGTTCCGCGAGTGCCGCATCGTGGGCGAGGACGGCCAGCCCGTGGCGCGGGGCGAGATCGGCGAATTGCAGATCCGCGGACCGGGCATCATGCTCGGCTACTACAACAACCCCGAGGCTACGGCCGAGGTGTTGAAGGACGGCTGGTTCTCCTCGGGCGACCTCTTCCGTCAGGATGAGGACGGGTTCTTCTACATCGTGGGCCGCAAGAAGGACATGATCCGGCGTTCGGCCGAGAACATCGCCGCGCGCGAGGTCGAGACGGTGCTGGCCGCGGCGCCCGGCGTGGCCGAGGTGGCGGTGGTGGGCGTGCCCGACCCGCTGCGCGGCGAGGAGGTCAAGGCCTGCATCCGCCTGAAGGAGGGCGTGGTCGCCGATGCCGCGATCCTCGAGGGCATCGTGGCCACCGCGCAGGCCGGGCTCGCGCCCTTCAAGGTGCCGCGCTTCTACGCCTTCGTCGAGGATTTCCCGCGCACCGCCTCGCTGAAGATCGCCAAGCCCCGGATCACCGAAGGCGTGGCCGACCTGCGCGCGGGCAGCTTTGACCGCACCAGCGGGGAATGGATCCCCGCGACCGAGGGAGCCTCCGCATGAGCCCGCAGTATGATGCCATCATCGTGGGCGGCGGCCACAACGGGCTGACCTGCGGCGCCTACCTCGCCCGCGCCGGCGTGAAGGTGCTGGTGGTGGAGCGCCAGCCCATGGTCGGCGGGGCGGCGGTGACGGGCGAGATCGCGCCCGGTTACCGCAGCTCGCTCGCCTCCTATTATCAGGGGCTTCTGCAGCCCAAGGTCATCCTCGATCTCGAATTGCAGAAATACGGCTTCGAGGTCATTCCCGCAGCCCCCACCGTCTTCGCGCTCGAGGGCGGGCGCACCTTCACGCTCTGGGACGACCCGGAGAAGTTCGCCGCCGAGATCGCGAAATTCTCGAATGTCGATGGTGCGGCCTATGCCGGCTACCGGGCGCACATGCTGAAGATTGCGCCGCACATGAAGCAGCTTCTGTGGGAGGTGCCGGTCGATCCCGCCAGCGGCAAGATCCGGGATCTGAAACGGCTCGCGGGCTTCGTCTGGCGCTTCCGCAAGGTCGGGCCGCAATTCTACGACATCTACAATCTCCTCACGATGAGCGCCTGGGACTATCTCTCGCGCTGGTTCACCTCCGACGAAGTGAAGCTGGTTCTGGGCTTCTTCGCCGGCGGGGGCGGGGCCAATTCCAGCCTGAAGACGCCCGGCTCGGCCTATATGCTCGCGCGCGGCATCGTGCGCGACGGCGGCACCGCCGCGGGGCCCGCAGGCTTCATGAAGGGCGGCATGGGCGCCATTTCCGAGGCGATCCGCCGCTCGGGCGAGGCGCATGGCATGGAGGTTCGCACCGCCTGCCCGGTGGAGCGGATCCTCGTCGAGAACGGCCGCGCCGTGGGCGTGCGGCTGGAGGGCGGCGAGGAGATCCGCTCGAAGATCGTGATCGCCAATGCCACCGCCCGCACCACCTTCACGAAGCTCCTCGATCCCGCCGAGCTGCCCGAGGAGTTCAACCGCGACATCCGCAACATCCGCTGCGAAAGCACGGTCTTCCGGGTCAATCTGGCTCTGTCGGCGCTGCCCGAGGCCCCGGTCTTCGGCCAGACCAATCCGCAGGGCTCCATCGTGCCCCAGATGACCGTTGCGCCGAACGTGGCCTACATGGAGCGGGCCTGGCATCAGGCGCAGGGCGGCGAGATCGCCGAGGCACCCTTCCTGATCGTCAAGGTGCCCTCGATGGTGGATCCGACGCTCGCGCCCGAGGGGCATCACATCATGAATGTCTTCGGTGGACATGCGCCCTACACGCTCGCGCGGGGCGACTGGGACAGCCGCCGCGAAGAGCTGTGGGGCCGGGTGCTCGCGGTGCTGAAGACCCAGTTCCCCGACATCGAGAGCAGGATCCTGCACCGCCAGATCATGACGCCGCTGGATCTCGAGCGGATCTTCGATCTGCCGAACGGCCATGTCCACCACGGCGAGATCAGCGCGGACCAGATGTTCTTCCGCCGTCCCTCGCCGCAGTTCGCCGATTACCGCAGCCCGGTGGACCGTCTCTATCAGGCCTCGGCTTCGGTCCATCCCGGCGGCGGCGTGACCGGCGTGCCGGGGCACAATGCGGCCAAGGTGATCCTCGAAGACCGCCGGAAGTGGAGCTGAGCCGATGCTGATCGATTTTTCCTCGCGCCCGCCGCACCCGGATTTCTCGCCCCCCGCCCCGCATCTGCAGAACTACCGCAGGGTCTATCAGGCGAGCGAACGCCGCTCGGCCGCCTCGGACGCGGCGCAGGGGCTGGACAGCTGGCTCGAGACCTACGAGCGGCTGGGCGCGCGCCATGTGGTGCTGAAGGCGCGCGACCTGACCACGACCTTCGGCTTCAGGATCTCCAACGAGGCGGTGGCGGAGTTCATCCGGGCGCACGGCCCGCGCTATGTGGGCTTCGCCGGTGTCGATCCCTGGCAGGAAGATGCGGTGGACCATTTCGACCATGCGATCCGCCACCTCGGGCTGCGCGGTCTCAATCTGCAATGTTTCGAGCTGAAGATGCGCCCCGACGACGAGCGGCTGTTTCCGCTCTACGAGAAGGCCATCGAACTCGATGTGCCGGTGAACATCCATTGCGGCATCAACTTCTCGACCCACACGCCCATGGCGCTGGGGCGGCCGGAATATCTCGACAACGTCATGGTGCGCTACCCGGAGCTGCGCGCCGTGGCCTCTCCCCCCGGCTGGCCCTGGGTGCAGGAACTGATCGGGGTCGCCTGGCGCCACCCGAACCTCTCCATCGGGCTCCTGGCCGTGCGGCCGAAGCTTCTCGCCAAGGCGCATTCCGGCTACGAGCCGCTGTTGCAGTACGGCCGCACGCTGCTGAAGGAGAAAATCATTTTCGGCTCCGCCTTTCCGATGATGCCGGTCGAGACGGCGCTGGCAGAACTGGACGCGCTGGGGCTCGACGCGGACACGCGCCGGCTCTGGCTGCACGACAATGCGGCGCGGCTGCTGGGTCTCGACACCGCCGCAACTTGACTTTGCCCTTCCGCCCTTTATTCCCGAGGGGACTGCGCCGCTCCCACGATCCTGCCGCAAAGTGACCCAAGCTCCCATGACCGAGCCGAAACCGAGAGCGAGACGCAGCGGCGCTGCCCCGGCCAGGACCCGCGACGATCAGGTGGTGGACCGGCGCCGGTCGCTGCTGAAGGCGGCGGTGAAGGTGATCTCGAAGCGCGGCCTCACGGGGGTCACGATCAATTCCATCGCCGCCGAGGCGAAATGTTCCTATGGTGTGGTCGCCTTCCACTTCCAGTCGAAGGAAGGCATCATCTTCGCCGCGCTGGACCATACGGCTGCGGAATACGAGGCCTATCTGGCGCAGCTGAACGCTTCGCAGCGCGGCCCGGCCGAGCGGATCCGGCACATGATCGACACGGACTTCAGCCGCAAGGCGGCGGGGCACGAGTCCATCGCGCTCTGGCTCGCCTTCTGGGCCGAAGCCGCGCGCGTGCCGAGCTTCCGGCAGCGCTGCGCCGCGCTCCGGGTTCAGTATAACGAGGCGGTCGCCGCCGATGTGGCCGAGCTTGCGGCGCTGCGCGGGCGGACGGTCGAGGCCGAGCAGGTGGCGCTGACGCTGAACGCCATGATCTCGGGGCTCTGGGTCGAGAATCTGCTTCTGCCCATCACCATCGCAGAGGGGCAGAAGCGCGGGCACGATGCCTCGCTGGCCTATCTGAGGCTGATCTTCCCCGACGACTTCTGACTCCGCGGGGGGCGGCTGAGGGCTCAGCCGCGCTCCGCCTCATATCCCTTCAGAAGCTGCACGACATTCTCGCCGATGGCCTCGATGGCATAGCCGCCCTCCATCACGAAGAGGGTGGGCAGGCCGAGGGCGGCGATCATCGCGCCGATCCGGGGGTAATCCCCGCTCTCCAGCCGGAACTGCGAGATCGGATCGTCCATGAACGTGTCGACGCCCAGAGACACCACCAGCCGGTCGGGCGCGAAGGCCCGGATCCGCGCCAGGCCTTCGGCAAGCGCGCTGCGGTAGGAGGCGAAATCCGCGCCCCAGGGCAGCGGCAGGTTCAGGTTCGCACCCGCTCCCTCACCCTCGCCGGTCTCGTCGGCGAAGCCGATATAATAGGGATAGTCCTGCACCGGATCGGCATGGACCGAGACGGTCAGCACGTCGCCGCGGTCGTAGAAGATGTCCTGCGTGCCGTTGCCGTGGTGATAGTCGATGTCGAGCACCGCCACCCGCTCCGCGCCGAGGCTGCGGAACTGCTGCGCGGCGATCGCCGCATTGTTAAGAAAGCAGTAGCCGCCGAAATAGTCGCGCCCCGCATGGTGGCCCGGGGGACGGCTGAGGGCGAAGGCCGCGGGCTCGCCCGATTCGATCAGGGCCACGCCGGTCAGGGCGCAGTCGACACCCGCCCGCGCGGCCTCCCATGTGCCCGTAAGGACCGGGCTGCTCATGTCGACGACATAGCGGCCGAGTTCGGCGCCGGGCCGGACCGTCGGGATCGTCCGCGACCGGCGCGGCGGCCAGAGGTTGGGATAGGCCGGAACCGGGCCCATCTCGGCCACCCAGCTCTCCCAGGCGCCTTCCAGAAAGCGCACGAAGGCCGCATCATGAACGGCCAGCACGGGCCCGAGGTCGAACGGCTGCGGCGCTGTCACGGGGCCCAGGCCCGCGCGCGTGACGGCGGCCAGCACGAGTTCGGCGCGGCGGGGGATCTCGAACGCCTCCACCCAGCCGCCCCGGTAGAATTCGCGCTCCACGCTCTGCAGCGCGTGCTTGTCGGAGAAGATCGTCTTCATCGGGACCTCAGAAGGGCAGGGAGGGACGGGTTGCGGCGGTGCCATACCAGCCGCCGAGAGCGGTCTCGTAGGCGAGGCCCGCCGTGAAGACGCTCTGGTCTTCATAGGTCCGGCCCACCAGCTGGATGCCGGTGGGCACGCCGTTCGGCGCACGGCCCGAGGGCAGCGACAGGACCGGGCAGCGGCTGAGCATGTTGAAGGGCCAGGCCATCGTCCAGCCGAGATAGGAGTCGATCTCTTCTCCGTTGATGATCAGCGGATCGGAGAAGTCGAACTCGGCCGGCACGGCGGGAATGGCGAGGGTGGGGCAGAGGAACAGGTCGAACCCCTCCATCATCGGGCCGAAATGCGACCAGATCCGGCCCTCGATCTCCATCCCGGCGAGATAGTCGCGGGTGGTGGTGGCGAGCGCGTCGCGGGCGAAGCGGCGGGCGTAGGAGGTGAGCCGCTCCTCGCGCTCGTCCAGATACTCGGCAAGCCAGGCGCCGAACAGCGCCTTGTGATGGGTGGCGGCGGCCCGATAGACCTCCCAGGACCAGGGCAGCGCCACCTCCGTGACCTCGGCGCCGAGCGCGCGGAACACGTCCAGCGCCGCAAGCGTGTTGGCCCGCACCGCCGGATCGATCTCCATGAAGCCGAAATCCAGCGAATAGGCGATCTTCCAGCCCTTCACCCCCGACCGGTCGAGCCGCAGCTCGAGCTTGGGCTTCAGCGAGGCGATGTCCTCCGGATGGGGGCCGGCGAGCACGTTCTGCATCAGCAGGCAATCCTCGACCGTGCGCGCCATGGGGCCCGGATGGTTGTAGGGATCGAGGTTGAAGGGCGGGGTCGAGGGCACACGGCCGTAGGGCGGCTTGAAGCCCACCACCCCCGAGGCGGAGGCCGGGATCCGAATCGAGCCGCCGATGTCCGAGCCCGTGGCCAGCGGCGCGAGCCCCGCCGCGAGCGCCGCCCCGGAGCCGCCCGAGGAGCCGCCGGGCGTGAAGGCGAGGTTCCACGGGTTGCGCGTCACGCCCCACTGCCGCGAGTGACAGAAGGGAGCGCAGGAGAATTCGGGCGTGGTGGTGCGGGCATGGATCACCGCGCCCGCCTCGACCAGCCGCTGCACGACCGGCGCGCTCTTCGCAGCCACATGGTCCGCGTAGAGGAGCGAGCCGTAGGTCGTGACCTTGCCCGCCATCATGGTCTCGTCCTTCAGCGCGGCAGGGATGCCATCGATCATGCCCGGTTTCTGTGCGCCGGACATATATCGCTTCTCGGAGGCGCGTGCTTCCTCCAGCGCCTCCTCCGGGTAGGTGAAGCAGACCGCGTTCAGACTGTCTCCGCTGGCCTCGATCCGCGCGAGGGCGTCCGTAACCACTTCGACGGGCGAGATTTTCCGGGCGCGATAAAGGGCCGTCAGCTGCGCGGCGCTGAGGTAGGCGAGGGGCGTCTCGGTCATGGGGGAGGGGCCTTCGGCAGCGGGGGAAACCTGGCGCATTCTGGTGGTTGCTCGATTGATTGGTCAATCAGTTTGTTGACAGGATTCGATTTCTGCGTATCGTGATTTCCATAAGGATCACCGGCAGGTCGGAAGGCTGCGCAAGACAGCTGCATCCCGGCGGGACATCCAAGGATAACCAAACCTGACAGGGTGAACACATGAACAAATCGCACCACCTGCTGATGGACGATCTGGTCACGCGGCTGCGGCGCGGACAGCTGTCGCGTCGCGAGTTTCTGGCCCGCAGTTCGGCGCTGCTGGCGGCCGGCGCCATGAGCGGCCTGCCCGGTGCGGCGCTTGCCCAGCAGGCGGCACCGAAGGCCGGCGGCTTCATGCGGCTCGGCCTGCACAATGCCTCGCAGAACGACAACCTCGATCCCGGCAGCTGGTCGACGAGTTGGACCGGCGCCTCGTTCAACGGCGGCGTCTACAACAACCTCGTCGAGATCCTGCCCGACGGCTCGGTCGCGGGCGATCTGGCCGAGAGCTGGGAGGCGGAGCCCGGCGCGAAGGTCTGGCGCTTCAAGCTGCGCTCGGGCGTGACCTTCCACAACGGCAAGAGCCTCGAGGCGGAAGACGTGCGCCAGTCGCTCGAGCATCACATGAAGCCGGACTCGACCTCGGGCGCGCGCGCCATCGTCGAGCAGATCGAGACCATCGACATCGAAGGGTCCGACACCGTCCGCATCACCCTCTCGGAGGGCAATGCCGACCTGCCCTACCTCCTGTCGGATTATCACCTCTCGATCTATCCGGCGCTGGAGGGCGGCGGGATCGACATGGAGAGCGCCAACGGCACCGGCGCCTTCCTCCTCGAGAGCTTCGAGCCGGGCATCGCCACCCGCCTCAAGCGGAACCCGAACTACCACAAGAACAACAAGCCCTATCTCGACGAGGTCGAGTTCATCAACATCACCGACGCCACGGCGCGGCTGAACGCGCTGCTGACCGGCGAGGTCGATTTCATCCAGGATCTCGACATCCGCAACGTGGCGATGGTCGAGCGCAGCGGCGATTTCTCGGTTCAGCGCGTGCCGAGCCTGCGCCACTTCACCTTCGACATGGACACCCGCGTCGCGCCCTTCGACAATCCCGATGTGCGGCTGGCGCTGAAATATGCGCTCGACCGGGATGACGTGATCGAGAAGGTGTTCCTTGGCGAGGCCACGAAGGGGAACGACAACCCGGTCGCCTCGATCCAGAAATTCTACCACGACATGCCCGCGCGCGAATACAGCATCGCGAAGGCCAAGGAGCATCTGGCCAAGGCCGGGCTCGATCAGGTGAGCGTCGATCTGTCGGTGGCCGAGAATGCGTTTGCGGGCGCCATCGAGGCGGCGACGCTCTACCAGCGCCATGCGGCCGAGGCCGGCATCAACATCAACATCGTGCAGGAGGCGGCCGACGGCTACTGGGAGAACGTCTGGCGCAAGAAGCCCTTCTGCGCGGTCGACTACTTCGGCCGCGCCACCGTCGACTGGCTGTTCTCGACGAGCTATGTCACCGGCGCGCCGTGGAATTCGGGCTGGTCGAACGCGCGGTTCGACGAGCTGCACCAGACGGCGCGGGCCGAGACCGACGAGGCCAAGCGCGCCGCCTGCTACGCCGAAATGCAGGAGATCCTGCGCGACGACGGCAACGTCATCACCGTGGCCTTCGTGAGCTGGCGCAACGCCGTCTCGAACCGCATCGGCTTCGGCGAGGTCGGCGGGCTGATGCCGCTCGACAACATGCGGATGTGCGAGCGCTGGTGGGTCAAGGACTGAGGTCGGCAGGCCCGGTCTCAGACGGCCCGGAGCGCGAGGCGCGCCCCGGGCGACATTCCGACATTTTCGTTCAGGGCGGAGAAAACCTGATGCGCTACCCCACGGGCCCCATCGGCGGGCAGATCCTTGCGCAGGCCATGAGCCTCGCCCCCTCGCGACGGGCCTTTCTGGGGGGCGCGGCCGCCGTGGCCGGCGCCTTCTGCCTGCCCGCCTCGCTGCGAGCCGAGGAAGGGCCGAAGCGGGGCGGCCGGCTCCGCTACGGCGTCAACGACGGCTCGCAGCAGGATTCGCTCGAGCCCGGCAGCTGGGCCACCGTCATGTGCGGTGCGGCCTTCAACGGCGCGCTCTGCAACAACCTCGTCGAGCTTCTGCCGGACGGGTCGCTGGCGGGCGATCTCGCCGAAAGCTGGGAGGAGGCCGAGGGTGCCACCCGCTGGACCTTCACGCTCCGCAAGGGTGTCCTGTTCCACGACGGCCGCCCCTTCACCCCGGAGGATGCCCGGCAGTCGCTGATGCATCACATGGGCGAGGGCAGCACCTCGGGCGCGCTCGCCATCGTCAGCCAGATCAAGGAGATCGCCGTCGAGGGCGAGGACCGGCTGATCGTGACCCTCACGCAGGGCAATGCCGACTTCCCCTATCTGCTGTCGGATTATCACCTCTCGATCTTCCCGGCGAAGGAGGGCGGCGGCATCGACTGGGAGAGCGGCATCGGCACCGGCGCCTTCAAGCTCGACAGTTTCGAGCCGGGCGTCGCGGTCCGACTGCTCCGCAATCCGAACTATCACAAGCCCGGCCTGCCGCATTTCGACGAGGTCGAATTCATCGCGATCCCCGACCGGTCCGCGCGGCTGAATGCGCTGCTGACCGGCGAGGTCGATGTGATCGAGGATGTCGACATCCGCAACGTCCCCCTGATCGAGCGCAATCCCGATCTGGTGCTGCACCGCACGCCGAGCCTGCGGCACCTGACCTTCGACATGAACTGCCAAACGGCGCCCTTCGACAATCCGGTCGTGCGCAAGGCCCTGAAGCTCAGCCTCGACCGCGAGGATGTGATCGCCAAGGTGTTCCTCGGCGAGGCCGAGACGGGGAACGACAACCCGGTGGCGCGCATCATGCCCTTCTGGGCCGAGACGCCGCCCGAGCACCGCTACGATCCCGAGGCCGCGCGGGCGCTTCTGGCCGAGGCCGGGATCGAGGGGCTGACGGTCGATCTCTCGGTGGCCGAATCCGCCTTTCCCGGTGCGGTCGAAGCGGGGGTCCTTTTCCGCGAACATGCCGCCAAGGCCGGCATCACGATCAACCTCGTGCAGGAGGCCGATGACGGCTACTGGGACAATGTCTGGCTGGTGAAGCCCTTCAACGCCGCCGACTGGTACGGGCGGGTCACGCTCGACTGGCTGTTCGCCACCTCCTACACCTCCGACGCGCCCTGGAACAACACGGGGTTCAAGAACGCCCGCTTCGACGAGCTGCATGCGGCGGCGCGGTCGGAGACCGATCCCGCCACGCGGGGCGAACAGTATGCCGAGATGCAGCAGATCCTGCACGACGACGGCGGCGTGATCACGGTGGCCTTCGTGTCCTGGCTGCTCGCCATGTCGCGCGCCATCGGCCATGGTGAGACCGGAGGCATCCTGCCCGCCGACAATCATCGCTGCGCCGAGCGGTGGTGGCGCACCGACGTCTGACACAACGGGGTGGGCGGACCTGCCTGACCGCCCTTTCACCCGAGCCTTGCCGGAGACAGCCGAGTATGAACAGAACTTCCCATCCGATCTTGTCCATGGTGGCCAGTCGGGTCGGTCTGGGGCTTCTCAGCCTCCTTATCGTGTCTCTGGTGATCTTCTTCTCGGTGAGCCTGCTGCCGGGCAGCTATGCCTCGGCCATCCTCGGGCAGAATGCGACGCCCGAGGCGGTGGCGGCTCTCGAGACCCGGCTCGGGCTCGATCAACCGGCGATCTGGCGCTACCTTTCGTGGCTCGGCGCGGCGGCGACGGGCGATCTCGGCCAGTCCTTCGCCGGTCGGCCGGTCATGGCGGTGCTGGGGCCGCGGCTCCTCAACACGATCACGCTGGCCTCGATCACGGCCGTGATCGCGGTGCCGCTCGCGATCACCCTCGGTGTGATCTGCGCGCGCTTCCGCGGCCGGTTCATCGACCGCTTCCTGTCGACCTCGACGCTCGCCTCGATCTCGCTGCCGGAATTCTTCGTGGCCTATCTGATGATGATGATCTTCGCGGTGAAGCTGCAATGGTTCCCCTCGATGGCGGGGATCCGCAACAGCATGGATCTGGGCGAGCAGCTCTACCGCATGGTGCTGCCGATCCTGACGCTGCTCCTCGTCATTCTCGCGCACATGATCCGCAACACGCGCGCGGCGATCCTGTCGGTGATGTCGAGCCCCTATGTCGAGATGGCGCGGCTGAAGGGCGAATCCGAGGGCCGCGTGGTCACGCGTCAGGCGCTGCCCAATGCCATCGGCCCCATCGCGAGCGTGGTGGCGCTGAACCTCGCCTATCTCATCTCCGGCGTCGTCGTGATCGAGGTGGTCTTCGTTTATCCGGGCGTCGGTCAGGCGATGATCGACGCGGTGCGCAACCGCGACGTGCCGGTGATCCAGGCCTGCGCGCTGATCTTCGCCACGGCCTACATCGGCTTCAACCTGCTGGCCGATATCGTCTCGATCGTCAGCAACCCGCGCCTGCTGCATCCGCGCTGAGAGGGGTATCATGGACCAGAGCATCGACGCCCGCCCCGCCACGCCGTCGCGCCTGACCCGCGCCCGCAGGCTTCTCACCACCGCGCCCTTCACCGCACGGCTGGGAATGGTCCTCGTCGCGATCTACGCCTTCGTCGCGATCTTTGCGCCCTGGATCGCGCCCTACGGCGAGGTCGAGGTGGTCTCGCGCATCCCCTTCGACGGCTGGAGCGCCCAGCATCTGCTGGGCACCGATCAGCTCGGGCGGGATTTCCTGTCGCGGCTGATCTTCGGGGCGCGGAACTCGATCTCCATCGCGCTCGTGACCACGATGATCTCCTTCGGGCTGGGCTGCCTCCTCGGCGTCTTCTCGGCGCTGATCGGCGGCTTCGTCGATCAGGCGATCTCGCGCTTCGTGGATGCGCTGATGTCGGTGCCGGATCTGATCTTCATCCTGATGATCCTGTCGATCTTCGGCAATTCGATCCCGAACCTCATCCTCATCATCGCCGTGCTGACCTCGACCCGCTTCTTCCGCATCTCGCGCGCCGCGGCGCTGAACGTGGCCAGCCTCGATTTCGTCGAGGCCGCCCGGGTGCGCGGCGAGAGCCTGCTCTGGATCTCGGTCCACGAGGTGTTCCCGAACGTGCTGCCGCTGATCCTGTCCGAGCTCGGCATGCGCTTCTGCTTCATCTTCCTCTCCATTGCGGCGCTCTCCTTCCTCGGCGTAGGCATCCAGCCACCGCTGGCGGAGTGGGGCTCGATGGTCCGGGACAATGCGGCCCTCATCAACATGGGCGATATCACGCCCCTGATCCCGGCCGCCTCCATCGCGCTGCTCGCCATCGCGGTCAATTTCGTGGTCGACTGGCTGCTGAACCGGGCCAGCGGCCTGAACGAGGAGGGCTGAGCCATGGCCGTCGAACCGTCCCCCGCCGTGCTCGAGATCCGCGACCTGAGGATCGAGGCGAAATCCTCCGACAGCTGGTCCGAGATCGTCCGGGGGGTGAGCCTCTCGCTCTGCAAGGGCGAGGTGCTGGGGCTCGTGGGAGAATCCGGCGCAGGCAAGTCCACCGTGGGGCTCGCAGCTCTCGGCTACCTGCGGCCGGGCGCGCGGGCGAGCGGCGGTTCGGTCCGGCTGTTGGATATCGAGCTGCTCGCCATCCCCGAGGAAGAGCGCCGCCGCCTGCGCGGCACGAAGGTCGCCTATGTGGCGCAGAGCGCGCAGGCCGCCTTCAACCCGGTGCACCGGCTGATGGATCAGATCACGCTCGTGGCCGTCGACCGGGGCGGCCTGTCGCGCGCGGAGGCCGAGAAGCGGGCGGTGGCGCTGTTCACCGCGCTGCAGCTGCCCGATCCGCAGAACTTCGGCGCGCGCTACCCGCATCAGGTGTCGGGCGGCCAGCTGCAGCGGGCCATGGTCGCGATGGCGATGATCTGCAATCCGGCGCTGATCGTCTTCGACGAGCCGACCACGGCGCTCGATGTGACGACGCAGGTCGAGGTGCTGATCTCGATCCGCAAGGTGATCGAGGAATTCGGCGTGGCCGCGATCTACATCACCCACGATCTGGCCGTCGTGGCCCAGATCGCCCATCGCGTGGCGGTGCTGCGCTATGGAGAGGTGGTGGAGGAGGCGCCGATCTCCGCCATCATGGATCACCCCGAGCATCCCTACACGCAGAGCCTCTGGGCGGTCCACGAGATGCCCGCGAACGAGGCGGCCGTGGAGGGGGCGACGGCTGCGGCGCTCCTGTCGATCGAGAGGCTCGGCGCGCGCTTCGGCACGTTCGATGTGCTAAGCGACATCGACCTGCGGATCGGGCGCGGCGAAACGGTGGCGCTGGTGGGCGAATCCGGCTCGGGCAAGTCCACGCTCGGCCGGGTGATCGCGGGGCTGAAGGCGCCCTCGGCGGGGCGAGCGCTCTTCGACGGAGCGGCGCTGCCTCCGAAGCTGCGGCAGCGCCCGCTCGAGCTTCTGCGCCGCATCCAGATCATCTACCAGTCGGCCGATACCGCGCTGAACCCGCGCCAGACGGTGCGGGCCATCGTGGGCCGGCCGCTGACCCTTTATCAGGGGCTGCGGGGGGCTGCGCGCGAGAAGCGGCTGATCGAGCTTCTGCGCATGGTCGAACTCGACGAAAGCCATGCCGAGCGCCTGCCGGGCCAGCTTTCGGGCGGCCAGAAGCAGCGCGTGGCGATTGCGCGGGCTCTCGCGGCCGGGCCCGAACTCATCATCTGCGACGAGATCACCTCGGCGCTCGACAAGGTGGTGCAGGCCGACGTGCTGCGGATGATGATCGGGCTGAAGGAGCGTCTGGGCGTGTCCTACCTCTTCATCACCCACGACATCGAGGTGGTGCGCGCCATCGCCGACCGGGTGGTGGTGATGCAGCACGGACGCATCGTGGAGCAGGGCGAGAAGGACCGGGTCTTCGCCCCGCCGCACGAGCCCTATACCGAACGGCTCCTGGCCTCGGTCCCGGACATGGCGGTGGGCTGGCTCGACCGGATCATCGCGGCGCGCGTCGCCTGAGCGGGCGTCCGCGCCCGGCAAGGCTCGGGCCAAGCTGCCCGTGAGCCGGGCGAGGCCGCCTTGCCCGACAGGCCAGACCACCCTTGCCCGACATGGCCGGGCGCCTGGGTAAGCTCTGCGCCTTCATCCGCCACGTCGCATGTTTCATCGACGAGAACCTGTGCAGGCGGAGCAGGCCACCCGTCCCGGCCTCCGCCGACCTGAATCTGTCCCGCCCCGAGGGAAGAATGCCGGGCCTGCCGCGTCGGCAGCCCGGCGGGGAGCGGCCGGCCCATCGGGCCGACCGAAGCGGGTCAGAGGACGAGGAAGCCCGCGTCCACCGGATCCTCGCGGTTGATCGTCCAGCTGGCCGTTCCGAGCATCCCGGCCGTGCCCTTCACCGTGGGGCGCACCGCGCGCACCGTGCCGAGCGTCGTCTCGCCGATCAGGCAGCCCTCGAAGGTGCCCGAGCCCAGAAGCCCCTCCGAGGTGATCGGCTGGTTCAGCCCGATCACGCCCCGGGCCTCGAAATAGGCCATCATGGCCGAGGTCCCGGTGCCGCCCGGCGAGCGGTCGAGCTGGCCTGCCGAGAAGACATGGACGTTCTTGTAGAGGCAGCCCTCGATGGTGGGCTCGTGCCAGAAGGTCACGAAGTTCAGATTGTTGATATGCGCCTCGGTCGGGTGCTGGACTTTCACCTTCTTGCGGATCTCCTCGCGGGCGATCAGACCCATGCGCGAAAGCTCGGAGCCGTTCTCGGGCGCGATCCGGAGGCTCGTGCCGCGCAGGTCGATGATGCCGAAATAGTTGCCGCCCCAGACGAGATCCGCCTTCAGCGGCCCGTAGCCCGGCAGTTCGAAGGCGATGTCCTGCGCCGCCACATAGGCCGGCACGTTCTCGAACCGGGTCCAGAGCACGCGGTCGCCCTCGTGCGCCACCTCGGCCACGACGAGGCCCGCCGTCGTCTCGAAGCGGATGCGGGTCAGCCCCGAGGGATCGCGGGCCACAAGCCCGTTGGCCACCATCGCCATCGCCACGGCGATCGTGCCATGGCCGCACATGTGGGAATATTCCTTGCCGTCGATGTAGATCAGGCCCGCATCGTAGTCGCGCGACGAGGGCGGGGTCAGGAAGACGCCGAACATGTCGGCATGGCCCCGCGGCTCGCGCATCAGCGCCTTGCGCAGCCAGTCGTAGTTCTCTTCGAGGAAGGCGCGCTTCTCGAGGATGGTCGAGCCCGCGGGGTAGGGGACACCGCTGTAGATGATGCAGAGCGGCTCGCCCTCCGTATGGGTATAGATCACGTTATACACGTCCTGAACGCGCATGTCTGTCTCCTGTGGGATGATGGCTGGGGCGGAGGGGCCGGGATCACTTGTCGGGCAAGAGATCCAGACCGATGAGAAGGTCGATCAGCACGATGCCCACGGCGGCGGCGAGGATCGTGAGCGCCGAGACCGCGGCGATCGAGGGATCGACGGAATACTGGACGTAGTTGAAGAGCTGCACCGGGATCGTGTTCAGCGCCGCCGTCGTGTTGAAGATCGACAGCTCGACATTGATGAACGAGGTGATGAAGGCGAAGATCGCGCCCGACACGAGCCCCGGCCGGATCAGCGGCAGGGTGACGAGGCGGAAGGTGGTCCATCCCGAAGCGCCCAGATCGCGCGAGGCCTCTTCGAGCGCGCGCTGGCCCGGCGAGAAATGCGGCAAGAGCGTGCGCAGCACGAAGGGCGTCACGATCACCACATGCCCCACGAGGAGCGCCGGGAAATTCCGCACGAGGCCGATGGCCGAACCGTATTGCAGCAGCGCCGCGCCGATCACGATATGGGGCAGCACGAGCGGCGACAGCAGGAGGGCGCTCAGGAGCCCCTTGCCGCGGAAGCTGTGCCGGGCGATGGCGATGGCCGCGGGCAGCCCGATCACCAGCGCGAAGAGCGTGGCGGCGAGCGCCAGCACCGCGCTCGTGAGGAAGGAGCGCACATAGGTCGGATCGTGCAGCACCACCCGATACCAGTCGAGCGTCAGGCCCTGCGGCGGGAAGCTCAGGAACTTGGTCTCGGTCAGCGAGCCGCCGATCACCACGACGAGCGGCAGCGCCAGATAGGCGAGGGTAAGGAGGGCAAGCGCCCGGACGGCGAGACGCGCGGCCATGTCAGTGTCCTCCCGCGCCGGGCGTCCTGCCGCGCGTCATCCGCGAGGCCAGTCCGATCAGCGCCAGCGTCAGCACGAGGAGCGTGATCGAGAGCGCCCCGCCATAGTGGAAATCGAAGACCGTCGAATATTGCTGGAAGGCCAGCATCGCGAGCACCGTGACCTTGCCCCCCGAGAGCAGCGCGGGCGTCACATAGGCGCTGATCGCCATCGAGAAGACGATGATCGCGCCGGCCATCACCCCGTGCAGGGTCAGGGGAAAGGTCACGGTCCAGAAGGCGCGGGCGGGCGTGGCGCCCAGATCGCGCGCGGCCTGCTCGAGCCCGCGGTCGACGCGGGCCAGCGCCGTGCCGATGGTCAGCACCGTGAAGGGCAGCAGGATATAGACCATGCCGATCAGGATGCCGGTCTCGGTGCCCAGAAAGCGCACCGGCCGGTCGATCAGGCCCAGCGACAGAAGCGCGTCGTTCACGAGCCCGCTGCGGCCCAGAAGCACCATCCAGCCGAAGGAGCGGACGATGTTCGAGGTGAAGAGCGGCAGGACGAGGAGGATGACGCAGGCGCGCCGCCAGCTCCGCACCTGCACGATCCGCACCAGATACCAGGCCAGCGGATAGCCGAGGGCCACGCAGATCAGCGTCGAGAAGATCGCGATGCGGAAGGTCGTGGCGATCACCTGCCAGTGGTAGGCGTCGAGCAGGATCCGCGCATAATGGGCAAGGGTGAGCCCGGCCTCGGGATCGGTGAAGGACGAGACGAGCACCACGCCGAGCGGGATCAGGAAGAAGCCGGTGAAGACCAGCACCGGCAGCGCCAGCAGCCAGAAGAGGGTGAGGCGGGCGGACGCCATGGGTTCAGGCTCCCAGCGGATGCAGGTTGGCCGGATCGAAGCCCGCCTGCACCGTCCGTCCGGCCGAGATCCCCGCGGGCGGCAGACCGTAGCTGCGCGCCAGAAGCTCGCGCGGACCGTCGGCCAGATAGATGTTGCTGGTGCCGCCCACATAGGTCACGCCCGTGACCCGCGCGGGCAGGCCGCGCCAGCCCGGCGGCAGCGCCTCGCCCTCGGCAAGGACCCTGAGGTCCTCGGGGCGCAGCACGCCCTCCGGTCCCGTGCCGTCGAGCGGCAGGAAGTTGGCCTCGCCGATGAACTCGGCCACGAAGCGCGTCCGAGGACGGCGATAGATCGCCTCGGGCGCGTCGCATTGCTCGAGCCGGCCGGCCGACATGACCGCGATGCGGTCGGACATGGCCATGGCCTCGTCCTGATCGTGGGTCACGAAGATGAAGGTGATGCCGAGCTGCACCTGAAGCTGCTTCAGCTCGATCTGCATGCGCTTGCGCAGCTGAAGATCGAGCGCCGACAGCGGCTCGTCGAGCAGGAGGAGCTTCGGCCGGTTCACGATGGCGCGCGCCAGCGCCACGCGCTGCTGCTGGCCGCCCGACATGGCGGCGGGATTGCGGCGGGACATGGCGGCCAGACCCACCATCTCGAGCGCCTCCTCGGCCCGCCGGTCCGCTTCGGCGCGCGAAAGACCCGCCCGCCGCGGCCCGTAAGCCACGTTCTCCAGAACCGTCATGTGCGGGAACAGCGCATAGTTCTGGAAGACCGTGTTGAGCGGCCGCCGCTCGGGCGGCAGCCGCGAGACATCCTCGCCATCGATCAGGATCCGGCCCTTGTCCGCGGTCATGAAGCCCGCGACCGTGCGCAGGAGAGTGGTCTTGCCGCAGCCCGAAGGCCCGAGCAGCGAGATGAACTCACCCTGCCGGATGTCGAGCGTGACATGATCGAGCGCCTTGTGGCCCGCGAAGCTCTTGGTGATGTCGGAGATGGCGAGGAGGGTCATCGGATCTCAGTTCGCGATCTCGCGGTTCCAGCGTTCGACGATGGCGGCGCGGCGCGCGTTCACCTCGGTCCAGTCCGACAGATGCAGCTTCTCGACCGATCCGCCCTCGCCCCAGGGCAGCTTGCGCTCGACATCGGGCGCGAGCGTGACGCCGGTGACGGGCGGGCCGAGATAGAGCCGTTCGGCCAGGCAGGCCGCCGCCTCGGGCGAGGCCGCCATGTCGAGATACTGCGCCGCGCCCTCGGGGTTCTTCGTGCCCTTCACCACATGCATCCGCGCATCGGTGGCCCAGACGCCCTCCTTCGGCACGCTGAAGCCGATGGGCAGGCCGCCGTCGGTCAGATCCCAGGCGCCGACGTTGAAATGGGCGCCGATGATGACCTCGCTGCTCTGGAAGGCGTTCGAGGCTGCGCCCGAGCTGTCGAAGAGAAGCCCCGTGTCCAGCTCCTTCAGCTTGGCGAAGGTCGGATCGAGGGATTCCGAGGTGTCGCCCAGCACCGAGCGGGCGAGGAACAGGACGAAGGGCACGCCCGAGGAGTTGCTGGGCGAGGGCAGGGCCACGGCGCCCGCATAGCTCTCGTCCCAGAGCGAAAGCCAGGTGTCCGGCGTCTCGGTCACTTCCGACGTGTTGTAGATGAGGCCGAGCGAGTAATAGCCCGCGCTGACCGCGAAGACCTCGTCGCCCGCCTTGTAGACGGCCTGCGGCAGGTAGCTGGCCGCGTTCGGGATCGCGGCGAGATCGATGGGGGCCAGCACGCCCGCCTCTTGGGCGAGCTCGCTGATCCCGCCGTCCATATAGGCCACGTCGATCACCGCATCGCCCGACTGCTGCTGCAGCTTGGCGAGCGTGGTGGTCGAGTTGCCGATCTCGGCCACCACCCGGATGCCCGTCTTCTCGGTGAAGGGCTGCGCCACGCAGGCGTCGAAGGCCTCGCCCCAGTTGCCGCCGTAGTAGGCGACGGTCAGCGTCGAGCCGTCCGCGTAGGCGGCGCCGGAACCCGCGAGCAGCGCCGCGAGCGACAGCCTGCAAACCCGATCCATCATGTTTTGAACTCCCTGTCTGTGGATGCGCAGTCTTCTTGATTGGGAGGAAGCCTAGCAGCGATGTGACATATCCCATTGAATGCATCGGCCACATGATTGAACATTATCGACATGCCCGACCGGAGCCTCTCGCGATGAAACCCGCTGCCGCACGGCGTCATGAGCTTTCCATCGCCCTGATATTGCAGGATAAGTTCACGATTGCCGCTTTCTCCGGCTTCATCGATGCGCTGCGGCTGGCAGCCGACGATGCTGCAAAAAGCCGACAGATCCGCGTCGCCTGGAAGGTCTTCGCCCAGCACCGCAGCCCGGTCATGGCCAGCTGCGGGCTGCGCGTGGCCACCGAGGACGGGCTGCCCGTTCCCGAGGACTATGACTATATCGCCATCTGCGGCGGCAATTCCTTCGCCGACGCCGCGCCCGCGCCGCAGCTGGCCCAGCTCATCCAGCGCGCCCACCGCGCGCGGGTGGGGCTCCTCGGCATCTGCACCGGCAGTTTCGCCATCGCCCGTGCGGGGCTGATCGGCGACCGGCGCTTCTGCATCCACTGGAACGTGGCCGAGCCCTTCAAGGCGCTCTTCCCGCGCGCCCAGATCTCGGTGGACCGGATCTTCATCGACGAGGGCGACGTCATCACCTGCGCGGGCTCGACCGCGGCCATCGACCTCGCGCTCTATCTCGTCATGCGCCACTGCGGACAGGACCGGGCGCAGCAGGTGATGCGGCACATGATGCTCTCGCAGATGCGCCCCGCCACCATGCCGCAGGCCCATTTCTATCAGCTCCCTCCGGGCGACAGCCACCCGCGCCTGCGCCGCGCGCTGCATTTCATGGAGCAGCAGCTCGACCATCCGCCCTCGGTCGGCGCCATCGCGCGCTATTGCGGCGTCTCGGTCCGCCAGCTCGAGCGGATCTTCCTTCAGGCGCTGGGGCAGACGCCGAACGCGGCCTTCCGCCAGATGCGGCTGAATTACGGGCGCTACCTGCTCTCGGCCGGCACGCTGCCCGTCACCGAGATCGCCCATATCGCAGGCTTCTCCGATGCGGCCCATTTCTCGCGCGAGTTCCGCCGTGCCTTTCACGAGACGCCGAGCGCCCACCGCCGCGCGCGCAGCCACGGTCCCGACGCGGGCTCATGACTGTCCTCACGCTCGCGAGGGCCGCGGGCAACCGGTCCGAGGGGCCTTTGCCACCCCTTCGCCGTGGTCCGCAGAAGGCGCGGCCGCGGCCGGTCAGCCGCCGTGGCAGCGGTTGCGGCCGGCCGCCTTCGCCTCGTAGAGCCGCCGGTCCGCGGCAGCCAGCCAGCTTCCGGCGTTGCCCGTGTCGCCATCGAGGCCCTGCACCCCGAAGCTGGCGGTGACCCGGAGCGCCTGGCCCGCCACCTCGATCGGCGCGTCGGAGAAGCTGCGGCGCAGGCGCTCTGCCAGTTCCATCGCCTCGGGCAGGCCCGCGTCCGGCACCAGCACCGCGAACTCCTCTCCCCCGATCCGTCCCAGTGCATCGGCCGGGCCCAGATGCAGCAGGCAGCGCCGCGTCAGGGCCTGCAGCACGGCATCGCCCACCGCATGTCCATGGGTGTCGTTGATCGCCTTGAAGTGATCGACGTCGAAGAGGACGATGGCCGCCTGCGTCCCCTGACGCGCGCCGCGCGCCATCTCCTTCTCGACCGCGGCAAGCCAGCCGCGGCGCGTCATGGCGCCGGTCAGCGCGTCGCTGAGCGCGATCTGCCGGAGTTCCAGCTCGTCGAGAACCAGCGAGGCGAAGCTCTTCATGATCTCGATCTGGGAGGTGCTGAAGGTCCGGGGGGCGGTATCGACGGCGCAGAGCGCCCCGAGATTGTAGCCGTCCGGTGTTTCGAGCGGAACGCCGAGGTAGCTGCGGATGCCGGCCGCCCCCGTGACCAGCGGACTGTCCCGGAACCTCGGATCGAGCGTGGCGTCGGGGACGATCATCGGGTCGCGCGTCTTGATCGTGTGGGTGCAGAAGGACTCGTGGCGCGGGCCCTCGGACCCGCTCAGACCGACAAGAGACTTGAACCACTGGCGGTCCGCGTCGATGAGGGTCACCGCCGCATACGGCACCTCGAGCACGTTGCAGACCAGCCGAGTGAGCTTGTCGAACGGCTCTTCCGGCGCCGTATCGAGCACGGCATAGCGCCGGACGGCGGCCAGCCGTCCGGGCTCGTCGAGAAGTTTCTCGCAGTCCTGCATCATGGCCTCGACGCACGGAGGGCGGCGGGCGCCCCGCCGGGGCGGACAATCGCCCCGCGCCGATTTTGTTCGGCCATCGGGATCGCCGAAGGGACCGGGCCCCGAGCCGCATTCCCCTGCCCGATCCCGCTACGGGCCTTCGGATCCGTCAGCGGCGCACGGGCCACCTGCACGACCTCCTGCGGAGAGCGGCTGCTCACGGATGTCATCTCCTGCGGCCTCCTTCGGCATTGTGGGGGAGCACGGCTGCCGCATCCGCCTCCTCCGTTGGGGGGTCGACGGGCTCCGGCCCACGGACCGGGCGCTCCAGCGCTTCCGGTTTGACAGGATTTTCGCGCGGCACGCAACCCGGAGCTGTGAAAGCCGCGCGTCCGGCACATCCGGGGCGGGGACTGCCCCGACCTGCGCAGCTTGCCCGGCTGACGCGGGTGACGAAGCGGCGAGACGACAGTGTGGGCCGGGGAGGTCGGGGTCCTGCGAGGTCGCTCCTCGTCCTGCAGGATGCGGCAGGCGATCTCCCGGCCTCCGGCCTCCGCCGGATCGTTGCCCTCCCTGCCGAAGCGCGCCGACCGGCGGGTCAGGCGGCGGCCGGCAGGATCAGGGTCGCCTCGAACCCCGGCGAAAGGTTGCGCAGGCGAAGCTCGCCGCCCGCCGTCTCGACGATGTCGCCCGCAATGGCGAGCCCGAGGCCGTGGCCGCCGCTGCGGGTGTCGAAGCGCACGCCGCGCCCGCGGATCGCCTCGATGTCCGGCGTTCCGGGGCCGTCGTCGGAGACATGGATCGCGACCGACGTGCCCGCGGCGGCGATCCGCACGCGCACCGCCTCTGCGGCATGGGTGGCGGCATTCTCCATCAGCGGCCCCAGCGCCTCGGTCAGATCCGCGCTCTCGAGCCGGACGAGGAGCCGTTCCTCGGCCTCGAGCTGCCAGGTGAGGGCCGACCCCCGCTCCGTCCGGCGCAGGACGCGGATCAGCCTCTGGGCGGCTTCCGCCGGATCGGACGCGGTTCCGGCGCGGTCGCGCATGATCCGCGCGCGCATGAGCTCGCGGTCGACATGGCGCTGGATGCCGGAGGCCACCTCCTCGATGCCGCGCGCCGCCGCCTCTTCGCCCCGCGCGCGCAGCCGCATCGCCTCGCCGAGAAGCGCCTGAAGCGGCGTCTTCAGCCCATGCGCGAGGTCTCCCGCGCGGCTCCGCGCCCGTTCCAGCTCCTGCTCGCGGGCCTCGAGGAGGGTGTCGATCTCGCGCGCGAGCGGCAGGACCTCCGTCGGCAGGTCGGTCCCGATCCGCCGCTCCCGGCCCGCGGCGAGCGCGCCGACCCGCTGGCCGATGGCCGCGAGCGGCCGGAGCCCCAGCGTCACCTGCACCGCCCCGGCCGCGACCAGCGCCAGCGCCAGCATCGCAAGGAACGGGGCCAGTTCGCGCAGGAAGGACTGCTGCGCGCGGGAAAGTTCGGCGCGATCCTGCGCCACGGAGATCCGCACCCGGGCCGCGTCCGCGCCCGGTCCGATCTGCACCGTCCGGTCAAGGACCAGCAACGCCTCGCCCTGCGGCCCCGGCAGGGTGAGCGGTCGCCCCGTGCGCGCGGGCGAGGGCGCGTCCTCGGGCAGGGGAAGGACGTAATCCCACAGCGACCGCGAGCGCAGCAGCCTGCCGTCGAACGAGACCTGCCAGTAATGACCCGAGAGCGGCTGCTGGTAGGCCGGGTCGCCCGAAGGCGCGAGAAACCGCAGGGTGCCGCCGGGATCGCGCTCGAGCGCGCTTGTCAGGGCATCGGCGCGGGCCGCAAGGGCCGACAGGGCCACGCGCTCGGCGTGGCGGTCGAACAGCAGGGCCAGCCCCCAGGCGGCCGCCGCAAGTGCAAGGGCAAGCGCCAGAGCATTGACGACGACGAGCCGGAGCCGGATCGACCGGAGCTTCACGGGCCCGCTTCGAGCTGGTAGCCGAAGCCGCGCCGCGTGCCTATGACGCCGCGCCCGACCTTGCGGCGCAGTCGCGCCACCACCGCTTCGAGGGCATTCGCCTCGCGGGCATCGTTGTCGCCGTAAAGATGTTCGAGAAGCTCGGTCGGCGGCACGACCCTGTCTCGGTGCAGCATCAGATAGGCCAGCAGGCGGAACTCCAGCGGTGCGAGGCCGAGCGGCAGGCCGTCGAGGGTCGCGGTCATGCGGTTCATGTCGAGCGCGAGCCGCCCCACGCTCTGCAGGGGCGCGGCCCGGCCGGTCGAGCGGCGCACGAGCGCCCGGGCGCGGGCGACCAGTTCCTCGATCCGGAAGGGCTTGGGCAGATAGTCGTCGGCCCCCGCATCGATGCCTTCCACGCGCTCGGTCCAGGTGCCCCGCGCCGTCAGCACCAGCACCGGGATCTCCACGCCTTCCGCCCGCCATCGCTTCAGCACGGCGAGGCCATCGAGCTTCGGCAGGCCGAGGTCGAGCACGATCAGATCGTAGCCCTCTGTCCCGCCCAGAAACCACGCGGTCTCGCCGTCTGCGGCCGTCTCGACCCTGAAGCCGGCCGAGCCGAGCGCGACGCTCAGATCCTGCGCGATCCGCGCATCATCCTCGACCACCAGCGCGCGCATCACTCCATCCCGTCGTCATCATCGTCATCGTCATCATCGTCGTCATCCTCCTCGTCTTCCACTTCGACGACAAGACCCGTGACGACATCGACATCCACCTCGATCAGCCGGCCGTCCGAGCGCAGGATCTCGAACTCGTAGACCATCCGGCCGTCGTCCGCCTCTTCCAGCTCCACTTCGAGCACGCGGCCGAACTCGCGTTCGATGCGTGGCATCAGGCTGCCGAGCGGCACCATCTCGCCCCGCTCCACGCCGCGGCGCGCGGCCTCGTGGTCGGGAAGCGGCGCGAGAGCCCTGTCCTGGCTGCCGGCGGCGGAGGGAAGAAGGAGAAAGGGGAGGAGAAGCAGGCGCATGTCCGCCGGTCTAGCGGAGCGAACCTGACATCGCGCTGACGGCAGGGATCAGAGTGCCGTCAGCCACGTTGTGCGACGACGGGGTCGAGGTCCTCGACCGGACCCTTCAGGCAACAGCAAGAGGAGACGCCGCATGGCGCGCATCAAGGGAACCGCCCGGAACGACATTCTGCAGGGCACGGATGCCTGGGACATCATCTATGGCGGCAGCGGAAATGACCGGATCTACGGCGGGGCCGGCAATGACGAGCTGAAGGGCGGCTTCGGCAACGACCGTCTGTGGGGCGGGACCGGACGGGACGATCTCGAAGGCGGCAGCGGGGACGACATCCTGTCGGGCGGCGCCGGCGACGATGAGCTGGAGGGCGATGCCGGCAACGACCGGCTCTGGGGCGGCGCGGGCAACGACGAGCTTGAGGGCGGCTCCGGCGCGGACCGGCTCCATGGCGGCTCGGGTAACGACCGGCTCGACGGAGGGACGGGCAACGACGTGCTGACGGGCGGGGCGGGCCGCGATGTGTTCGAATTCGAGCGCGGCGATGGCCGGGACCGCATCACCGACTTCACCAATGGCCAGGACCGGCTGGAGCTCGACGATTTCACCCGGATGCAGGTTCAGGCCGTGATCGACGACGCGCGTCAGGTCGGCGGCAACGTGGTCCTCACCCTGTCGGCGGACACGCAGGTCGTGCTCGAGAACATGAAGCTCGCGCAGCTGGACATGTCCGACTTCCTGTTCTGACGGTGGCAGGGAGGCGCGCGGAAGGCACACGCCTGTGTGCCGCCCGTGCGCTTTCTCTGGCCGCAGCCCGGGGCGGTTGCCGGTGCAGCCGTCATCGGATCTCGCTTCCCGGTATCCGGCAGGCCGTCTCCCCGGCCTGCCGGATCCGTGCAGGATCTCTGCAGAGGCGCCGCGAGAGGCCAGCCCCACACGGCCTGACGCACGGCCCCTAGAGCCCGTATTGCTCCCGCGCATAGTCGCCGAGCCCCACCGCATCGAGCCGCGACATCGGCGCGAGCAGGGTCACCGTGATCACGCCCGGTGCGCGGCCGATCTCGATCGCGCCGGTGATGGTGGCGCGGTTGCGCACCTCGGGAACCGTCATGCCGAGGAGCGTCGCCGCCCGGCTCAGCCCGTTCTCGATGGCGGCGTTCATCGTGGCCGCAGTGCCGATGACCGAGACCGGCGCCGACGGCTCGAGCTCGCTCACGCCCCAGTGCGCCGCCAGCCGCTCGGCCTTGGCACGCTCGGCCGCCGAGAAGGGCCGCGCGAGCGGCGGCAGGTCTTCGGCCAGCGGAAAGAGCACCGGCCCATCGATGGGCCAGTCCTTCAGCACCTCGACCTGAAGCGTCACGCTGCCCGCCACGTCCATCGTATGCCCGGCGATCTCGCCATCGCCCTGAGCCGCGTGCATGTCGCCCATGTAGACGCCCGCGCCGCGCACCTTGACCGGTGCCACAAGGATCGCCCCCGGTCGCACCGCGTCGATGTCCATGTGGCCGTCGGTCTTGTGCTCGGCCAGTTCCTCGGCGGTGATCGCATAGGCGTGCGGCGCGCCGACGAGGAAGGCCCCGAAGTCGCCGGCATTGTGGCTGTCGGGCATGGCCTTCGAGGGGCAGGTGCCGAGCTGGCCGAGGAAGGGCCGCATCCGCACCATCACGCCGGCCATGTCCGAGGGGGCAAAGGTCAGGATCGAATGCTGCGCCGATTGGTCCGGCAGGGCGGCATAATGCGAGGCATCGCGGGCGATGGTCTCGGCTGCGGCCGGGGGCAGGGTCACGCCCACCGCCCGCGTCTCGTCGAAGACGACCGTGTAGCCGTGGACGATCTGGAACGGCGTCACTGCATGGCCGCAGACGTCGCATTTCACCGCCTCCGGGCCGATCCCCTCGACATGGGTCTCCGGCCAGACCGTGTCGCAGACCGGACAGCGCGCGGCGACGTAGGGGTCGCCGAGGCAGAAGCCCTCGGGCGAGCTGTCGTGGCCGCTCGCGGTCGCCACCGAGGTCACGGTGATGTCGCGGATGCGGATGACCACCGCATCGCCGGGCTCCGCGCCCTCGACATGGACCGGCTGCGTGACCTCGTGCCCGCCGCGCAGCCGCGGGGTGATCATCGGGCCCCAGCAGCCGGGCGCAGTGTTGGCGATGATGGTGCCGCCGTTCTCCAGCGGCCCGAGCATCGGGGCCGCCGGGTCGAGGACGCTGTTGGTGAAGCCCTGCACCACGAGGCTGCGGCGGGCGGTGGCGGTGTCGATCTTGCCTTCCGGCATGTGAGCGCTCCTTGTTCTTTCTCACGGCGAGCCTAACGCAGCCCGACCCCGGGGCATAGCGCAGAGCGCTCGCGCTCGGCCGATCCTTCCGGCGCGCGACGCCTCCGGCCCTTCTTGCATCTCGGGCGCAGATCCGCCTGCCTGCTGGTATCCGCGAAGAGGCGCGTCCGTCGCGGGTTCACGCCGTCAGAGCTCTTGCGTCACCGGTCGGGCCCGGGCCCTTGGCGCTCCGCCGGCAAGTCCCCCGACCGTCAGCGCTTTTTCATCCGGGTCGTCCCGACCGATCCGCCGGGAAGGTCTTGCCTCGCCATCCCCTCGGCCACGGGAGGATGCCGGGTGCAAGAAGACCGGCTGCGGAGGATCCTCCGCAGCCGGGACCGGTCGGGCAGCGCGCAGACGGCGGAGCGGCCGCCTGCCCGGCGTCAGGCCGACGCCCGCTCCTGGACCAGGACGGGAGTGAAATAGGTCTTGCTGCGCCCGCCCAGCGTGATCGGATCGATCATCTTCACGCAGGTTTGGTAATGGTCGGTCTGCCGGTGCGCATCGAGGGCCGCCTCGCTCTCGAAGATCTCGTAGACGAAGAAATTGTTCTCGTCCGCCGGGTCGTGCAGCAGATCGAAGCGGATGTTGCCCGGCTCCTTCCGGGTGCCGTCGCAGTTCAGCCGGAAGGCTTCGAGGAAGGTCTCGCGGGTGCCGTCCTGCACCTTGATGTTCACGAGTTGGATCAGCATGGCCTAGTCCTTTCTGGAAGGGAGAATCGTCAGGTGCCGGGGGCGCGCCACATGGCGGTGGCGGTGCCGTCCTGCACGAGGCCGCGCTGCGCGGCATAGGCGCGGGCCCAGCGGTCGCCGGCCTCGTCGTAGAGCGGGCGGAGCGCGGGATCCGGCGTGAAGGTGCGGTCGATCCGCATCCAGGCACCGCCCGCCTCGGCGAGCGAGGCGAAATGGCCCGCACCGGTGGCCGCGGCCGAGGCGCAGCCCTGCGCGGTGGCCTCCTTGACCTCCGGCGTGACGACGGTGAGCCCGGTGACGTCGGCCAGGATCTGCGACCAGTGCGCCGATTTTGCGGCGCCGCCCGCGAAGACCAGCCGCTCGGGCCGGTGGCCGGTGAGGGCGAAGACGCTCTCGAGGTTGCGCCGCGCGACGATGGCCGCATTCTCCTGCAGGGCGCGGAAGATCGCGGCAGGCCCCGAGGCCGCCGGATCGAGCGAGAGGTTCAGCAGCGACGGCGCGGCGTGGAACCAGTCGCCGTAGCGCATCACGTCGGAGAAGATCGGAATGATCCCGTGCGCCCCCGGAGGGACCTGCATCGAATCCGCCTCGAGGGCGGTATAGTCGCGGCCCTGTCCGAAGCTGTCGCGGAACCAGCGCATCACGGCGCCCACGAAGAAGCTGATGGCCTCGGCCTGATTCAGGCCCGCCACCATGTGCGGGTTGATCCGCAGGTTCATGGTCGGATCGGTGAGCGTCAGCGGAACATTGACCACCTGCTGCCAGAAGGTGCCGCCGAGCACGGCGCAGTCGCCCTCGCGCACGATGCCCAAGCCAAGCGCGCCCGTCTGGCAATCGCCGCCGCCCGCCACGACCAGCGTGCCGGGGGCGAGGCCGGTCTCGGCGGCGGCCGCCGTCTGCACCTCGCCCACCACCTCGCCGGTGGTGACGCCACGCGGGAAGAGGTCTGTGGGCAGCCCCACGGTGGCCAGCGCGTCGGTCAGGGGCGCGCGGGTGCGCAGATCGAGAAGGCCGGTGGTGCCGCCGTTCGACGGCTCCAGCGTCAGCTCGCCCGAGAGCCGGTAGAGGATCCAGTCGGACAGCATGGTGAGGCTGCGCGCCCGCGCCAGCGTCTCGGGTGCGTGGCGGCGGAGCCAGGCCAGCCGCGGCAGCGCGCCGAGCGCGTAGGTCTGGCCCGAGCGCGCATAGATCTGAGCCTCAAGCCCCGGATGGTCTTCCTTCAGCTCGCGCACCTCGGCGCCCGCGCGGGCATCGACATTGGCGCAGGCCCAGATCTCGCGGCCTGTCGCGTCATGCAGCACGAAGGCCTCGCGCATGGCGGTCGCGCTGACCGCGCGGATCTCTGCGGGATCGACGCCGCTCCGCGCGATCACCTCGCGACAGCAGCGGGCGAGAATGGCCCAGTTGCCTTCGGTGTCGAAATCCATAGAGCCGGGGTAGCGCGGGTCGGCCACATGCCACCATTCCTGACCCGAGGCCGCGATCTCGGCGCCGGTCTCGTCGAAGAGGACGGCGCGGCCGCTGCCGGTTCCGGCGTCGATGGCGAGGAAATAGGGCATGGGTCAGGCCTCCGCCGCGTCGAGAAGGGCGAGCGCCGTGGGCTCGTCGGTGATGAGAATGTCGAGGATCTCGCCGCGCAGGGCCGAGAGGATGGGGCCGGTCTTGGCCGGCCCGCCCGCGGCGCCGATCACGCGCTCGGAGCGGCGGAGCTGGTCGAGATCGACCCCCACCACACGCTCGTGCAGCGGCACGCCGATGTCCTGCCCGCGGCGGTCGTAGAAGCGGCAGAGGATGTCGCCGCGCGCCCCGCCGCGTCGCAGCGGGTCGATCTCGCCCGCCGAGATATAGCCCTGCGTGACCACGGTGGCGCTTTCGCCGAGGCCGCCGATCCCCACCAGCTTGTAGTCGGCCTCGAGCGCGCGGGCCATGAGCGCCGCGATCGCGGGCTCCTGCATCAGCGCGCGGGCAAGCTCGGGGGTCGAGACCACGAGCGGGGCGGGGATGATGTTCACATTGCGATGCCAGTTGGCCTCGCGCATCCCTTCGACATAGGTCTGCACGCCGCCGGTGAGGGAATAGAGCCCGATGCTGCGCTCCTGCGCGGTGTGGCCCAGCATCCGGATCGAGTGGGTCACCGTCTCGCCCCAGCCGACCGAGATCGTCTCGCCGAAGGCGAGCTTCTGCATGAGATACTGCGCGGCCGCCTGACCCACGCGCAGGTTCACATCCTCCACCGGGCTCTCGGGAATCACCCGGCAGTCGGTTAGCCCGAATTCCCGCTTCATCCGGGTCTCGAGCTCGAGACAGCCCTGCTGACGCGAGTTGATCCGCACCTGGATCAGGCCCGAGCTGCGCCCCTGATCGAGCAGCCGCGAGACCTTGATGCGCGAGATGTTGAGGATCTCGCCCACCTCGTTCTGGGTCAGCCCGTCGTTGTAATAGAGCCAGGCCACGCGTGCCATGAGCGCTTCGTCGAAGTCGCTCCGGGTCTGTTCCGCCATGGATGCCGTCCCTTTCCGCCGCGCTTGGGCTACGATCATATTAGTTGTCAAATAAACATATGAACAAGTCAATCACCGAGTTTATCTGCGGTGCAGCATGAAAATCTGGCAAAATGAGATTGACAGATCGTGATGGTCTTGCACAAAATGTAACGGCAAAGGACAAATGAACGGGCAACCGTCTGTCCTGCCGGGGCCACGACGTGAGGAGGCGTTATGGACAAGCTGCTCGCCGAACTGCGGTCCGTCTCGAAGAGCTACGCGGCCGTCCGCGTGCTCAAGGGCGTCCATTTCTCGGTCCGCGCGGGCGAGATCCATGCGCTGCTGGGCGGCAATGGCGCGGGCAAGTCGACCCTGATGAAGATCCTCGCGGGGCTGGTCGCACCGTCGGGCGGCGAGGTGCGGCTGGGCGGTGCGCCGCTGGTGCCCGCCACGCCCGCACAGGCGCAGGCCATGGGCCTCTATCTCGTGCCGCAGGAAGCGCACATCTTTCCGAACCAGACCGTGCTGCAGAACATCGCCGTGGGGATGCCGAAGCCCGCAGGCGCCTACCGCGCGCGGGTCGAGGCGCTGATCGCGCAGCTCGGCGTGTCGCTCTCGCCCGACGCCAAGGCCGCCACGCTCGAGATCGCCGACCGGCAGATCGTCGAGATCCTGCGCGGGCTCCTGCGCGAGGCGAAGGTGCTGATCCTCGACGAGCCCACCTCGGCGCTGACGCCGCACGAGGTCAGGACCCTCTTCGGCCACATGCGCGCGCTGCGCGCCGAGGGCCACGGCCTCGTCTTCATCTCGCACAAGCTGCACGAACTGCGCGCCGTGGCCGACCGGATCACGGTGCTCCGCGACGGCCATGTGGTCTTCGCCGAGGCGATGGAGACGAGCCCCGATGCCGAGATCCTCGCGGCCATGAGCCCGGGCGTCACCGCGCTCGATGCGCGCGAGCGGATGCGCGAGATTGCGGGGGCGCCGGTGCTGACGCTCGACCGGCTGAGCGGCGAGGGCTTCGTCGAGATCTCGCTCTCGCTCCGGCCGGGCGAGATCCTCGGGCTGACCGGCGTCGTGGGCGCCGGTCGGACCGAGCTTGCCGAGACGCTGGTGGGCCTGCGCGCGCCCGCGGGCGGGAGCGTCACGCTGGGCGGCCGTGATTTCCGCGCGCGCGGACCGGCCGATGCCATGCGGGCGGGGCTCGTGCATCTCTCCGAGGATCGCCAGCAATACGGCCTCTTTCTCGAGGCGCCGCTCTACTGGAACGTCTCGTCGCTGGTGCATGGCACGCTGCCCTTCTTCCTGCGCCCCGGGCGCGAGAGGCGCCGGTTCGAGCAGTATCGCGCGCAGCTCGGCATCCGCTGCGAGGAGGCCGATCAGCCGGTGGGCCGCCTCTCGGGCGGCAACCAGCAGAAGGTGCTCCTGGCCAAGTGCCTCGCCGCCGCGCCCAAGGTGCTGATCCTCGACGAGCCCACGCGCGGCGTCGATGTGGGCGCGCGCAACGACATCTACCGCATCATCGAGGATCTGGCCGAGCAGGGCACCGCGGTCCTGCTCATCTCGTCCGACTTCGACGAGGTGCGGCGGCTGGCCGACCGGATCGCCGTCATGGCCGGCGGGCATCTGGCGGGAGAGCTCCCGGCGGGCGCCTCGACCGACGAGATCGCCCAACTCGCCTTCGAGGCCGGGGAGGCCGCCCATGCTTGACCGCATCGCCCGCGACCGGGTCGCGACGCTCTTCATCGTGACCGTCCTCGTCCTTCTGGCCGTGGGCGCGGCCGCACCGGGGTTCCTCTCGGTCCGCACCGCCGGCATCATCTGGTCGAACGGCCTCGTCCTCATGCTGGTGGCGCTGGGGATCTTCCCCGTCATCCTCACGCGCAACATCGACGTCTCGGGGGGATCGGTGCTGGGCCTCTCGGCCGTCACGCTGGGCCTCACGCTGAACCAGGGCCTGCCGCTGCCGCTGGCCTCCGCCGCGGCGGTGGGGACGGGCATCCTTGCCGGGGCGCTGAGCGGGCTTCTCGTCGCCGTGCTGCGCGTGCCCTCGATCGTGGCGACGCTCGGCACGCTCGGTCTCTTCCGCGGCGTGATGCTGATCGCCACGGGCGGCGAATGGATCGAGGATCTGCCCGAGGATCTGAAGGCGCTCGGCGCCAAGTCCTTCGCGGGCCTCTCGGTGATGGGCATGGTGACGGCCGCGGCCATTGTCGCCGTCTGGCTGTTCCTCCGCTCGCGCCGGGGCGGCTGGGTCTTCGTCACCGGCGACAACCGCGCGGCCGCGCACCATCTGGGCCTGCCGGTGAAGTGGATCGAGTTTCTGGTCTTCGTCTGGGGTGGCGCGATGTATGCGCTGGCGGGCATCGCCTTCGCGGCACAGATCGGCTTCGTGCCGAACCAGGCCGGCAGCGGGATCGAGCTGCGCGCCATCGCGGCGCTGGTGCTGGGCGGGGTCAGCCTTCTGGGCGGCGTGGGCACCGTGGCGGGCGTGGTGATCGGCGTGATCTTCTTCACCTCGATCGACACCTCGCTCGTCTTCCTGCGCATCCCCGCCTACTGGAACGACCTGATCGGCGGCGCCATGCTGCTTGCCGTTCTCCTGATCGACGGGCGGCTGCGCATCGCGCTCGAGGCCCGAGACCGCGCAGCGCGCTACCGCCGCTCGAGCCACAGGATCTCGCCCGCCCGCGATCTGGAGGATGCCGCATGAACCGCCATCTGATGCGCTGGGAGGTGCTGCTCCTCCTGATCCTGCTGGCCGAGCTTGCCATCTTCGGCATGATCAACCCGCGCTTCCTCAGACCCTCGTCGCTTCTCTTCGGCACCTCGGATTTCGTGCAGGTGGGGATCGTGGCGGTGCCGCTGACGCTCGTCATCATCGCAGGCGGCATCGACGTGAGCTTCGCCTCGACCGTGGGCCTCGCGGCCATCGCCTTCGGCATCGCCAACTTCTTCGGCCTTCCGCTGCCCCTGTCGCTGGCCGTGGGTCTGGCCACCGGCGCCGCGGCGGGGCTGCTCAATGCGACGATCATCCGGCTCACCCGGCTGCAGCCGCTCGTGGTGACGCTGGGCTCGCTCTACATGTTCTCGGGCGCGGCGACGGTCCTGTCGGGCGTCGTGGGCGCCAGCGGCTACGAGGGGATCGGCGGCTTTCCCGAGACCTTCACCGCGCTCGGCTATGCCCAAGTGCTGGGCCTGCCGATGCCGCTCGTCGTCTTCCTCGTCTTCGCGGCGGTACTTCTCGTGCTCCTGCACCTGACCCGGTTCGGTCGGCTCGTGTTCCAGATCGGCCAGAACGCCGAGGCCGCGCGCCATTCCGGGATGCCCGTCTTCCGCGTGCAGCTCGTGACCTATGTCCTGACCGGCCTTGCCGCCGCCCTCGCGGGGCTGATGCTCTCGGCCTATTTCGGCTCGGCCCGCGTCGATCTCGGCAGCGCCACGCTGCTGCCCGCGATCACCGCGGCCGTCCTTGGCGGTGCCTCGATCTACGGCGGGCAGGGCTCCGTCCTCGGCACGATCATCGCCACCTTCATCATCGGCTACCTCCAGCAGGGCCTGCAGATGAGCGGCGTGCCGAGCCAGATTTCCAGCGCGCTGTCCGGGGCGCTGCTGGTCCTCGTCGTCGCCCTGCGCCACGGCGCCGAGCTGCTGCGGGACTTCATACCGGTGCGGCTGCGGCGGGCCGACTGACCGCGGCCAGACGATCAACGGAGGAGGAGAACAGATGCGTAAGACGGTGAGGCTGCTCGGCACGGTTGCCGCAGGACTGATGGCGGCCAATGTGGCGGCCGCGCAGGAGATCGCCTTCATCCCGAAGCTGGTCGGGGTGGGCTTCTTCACCTCGGGCGGCAACGGCGCGATGAAGATGGGCGAGGAGCTGGGCGTCAAGGTGACCTACGACGGCCCGACCGAGCCCAGCGTCTCGGGGCAGGTCCAGTTCGTGAACAACTTCGTCAATCAGGGCTACGGGGCCATCGTGCTCTCGTCGGTCTCGCCGGACGGGCTCTGCCCCGCGCTGAAGCAGGCCATGGCCCGCGACGTGCTGGTGATGACCTGGGACAGCGACGTGAACCCCGACTGCCGCTCCTACTACATCAACCAGGGCACGCCCGAGCAGCTCGGCGGCCTTTTGGTCGACATGGCCAATGACGGGCTCGAGGGCAAGGAAAAGGCCAAGGTGGCCTTCTTCTATTCCTCGCCGACCGTCACCGACCAGAACGCCTGGGCCGAGGCCGCCAAGGCCAGGATCGCGGCCGACCATCCGGGCTGGGAGATCGTGACCACCCAGTATGGCTACAACGACGCGCAGAAGTCGCTGCAGACGGCCGAGAGCATCCTGAGCGCCTATCCCGATCTCGATGCGATCATCGCGCCCGACGCGAACGCGCTGCCGGCCTCGGCGCAGGCGGCCGAGAACCTCGGCCGGGCGGGCGAGGTGACGATCGTGGGCTTCTCGACGCCGAACGTGATGCGCCCCTATGTCAAGCGCGGCACCGTCGAGCGGTTCGGCCTCTGGGACGTGACGCAGCAGGGGGCCATCTCGGTCGCTGTGGCCGCGCATGTGCTGAAGGACGGCCCGCTCAATGTGGGCGATAGCCTCGAAGTGCCGGGCATCGGCTCGGTCGAGGTTTCGCCCAACTCGGTGCAGGGCTACGACTACGAGGCCGAGGGCAACGGCATCATCCTGCTGCCCGAGCGCACTGTCTTCACCGCCGAGAACATCGACAATTTCGACTTCTGAGGCCCAGGGCCTCGGATCGCGGGGGCGCCTCAGGCGCCCCCGCCCCATGACAGGGAGAATGCCATGCAGAGCCGCTGGAACGACACCGAGGCGGAGACCTTCGCCGCCGAAGCCCGGGCGCGGGGCGAGCCTGCGGAACTGGGCCTCCGGGTCTACAGCTCGCGCCTGATCGGGCAGGATCCCGATCTCGTCCTCCACGGTGGCGGCAACACTTCGGTCAAGATCCCCTCGCCCGAGGGGATGCTCATCCATGTGAAGGGCTCGGGCTGGGATCTGGGCGACATCGAGGCGCCGGGCCTGCCCGCCATGCATCTCGCGCCGCTCCTCGAGACCCGCGACGTGCCGCAGATGTCCGACGAGGAGATGGTGGCCCTCCTGCGCGCCCATCTGCTCGATCCCGCGGCGCCCACCCCGTCGGTCGAGGCGCTGCTTCATGCCTACATGCCGCAGGCCTTCGTCGACCATACCCATGCGACCGCGATCCTCGCGCTAGCCGATCAGGCCGACATGGAACCGGTGGTGGCCGAGCTCTTCGGCGGGCGCGTGGGCTGGGTGCCCTATGTGATGCCTGGCTATGCGCTCAGCCACGCCTGCCGGGAGGCCTTCGCGCGCGACCCCTCGGTGGAGGGGCTCTGGCTGGAACAGCACGGGCTCTTCACCTTCGCCGAGACGGCCCGCGAAAGCTACGAGCGCATGATCGGCTTCGTGACGATGGCCGAGGAGCATCTTGCCGCCCGAGGCGTGCCGCTGCCCGGGCCCGAGGCCAACGACGGGACCGCGCCCGAGCGGCTGGCCGCGGACCTGCGCGCGGCGCTGGCGGCGCGCGGTGCGCTCGGGGCCGATCCGTCGCTCGACTTCCGCTCCTCGCCCTCGATCCGCAGCTATCTCGGTCGCGCGGACCTGCCCGAGCTTGCCCGGCGCGGCACGGCCACGCCCGACCATGTGATCCGGCTGAAGCCCTTTCCCATGCTGCTCGAACCCACGGCCGGACCGGCCGAGATCGAGGCGGCGCTCGATGCGTTCGAGGCCGAGTACCGCGCCTATTTCGACCGCAATGCGCCGAACGCCTCCGAGGCGAAGATCATGCTCGATCCGCTGCCGCGCGTGGTCCTCGTGCCGGGGCTCGGCGGCTGGGGCGTGGGCGCCAATGGCAAGGCCGCGCGCATCGCGGGCGATCTCCTCGAACAGACGAGCCGCGTGGTGAATGCGGCCGAAACCTACCGCCGCTTCACGCCGATCTCCGAGGGCGACCTCTTCGACATGGAATACTGGTCGCTCGAGCAGGCGAAGCTGCGCAAGGCCTGATCTTCGCCCGCCGGCCCGCGCCTAGCGCCCGCGCGCGATGGCAGTGCCGCAGAGGGCGGCGATCGCCTCCGCGGCCTCGACCGCCCCGTTGCGGGCCGCGAGCGCCTCGGCCGTGGACGCGCCCGCGGCGCGCAACGCCGCACGTTCGGCCGGATCGAGGATCCGGTCGAGCGCCGTGCCAAGCCGCATCTCCTCGCCCAGACGCAGCGTGAGGCCCAGTCCCTGCCGCTCGGCCCAGCGGGCCCTGACGATCTGCCGATCCTGCTCGGCATGTTCGTTCGGCGTCCAGAGGGTCGGAAGCGCGCGCTCCAGATGTTCGACGAAGCTGTTGTAGCCCGCCGCCGCCAGAGCGAAATCGAAGGCGGCCAGATGGCGGGCGAAGGGAAAGCCGGTCAGCGCCACCACTCCGGCCGGCAGCTCCGGGGCCTCGTGCGAGATCATCCAGCGGGCCACCGCGATGCCGATCCCGCGCCGCCCGGCGAGGGCCGCGACAGCCCGCGCGGCAAGCCCGCCGGTCGCGAAATTGTTGCCCGAGCCCGGCGCGATCAGCACGTTCACCGCCGCGCGGTCGAGCCCGAGCGCCGCGCAGGCCTCGGCGCGGCCCGGGATCTCGGCGCCATCGAGCAGCCGGACGGGCGCCACCCCGCGCGTCTCGCCCCTGCGCACAGCGGTCGGTCCCTCGTCGAGCGCCGCGGCCGGCTCGCCCGGTTCGAGGATGAGGTCGAAGGCCGCGCCGCGCTCCAGCGCCTCGGGATCGCGCCCCGCGCCCCAGAGGCCGCGGCGGATCCAGATCCGCGCGAGGTCGGGCGCCTCCTCCAGCGCGGCCATCAGCCCGGCGAAGGGCACGTTGCCGTCGAAGACCAGCCCGGCCGGTTGCCAGAAGGCGATGGCCGCGCCGAGCGTCTCCGCAAGGCCCGCGTTCCAGTGCGCTCGCGCCTCGCCCGAGGCCGCGTGATAGGGCAGATGCTCGGCCGGAAAGCCGAAGCTGCGGGCCACGTCGACGGCCTGCGAATGGCTGAGAAACACGGGCTCGAGCCGGCCCGGCAGGCGCCGCGCCACCGCGAGCTGCCGGGTGAGATGCCCCATGCCGACGCCGTTCGTCGACAGGAACAGCACCCGCGCCGGCGGGCGCGCCAGTACGGCGGGCGCGAAGGGCGCGGGCCGCGGCGGGCCAAGAAGGGGCGCGAGCCGGGCAAGGAAGGCCTCGGGCGAGAACCGCCCCGCCAGCGCCTCCGCCCCGGCCGCGCGCAGGTTACGCGCCAGCCCCTCCTCTGCCTGCAGGTCGAGCGCGCGTCGCGCCACGTCCCCGGGTGCGCCGTAGAGGGCGGCCGCACCGAAGGTACTCCGGCAGCCGTCGGGCAGATAGGGCACGGTCCCGGCGCGCAGCGCGAGCAGCGCCTCCACCGGGCAGGGATCGTCGGCGGCCTCGTCGGCATTGGCGAGCAGATCGACGAGCGGCAGGAAGTCCGCCAGCGAAATCCGGTCGTCGGGCCAGATCTCGACCGGCGCGGCGGGCGGCCAGGACGGGCGCTCGCCGTCCGGCGACAGGCGAAGGCGCCAGAGGGGCAGGGGGACAGCGCCCCGCGGCAGCGCCGCCCCGGGCCGGACCCGCGCGATCCGCGCCGCGCCGATGGCCGGTCGTCCGCGATGCGTGGCCCGCGGCCCTGCCTCTGCCAGCGGCGGCGCCACGGGCAGCCAGTCCTCGGGCGTAAGCGGCCAGTCGGGCACGGCGAAGGTCAGGGCCTCGCGGGCGACGGCGGTAGTGGGCGCCCAGACCGGCGGGCCGCCGAGCGCGAGGCGCGCGGCCTCGGCCAGCCGCTCGAGATCGGCATAGGGCAGGGATGCCAGCGCGGCCGCGCGCTCGACGGTCACGAGCCGCCGCGCCGCGCCGATCCGCAGGCCGGGCAGGGGGCCCGCCGCGAACAGGCGGGCGTCGAAGGCCAACACCAGCGTGCAGTCGACCGCATCGCCGGGTGCCAGCCGGCAGGCCCGGCCGCTGGCGAAGAGCCGGGAGAAGCCCTCGTCCAGTCGGAAGGGATCGGCCGCGATGGAGCCGGGCGCCACCGGCAGAACCCCCACCCGGTAGCCCGCAGCCGCGACCGCTTCCGCCGCCGCCGCATGGCAGGGCGCCGCGACATCTCCTGCCCGGATGTCGGCCAGAAGGCAGAGATCGAGGCGGACGCCCTCCACCTCAGGTCGGACGGCAGGTCATTCCCGAGCGGAAGCTGCCGCTCTCGCCCGGCCCGAAGGCGATGGATTCGGTGGTGGTGCGGCCCCGGAGGCGGGTGGCGATGGTGACGACATAGAGGCCGTCGCGTTCGCGGGCCGAGAGCATCCCGTCCGGCCCCGGCGTCAGCATCAGATAGGCGTCGAGCTCCAGCCGCTGCCGCGCGCCGTCGCCGCGGACCCTTTGTGCCGGCGGGGTGTGGAAGGTCGCGCCCGTGCCCGAGCGGCAGGCGACCGCCGCCGTCACCGGCCCCGCATAGCGCAGGACCTGCGTCCCCTCCGCGGTGGTGCCCTGCGCCCTGAAGCCCAGGGCCGAGAGCCGGGCGACCTCGGCGCCGATCGGCACCGGGGCAGGCCCGGTGGTCTCGGCGCAGGCCGCGAGCACGAGGAAGGCGGCAAGAAGCGCAGGCGTGCGGCGGGTCATGGCAGTCTCTCCTCATCCATCGCCGAAAGCTCGGCCAGCAGGTCGAAGTCGATGCGGGTGCCGGGCGCGGCCCGCCCCTGCGCGGCAAAGACGCGGGCGAGCGCGTCCCGCGTCGCGGGGCCGATCCGGCCGTCGGGCGCGCCCACCTCGGCGCCGAGGCGACCAAGCAGCAGCTGCGCTGCCCGGATCGTCTCCTCGGCCGAATAGCCGGCGGCGGCGCGGCGGGCGGCGTCGGCCGCCCTGGCATCGCCTCCGGGACGCGCGGCCGCGGCATAGAGGACCAGCGCCTCGGTCCGGTCCTGCGGCACACCGCGGCCGGTCTCGTAGAGCCGCCCGAGATCGAGAGCCGCCCACGGAACCCCGCCCTCGGCCGCGGCCCGATACCAGCGGGCCGCCTGCGCCGGATCGGCGGGCGCGCCCTCATCCGAGGCGAAGGCGCGCCCGGCGTCGCGCGCGGCCCAGGGGTTCGCGCCCGCCTCCTGCACATAGAGCGCGCGGGCGCGGGCCAGATCCTTCGTCACGCCGCGCCCCGTCTCGTAGAGACGCCCGAGCTCGCGCGCGGCGCCCGGCACCTGCGCCGCGAGCGCCTTCTCCAGCAGCGGCAGGGCGCGCTCGGGCCGGTCGAACAGCGGCGCGTCCGAGGCTTCGAGCCGGCCCAGCCGCAGCCAGGCCTCGGCGTCGCCCTCGGCAGCCGCCCGGCCGTAAAGACGCGCCGCTGCCTCGAGATCCCGGTCCACCCCCTGACCCTGCTCATACATGAGGCCGAGACGGGTCAGCGCATTCGGCACGCCCCGGCCCGCGGCGGTCTCGAACCAGAAGCGGGCCTGCGCCTCATCCACCGCAATGCCGTCGCCGGTCTGATACATCCGCGCGAGCCGCGTCTGGGCGGTCAGCTCGCCGCTCTTGGCCGCGGCCGTATACCAGCGCACCGCTTCGGCCGGATCCCGGGCGACGCTCAGGCCCTTCTGGTAGAACTCGCCGATGTTGGTCATCGCCCAGTCGTTGCCGCGCGCCGCCCCCTGCCGGTAGAAGTCGAGCGCCCGGGCCGGATCCTCCGGCACACCCACCCCCGCCCGGTGGATCCAGGCCAGCGCCGTCAGCGCCGCCGTCTCGCCGCGGGCATCGGCCGCCTCGAACAGCTCCCGCGCACGGTCGAAGTCCTGCGGCACGGCCTGGCCGTCGAGGAACATCTGCCCGAGATAGACCATCGCCGAGGCATAGCCCGCGTCGACCGCCTTCTGCTGCCAGTGGAGCGCCTCCTCGTAGCGGCCCGCGGCGCGGTAGCTGCGCGCGAGTTCGGCCCAGAACCGGACCACCTCCGGATGGCGCGCGACGGCGATCTCGCAGACCGCGATGGCGGCGTCGTGGTTGCGGTCGAGGATGAACTGGCGCGTGCCGGCAGTGACGCGCTGGCTGTCGTAGGGGTTGCCCGCGAGCATGTCGCAGGCGTCGACATAGGTTTCGACCGCAGCCTCAAGGGGTTCGGTCGTGCCGCCCTCGCGCAGGGCTTCGGCCCGGAGACTGTCGAGCCCGCCGTTCGAGCCGATGCCGGGGAGGTAGTCGAGCGGCTGGTCCGCCTCCATCCAGCGCACCGAGCCCGCCTCGAGGCGGGTGCCGCCGGCCGAGACCGCGCCGAGACGCGGGGCTGCGGCCACATGAACCCAGCCCGCCCTGCCGGCTGCGGCGCCGATGCGGGCCGCCCCCGTTCCGATGGGCACCGATGCGGGCGCCCGGTCGAGCGTCGCCGCGAGATCGGCCTGCGCCGCAGGATCGGCCAACACGAAGCCGCGCGGCCGCTCCGGCAGCGACAGGTCCGAGACCGGGATCGCCTCGGGATCGCCGCCGAGGCTGCGGATCTTCTCCTTCGCCTCGGCGACGAAGGCGCCGTCCGGCATGGTGCGGACATAGGCGGTGAAGGCGTCGAGCCGGTCCGTGTCGCGGATTGCGCGCCAGAAGGTGCGGTCCACCACCCGCCGTGGCGGCAGCGCGCCGAGCGTGTCCGACCCGGTGCTCATGCCGGTGGTGGCAGAGCGCAGATCGTCGGCTGGCGGCTTGAAATAGAAGCGGCTCTCGAGCGTGCTCGCCGTCCAGGCGATCTGCTGCCCGCCGGTCGCCTCGCGCACCGCGCCCCGCACCCGGCGGAAGAGGTCGACGAGTTCGAGCCCCGGCTCGTCGATGCTGCCGGCGAGCGCGCTGGTATAGGGGCTGTGCCGTCCGCGCCCGTCGAAGGCGACCTGTCCGGGCGCGGTGGCAAAGCTGATGAGCGCCTCGCCGCGACCGGCCGACATCTCGGCCAGACCGCCCCGGCTGGCCGCCGCCAGATCGCGGAGCCCCCGCTCCACCGCCGCACGCGAGGCGCCGATCGAGAGGGCGCGGGTGGCGATGGCCTCGGCGCCGTCGGAGGGAATGTCGAGGAACGGATTGTTGCGGCAGGCGTCGAGCAGCACGAGCGTCAGCCGCGCGCCCGACTGCGCCATCACATCGAGAAAGAGCTGCGCATCGATGGCCTGCGCCTTCAGGTCCTCGACCGAGGAAGGGGCGACCGAGACCGGCAGCAGGTAGTTCCGCCCGCCGATCTGCACCCCGTGGCCCGCGTAGAAGAAGAGCGCCTCGCTGCCCTCGCGCAGGCGGCTGCGGAAGGTCGCGAGATCGGCGAGCATGGTCTCGCGGTCGGCGTCCACCGTCTCGATGACCTCGAAGCCCGATTCCCACAGCTTCTCCGCCACGAGTTCCGCGTCGCCCGCGGGATTGGGCAGGGCCGGCACGTTCTGATAGGCGGAATTGCCGACCACCATCGCTACCCGCGGCGGCGGGCCGGAGGGTGTCTCCTGCCCCCGCGCCAGCCCGGCCGCAGCGATCAGCACGAGCAGGAGAGCCGCCCGCGCCGGCCATCGCTGCTCTGCCCCGGGCATGACCGCCTCCTAATACATCGCGTTGGAGCTGTCGCGCCCGCCGCCCGTCCGCGCGGGGCTCTGCGGCGCGGCCGGGGCACGGGCGAAGCCCGCGATGATCTCCGCGCGGCTGAGGCCCGGATGGGCGCGCATGAGGCGGAACTCCACCAGCGCGAGGAAGGCGGCCTTGGCCATCGGTCCGGCCGGGTTCTGTCGCAGGTAGGCGCGCGCGGCGGCCTCGGTGGCGAAGGCCCGGCTGTCGGGTGTCTGGGCGGCCGCCCCGCCGATCGTGACGCCGAGCAACCCGACCAGCGTCAGGGCCCGGCCCAGCATCCACTTGGGCATAATGACTCACCTCAAATCGCGCGGACAGAGGCTCGCGCCCTGAAAAGTAGACGTCAGATGCGCATTTCCGTCAAGCGCCGCGCGCGTCGCCTGGGCAGCACGGCGCCCGATGTCCGAGGGACGGAGCGGCCGCCTGCGGGTCGGAGCCGCAGCCGCTGGCCGAGGGCTTCGGCTGGCGGCGTATGGGCGGAGAAATCTCTCGCCTGCGGGCGCGGGACGTGGGACGCTCGATCCATGTTCGAGCCGCCGCCCGCCCGTCCCGTGCCGCTCTGCTGGTTCCCGGACTACCGGGACACCAATCCCTATCAGACGCTGCTCTACGAGGGGCTGGGCCCGACGCTCGCGCCCGAGCCCGCGCCCCTTGCCGAGGCGCTCGACCGGCAGGCGAAGGTGGCGGGCGGGCGGATGATCTTCCATCTGCACTGGGAACATGCGGTGGTGGCCGCAGGCCCGGTCGAGCGGTTCCTCGACGATCTCGAGCGGTTCCGGGGCCGCGGCGGACGGGTGGTCTGGACGCTCCACAATCTCGAACCGCGCGATCCCCGGATGGCCGGGGCCGTCGCGGACCTGCGCCGCGGGCTTCTGCGGCTGGCAGACGTGATCCACCTGCATTCGCTGCCGGCGGTGGCGGCCGCGCGCGCGGCCCTGCCGCTGCCGCCCGAGCGGCTGCGGATCGTTCCACATGCGGGCTATGAGGGCGCCTATCCGGTGTTGCACAGGTCCGCGGCGCGGGCGGCGCTGGGGCTCGCCGGGGCGCGCATGGTCCTGCTGCTGCCCGGCCGTCTCGCGGCCTACAAGCGCCCCGCGGCACTGGTGGAGGCCTTCTGCCGTGTTGCTGCCCCCGAGGACCGGCTGATCCTTGCGGGGCAGGCGCTGCCCGGCGTCCTGCCGCCGGGGGCGCCCGATCCGCGGCTCCTCCTCCTGCCCGACTTCGCCACGCCCGAGCGGCTGGCCGAGTGCCATGCCGCCGCCGATCTCGTGGTGCTGCCCTATGTGCAATCGCTTACCTCCGGCTCGGCGGTGCTGGCGCAGACGCTGGGAAGGGGCGTCCTCGGGCCCGACCTTCCGGGCCTCCGCGACGTGGTCGAGACCGGGCGGACCGGCTGGCTCCACGATCCCGCCCGCCCGCTCGATGAGGTGCTGGCCACGGCGCTGGCGGAGGGCCCGCAGGTCTGGGCCGAGCGGGGCGCCGCTGCGGGCGCGCTCGCCGCGGCGCGCGACCGCCGCCTCGTCGGCGCCATTTGGCGCGACCTCTTCACGGCGCTCCTCGCCCAAGCGCCGCCCGGCCGCGTGGGGCCGCTCGTCTGATGCCGGCGCCTCCGGCAGAGCCGCCGCTCGATCCGGACGCGGCCGCCTGGCCCTTCACCGCGGACAGCCCGGTGATCGCCGGGGTCGCCCGGCAGGACCGACCCCTCGCCATCATGCTCGTCGATCTGACTGGCCTCGACTGGCCCGAGATCGAGCCTCTCCTGCCGGTCGCGCGCGAGGTGGCGCGTGAACAGGAGATGGTGCCGGTGCTGGTCGTGGATCTCGTGGATTTCCGCGGCCTGCGGGGGGCGGGCCTTGCCTATGACACGCTGCCCAACGCTGCCGCCAACGCGCCGCTCGGGTCGGGCGACTGGCCCGCCTATCTCGCGCGCCGCCGCGCCGTGCTCCTGTCGAAATGGCAGCCGGCGGCGATCGTCCATCTCGGCACCCGTGCGGAGTGGGAGAGATGATCGATCTGGCCGCCTGCGACGTGGTGTTCCTGAGCTTCGACGAGCCGAACGCCGAGGCGCATTTCGCCCATCTCGCCGCCGCGGTGCCGCGGACGCGCCGGGTCCATGGCGTGCGCGGCTTCGATGCCGCCCACCGGCGGGCGGGAGAGATCGCAACCTCGGCCCATGTCTTCACCGTGGATGCGGACAATCTGGTGACGGATCCCGGCTTCTTCGCGGGGCGCCTCGACCTGTCTCCGCGCGATCTGGGCTCGGTCCTGTCCTTCAGCGCCCGGAACGCGATCAACGGGCTCGAATATGGCAATGGCGGCGTCAAGCTCTGGCCCCGCGCCACGCTCCTCGGGCTGCGCACGCACGAACATGCCGGACGGCCCGAGGCGGCGGTCGACTTCTGCTGGACGGTGCCCTACTTCCAGATCAACCGGGTGCTCTCCGAGGTGCATGTCACCGGGACGCCGGCGCAGGCCTTCCGCGCCGGGTTCCGCGAAGGGGTGAAGCTGAACCTCGGCGGCGGGCGGCTCGCCTATGACGTCCATCCGGACCTGCCGCGGGGCGAGGCGCTCCTGCGCCATGTCGGGGCCGCGAACCACGAGCGGTTGCGCATCTGGTGCTCGGTCGGCATCGATGTCGCGCATGGCGACTGGGCCCTTCTCGGTGCCCGTCTCGGCTGCGCGATGGTGGCGCTCGACGGGTTCGATCCGGCGCGCGTCGCCGATTACGGCTGGTTCGCCCGCTTCTGGCAGGAGGAGATCCTGCCTGCCCATGACACCGAGGCCGGCCGGAGGGCGGCCATCGCCCGCCTCGGCCGCAGGCTGCGCGCGGAGCTGGGGCTTGCCCTTGCCGATCTCGATGCGGAGGCCTCTGCCTTCGTCCGCTCGATCTACCGCGGCCGCCGCGCGAGCGGGCCGATGCCGGTGGTCTAGCTCAGCGCCTGAAACTCGACCCGCCGGTTCTCGCCGCTGCGGGGGTCCTTCTTGTCGGCCAGGAACCGCTCGCCCATCCCCACGGCGCGCAGCCGTTCCGGCGCGATGCCGCAGGGGCCGGTCAGGTAGCGGCGCACCTCCTCGGCCCGCAGGAGCGAGAGCTGCTGGTTGTAGGCCTCGCTGCCCGCCGCATCGGTGTGGCCCACGATCTGAAACAGGCGGATGTCGCTCGCCTTCATCACCGTGCAGAGCTGCGCGAGAAGCGGCGTCTGATCCGCGGCCAGCACCGCCGAGTCGAAGGCGAAATGGATGCGCACATTGACCTGCAGCGCCGGATCGAGAAGGCCGAAGCTCTCAGGAGAGACTTCCGCCGTCTCACGCCCCTCGGGCGGCGGATCCGCGGCGGCCAGCCGGTCGGCCCCCTGCGGCAGGCCGAGGACCGGCCGCCCGGTCTCGCCCGGCGCGCTGTCGGTCGAGGCCGTCGGCCGAAGGCCGGGATCCTCCCCCGCGGGCGCCCCGAGGCTGTCCGGCACATCGGCCATGGCGGGCGCCGGCCCGATCCGGTCCACCGTCACGAGCTTCAGCCCGCGCGCCTGACCATTGCCGCTCCGGGCCGCCGCGAAGGCGTCGCGCTGCCGGTGGAAAAGCCCGAGAAGCTCCGCATCGGTCAGGCCCTCTGCGCCGGCCCCGGTCGGGGCAGCGGCGAGGCTCGCCAGAAGAAGCGCGCAGATCCGGCGCGTCAGGGTCGCTCGGCGGGCCATCGCGGTCCTCCCGCAAAAAGGACAAGCTGAAATCACTGAGTCAGGCTATCATGAACGCGCATTGGTTTCACCCATTTGGACCAGCCGCCATGACCCTGCCGGAAGTGCGACGGCCGCGCGTCCCGCCCCGAGGGCCCGCGCGATGAAGGCGCCGACGACGGTCGTGCCCCGTGCCGGGCTGCGGGTCGAGGGCTGGGGCATCACCCACCGCGGCCACCGGCGCGCGCGGAACGAGGATGCGATCCTGACCGACCCCGCGGGCCAGCTCTGGGCCGTGGCGGACGGGATGGGCGGCCACGGGCAGGGCGATGTGGCGGCCGATATCGTGATCGACCATCTCGAGACGATCCCCGAGGGCGGCGAGCCCCGGCGGATGCTGGTGGCGGGGCTCGAGGCTGCCAATGCCGCCATCCGCGCGCACGCGCGGAAGGCAGAGGTCGGGCAGATGGGGGCTACGGTCGTGGCCCTGCTCATCGCCCGCACCACGGCCCATGTCGCCTGGGTGGGCGACAGCCGGGCCTATCTGTTGCGCGCGGGCCGCCTGAGCGCGCTCACCCGCGATCACAGCGTCGTGCAGGCGCTTGTGGACGCAGGCCACCTCGATCCGGCCGCTGCCGCCCTCCATCCCGAGGCGAACCTCGTCACCCGAGCGGTGGGGGCCTCCGATACGGTCGAGGTCGAGACGGTCGCGCTGGAGATCGCAGCCGGCGACCGGCTTCTGCTCTGCTCGGACGGGCTCACCCATTGCGTGGCCGATCCCGTCCTTGAGGGGCATTTGGCGTCGGCGGTGGGGCCTTACGAGTCCTGCCTCGCGCTCGTCCGCGCGGCGCTCGATGCGGGCGGGCCCGACAATGTCTCGGTGGTGGTGGTTGACGTGGCGGAGGGCTGAGCCATGCAGCGCGGCAGCCTCGCCGGGCCCCTGATCGTCGCCATCGGCCTCGTGGTGGCGGCGATGGCCTTCGCGGTGGTGACGAGCCTTCTGCGCACGGCCGATGGCGCGACCGAACTGCGCCTGAAGCGGCTCGAGGCGGCCCTGACGGAGGCGGATGCGGCGCGGGGGGCGCTCGACGGGCGGATCGCCGCCCTGACCGCCGAGGTGGCGCAGCTGCGCGACAGCCTGAGCCTCGTCGCGAACCGGAGCGAGCCCGTCGTGGCCGCCGATCCCTTCGCCGGCGAGGCCTTCGATGAGCCGCCCTCCGAGGCGCTGACGGAAGAGGTCAAGCTGGCCCGCGCGCGCTTCAACAAGGGCGTCACCCAGCCGAAGAACCGCGTGATGCTCGAACTGCTCGGCCCCCCGCGCGAGAGCTATAGCACCGCCTGCCAGCCGGTCACCGCGCCGCGTCTGAAGGCGCTTCTCGAGACACGCACCGTCGGGCCGATCACGGTCAGCATGATCCGCCCCGCGCTCGACAGTCTGGCCCGGGTGCTCGAGCGGCTCAGGCAGTCCGATCCCGACATCCATGCCAAGGTCGGCACCGCCGGCGCCCTCTGTGCGCGGTTCGTCCGGGGATCCACGAGCTCGATCTCGAACCATTCCTGGGGCACGGCCATCGACCTGACGCTCGAAGGCGTGCTCGATCCGTTCGCCGATGGCGGCACGCAGGCGGGGCTTCTCTACCTCGCCGAATATTTCAACGATGAGGGCTGGTATTGGGGCGCGGCCTATAACCGCGAGGACTCGATGCATTTCGAGGTCGGCGAAGAGACGCTGCGCCGCTGGCGTGCGGAGGGGCGGATCTGATGCCGCAGGATCTCGCCCGAGGCCCCGCCTCCGATCCGTTCGCCCGCGCCGCGGCCCCCGCGCTGGCCTTCGCCGAGGAGCTGGGCCGGAGGCGTGATCCTCCCGCAGCGCTGGCGGCCGAGGCCCGGGCGCATCTCGACCGGTTCGGGCGCGCGCTTGCAGGTGAGGTTCCCGCGGCCGCGGTGCCGCCCGCGCGCTATGCGCTGGCGCTGGTGATCGACCGGCAGGCGCGCGCGAACCCGAGCCTCGACCTGCGTCTGTGGGAAGCGGCCGCGCGGGCGCAGCTCTTCGACGGTCGCGCTCTGGGCGAGCCGGACCTGCGCCGCTTCCTCCGCAGCGCCGCCGAGGCCGGGCCCGCCTTCGCGCCGGTGCAGCCGTTCCTGCAGGCCTGCCTTGACCGGCTGGAGGCCCGGCGGACACGCCTCCAGCCGACCGCCGTGGAAAGCTGGCGCGGGATCGCGGCGGTTCTGGCCGCCTCCTTCGGGTTCGCGGTGGCGGGCTGGGCGCTGCATGTCGAATGGAGCTTCCATCACAGGCTGGCCGAGGCCTTCGAGGCCCGTGCTGCGGAGGCGGCGGCCCTGCCGCTCCGCGCGCGGCTCGACACGCTCGCGGATGCGGCGTCCGGTGTCGCGACCGAGGTGCAGCAGGCGCCGGTCGCGCTGGCCGCGGGGCCTCTCGGCTTCGACGCGGCGGCCGGTGCCGAGGCAGCCTACCGCGCGGAAGTGCAAGCCGCGCTGCCGGCGGTTCTGGTGCAGGCCGTCGAGGAGGCCATCGCCTCGGAGGCCGATCCGGCGGCGAGCTATGACACGGTGCGGGCCTGGGCGATCCTGAGCGGCGCGGCTGACTGGTCGCCTGCCTGGCTGGCAGGCTGGCTCGACCGTCGCGCGGCTCCGGCGGAGATGCGGGGCCTCGCGCGGCATGTGCGGCAGCTGGCGCCGCCCGAGGGACCCCTGCCGCAGCCGGATGCCGATCTTCTGGCGCAGGCCCGCGCCTTTGCCGCCGAAGCGTCCGAGGCCGACCGCGCCTGGCTCGAACTCCTGCGCTCGGAAGGCGCGGCGGCGCTTCCGCCGTGGCAAGCGGAGGCGGCGGTGCCGGGGCTCGCAGCCGTGGTGATCCGTCGGTCGGGGGCCGCGCTCGACGCGCCGGTCCCCGGCCTCTTCACGGCGGCGGGCTGGACCTACGCCCGCGACCGCGGCGCCGGGCTGGCGGTGCAGGCGGCGCGGCGCGAGGCGCGGCTGCTCGACCGGCCGACCGCCGAGAGCAACGCCAGCGCCGACCGCGTACTGGAGCTTCTGCAGGCCGAGACGCTCGCCCGGTGGCAGGCCCTGCTCGCCGATCTGCGCGTGGTGCCCTTCCGGACCGCCGACACGGCCGTGCGGGTCTCGGGCGCGCTGGCGCGACCCGAGTCGCCGCTCACGCAGCTTCTGCGCGAGGTCTGGCATCAGGTGGGCGGCGAGGATCCGCTGAGGCCCCATGCGCTGCAGCTGAAGATCGCGGCCGTCTTCGGGCCGACGCGTCAGTTCGTGGATCAGGGCGGCATGACACGGATCGCCGCGCTCTTTGCGGCGCTGAATGCGGCTCTGGGGGGCCTCGACCGCGACAGTCCGACGGGTCTCCAGCGGCTGATGCAGGCCGAGGACCGGGCGCGCAGCATCGCCACGCTGCGGCAGGCGCCCGCGCTGGTGGTCGAGATCATCGAGGATCTGCTGGCGCAGGCGGGCTCGGCGCAGGCCGCGGGTCTCACGAACCCGCTGACGGCGGCGTGGCAGGCCGAAGTGCTGCCGCTCTGTCGCGCGACGCTCGACGGGCGCTATCCGTTCGCCGAGGGGGCCGACGCCGACCCCGCCGGGGTGGAGCGGCTTCTGGGCCGGAACGGGGCGCTCGCGGCCTTCGTGGCGGCGCGCGCCGCGCCCTATCTCGACCGGAGCGCCAGCCCCTGGCGCTGGAAGCCCGAGGCGCGCTTCGCCGGGCTTTCGCCCGACAGCGCGGCCTTCCTCGAACGGGCGAGCGCCGCAGGTCCCGGCCTGACCGGGCCGAGGACGCTCACGCTCACCGCTCTGGCCGAGCGGGGCACGGCCGCGGTGATGCTGGGCGGGCAGGGTGGCCCCGTCACCACCACGAGCGACAGCCTGCGGCTCGACTGGCCCGGCCTGCAGCCCGACCGCGGCGCCGAGATCGCTTTCCGCACGCCCGAGGGCGCGGCGCGGCTGGCGGCGCCGGGGCCCTGGGGCCTCCTCCGGCTCCTCGAGCCCTTCCGGTTGCGGCCCCGCGAGGGCGGGTTGCGGTTCCTCATCGACCTGCGCTCCGGCGGTGCGCGGCTCTTTCTCGAAGCCGCCTTCGACGCGGCGCCGAACCCGCTCTCGGTGCGACGACTCGTGCGCGGGCTCGCCTGTCCGCAGGTCCTGTGAAACGAAGGGAAAGCCCATGTCCGAGGCCCGCGAAATCACCCTGTCCCTTCCCGCCGCGACCGAGGATCTGTGGTTCTCGGCGCTCGAGGGCGAGGACGGGCTGGGGCGCCCGTTCCGCTACGAGCTGCTCCTCGCCAGCAAGTCGCTCGATCTCGGCGCGGCCGACATCCTCGGCACGCCGGTGCTGGTGACGGTGCGGGGCGAGGTGCCGCGCCATTTCCACGGCATTGCCACCGCCTTCGGGCTGGACGAGATCCGCGACGACCATGCCCATTACCGGCTGACGATGGAGCCCTCCATGGCGCTCCTCGGCCTGCGGCGCGACAACCGGATCTTCCAGGACCGCTCGGTGCCCGAGATCCTCGAGGCCGTCCTGGGGGAGATCCCCGGCCTCGACTGGGATTTCAGGCTGCAGGCCAGCTATCCGCCGCGCGACTACTGCGTGCAGTATGGCGAAACCGATCTCGATTTCGTGCAGCGGCTGATGGAGCATGAGGGGATCGGCTATTTCTTCGAGCATGAGGCAGAGGGCCACAGGCTCGTCCTCTTCGACACGAATGCCCGGCTCGCGCCCGCGCCGGGGGCCGAGATCCTGCCCTACGAGCCCGACAGCCGGGTGAGCTTCCGCGACGGCGACTTCATCACCGCCTGGCTGCCCCGGGCGCATATCCGGCCGGGAAAGGTCTCGCAGGGCGACTACGATTTCGAGAAGCCCTCGTCGGACCTGACGAGCCGCGCCGAAAATCCGCTCGGCCATGCGGCCGACGGTGCCGAGCACTATCGCTGGCCCGGGGATTACCGCACCCTCCCCGCGGGCGACCGGCTGTCCCGGCTCCGGCTGGAGGAGGCGCAGGCGCCGCAGGTGCGCATCGAGGCCCGCGGCACCGCGCGGCCGCTCTGGCCGGGCCGGATCTTCCGGCTCGATCTCTTCCCGCGCGAGGCGGAGAACGACGACTATCTCGTCACCGCCTGCCGCTACCGGCTCTGGGACGATCAGTTCCGCTCGGGTCAGTCGCGCGCCGAGGTGGGCTACGAGGTGGATCTGTCGCTCGTCCCCGCCCGCGTCCCCTACCGGCCCGAGCGGCGCACCCCGCGCCCGGTGATGAAGGGGCCGCAGACCGCCCTCGTGGTCGGGCCCGCGGGCGCGGAGATCTTCACCGACAGATATGCGCGGGTGAAGGTGCATTTCTTCTGGGACCGGCTCGACGCCCGCAACGAGGCCTCCTCCTGCTTCGTCCGCGTGAGCCAGACCTGGGCCGGGGCCGGCTGGGGGTTTATCCAGATCCCCCGGATCGGGCAGGAGGTCATCGTCGATTTCATCGAGGGCGATCCCGACCGCCCCATCGTCACGGGCCGGGTCTACAATGCCGAGCAGATGCCGCCCTACGGCCTGCCGGGCCAGGCCACCCAGTCGGGCTGGAAGTCGCACTCCTCGCCCGGAGGCGGCGGCTGGAACGAGCTGCGCTTCGAGGACAAGGCGGGTGCGGAGGAGGTCTATTTCCAGGCGCAGAAGGACCATACCGAGCTCATCAAGAACGACGAGAGCCGCACCATCGGCCATGATTTCGCCGAGGATGTGGGCCATGACGCCGTGCAGTCCGTGGCGCACGACCGCAGGGAGAGCGTGGGCAACGACAAGGACACGAGCGTGGGCCGGAACCGCACCGTCTCGATCGGCGTCGACGACAGCGAGAGCGTGGGCGCGAACCGCGCGCTGCGGGTCGGCGCGGACGAGACGATCGCGGTGGCGCGGAATGCGACCGAGACCATCGGCATGAACCACACCCAGACGGTCGGCATCGCCCAGACGGTGACGGTCGGGGCGGCGCGCACCGACAGTGTCGGCGGGGCCGAGACACGCTCGGTCGGCGCGGTCCAGACCAACACCATCGCCGCAAGCCGCAGCGTCTCGGTAGGCGCGGGTCAGACCCATTCGGTGGGCGCCGACGACGGCTGGACCGTGGGCGGGTCGCAGACCGTCTCGGTCGGCGCGGACCAGTCGGTGACGGTGGGGGCGAAACAGACGGTCAGCACCGGCTCGGATCAGGTGACCACCGTCGGCGGCTCCCGCGCCACGCAGGTGGCCAAGGACGACCTGCAGAAGGCCGACGGCGCCATGGGCATCGGCGTGGGCAAGAGCTACACGCTCGACGTCAAGGACGAGATCACCCTGAAATGCGGCTCGGCCGAGATCACGCTGAAGAAGGACGGCACCATCGTCCTCAAGGGCAAGGACATCACGCTGGACGCCTCGGGCAAGATCAACCTCAAGGCCGGCGGCGAGATCACCGGCAAGGGCTCGAAGATCAACCTGAACTGACGGTGCCGGTCAGCCGGTTCCGAGGAGCCTCCCGAGGGCCTCCGCCGGGTCGCGGGGATCGCAGGCGGCGCTGGCCTTACCCGTCCAGAGAAGGAGCGGCGCGGCCGCTGCGGCGTCGCCTTCCGGGACAGGAATATCGCTCAGCGCCTGCCAGAGCGCGTCCGGCTCCGGGTGGACGGCGGCCGCCGCCCGGGCCGCCTCGCACCACGGATCGAGGCCGTCCGGTCCGGGCAGCCCGTCCGCCACCAGAAGGAGCGAGAGCGGGAAGCTCCGGCCGATCCGGTCGCGGCCGGGCAGCACCACGCCCCCCGCGACCCGCCCGCCGGAGCGGAGCCGCACCCGCAGCCCGCCCTCGGGACCCGCGCCGAGCCGGCCCGCGACATGGCGCGTGATCCAGCCGTCCCAGGCCGCGCGGAAGGCGGGCGAGAGGCCGCGCGTCACGAAATCGCCGGTGGACGGCAGCTTGCCGAAGAACCCGGCCATGGCGCGCTCAGAAGCCATCCGGGCAGCGGAACCCGCCGAAGAGCCTGAGGTCGAGCGGGTTCTCCACCGAATTCGCCCGGAGATCGAAGCGCGCGGCATAGGCTCCGGCGGCAAGGCGCAGCCGGAACAGGTCGGGCTGCGCGGTGGGCGCGAGGCTGCCCTTGCCGATCAGCCGGAGCCAGGCCCAGGCGCCGGATTCCGAGGTCACCGCCTCGGCCGACCCGTCGAGCGGCGTGAAGGAGAGCACGATGAGGTTCGTTCCGTTCTGGCCGGGCCAGGTCATGCCCACGGGGGGCGTGGCCGCATTCATGTAGACAAGCTGCTGGCCGTCGAGGCTCAGCGTCACCCGGGCGGCATTGGGCGACAGGTCCGTCGCCTGAAGCAGGAAGCCCATCACCGGGCCGATGCCTCCGGCGAAGAGACCGTCGCGCATCCGCCGGGCGGCCTCGAAGGGCGCGAGGCTCCGGGCATCGAGCCCCAGATCGGCGCGCCAGGCCCAAGGGTGCCGCGTCGTATCGATCCAGGGCCCGAGCGCGTCGCCCGTGAAGCCGTCGAAGAGGCCGCCGGGCCCGAAGAGGCGCTGGAAATCGGCTGTGTTCACATCGATGGCCGAGCCCGGCTCGAACGGATAACGGCCCGCGGTGGCGGCGCGGCAGAAGGGCAGGATGTCGGCCCGGTAGCGCGCGTTCAGCCGAGCGATCGCCGCCTCGCGCGTCACGCTGGCCGTGTCCGTGGCCAGCCCCTCGAGCCAGGCGCCGATGGGGGGCGGCAGGCGGGCGGCGACCTCGGTCAGCCCGCCGGTCAGCGTGGCAAGCCCCCCCTGCGCGGTCAGCGCCGCCTGCGGATCGGGATTGGCCGCCGCGGTCTGAAGCGCATTGGCCAGCGCGCCGAGCGCGAGTTCGGCATCCCCGATCCGCGGCGGCACCCCCTCCACCTCGGCGATCATCCCCTTCAGCGGCTCGAAATGGCGCGCCACCGCCTGCCCCGGCGGCTCCGTGGGCGGAGCGGAGCCCGCCGACAGCGCCGCGGCCCCCTTCACGAGCTTGCCCACCTTCCCGAGCTTCTTGCCGGCGGCCTTGAGGAGACCCTCGGGCGGCGCCGCATCTGGGGCGGGAACGCGCGTGAGGTCGGTCTCGGCCACGACCGCAGCGAGCAGCCGCTTCAGCGCACTGTCGGGGCTCGCCAGATCCTTCATCGCCGCAGTGGCGGTGGCGAAGTCCGTCAGCGGCGCCAGCCGGATGTCGCGCAGAAGCCCATCCCAGCGCGCGATGAAATCGTCGGAATAGAGCTTCAGGATGTCCGCCTCGAGCGTGGCGGCCGAGGCCCCGGCGCTGCCGCCGCAGCCGCCCGCAAAGAGGGTCCGGTCGAGCGTGGCCTGCGCGGCCACCTCGGGCACGAGCGGCAGGATCGTCTCGTGAAAGCCCGCAAAGGTGAAGGCGCCGGGCAGCCCCACCCGCAGCGTCTTGCCAGAGAGGCGGGTGAAGATCCTCGCGCCGTTCGGCCCGGCGCGGTCGCCCGGGATCCAGTCGGGCAGGCCCGTGACCGCGGGATCCTGCATCAGCGCGCCATAGGCGCGGGCCGCGAGGGGGATGGTGCAGATGCTGGCCAGCGCCGCCGCCACCAGCTCCTCGTCGGGCGGGATGGGGTCGCCCTGCGTGCCGAAAAGGGAAAGCGCGGCCAGCTGGTGCCAGCGGGCCGCCTCGGTCGGGAACGGGTCGAGCACCGCCTGCTGCGGCAGCTGCTCCTGCCGCCAGCCGGTCAGGAAGTCGCGGTCGTAGGGCGCGAGGCCGGTGAGCATGAAATAGGCCTTGAGCGCGCCCAGCATGTCGTCGGGATCGCGCACCTGCCGCCACATCGAGGCCTCGAGCAGCGCCACCATCCGCGGCGCAAGCACATTGGCCAGCGTGCGCTCGTAGGCGATGGTGCCCGCCCGCTCGATCTCGGCCGCAGCCGAGGGGCCGATGAGGGCGAAGGGGCCCGAGGGCGGCTCCGTGCGCGCGGCGTCCGCGGCAGTCGCGGCTTCCAGCGCGAGGGGAAGGTCCAGCGGCTCGGTCGGCGCCTGCCGCGCGGCCACATTGGCCAGCCGGGCGGAGAGATCCGCGGTCAGCCGCGCCTGATCCTCGATGGCGCCCGACCAGCCGAGGAACGAGAGAAGGAACCCCAGCCCCGCCACCGCCGTGGCGAGCGCCGCGCCCGCCACCGAGCCGCGCCAGAGCCAGCGGCGCCGCTCCTCCGCCGCCCGGTCGAGGCGACCGAGCCCGGCTTCCGGGAAGATCACCTTCGCCAGAAGATCGTGCAGGAAATAGGAGCGTGTCTCGCCCCGCGCCCGGCGGGGAGGCGCGGGCGCGCTGAGGCCGAAGGCGCCCGCCAGATCCCCGAGCATCCGGTCGATGGGCGAGCCCTCCTGCGTGGCCGAGGTGAAGTAGAAGCCGCGGAGCCAGGGGCTGTCCTCGTAGCGGCTCTCGCCGAAGAGGGTGGCGATCAGCACCCGCAGCGGCGCCTCGACTTCGGCCATCCGCGCGGGGAAGCGGAAGATCTCGGCCCGGTCGGCCAGCGTGGCCTCCTCGGCCAGCCGCGGCCCGACGCGGGCCTCGAGTTCCTGCCAGAGCGCCCGGGCCTCGCGGTCGACCGCCCCGCCCTCGGGACGTTCGTCGGGCGCGAGCGTCGCCCCCCAGACCTGCTCGCGCCCGCGCGCGGGCAGGGGCGCGAAGAAGGTCTCGAAGCCCGGCACGAGGTCGGCCTTCGTCACCATCAGATAGACCGGCAGGCGGATCTGGAGCCTCTGGCCGAGCTCGCTCAGCCGCTTGCGGATCTCGCGGCCATGAGCGCGCAGCGCAGGCTCGGGCCCAAGGAGCTCGGTCATCGACAGGGCCACGATCACGCCGTTCAGCGCCCGCCGCCCGCGGTGGCGCTTCAGAAGGTCCAGAAAACCCGACCATTCCGCCGCATCGGCCTCGGGATCGCTCTGCTGCTGGACGTAGCGCCCGGCGGTGTCCACCAGCACGGCCTGTTCGGTGAAGAACCAGTCGCAGTTCCGCGTGCCGCCCACGCCTTGCAGGTCGTCGCCGGGATCGATCGGGAAATGCAGCCCCGACTGGCGCAGGGCCGTGGTCTTGCCGGTGCCGGGCGGGCCGATCAGCAGATACCACGGCATGTCGCGCAGAAAGCGCCGCCCGCCCACGCGCGAGCGTTTCATCTCGGCCATCACCTGCCGGAACCGCGCCCCGACCTCGGCCACGGCCGCCGCGCCGGGATCGGGGGCGGCGGGCGCGGGCGCCGCAAGCTCGGTCACGAAGAGCTGGTTCCTGCGCGCCGCCCGCAGCTGGGCTGCCAGCAGCGACAGAAGCCAGCCCACCGCGATGCAGCCCACGACCAGCCCGCGCGCGAGGTCGGAGGCGAGCGGCACCGTCTCGCCCACCGAGACCAGCGCGCCGAACTGCCAGACCAGCCCGCAGAGGAGCGCGAGCCCGAGGAAGGTCCAGAGCGTCCGCGAGGTCAGGGCGGCGAGGAGGAGGCGGAGCGCGCGCATTAGAGCCTCTTCTCGATGCGGATCTCGACGCGGCGGTTCTGCGCCCGGCCCGCGCGCGTGGCATTGTCGGCGACGGGCTCGCTGTCGGCATGGCCCTCGGCGGTGACGATCCCCGCGGGCACGCCGCCCTCGACGAGGAGGGCCGCGAGGGTGGCGGCGCGGGCCTCGGACAGGCCCTGGTTCGAGGCGAAGGGATTGCTGCGCTGGACCGGCACATTGTCCGTGTGGCCGATCACACGGACCGCCCCCACCAGCTCGCGGTTCTCCGCGAGGACGGCCGCGACCGAGGCCACCAGCGGCGCATAATCCGCGTTCACCTCGGCGCGGGCCGAGCGGAACAGCTCGGGGTCGGTGCCCTGAAGCGTCAGGATGGTGAGCTGCGCATCCTCGCGGCCCTGAAGGGCGGCCGCGGTGGCGGCGGGGGCGCAGGCGCGGAAGGCGGGCAGGAGCTCGATCACCACCGGCTCTACCCGGATTTCGGGGGGCGGCGCGACCGTTTCGCGCGGGGGGCGGAACAGGGCCGCGCGCTCGGCCGGCGGCACGAGGGCCGCCAGATCGAAGAGCTTCTCGGCCCGCGCCGACAGTTGCAGCGAGAGGCCCGTGTAAAGGGCGGCCATCAGCGCAAGCGCCGCAAGGCCCACCGTCCAGACCGGCACCGCGAAGCGGCGCGGCGCGTCGGGAGCGGCGACCCCCTCCCAGTGCGGCGAGAGCGGCGCGGCCGCAGCCTCCGGATTGCGCAGAAGGCGCGCTACGCCGGTGCGGAGCGCGAAGAGCGCGCTCTCGCCGCCCTCCCGCCCCGTCCGGTGCTTGCCGCGAAAGCCGAGCGACAGGCAGAGCCAGGCCAGCTCCAGCAGCTGCGGGTCGAGCGTCGGATGGCGCGCGAGCTCTTCGAGCCGGTCGAAGAAGCGGGTGCCCGCATCGACCTCGCCCGACAGCTCGGTCACGAGCGGCTGGCGCGGCCATCCGCTGGCCGCACCCCAGGGCGTGTTCAGGGCCAGATCGTCGAGGAGCGCCGCCACGAACCAGGCGGCGCGGTCGGCGCGCGCCAGCGGCACGCCCTGCGCCACGCTCCGGTCGCGGGCTTCGGTCAGGCCGTCGCGGAGCCGCGCACGCAGCATCCCCGGCTCCTGCGGCGGGGCGGTGCCTTCCAGCGCGGGCGCGAGTTCGAGGAGGAGAGCGAAGCTCGCGACAAGCGGATTGGCATGGGTCCTTCCGTGGGCCGGGCGGACCGGGGCCACAGCGCCCACCTCGGCCGGAGCAGGCCCGGCCGCGGCCCGGCGCGCCCGTTCGGCGGGAGAAGGCCTGATCCGGGTGCGGGCGGCATCGGTCGCCAGACCGAACGGATCGTCCTCCCGCGTCATGGTCCCGTCCCCCGGCGCCCCGCGCCCAACGGCGGACATGCCCAGCCGGAGGCGCCTGCGCGGGTCATCGGCTCACCGCATAGCAATCGATCTGCGGCTCGCGCTCGAGCACGCCCGAAACCCCCACCACGAAGCCCGGCGCCTCGAGGAGTTGCGACCAGTGCTCGGATTTCTGGTCGAGCTCGAGGCAGAGCCGCTCGCCGTCGTAGGGGATCTCGCGCGGCTGGGAATGGAGCGGCTTCAGCGGGATGCCCGGCAGGCGCGAGGTCCAGAGCCGCTCGAAGGCATCGGCCGCGCCCACCGTCGCCTGATCGGCGAAGAGCCGGCGCAGGCTCTCGTCCGACATCTCCGAGCCCACGCGCAGCACGATGCGCGAGGAGCGCAGGATCTCGGGATTGTCGATGCGGACCTTCCAGATGTTCTGCGCGTGGCGCGCCACCGGCAGCGCCCGCGACTTCGGCTCGACATGGCGCAGCGACAGAAGAAGCGAACGCAGCGTGTCGGCCAGCGCCGCGAAGGCCGGCTGTGGCTCGAGATGGTCGTAGGGCGCAAGCGCGCTCAGCCGGCGCGAGGAGGAGCCGTAGGTCGCCATCCGCCCGGCGAGCGCGGCCAGCTCGGCATAGAGCGCCGATGGATGTTCCTGCGCCTGCTGGAGCAGGTGGGCAAGGCGCGGGCGCGCGGTGTTGGCCAGTTCGAGGATCAGCAGGTTCTCGATCGAGCGCCCGGCGCCGCCCAGCACGAGCCCGCCATGGGCATCGGCCACCCGGTCGAGCCCCGTCACCAGCTCCTGAAGCAGCGCGCCATACCAGGGCACGGCGCCGATGGTGAGGGCAGGGGGCAGCCATCCCTCCTGCAGGGCCACGGATCCGTCCGCGCGCAGCCCCTCGACGCGCGCCACGGGCAGCGTCACGCAGCCGTCCGCGGGCTCTCCCGGCGCGATCAGCCGCGGGGCGAGCCGCGCGAGCTCCACCTCCTCGGGCTCGGCGCCGCCGCGGATCGCATCGCGCAGCACCTCGATCCGGCCCCGGTAGCGCGCACCCGAGGGTGCGGCATGGGCGGGATCGACACTCGCCGCCCCCTCCTGCTCGAGCGGCAGCGCCAGCTGGACGAGGCCCGGCGGCCCGTCGCGGCGGAGCGCCGCGGCCGGCGGCGGCTCGGCCTCGGTCAGGCGGAAGGCCGTGCCGTCCGGCATCAGCGCCTCCGCCTCGGCGAGCGCCACGCGGCCTGCGTCGAGCGCCGCCGCATCGAGCGCGAGCCGGGTGAAGCCGAAGGGCTGCCAGGGCGCGGCAAGGAGCGCCGCGCGCAGCAGCGCCTCCGCGTGCCGGTCCTGCTGCTGGAAGTGCTGGGTCCTGAGGAAGAGCCCTTCCGACCAGACCACCCTGTTGCCGCTCATGGCGCGCCTCAGCCCTGCACCACGACGAGGCCCCCCTGGCCCACGTCGATCTTCAGCGCCACCTCGGCGGTGGGCGCGACGCTGAAGCTGTAGCGGTAGCTGCGTCCGCCCGCGCTGCGGAAGCCCGCGACCACGCCGATGGCCGCCACCGACGGGTCGAGCGGGATCGCCCGCACGACCGGCGCGCCCGGCATCAGCGTCACGAGATCCGCCTTGAGCAGGTCCGCGCCGAGGCTTGCCGCCGGCGACTGGAGCGCGAAGGCGTCGGCCGCGTCGAAGGCCGCGGTGCCGCGCAGCTGCAGGATCTGGACCGTCAGCGGCCGGTCGCTCCCGTCGGGGCCGGGGTTCATGCCCGCCGTGCCCGTGGCGCTGACGGTGAGCGTGCCGGCCTTGGGCCCCCCGCAGCCCGCCACGAGCAAAAGCGCCCCCGCGCCCGCAAGGAACATGCGTCTGTCAGCCATTCTCTCTCCTCTCCGGGCCCTCGTAGGCCTCCCTGAAATCGGCCCCGACCTCGCCGAGGAACCGGTCCTCGGCCGCGCGGGCGAGCTCTTCGTAACGGTCGAGATACAGCTGCCAGAGCCGCGCGCTGCGGCCTCCGGCGAGGAGCTGCGCCATCCGGCCCTCGCGCTCGCTCTCGGCCTCGAAGCGCGCGGGATCGAACCGGTCGATCATCCGGCGCAGCGCGGCCTGCACCGCGATCCAGTTGCGCAGCTGATGGTCGGTGAGGTCGCGGAAGGCGCCCTCGATGGAAGCCTCGGGGCCGAGATATCCCGGCCCCCGCGGCGTCACCAGCGCGGCCACTGCCTCGTCGAGCGTGACGAGGAATTTCAGCGGGTTCACCTCCGAAGCCCCGATCACGCTCTGCGGAACGCGGGCGGCGCCCTTCTCGCGGGAGCGGGCGCGCAGCAGCAGGACGAGCCCCTCGGCCAGCAGCCGGAAGCGGCGGCCCATCGCCTCCATCGCCGCCGTGTCGAGGGCTTCGGACGGAAGGCCCAGGCCGTGGAAGAAGGCCTCGGACAGGGCGTCCTCCGACAAGGCGAGCTCCCTTGGCGCGGACCTCGCCTGAGGTGGGGCCGGGGATGCTTCCAGGGAAGGGTTCTCCGTCGCGGTGCCCGGCCTGAAGAACGGGTCCTGTCCCTCCGTTTTGCGCGCCTCGGCGGGGGGCGGGCGAACTTGCGCGGGCAGGGCCCAGCCGAAGCCGAAGTCATCCTGCGGCGGCGGGGCGGGCGCCCGCTCCACCGCCTCGAACGGTCCCGGCAGATCCTTCGGCCGCGGCGGAGGCTCGGGCGTCACCGCGCGGGGCGCCGCGAAGAAATCGTCGACCGCCAGCGCCGCCTCGCGCGGCGCGAGCGGCGCGCGCAGGGGCTCGCGCCCCTCGATCTCGGCGCGCAGCACGACATCGCCCAGCCGGAGCCGGGTGCCCTGCGCCAGCACCGCGGAATTTCCCGCGCCGAGCGGGCTCTCGGACCCGTCGAGGAACAGCCCGCCCCGGCTTGCGTCGATCACCAGCCAGCCGCCCTCGCCGCCAGAGACGATGCAGTGCCTGCGCGAGACGAACATGTCCGGGTCGTCGATCTGCCAGTCGCAGTCGGCACCGCGCCCGATCGAGAGTTCGCCCGCTTCGAGCCGCATCTCGCCCACGCGCTGCGGGCAGGGCGCATGTTCGATGACGAGCCTCAGCATCCGGCCTCTCCCTCTGCGGGAAGAAGGCTTGGCCGCCGCCAGTCCTCGGCGTCGCGGTGGCGGCCGCCCGCCAGCCAGAGCGTCCGGCCGAGCCGCACCGAGCCGAGGCGCGGGGCGGGGATCGCCGCGCGCCGCAGGAGGGGCCGCAGCCCCACCGTCACCTCGCGCGGGGCGGCCACGCCCACCAGATGGCGCAGGTCGGCGGCGAGCGCCGGATCCTCGATCAGGCGCAGGTAGAGCGGCAGATCCACCGGCCCCACGCGCAGCTCGGCCCGGGTCTGGCGCTGGAAGCTGCGCGCCCCGGCCACCGCGCCGCGGCCGAGGCGGGCGTGCTGGTGGCCGAGCCGGCTCTGCAGCGGCAGCGGGATCGGCATCCAGTGCGGCAGAAATTCACGAAGCGTGCTTGGCGCGCCGAGATGGCAGGCCACCAGATCCGTCAGCCGCGCGGGGCTCTGGATCCCGGAGGCGAGCGAGGTCGCGTGCCGCCGCTTCACGCCGTCGAGCCGGGCAGGCCGCGGCCCGGGCAGGCCCAGACCGGCGAGGGCGTCGATCATGGCCCCGAGCCGCCCCGTGCCGAAGGCTGCCTGCACCTCGGGCCTCTGGTCGGCCCAGGCGCGCCAGTAGAGCGCGAGCAGCCGATGCTGGATCATGTTGAGGAAATCGAGCGCCGTCGTATCGGCGGTGCCGCCGTCGGTGCCCTCGAACCAGCGGTCGGACAGGCGCTGCATCAGCCAGCGCGTGAGATGCAGGGGCATCGGCCCCTCGGGGCCGAGAAGGCCCAGCACCTCGACCTCGACGAAGGGCGGCGCGCCGGGGCGCAGCGCCGCCACGTCGCGCGCCGCCATCGACAGCCGCACGCGCTGGCCGAGCCGCGCGGGCTCGGGGCCGGTGCGGCCGAAGCGGAGTTCCGGCGCCTCCAGCCGGCGCAGCAGCTCGAAGAAGCCCGTGGCGGGGCTCAGATCGGGGGGCGGATGCCGGGGATCGTCGGCCATGTCACCTCCTCCTGTGCCTGAACCAGCCGCGTGCGCAGCCGGACGACCGCGTTGATCGCCGCCTGCCGCGCGAAGAGCTGCGCGAGCAGCGCGGACAGAAGAAGCGTGCTCGCCCCGCTCAGCACCGTCTCGTCGACTTCGAGCGTCACCTCCTGTCCGCGGCCGAAGCAGAGCGGGCCGGGCAGATCCAGCCGCTCGGTCACGGCGCGCGCCCGCACCCGGGCGATGGACCGCGCATGGCGGGCCACGGCCGGGTCGCCGCGGTCGGCATAGAGCGCGAGCAGCGCGCGCAGCGGTTCGGCGTCGTCGGTCGTCTCGGCGAGCGACAGATGATCGAGCGAGAGCTGCGCGGCGAGGCGCCAGATGACCTCGTCCTGCTGCGCCTCCGCTTCGCGGGTCATGCGCGGCAGCCCGGCGGCCAGCGCGGGACGGGGGCGGCGGAGCGCCGACAGAAGCTCGACCCGCGCCACCGGATCGCCGCTTTCGAGCGTGAGGCGCGGGCTGTCGTCGAGGATCGGCAGGTCGCGGTTGGTGCAGAGCGCGCGGATGTCGAGCCGCCGGACGGCAGGCGCCGTCGCGCCCGGACGCCGCACGAGCGAGATGTAAAGATCGTCGCCCGCGTGGCTCGTCCGGGTCTGCCCCCGGCGCAGCTCGTCCTCGCCGGGGCGGCGGGGGCGGCGCTCGGTGGTATAGAAAAGACCCAAGCCCCCCTGGGCCGCGGGCGCATGCAGGGGCTCGATCACCGCCTCGGGGCCGGAGCTGTCGGCATCCTCGACCCGCAGCAGGCGCAGGATCTCGAAGTCGCGCGGCCTTGTGCGGTCCGGGTGCACGACATGCGCGGCCGAGCGGGGATCGACCTCGACCGCATTGCATTCCTTCTCGAAGAGATTGACCACGGGCGTCACGAACAGCCGGAAGTCCGACGCCGCGACGTCCGCCAGCGCCGGCCGCGGACGGTCGAGGAGCAACAGGATCTCGACCCGTCCCGTCGCCGCGCGGATGGCTGTCTGCAGCCCGTCGAGGCGCAGGTAGTGGAACCGATCCGGCATCAGGAAATATTCGCGGATCAGCCGGTAGCCCTCGAAGGAGGGGCGCAGGCGCGGCAGCAGTCCCTCCGCCCCGTCGATGCCGACGAGGGCGGGGGCCGGCACCCGCTCGAAATCCGCCGCGCCGCGGGCCGCCGCCCGCCGACAGGTGCCGTGGATCGCGTCGAACAGCGCGGGCGCGCGCGGACTGCCCGCGAAACAGAGGTCGAGCCGGTCGAGCGACAGCTCGGAGAGCGTGCCCGGCCCTGCGCGCGCGAGGGCGAGGCGGATGGCCGCCTCGGCGCCCCCCGCCATCGCCTCGGAGAGCCCCGCGGCCTTCAAGGCGCCGCGGTCGGGCAGGTATCCCGCCGCCTCGAGGGTCACCGGCCAGAGGGTCACGTCCTGCGCGGTCGTGTAGGTGGCGCGCGTGGCCAGCCCCTCGCGGAAGGCCGCGACGAGGCGGGTGCCGCGCCTCACCGTGTGGCCGTCCGCCATCCCCAGCACCTGCGGCCCCGGGTGAAGGGTGGCGAGCGCCATGGCCGGCGCAGGCCCGGCGAGATCGGGCCAGAGCCAGTCGAGCAGGTTGCGCACGCTGCGCTGCGCCTCGGCGTCGAGCTTGAGCCGGGTCCTTGCCGCGAGCCAGGCCACCCCTTCGAGCAGCCGTTCCACATAGGGGTCCGGGCAGGGCACCGTATCGAGCGAGAGGTTGCGCCCCACCGTCGGATGCAGGGTGCCGAACGCGGCCGCCGCCTCGCGCAGCTCGGCGAGCTCTGCCTCGTAATAGGCGAGGAAGGCGCGGTCCATCACGCCTCCTCGAGCGCGGTCGAGGCGCTGCCGGTATCGAGGTCGAGCATGGTTGACAGCCGCAACCGCTCGGGTACGGGGGCGAGCATCAGCACCCCCTCGATGGAGATGCGCAGGCCGCTGCGGTCGTGGGTGTCCACGCGGATCCTGAGCGTGTCGCGCCGCAGCCGCGGCTCGAACAAAGCCACCACCTCGCGCAGATCGCGCGCCAGCCGCTCGGGATCGAAGTCGCGCGCGCGCCGGCCCGAAAAGGCGGGAACGCCGAAGTTCAGCACGCTGCGCCGGACATGGGGGAAGTCTTCGAGAGTATCGGCGGGGTCTTCCGCCGCCCCGCGCTCGGCTGCGCCGAGCAGAAGATGGGCCTGCAGCCGCTCGGTGTTGAAGAGCGCCTCGACATCGCGCCGGACGGCCTCGCGCAGCGCCTCGGGGGTCACGAGAAGACCGTGCTCCTCGAGAAACGCGCGCCGGTCGAGCAGCGCCATCAGCCGCAGGACGGCGCGCCGCTGCCCTTCGTCGAGACCGGTCAGCCCAGCCCGCCCCCGGGCGAGCAGCTCGTCCAGCCGCTCCTCGCCCAGTTCGCGCGCGAGGGCCGCCCGGGCCCGCCCGCTTTCGGCGATGAGGCCGGGCAGATCCTCGCGCAGCCGGTCCCAGAGGCTCGGCTGCACCGCCTCGCGGCGGGCATGAGGGGGTATCACCGTCTCGGGCATCGGGTCCCTCCGCGCCAGCGGGGCCGCCGCGCTCAGCGGGCGGCGACGACGTTATATTCGACCTCGTGCTCGTCGCCGGCCGAATGGTCGTCGGCCTGAACGACATATTTGTAGGTGATGGTCTCGAACGAGATCGCCACATCCTCGGCGATCATGTCATGGCCCGACTCCTCGGGCGCATCCTGCGCGAGCGCATAGCTCGAGACGATGCAGTTCTTCAGCGTCACCTGCAGATAATCGAGATGCGCCTCGCCGGAGTCCTTGCGGGCCATGAAGATCATCTCGGGGAAGGACTTGCCCTGCATGCAGGCCAGCGCGAGATAGGGTGAAGAGGCGTCCATCCATTTGCGCAGCCGGAAGTCGCCCACCCTGGCGCGGCCGCGCGTCCGGCCGCTGCCGGTCGAGGCCGAGCTCGTCTGCTCGACGAGCCAGCTCACGCCGAAGGCGTCGATCTCGTCCTCGTGGTCGGCGCGCCGCGACTCGCCCTTGATGTCGTCGATCTTGAGGTAGCCTGTGAATGCCATGTCCTGAACCTCCGATGGCCATGCAGACGTCCTGAAAGCGGGGAGAAGCGATCAGCCTCCCTTGACGGAGGGCAGCTCCGAGACGAGCCGCAGGCTCGCGTTGATGCCCTCGAGCTGGTAGTGCGGCCGCAGGTAGAAGCGCGCGGCATAGTAGCCGGGGCGGCCCTCGACGCTGTCGACCTGCACCTCGGCGGCGGCGAGCGGGCGGCGCGCCTTCTGCTTGTCGTCGGCCATGGCGGTGTTGGCGAGGACATAGCGGTTGATCCACTCGGACAGCCAGACCTGCATGTCGGCCCGTTCCTTGAAGCTGCCGATCTTGTCGCGCGCGATGGCCTTGAGGTAATGGGCGAAGCGGCAGACGGGGAAGAGGTAGGGCAGGTTCGCGCTCAGCCGCTCGTTCGACTGCGCGTCGGGATCGACCAGCCGCCCGGCGCGGGCCTCGTCGTCCTGCAGGCTGTGAGCGCCGATGAAGGCCGCGATGTCGGTGTTCTTGCGGTGCAGGATCGGCATCATCCCGAGTCTGGCGAGTTCCGCCTCGCGCCGGTCGTCGATGGCGATCTCGGTGGGGCATTTCATCGCCACCGAACCGTCGTCGGTCGGGAAGGTGTGGACGGGCAGGTTGATGACCGAGCCGCCGGTCTCGACGCCGCGGATCTGAGTGCCCCAGCTGTAGAGCTTGTGGCTGCGGTTGATGTTGACGCCCATCGGGAAGGCCGCGTTCATCCAGACGTAATGGTCGTGCTTGCCGTCGATCTCCTCCTCGAAGGCGAAGCCCTTTACCGGGATCGTGGCCGCGCCATAGGGCAGGCGGGCCAGCACCCGCGGAAGCGTGAGGCCGATGTAGCGGCTGTCCTCGCTCTCGCGCAGCGACTGCCAGCTGGCGTAATCGGGCGAGGAGACGATCTGCTGAAGATCCTGCGGATTGGGCAGTTCCTGCCAGCTCTCCATGCGGAAGAGCTGCGGGGCGGCCGCGGCGATGAACGGCGCATGGGCCGAGGCGCAGATGCCCGAGATGTTGCGCAGGAGGCTTACGTCGCGCGGATGGTGGCTGAATTCATAGGCCCCGATGACCGCCCCGAAGGGCGCGCCGCCGAACATCGAATATTCCTCGGTGTAGAGCTTCTTGAAGGTGGGCGACTGGTCCCACATCTGGCCCTCGAAATCCTCGAGCTGGTCGGCCAGTTCGTCCTTGGTGATGTTCATCACCCGGATCTTCAGCTTCTGGTCGGTCTCGGTGTTGTTCACGAGATAATGGAGCCCGCGCCATGTCCCCTCGATCTGGCGCACCTCGGGCGCGTGGAGGATCTCGTTCATCTGCGCCGAAAGAAGCGCGTCGATGCCCGCGATCAGCGACTTGATCGACTTGACGGCATTGCCCGAGATGGTGGCGGTGCCCGACCGCTCGGTGGCTGCGAGGGCGAGGTTGCGCACCAGATCCTTCAGCTTGTCGCTGTCGTCCTCGCGGACGCGGAAGTCCTTTTCCAGAAGCGCACTGAACTCGCCCAGATCCAGCGCCTCCGTCTCGGCGGTGGCGGGGCCAGTGTCCTGCTTGGCTTCGGCCATGGTCATTCCTCCGGCTGACGCGACTTCACGGCCTCGCCCGCGACCTGCGCGAGCAGCGGCTCGTTCGTCAGAAGCTGGGCGATGCGCTTCTCGGCACTGACCTTGCCGTCCATGTAGCCGAGAAGCTCTTCGAGCTGGCGCCGCATCCGCAGGAGCTCGGCCAGCGCCGGCACCTGCTCGGCCATGCGGTCGGGGGCGAAATCGCCCATGCTGCGGAAGCTGAGATCGACGAACATCTCCTCCTCGCCGCCCTCCGCCCCGCCGGGCAGCCGGTTCGGGACCCGTGCCTTCACCCGCGGGCTCAGCGCCTCCATGAACTTGCCGAACCGGCCGGCATCCACCTCGACGAAGGCCCGCTCGGCCGCGGGTTTCTGCGCCTCGCGCGTCTCGGACTTGCCGGCGAGGTCGGCCATGACCCCCATCACGAAGGGCAGCTCGATGGTCGTCGGGCTGCCGTAATGCTCCACGTCATAGGCGATCTGCACCCGCGGAGCGCGGTTGCGTTCGATCACCTTCGCCTTGCTCTCGCTCATGGTCGCGGCCTCTCCCTGTCATTTCGTCCGTTCGTCCGCGACGCCGGCCACGGCGCGGAATTCCTTCATGCCCGAGGGGGCGACCTCCTCCATGAGCTGGAGGAAGTTCATCGGCACCATCCGCCGCATCCGCCGCGCCAGATGCGGGATCGGCGACGAGGGTTCGGTGCGCTCGTAGAACTCGATGATGAGGTCGAGGCAGCGCTCGACATCGCGGCGCGAGGCGATCCCCAGGGCCGGGGCCTCGGGGAGGGCGGCGGGGGCCTCTGCGGCGAGAGGTGCGGGCTCTGCCGTGGCGGTGCCGAGGGTCGCGGCCATGCGCTGAAGCTGGGTCGAGAGGGCCGTGAAGCGTAGCCCCGCGCCGTTGGTGCCGAGCTCTTTCGCCAGCGCCGCCTCGAGCCGGCCGAGGGCCGCCTGTGCATGGGCGAGCCCTGCGGCGAGGCCCTCGAACTCCGCCGGCCGCTCCGCCTTCAGTCCGCGGCAGGCGGCAGCCACACGGGCGGCCCGCGCCTCGTGCGCGGCGGCGATCTCCGAGGTCTCGCGCGCGCCGAGCCCGCGCGGGGCCTCGGCCAGCACCTGCGCCGCGCGCAAGCCGCCCGCCGCAAGGTCGCCGCCCGTGACGGCGCCCAGAGCCCGCATCTCGAACATCGGCTGGAACTCGAGATCGCCGAGAAGGCCCGCATCCGCATTCTCGATCTGGCGCAGCGCATTGACCCGGCGCATGGCCGCCTCCTGCGGCGGCCCCTCGCGCAGCGCGGGGTGGAGCGTGTCCCAGTAGCTCTCCACCGTCCGGGCCAGCAGGTCGAGCCCCGAGGCGAGCCCCGCCAGCCCCTCCTCGGCGGTGAGCGCGCGCAGGAGGATCACCAGAAGCCGGAGGTCGCGCCCCGAGGCCGCAAGCGCGCGCGCTTCGGCCACGATGGCGCTCCAGTCGAGCTGCACTTGAGAGCCCGTCTCGGCGGCCGCCTGCCGGGCCGCGCGTCGGGCCGGTTCGATGAGACGCTCGATGGCGTGAAAGCGCGGATCGTTCCGCAGGTCCGCACCCGACGGAGCGTCGCCTTCGATCGGATCGAGAAATTCCCGTAGCTCCGACATGGCCGTGCGGCCTTTCGACAAAGGGCTTTTGAACGCGGGGCCGAAAATGCGGCCCAGGAAAATGGTGCCCGAATCGCGCCCCTTTTTCAACCGGGGATTATCTGGAGGGGCGGGACTCGAGCAGCCGCCGGGTCACCGCCACCAGCCGGTCGGGGTCGTCCCGGCGCAGGGCGCTCAGGGCTTCGGTGAAGGAGGCGACGGATTCGTCCTTGGGCCTGCGCAGCGCGAAGAGGTCGCCGCGCGACACCACCGCCACCAGCTCGCTCCTGCCGAAGTCGCGCGCCTCCACCTGCAGCGCGAAGAGCTGCGTGCCGCCCGCGACCTGAAACTCGAGCGGCATCACCCGGATGGTGCGGACGCCGTTCGCCACCGTGCCCAGCCGGTCGATCCGGCTTTCGTCGGAATAGACGTTGGGCAGCAGGTTCAGCACGCTGCCCGTCACATCGACCAGACCGACCCAGAGCGCGAGCCCGCTCATCCCGGCCGGAAGCCTGATCTCGACCAGCGGATAGTCGCCCGGCCCGTAGATTCCGGCGAGGTTCGGCGCCCCTGTCGCGGCCTCGCCGAGCCAGATCGACAGGCCCTGCGCCGGCCGGTCGGGAAGCGCCTGCCGCACCGCGCAGATCGCCGGATTGAGCACGGTGATCGCCAGATGCAGCGGCCGGTCGCCCCGCAGATCGGCGAGCGCGCGCTCGAGGGCGGCGGCCGTCTCTGCCGTGGCGACGGCACCTGTTATGACCCCTTCGGTCCCGCCCTCGGAGAGCGGACCGCAGTCGGCATGCCGCTGAAGCAGCGCCGAGACCGCCTGAGGATCGAGCGGCGGCGGCACGACCTCGATCTGCAACCGGGGCTCGAAACCCCGGCGCGAGGCCCAGTCGCGGAAACGGGTTTCCACCATCGCCGCGCTCCGGGCATCGGGTGCGCGTCCCGAGAGCGCGGCCTCCGCGCCGTTCAGCGCGAGCCGCCAGTCGTCGAGCGTCGCGGCCAGCGCCAGCACCTCGGCGGCCGCATCCGCCCAGCCCTCCGGCGCGCCGCGGGCGATCCGCAGCCCGTGGGACTCGTGCCCCGCCGCGCGGGCATAGGCCGCAGCGATCCGAGCCGCCGCCGCCCGATCCGGCGCCTCGCCTGCCAGATCCGCGGCGCTCGCCGTCAGCCGGTAGGGCTCGGCCAGCGGCGGCCGCAGCGCGATCCATCCTCCGACCGCGAGAACCGCCAGGAGGAGGAGGGCCGCGAGGGCCGGCCAGACCCGTCGCCGCCGGTCCGGCTCCGCCTGCGGCCGGAGCAGCCGGTCGAGCTCCTCCACCACCGCCGCGGCACTGGCGGGCCGGCGCTCTGCCTCGGGCGCGGCGAGGCGATCGATCAGGCCGCGCAGGGGCTCGGGCACCCCCTCCGTGTCGAGCGGACGCCCCTTGCGCCGGACGATCTCGCCCGGCGTCGCTCCGGCGAACGGCGCCTCGCCCCGAAAGGCCGCGAGCAGCGTGGCGCCGAGCGCATAGAGATCCGAGCGCGGCTCGGCACGCCCGTCGATCTGCTCGGGCGCCGCATATTCGTATTTCCCGGCGAAGTCGTTGCCGACGATGGTCTGCGCCCCGGCCGAGAGATCCTTGGCGATGCCGAAGTCGATGATCGTCGCCCGCTCGGGGGCTCCGCCGCGCAGGATGATATTGTCGGGCGACAGGTCGCGGTGGACGATCCCGTGCCGGTGCGCGGCCCGCAGGCCCTCGGCCACCCGGTGCGCCACGATCAGAAGGTCGCGCGCCTCGATCCGCCCGGCCTCCATCGCCTGCGCGAGCGACGGGCCCTCGATATGGTCCATCACGAGGAAGACATGCCCGCCGTCGCTGCGCGAACATTCGGTGTAGCGCACGACGGCATCGTCGATCACGTCGCGTAGCTGCTCCTCGCGGCGCATGAGGCCGATGTAATCGTCGTTGCCCGAAAAGCGCCGGTTCAGCGCCTTGACCGCGACGATCCGCCCCGAGATCAGGTTGCGCGCGCGGTAGATCTCGCCGGTGCCGCCGCGGCCCAGCACGCCCTCGATCTCGTAGGTGTGGTTCAGGATCTCGCCCCGGCGGAAGATGTCGCCGGGCTGTTCCCCGATCATGCCCGGCCTCCGCCCCGATGCAAAGGTGTCGCCAAGGTGCCTGATTCCAGCATAGGCTAAGCCAAGACCTTTGCGCCCGACTATTTTCAGGACGACATCGTGAGGGGCCGGCCATGCCGCGGGGCTCGCAGGAAACCGTCAAGCGGAAGGAACTGGTGGCGAAGCTGAACCCGACCTGTCTCGCGGCCTTCTCGGCGGCGGCTCAGGCGGCGAAGGCACGCGGCAACCCCTATGTCGAGCTGGTCCATCTGATCGAGGCGCTGCTCGCCGCGGATCGGTCCGACATGGCGCTGCTGATGCGCGCGGCAGGCTGCGATGCCGGCCGGCTCTCGGCCGATGTGGCCCGCGCGGTGGATGCGCTGCCGCGCGGGGCGAGCGCGGTGGAAGAATTTTCCGACCATCTCTTCCACGCCATCCGCGAGGGCTGGACCTTCGGCAGCCTGCGGTTCGGCGACGACCGCGTGCGCTCGGGATACCTCCTGCTCGGCGCGCTGCGGGTGCCCGTGCTCGAGGCGCTGCTCATGCGGATCAGCGGCGCCTTCGGGCAGGTGGATGCGGAGTCTCTTTCCGAGACGTTCCGCGATCTGACGCAGGGCTCGGCCGAGGGCGATGCCGCGCCGCCCCCCGCGCGGCCGGGCGCGGCCGACGGCTCCGCGCTCGCCCGCTATGCGACCGATCTGACGGCGCGGGCGCGGGAGGGGCGGCTCGATCCGGTCGTGGGGCGCGATCCCGAGATCCGGCAGATCATCGACATCCTGATGCGGCGGAGGCAGAACAATCCGATCCTCACCGGCGAGGCCGGGGTGGGCAAGACCGCCGTCGTCGAGGGCCTTGCGCTGCGGCTTGCCCGAGGGGACGTGCCGCCGCCGCTGCGCCCGGTGACCCTGTGGATGCTCGATCTCGGGCTGATGCAGGCGGGTGCCAGCATGAAGGGCGAGTTCGAGAAGCGGCTGAAGAGCGTGATCGACGAGGTTCACGCCTCGGACGCCCCGGTGATCCTCTTCATCGACGAGGCCCATACGCTGATCGGCGCGGGCGGCGCGGCGGGGACGGGGGACGCGGCCAATCTTCTCAAACCGGCACTGGCACGGGGAGAGCTGCGCACCATCGCCGCCACCACCTGGGCCGAATACAAGCAGCATATCGAGCCCGACCCGGCGCTGACCCGCCGCTTTCAGGTTGTGCGGATCGAGGAGCCCTCGGAAGAGGCCGCGATCCGCATGTGCCGCGGCGTGGCCGCCGTGCTGGAGCGCCATCACCGGGTCGAGATCCTCGACGAGGCGGTGGGGGCGGCGGTGCGGTTGTCGCAGCGCTACCTGCCGGCCAGGCAATTGCCGGACAAGGCGATTTCCCTGCTCGACACCGCCTGCGCGCGCGTCGCCGTCTCTCAGCATGCGACGCCGGCGGAGGTCGAGGACATCGACCGCCGCGCGCAGGCGCTCGCGCTCGAGGCGGGCATCCTCGAGCGCGAGGAGGCCGTGGGCATGGATGTGACGGCGCGCCGCGGCGAGGTCGAGGCGGCGCGGACCGCCGTCGCGGCCGACCGTGCCGCGGCGGAGGCGCGGTGGGAGGCCGAGAAGGCGCTGGTGGCCGAAATTCTTGAACTGCGCGCCCGGCTGCGGGCAGAGGGCGATGCGCTGGACGGCACCGCGGCGCAGGCCGCCGAGGAGGCCGAGCCGCCCAAGGACGACCGTGCGGCGCTTCTCGACCGGCTGCGGCGTTGCAGCCGGGATCTCGCCGAGGCGCAGGGGGAGCGGCCGCTGATCCTGCCGACGGTCGACCGACAGGCGGTCGCCTCGGTGGTGCAGGACTGGACCGGCATCCCGATGGGGCGGATGCTGGCCAGCCGCAACGAACGCGCGCTCGGCCTTGCGGACCTGCTGGCCCGGCGCGTCGTGGGACAGGATCATGCGATGGAGGCCATCGCGAGCCGGATCCAGACCGCGCAGGCGGGGCTCGGCCCGCCGGAGAAGCCGCTCGGCGTGTTTCTGCTCTGCGGGCCCTCGGGCGTGGGCAAGACCGAGACGGCGCTGGCCTTGGCCGAACAGCTGCACGGTGGCGAGCAGGCTCTCATCACGATCAACATGAGCGAATTTCAGGAGGCGCATACGGTCTCGACGCTGAAGGGATCGCCCCCGGGCTATGTGGGCTATGGCAAGGGCGGCATCCTGACCGAGGCGGTGCGGCGAAAACCCTATTCGGTGATCCTGCTCGACGAGGTCGAGAAGGCGCATCCCGATGTCCATGAAATATTCTTTCAGGTGTTCGACAAGGGAAGGATGGACGACAGCGAAGGGCGGCAGATCGATTTCCGCAATACGGTGATCCTGCTGACCTCGAACGTCGGCACCGACGAGATCGTGGAGGCGGCGGGGCAGGATCTGGCCCGGGTCTCGGCCACGCTCCGCGCGCCGCTTCTGCAGGTCTTTCCGGCCGCGCTGCTGGGGCGGATGATCGTGCTGCCGTTCCTGCCGCTCTCGGACCGGATGATCGCGGCCATCGCGGGGCAGAAGCTCGAGGCCATTGCCCGGCGGCTGAAGGCGGGGCACGGCGCCGAGCTGGTTCTGGGCGAGGGCGTGCTCGAGACGATCCGCGCCCGCTGCACCGAGGTCGAGTCGGGGGGGCGGATGATCGACGCGATCCTGAGCGGCACCCTGCTGCCGGAGCTGAGCCGCAAGCTTCTCGAGCGCCAGCTCGCGGGGGCGGCCTTCAGCCGGGTGACCCTCACCGGCGGCCCCGCAGGCTTTTCCTATGCGTTCGAGACGGAGGCGGATCATGCATGACGGTGGCTTTGCCGCGGCGGGCTCGCGCCTGCTGCGGGGCCGGATCCTCGGGATCGATCCCTGCGGGCTCCTGCGGGTGGAGATCGGCGGGGCGGAAGCGCTGGCCGAAACCGTCGTGGCGGTCTCCGCCGCCGATATGGGAGCGGAGGCGGTGGTGGCCGAGGTCGGAGCCTCTCCGGTGGTGCTGGGCCTGATCCGCCGGGCGGTGCCGGAGGCCGAACTCGACGGAACGCGCCTCGTTCTGGAGGGGCGGCGCGAGGTGGTGCTGCGCTGCGGGCGCGCCTCGATCACGCTGGCGCCGGACGGGCGGGTCACGATCCGCGGCACCGAGATCCTGAGTCGGGCCAGCGGTGCGAACAGGCTCCAGGGGGCGAGCGTGCAACTGAACTAGGCGGTATCGGGGGGCAAGAGCCAGGGGTTGCCGGCGAGGGTCGCGAGATGGCGGGCGAGGCAGGCCGCGGCGCTCTCGGGGGTGCCGGGATCGCGCGGCAGGAAGGTGCAGGGCCCGACCGGCGGGCCGCGGTCGAAGCTCTCGGCGAAGAGGCCGCTCCGGTGCTCGGGCACCGGCCAGTGGCGCGCGAGGCGCGAGGTGGCGACGGCGACCCAGGCTTCGAACTCGGGTCGAAGGCGCGGCGGCAGGACGTGGCGCGCGAGCTGCAGGATCCAGACGCAGCGGGCGGGGAAGTCGCCATCGTCGCGCGCCTCGTGGAGCGTGTCGTTGACGACGAGCATGGCGGCCCGGAGGGCGCCACGCACCGGCCCCGGCCAGTCCTCGGCGGGCAGGAGGGCGTAGTCGCAGGCGCCCTCGCGCAGCATCGTGGCCCAGGCGGCATCGAGATAGGACCGCGCCTCCTCCGTGCCGCGGTGCGCATGGAACCGTGCGGTGATGGCCTCGGCCACGGCGATGACGAGGCCACGGCAGGCCAGATCGGAGAGGTTCTCGAAGGGGGCGGCCGAGGTATCCTCCTCGAAAAGGAAGTAGTCGGTGTAACGCCACTGGTCCCAGGCGAAGGACAGATCGCGCGAGTCTTCGTCGGCTGTCCGGCTGCGGACATGGTCGTAGACGGCGCTCACGAGACCCGCTCCTGCCTTCTGCTCATGGCACCTCGCCGTCCTGCCGCGGGCGTAGCGTGCCGGGGGGGTGGCGGAGGAAGGGGTTGCGGTTCCAGTCGAGCCGGGCCAGCAGGTCGCGCCACTCTTCGGGCCAGCGGGACGGGTCCGGATCGCGCGAGAGGTCGAGGACCGACGGCGGCAGCGGCCGGCCCATCACTTTCGCCGCCCAGGCGCGCCGCTCGGGCGTGTCGCCCACCTCGAGCTCGGGCGTCTCGCCATGCTCGGGAAATTCCGCGACAAGATCCATCCGCGCGATCACGGCCTCGACCCAGGCATCGAAGGCAGGAACCGCGTCCGCAGGCAGGTTGAACCGCGTCAGCACCAGCATGTCCGCCGTGACCGAGAAGATCGGTTCGGAGGGCCAGTGCCCGGAGGTGTAGATGTGGTCCTGATGGATCAGGTCGAGCATCATCAGGACGCTGCCCTGCGGCCTCGGCGCCTCGTCGATCGTGTCGATGTCGGCGATTGCGGGCGTCCGGCCGAACCAGTGCCAGTCCTGCTGCCAGGCATAGAGGGCCTCGGCCATGTCGAGGAGCGGCGAGACGTCCGTCTGCTCGCGGAGCCGTTCGGCCTGCCAGACCATCGCGGCCGAGACGAGGGAATAGAGAGCGGCGTTGGTCTTGAAGAGTAGCGCCTCCTTCAGCGGCGTCATCCGCTCGGGGCTGATATGCGCCGAGGCGCTGCGCCACTTGCCGGTGAAGGCGCCCCGGCCGAGGTCCGCCGGGATCGGCAGCATCCGCGCGATTTCTTCCGCTGGTCTCATCCGCCGCCCTTTCCGAAGCCCTGTTCCTTGCACCAGTCTACCGGCCCGTCATCCATGCACAGGAAGATCTTCACGCCGCATTCGCAGGCCTTCTTCAGCAGACGGCGGCAGCTCTGGCAGGGGCGATCCCTGGCCTTCTGATCCACGATCTTGCGGGTGCGGCCCAGCTTGTCCTTCTTGAAGGTGATGGCCGGATAGTCGATGGCGAAGGTGATCTTGGAGGGGCCGGGTTCCCAACTCATCGTGTCGACCGACTGCGCCTCGCAATGCTTGGCGCTGCCGCCGCTCGGATGGTGATGCTTGCGCCCGCCGCAGACCTTCGAGGGGCGGCCCTTGCCATCGACATGGCGGGCGGGCTTGGGATCGATGTAGCCGTTCGGATTGCCCGACAGCTTGTCGCGCATGAGCTGGCCGCTCGCCGAGAACTGCCGGCCGCCGTTCGAGGGTTTGGCGATGGCGATGGTGCCCTTCGTCGCCCGCTTGTCGGCCGTGGCCCCCGACAGCGTCTCGCGTTCCTTGGCAAGGTCGGCGCGCATCTGCTTGCATTCGGCCTCGCTCGGCGGCTTGGGCGGACGCGGACGCGCCACGCTGGTGCTGGCGCCGCCGCCCGGGTTCATATGGTTCGTCGTGGTGAGGTCCATGAACCGTTCGGCGCCTTCGCCCTCGAACAGCACGTCGAAGGAATAGGCCGCGAATTTCAGCGTGCCGGTGATCGTGTGCGAAACGACGCTGCCGCCGAAGCTGCGGGTGGCGGGCTCGTCGCCCTTGATCGAAGAATATTTTGAGGCGTTCTTCTTGCCCGCTTCCTTGCCCTTCACAAAGACGCTGGTGCAGCCGTCCGACGTGTCCGAGGCGGTGCCGAAGTTCGGATAGGGGATCGGCACCGGCCCCGCGGGCGGCGGGGGCGGCGAGAGGCAGACATCGGGCAGCGCGCTGATCGTCTTGTTGGGCGTGGCCTTGCCCGAGACTTCGCGGCCGTTGGCATAGACATCGGTCACCGGACAGGTCCTCCTGCCGCAGCGGCGACGATCGCCACCCGTGCGCCATCGTCCTCGCCGGCGAAGGCCAGCGCCCGGCCCTGCGGCAGCCGGCCGCTCCGCGACGCCTCGAAGGCCCAGCCGAGCTGCGCGGGCATCAGCGCCGCGCCGATCTCTCCCAGCCCCTCGATCGCGTTCCAATGTTCCGGATGACCCCGCGGCCGCCGGGAGACATTCTCGGGCGGCAGACGGTCGAGGCGCATCGTGGCGATCATCGCCTCCTTGAACTTGAAATGCTCGCCGTTCAGGTCGCCGAGAAAGATCGGAATGTCGAAGAGCGGGATCTCGGCCGCCGCCAGCGCCGCGCGGATCGCATCGGTGAGGCCCTCGCCCGTCACCGGCGCATCGCGGCTGCCGCCTGCACCCGAAGGCTCGCGGCCCGCGCCGAGGCCCTTCAGCGCCAGACCGGGCGCCATGCCCCGGGGCGCCACGATCAGCGCGGCCGCGGCCTCGCCCGGCACGAAGCCCGAGCTGTTCTCCTCGGACAAAAGCCGGTGACGGTCGGCATAGTGATCGACGATCTCCTGCAGAAGGAAGCTCTCGACCCCGATCAGGATCTGCACCGGGTGACGGCCCGCCTGTCGGGCGGCCCGCGCGATCAGATGCGGCAGACCCACCCGTCCGGCGCCCACGACCGCGCTGCCTTCGGGCAGCGGCCCCAGCCGGGCCTCGAGCTCCGCCAGCAGCCGCGCCTCGAGATCGTCCGGGCGTGCGGGACGCCCGCACGGGGCCACGGCGATCAGCACCGGCACCTCCGAGGCCGGTCGCCGGAGCGGCGCGGGCAGTGCGGCCAGCTGCTCGGCGCATTCCCCGAGGACGGGCAGAAGCATCTCGGACAGGAAGCTCGGCCCCGCCCACCAATGCTGGGCCGCGAGCCGGAAGCAGGGGAGGGCCGCGCCGGTCAGGGGCTCGCGCAGGTCGCCCGACTGCGAGACGATCAGCCGGGCGTCGAGGCCCGCGACCGTCGTGGGGCCGTCCGGCCCGAGCGCCGTCCACATGCCGTAGCCCACCACCGACAGGCCGGGGGCGAGGCCCCGCAGCTCAGCCATCGGTCGCCTCCTGCCGGGCCGAGACGAGAACCCGCGCGAATTCGAAGATGTCGCGCTCGGCCGTGATCCTCGTGCGGAAGGTCAGGGTGACCACCTCCTCCTCCGGCAGGAACAGCACCGTGTCGAGATTGGCGATCCGCTGGGTCAGCCGGCCGGAGCGCCGCTCGAAGGTGGCGAGGATCTGCAGGCGCGGCAGCCAGGTGGCGATGCGGCCCCGCGGCGAGAGGTTCACGAGCTCGACGGGCTCTCCGCCCTTGGGATAAGGGATCTGCTGATCCTCGGCGGCGGCCTGAAAATAGCGGGGGTCGAAATCGAGCGGCAGGAAGGGCGTCCGGCTCTCGAAATAGGCGGCGTCGTAGGTGCCCGCGTGCCGCCTGCGGGGCAGCCAAGTGCGCCCGACCGGCCCGAGGGCCATCGGTCGGAGCCCGCCGCGGGGATCGGTCGCATCCGCGCCGGCTTCGGCCGTATGGGGCAGGGGCGCACTCTCCCTGTCCGGCCGGAGCGGGTAGAAGCCGAGGCCCGCGGGGTTCTCCTCGAAGACGGCCGCGCGGCCGCCGCCCCCCGGATCGGGGTCGGTGCCGCCGTAGGCATGGTCATAGCCGATGGGCTGGCTCGTGAAGGGTCGTGGGTCGGAGACCCGCCAGCCCGCCGCGGCCCTCAACCAGATGCGGGCGCCGCGGACCGTGAGCCGCTTGGACCAGCCCCCGAGCCGCAGACCCACCGGCAGTTCGGTGACGGGCCGGCCCTCGGGCGCGTGGGCGCGGCCATGGAGGAGCACGTCGCAGAAGGGCTTGTGCGGGGCGAAGTCATATTCCTGCACCGGCGCATCGGCCGCGGGATCGGCCCCGAACAGGTCGCTCTCGATCAGCGGCAGCGGCTCGGTCGGCTGGCAGGGACCGGTGCCCCGGGGCAGGGCGAAGCTCGCCTTCGTGACCAGCACCACCTGCTCGTGCCCGGCCGCGTCGAAGGCCATGGTGAAGGTCGCGGGCCAGGGGGTGGCATTGTCGATCCGCATCCTAGCCCCTCCCGAACCCGTCGGGGCCGAGCCGCACCGGCGCGCGCCAGTCGGGCAGCGGGGCCGAGGGGGAGCGGCAGGCGATCTCGAGCGACAGGGCCCGCAGCTGGAGCTGCGTGCGATGTCCCGGTTCGGGCGGCGCGGCATGGGTCCAGGCCGCGGCCCCGAGGAGGTGCCGCTCGCCCGCGCCAAGGCCCGCCCTGCGCTTCGCGAGCCAGGCCCCGCACTTCTCCGGATCGGGCCAGTAGGCGTGGCTCTCGATGCTGCGTTCGAGGCGGCAGGCATCGGCCACCGGATCCTCGGGGTCCTCGGGAAAAGTCGCGCGTTCGAGATTGTCGGGCCCGAGCCGGGCCCCGGTGATCTGCCCGAAGGCGAGCCCGGCCGAGCGCGCCAGAAGCGGGTCCTCCATCTGTGCGATCAGCCAGTCGAGCGTCTCGGGCAGACCGAGCGCCCCGGCGGCCACCACCGCCCAGCGGCGCGTGGCGGGATGGCCGAGAAGGCGGGCGATCTCGGCACTTGCCGCGGCGGGCGGGACCGCGAGCGGCAGCAGCTCCGCGGCCTCGCGCCAGCGTCCGGGGGGCGCGCCGGGATCCCGGGGCAGGAGATGCGGCGGAGCGTGGTGGCGCTCGCCCAGCAGCACCGCCGCGCGGGGTGCCTCGGGACAGGAGCCGAGCCGGTCGAGGATCGGTGCGCCGAGGTCCGCGCGGCCGAGCTCTCCGGCCAGCCGCACGGCCCGCGCCGCCACCGGGGCGGCACCGTGGCGCAGGAGCGGTGCGAGACGCGGTCCCGGGTCCGCGCGAAGCCGGCCGCAGGCCCCGAGCGCGGCGAGGACGGACAGAGGATCGTCCCCGTCCAGCCAGGCCCTGAGCCGCGGGCCGATCCGCGGCGGATCGAGCAGCGCCAGCGCCGCGCCGATCGCGGGGGCGGCTGCGGGCACGAGGAGCCGGCCCGGCAGGTGAACGCAGAGATCGTCCTCCGGACGGTGACCCAGCGACAGCGTCGCCGCCACAAGGATTTCGCCCGGTCCGGGCTCTGCGTCGAGGGCCATCAGGGCGGCCTCGAGGCCCGCCGCACCCGCCCGTCGCAGCGCCGCCAGATGGCCTCCGAGCCGGGCTTCGAGGTCGAAGAGATCGAGGGCGCGCTCGTTCGGGCCGTCGCGGGCCATGGCAATCCGGTCGGCGAGGAAGGCCGCGTTCTCGGCATGCAGGCGCAGGATGCGCGGCTCGAGGAGCGGCCGGTTCCAGATCGCGGGCTGCCGCGCGGCAGCAAAGGCCCCGCCCGCAGCCGGCAAGGTCAGGGATCCCCGCAGTTCGCGTCCCGGCGTGCCGAGCCCGCATCCGCCTTCCGAAGTCCGATGAACCGCAGTTCCATCCTTCCTCCCGGTGGCTCGCCCCGATGGGTGGAAGGTTAACCGGAATCGGCGGCTTTTCCAAATTCGTTCGTGTCAGGCCGCGCGCCCTCCCGGCCGCAGGGGTGTGCCCCGGCCCCGGAGGAACGTCCCCCACAGGGGAGGCGCTGGTCTCCGACGGGACGGTCGCGAGCCGCGGGCCACCGGATGCGCCTATGCCCGAAAGGGACAAGGCGACACGATCCCCGGATTCTCCCGCCGGATCAACTGCCTTGCGCCTATGCAGGGCCGAGGGAGGAGCTAGATCGCGGGAGGGATCGCATGGCGGTCGATCTCGACCAGACGGGCGTAGCGGTCGGCGAAGAGGCGGGCCACCGGGTAGTCGCCCTGCCAGTCCACATACCATTTCTCGGGGTCGATCAGGCCCTCGCGGGCGGCCAGTCCCGTGGCCTCGCCCACGAGGATCTCGCGCTCGGCGCTGAAGGAGAGCCCGACCGTGCGGCGGCACTCGATGGCGGCGGGGGCGGCGGCCAGCCGCGGCGGGGCCACGGTCAGCGACGGGGCGAGCGCGAGCCCCAGCGCCTCGGGCTCGCTCGTGCCGGGGCCCACCGGGGCGGCGCTTGCCACCATGGGGGCCACCAGATCCTCGGTCACGATGTTCACCACGAACTCGCCCGTCTCGCGGATGTTGCGCGTCGTGTCCTTCATCGAGCCGTCCGCGCGATGTTCGAGCCCCAGCACGACGAGGGCCGGGTTCTGGCCGAAGAGGTTGAAGAAGGAGAAGGGCGCCGCATTGACCACGCCCTCGGGGCTCTGCGTCGTGACCCAGGCCACCGGGCGCGGCAGGACGATGGCGGTCAGCAGCTTGTAGCGGGTGGCGGGCGGCAGCGACCCCAGGTCGAGCATCATGCGTGAATTCTCCGGAGCGGTTCGGCGAAAATCGGTTTCAGCGTCGCGGCGAAGGCATGGGCGAGCTGGCTGCGCGGCACGCCGCGGCGGGTGAGCAGCACGACGCGGGTCATGCAGGCCGGCACGAAGGGCCGGATCGCGATGCCGGGCCGGGCATGATAATGGGCGGTGAAGGGATCGACCACCGCATTGCCGAGCCCGTGGTTCACAAGCTCGGCCGCGGTCGAGACATAGCGGACCTCGATCTGGGGCAGGTAGCCCAGTCCGCTCTGCAGGAAGGCCGAGCGGACGAGGCCGCCGAGCTTCGAGTCGCCCTCGATCCCCACGAAGGGATGCGCGGCAAGGTCTTCGGCCGTGACCTGTGTCTGCGCGGCAAGCGGCCCCGCCGCATCCACGAGCGCCACCATATGCGTCTCGTGCAGCACCTCGGAATTGAGCGCCGTATAGCGGTCCATGCTGAGGGCGAGGCCCAGATCGGCACTGCCGCTCTGCACCGCGTCGATCACATGTTCGAGGCGGCGCACGTCGAAGGCCACCGAGACGCCGGGACGCTCGCGCAGGAACTCGACCAGCGCACGGGGGGCGAGGGTGTGGCCGATGGGCGGGGTGCTGATGATCCGCAGCCGCCCGCTCAACCCCTCGCGGATGTCGCGGGCGGTCTGGGTGAAGCTGCGCAGCATCGAGAACATGGGCCGGATCTCGGCGAACAGCTCGCGCGCCTCGGCCGTGGGCATCATGCGGCGCGAGGCGCGCTCGAAGAGCACGATGCCGAGCTGGGTCTCGAGCTGCTTGAGGCCGGCCGAGACGGCGGGCTGCGACACGCCCAGCATCTCGGCCGCCTCGACCGTGGTGCCCGCGCGCATCATGGCCGCGAAGATCTCGAGGAGCCGCAGCGAGATCTCGGGCGCCGTCCGCCCGCCGATCACGCCAGCACCGCGCCCATGGCCATGCCTGCGGCGGCCAGCACCGGATCGACGACCGCGATGCCGAGATCGCGCTCGAGCTGGGCGCGGCGGGGCGCAAAGCCCGCGCAGCCGGGCACAAGCGCGCCCGCTCCCATCCGCACGAGCTCCTGCCCCACGGCCAGCGTGCAGGCATAGACCGCATCCGAGCGGCCCGCATCCTCGGCGCTGACCCCGCCCAGATCGAGCTCGCCCGCGAGCCGGCCCAGAACGCCCATGGCGCGCATCCGGCGCATGTGGCGCGCGACGGACGCCGGCCCCAGCGCCACGATGGCGAAGCGGTCGGCGCGGGCCATCGCGGTGAGGATCCCCGCCTCCTGACAGCCGAAGACGGGTTTCGCGGTGATCGAGCGGGCGAGATCGAGCCCCGGATCCGAGAAGCAGGCGATGATATAGCCATCTGCCCCGGGGTTCTGGCGGATGCGCTCGGCGACGCCCAGGCCTGCGCGCGCCACATCCTCTTCGGTGAAGATCGTGGCCGGGCTCTCGGCGATCTCGATGCAGTCGAAACGGACGGACCCCTCGAAGGGGGCGAGCGCCTCGCGCAGCCCTTCGGTGACGGCGGTCGAGGAGTTGGGGTTGATGACGAGGATGCGCTTCACGGCCGGATCTCCGCGCCGAAGTTAAGCGCGGGGGTGAGCTCGGGCTCGACCGGCGCGTTGGGATCGGGGCGGTAGGGGGCACGCGCGACGAAGCGGCCGCGCCCGCGGGCGGCCTTCAGCTCGCCCGCCTCGACCACCGTCTCGCCGCGGCTCAGCACATGCTCGGGCCAACCGGTGAGGCGCATCCCCTCGAAGGGTGTGTAGTCCATGGCATCGTGCTGATCGGCGAGCGAGACCTCGCGCGTTTCCTCGGGGTTCCAGATCGCGATGTCGGCGTCATAGCCCGGCAGCAGCGCGCCCTTGCGCTCCATCCCGAAGAGGCGGGCGGCGTTCGAGGAAGAGAGGGCCGCGAACTGCTGGAGGCTGATCCGCCCGGCCGCGACTCCTTCGGAGAAGAGATAGGGCAGGCGCATGGCGATGCCCGGAAGGCCGTTCGCGATGGCGGGATAGGCGGGCTCTGCGCCGTTCGCGAACTTGCCGCTCGCGTCGAACCGGTAGGGGGCATGGTCCGAGGACACGCTCTCGAAGGTGCCGCGCCGGGCATGGTTCCAGAGCGCGGCCTGCGTCGCCGCATCGCGCAGGGGGGGCGAGCAGATGTATTTGGCCCCCTCCATCCCCGGCCGGTCGAGGTCGTCGCGGGTGAAGGCCAGATACTGCGGGCAGGTCTCCGCATGGATCGGCAGACCCGAGGCCTGCGCGCGGGCCACGAGATCCGCCCCCTCGGGCGTCGAGACATGGACGATGAAGAGCCCCGCCCCCACGAGCCGCGCGAGCGAGATCGCGCGGTTGATCGCCTCGGCCTCGGCCAGCGCCGGGCGCGAGATCGCGTGATATTTCGGCGCCGTGAGCCCTGCCGCGGCAAGGCGCGCGTTCATCCATTTCACCATGTCGTTGTTCTCGGCATGGACCATGGTGAGGGCGCCGTGACGGCGGGCGACGGTCAGGATGTCGAGCATCCCGCGGTCGCCGAGGTTCATCAGGTCGTAGGTCATGAAGACCTTGAACGAGGTGATGCCGCGGGCGAAGGCGCGCGGCAGCTCTTCGGTCAGGACGGTCTCGGTCGGGTCCGAGATGATGAGATGGTAGGAATAGTCGAGCACCGAGTTCGGCGCCGCCCGGCTGTCGTAGGTCTCGATCACCGCATCCACCGACTGCCCGCGGTGCTGGGCCGCGAAGGGGATGAAGCTCGAGTTGCCGCCGAAGGCCGCCGAGACCGAGCCCGTGTAATAGTCGTCCGCGCTCATCAGCCCCGAGGAGCTTTCCTGCGCGATATGGGCGTGCGCCTCGATGCCGCCGGGCAGGACGAGCCGCCCGGTGGCGTCGATCCGGCGCGCGCCGCCGGGCAGCCGCTCGGCCAGACCCGCGATCCGGCCCCCCACGAGGCCCAGATCGCCCTGCCAGCTTTCGGTCGGCGTGACGATGGTGCCGCCGTGGATGACCGTATCGAACTCCATGCTGCCCTCTCCTCAGACCGGGACGATCACGCCGGTCTGCCGGCCGATGCGCTGATAATGCTCGATCCGCCGGTGGCGGGCGAAGTCGAAGACGGTGGCCTTGCCGAAGGTGCAGCGGTCGAAGTCGCATTCGGCGAAGATCAGCTCGTCGCCCTCGGTCTCGGCGCGGGCGATCACCTCGCCGTCGGGATCGACGATGATCGAGCCGCCCATCAGGTGATGGCCGTCCTCGGTGCCGGCCTTGGCCACGCCCACGACGTAGGTCGAGTTCTGGTAGGCCCCGGCCTGCATCGACAGATCCGAGTGGAACAGCCGCTGGCGCAGCCCCTCGGCGCCCTTCTGGCTGTTCACGGACGGGGTGTTGTAGCCGATGGTGACGAGTTCCACGCCCTGCAACCCCAGCTCGCGGTAGGTTTCCGGCCAGCGGCGATCGTTGCAGATCGCCATGCCCATGACCACGCCTTCGTTGCGCCAGACGTTGAAGCCGAGATCGCCCGGCTCGAAATAGCGTTTCTCGAGATGCTGGTGGGTGCGCTCGGGGTCGAACTCCACATGGCCGGGCAGGTGGACCTTGCGGTAGGTGCCCACGATGTTGGCCTGCGCATCCGTCAGGATCGAGGTGTTGAAATGGTGCCCATCGGGCGTCAACTCGGCAAAGCCGAAGGTGAAGGCCATGCCCATCTCGCGCGCCAGATCGAACAGAGGCTGCGTGGCCCCGTTCGGCATCTCGCTCTCGAACCAGCGGTCCATCTCGGCGCGGTCCTCGGCATACCAGCGTGGGAAGAAGGTGGTGAGGGCGAGCTCGGGGTAGACGAGCATCTTCACGCCCTCGGCATGGGCCTTGCGCATCAGCTCCATCATCCGGGCCACCACCGTCTCGCGGCTGTCGGCCTGCTGGATCGGCCCCATCTGGGCCCCGCCAACGATCATCTTGCGCATCTGTCTCTTCCCTGAAGGTAAGTGGTGAAAGGGGTGCTCAGGCCGCGAGGCGGCGCTGGTAGCGGCTGACGAGCCGCACCAGCGGCCAGAGCAGCACGAGATAGACCAGCGCCGCGAGCACGAGCGGCGAGGCATTGTAGGTGAGCGACCGGGCCATGTTGGCCGAGTAGAGAAGTTCGGCCAGCGACACGACCGAGGCGAGCGAGGTGAGCTTGACCACCTCGACCGTGTTCGACAGCAGATCCGGCAGCACGTTGCGCACCGCCTGCGGCAGCACCACATGGGCGAGCGTCTGGCCGGTGGTCAGCCCGCAGGCGCGCGCGGCCTCGGTCTGGCCTGCGGGCACCGACTGGATGCCGGCGCGGTAGATCTCGGCGTAATAGGCCGAGTTGTTGAGGAAGAAGGCCACCGCCACCGCCGCGAAGGGCGAGATGGCGAGCCCCGCGAAGGGCAGGCCCGAATAGATGAAGATCAGGAGCACCAAGGGCGGCAGCGCGCGCAGGAAATCGATCACCGCGAAGGCGGGCCAGCGCAGCCAGCGCCGGTGCGAGAGGGCGCCGAGCGCGAGGAAGAGCCCGCCCACAAGGCCGAGGGCGATGACGGCGGCACAGAGCCTGACCGTCATCCAGAGCCCCTGCATCAGCAGCGGCAGCGTCTGGGCCATGACCTCGAGATTGAAGAACAGGCGGATGAAGTCCTGCATGGCTCAGACCTTCCAGGCGAAGCGCCGCTCGAGGAGGCGCGTCAGCACCACGAGCGGGAGGAACACGATCACATAGGCGATGGCGCCCATGGTCAGCGGCGCGGCCGAGCCGGTGAAGCTCTGGGCGGTCGAGGCGACGGACAGGATCTCGGAGACGCCGATCACCGAGCCGAGCGCGGTCATCTTCGAGATGGCGAGCACGCGGTTGACCAGCGGCGGCAGAGCGAGCCGCGCGGCCTGCGGCAGGGCGATCTGGACCAGCGTCTGGGTGAAGCCGAGGCCCGTGGCGCGCCCTGCCTCCCACTGGCCCTTGGGCACCGAGGTCAGGCCCGCCCAGAAGATCTCTTCGGCGAAGGCCGCAAGCACCGTGCCCAGAACGAGGATTAGCACGAGCGGCCCCGGCATCCGCAGCCCGAGGCCCGGCAGCCCGAAATACATGATGAGGATCAGCACGAGCGGCGGCAGCGCCCGGCCCATGTCGGCAAAGCAGATGATGAAGAAGTTCGCGATGCGCCAGCCGTAGGCGCGCAGGCAGGCCAGCGCGAGGCCGAGGCTCAGCCCGAGAGCGATCACCGCGCCGGCGAGCCAGATCGTCGTCCAGACGCCCGCCAGCATGTCGGGCAGGTAGCGGGCGAAGATGCGCGCGTTGAAGAAGGTGGCAAGGAACCGGTCGAGCCCGTCCATGGCGTCAGGCCCGCACGCGCGAGAGGAAGGCCTGCGTCCGCTCGGCCTTCGGATTGGCGAAGATTTCCTCGGGCGGGCCTTCCTCGACCACGAGGCCGCCGTCCATGAACACGACCCGGTCGGCCGCCTCGCGGGCGAAGCCCATCTCGTGGCTCACGACCAGCATGGTCATGCCGCTGTCCTTGAGATCCTTCATCACGGCAAGCACCGAGCCCACGAGCTCGGGGTCGAGCGCCGAGGTGGGCTCGTCGAACAGCATGACCTTGGGATCGAGCGCGAGGGCACGGGCGATGGCCACGCGCTGCTGCTGGCCGCCCGAGAGCTGGGTGGGCATGGTCTCGGCCCGGTGACGCAGTCCCACGCGGTCGAGCATGGCCAGTGCGCGCTCGCGCGCCTCGTCCTTCGACCGTTTCAGCGCCTTGATCTGGGCGAGCATCACATTCGCCACCACCGTCATGTGCGGATAGAGGTGGAAGCCCTGAAACACCATGCCCACCTCGAGCCGCATCCGGTTCAGCGCCGAGGAAGAGCAGCCGACGATGTCCTTGCCGTCGATCAGGATCGCGCCCGAGGTGGGCTCCTCCAGCCGGTTGCAGCAGCGCAGCATGGTGGACTTGCCCGATCCCGAAGGGCCGATGACGAAGACCATCTCGCCGGTGGCGACCCGCAGGTTGATGTCGCGCAGGACCTTGAGCTCTCCGAAGGTTTTCTCGAGCGCGACGATTTCGAGCATGGGTCGGGACATGCGGGCTCCGATGGGATGGGGTGGGGCGCCGCCCCGTCCGCCGGGGACGGGGCGGCGGGCAGGCAGCGATCAGGAGAAGTCGCAGGAGGGTTGGTGGGCATCTTCCTGATAGCCCGGGAAGCCCGGCACGCCGAAGCCCGGCGTCGGCGTCACGATGGTACTGCCGGCCGCGGGCGTCACGCCGAACCATTTCTCGGAAAGGGCCGCGAGCGAGCCGTCGGTCTTCAGGCATTCGAGCACGAGATCGACGCGGTTGCGCGTCGCCGCATCGTCCAGCCGGAAGGCCAGCCCCCAGACGAGCCCGGTCTGGATCTCGTAGGACAGATCGACCGCCGGGTTCTGGAGCGCGGCCCAGGCCGCCACGGTCGCGCCGGAGAGGTTCGCGTCCGCGCGTCCGGTGGCCACCGCCTCGACCGCATCGGTGTTGGTGCCGAAGGGCACGACGGTCCAGCCGTATTCGGCGGCATGGTCGTCGAGATAGGTGTGGTAGGCCGAACCCCGGTTGACCGAGATCGTCATCCCCTTGAAGGCCTCGATCCCGTCCCGCTTCTCCGAGCCCGCCGGCACGACGAAGGCGAAGTTCGTGTCCATGAAGCCTTCGGTGAAGAGCAGGTTCTCGGACCGCTCCTGATTCACCGTGACCGGGGCCACGAGAAAGTCGTAGGTGCCCGCCTGCAGCGCCGGGATGAGGCCGGAGAATTGCGCCGCATCGACCGTCATCTCGGACCCCAGACGCTCGCCGATGAGCTGGGCCAGATCGACGTTGAACCCTTCGACACCGCCCGAGAGTTTCGGCATGGCATGGGGAGCGAAGGTGCCGTCGAGCGCCACGCGATAGCTGTCGCGGATCTCGGCCACCTGGGACTGGGCGGGCAGCGTGGTCGCGGCCATGAAGGCAAGCGCCACAAGCCCCCCGAAGCGGGGGTTGGTCATGGGATCTCCTGTTGATGGGGCGGAATGTTCGTCGGTTCTGTCGCCGCAGATCATCCTGACCACAGGCACCCCCGGCGCATCAATATAAATGAGGGCTCTTTTGATTGTTGTAATATAACCTGTGTTTATAGTGCCGGATTTTTCGGCAGTCTCCGCGTCGGCATGTGGCCGATGCCGCACGGACCGGCAGCTTCTGCCTCGGGATGGGGCGTAGGTTCCATTCGGATCCCCCGCGGATGCGCAGGCATGGCGCGGCCTTACTCCGTCCGCACCGCGCTTCATGGCGCGTCCTGCTCCGGCACGTCGCGCGAGCCCGCGGAAGCCGGCTTCCCGTGCGGGGGCGGCCTCGGACGAAGCCCGGCTCCTCCGGCGTCCCGCCCGGACGAGGTCCTTCGGCGCGGGCCCCCGAAACGAAATCACCCCCGGCGCGTCCGCCGAGGGTGACCGTGCACGAGGCGGGGAGCGCGCCCCGTGAAACCGCGGTGGGAGGAGCCGCGGCTTTCCGAGATCAGCCTTTCAGCCGCGCCTCGAGACGGGCCATCAGACGGTCGGTCTCGGCGGCGTCGACGGCCGACATCTTCGGTCCCGGCGCGCGGGTGGCGGCCGAGGCGATCGCGCCGCGCTTCATCAGCACATATTTGCGCACCGCAAGGCCGAAGCCCGGCTGTTGTTCATGACGCAGGATCGGGATGTAGCGGTCGAAGAGATCCTCGGCCTCGTCCACGCGGCCCGCGTGATGCAGCGCGACCGTCTGGACCAGCGCCTCGGGATAGGCGAAGCCGGTCATGGCGCCGTCGGCGCCTCGCTGCAGCTCCTGCGGCAGGTAGAGCCCGCCGTTGCCGCAGAGGATCGAGAGCCGGGCGACGCCGGCCGCCTCCTCCTGCTTGCGCAGCTGGGTGATCTTGGTGAGCCCCGGCCAGTCCTCGTGCTTGAGCATGACGATCTGGTCGCGCTCCTGCGAGAGGCGACGGATGAGGGCGGGCGAGACCGGCAGGCCCGTGGCCAGCGGGAAGTCCTGGAAGCAGACCGGCACCTCAGGCCCGAGCGCCTCGCAGACGGCATGGAAATAGCCCTCGATCCGGTCCTCGCGGGCCGGGCCGGCCGAAGGGGCCACCATGACCCCGGCCGCGCCCTTGTCCATCGCGTAGGAGGCCAGATCGGTGAGGTTGGCGAGGCCCGCGTCCGAGACGCCCACCACCACCGGCAGGTCGCCCGAGCGCGAAAGGACCGTGTCGATCACCGCGCGGCGTTCGTCGCCGGTCATCTTGTTCGCCTCGCCCATCATGCCGAGGATGGTGAGGCCCGTCACGCCGTGGCCGATGTAGAAATCGACGAGGCTGAGGAGGCTGTCGTGGTCGATCTCGCCCCGATCCGTGAAGGGGGTCGCGGCGATGATATAGACGCCGCGCGTGTCGCGGTTGATCCGTTCGGCCATGGTCTCTCTCCTCAGATTGCCGACGCGCGGCGGGTCTCGATGTAGAAGCGCCGCAGGTCGCGGGTCAGCGCGCCGGGCTTGCCGTCGCCCACGGTCGCGCCGTCGATGGCCACCACGGGAACCACGAAGTTGGTGGCCGAGGTGATGAAGGCCTCGCGCGCGGCGCGCGCCTCGTCCGGGGTGAAGGCGCGTTCCTCGACCCGCACGCCATGCGCCGCGGCCAGCTCCAGCACCGAGGCGCGGGTGATGCCGGGCAGGAGCGCATGCGAGAGGTCTCGGGTGACGAGCACGCCCTCGGCGGTCACGATATGCGAGGTGGCGGCGCTGCCCTCGGTCACGAAACCGTCTTCGACGAGCCAGGCATCGTCGGCGCCGCGGGCCTTGGCCTCCATCTTCGCCATGCAGGGATAGAGGAGCTGCACCGTCTTGATGTCGCGCCGTCCCCAGCGCAGGTCGGGCAGCAGCGCGACCCGGATGCCTGCCTCGGCCGCGGCATTCTCGAGCACGTTCTTGGCCTGTGTGAACATCACGAGCGTCGGCGGCGTGCCGGCGGGCGGATAGACGAAGTCGCGCTCGGCCACGCCGCGGGTGAGCTGGAGGTAGATCAGCCCCTGATCGAGCGCGTTGCGGGCCACGATCTCGCGATGGACCTCGAGCAGTTCCGCTTCGGTGAGCGGCAGGGCCATGCCCAGCTCCTGCGCCGACCGCTGCAGCCGCGCGGCATGGCCCGCATAATCGACGAGCTTGCCGTCGAGCACGCAGGTCACCTCGTAGATGCCGTCCGCCATGAGGAAGCCGCGGTCGAAGACCGAAACCTTGGCCTCCGATTCGGGCAACCAGGCGCCGTTGAGATAGAGGGTGCGGGTCATGGTCGGATCCTTCAGGCTTGGGCGAACGGCGCGATGGCGATGCCGTTCTCTTCGAGGGCGCTGCGCAGGCGGCGGGCAATGGCGACCGCGCCCGCGGTATCGCCGTGGATGCAGAGCGTGTCGGGGCTGACCGGCAGCCGCTTGCCGCCCGTCGTGGGAATGTGGCCGTTCACCACCATCTCGAGCACCTGCGCGAGGCTCTGCTCGGGGTCGTGGATCACCGCGCCGGGCTGGCTGCGCGGGGTAAGCTCGCCCGCATCCGTATAGCTGCGGTCGGCATAGATCTCGCAGGCGACCCGGAGGCCCGCGGCCTCGGCGGCGCGGAAGGTCTCGGAATAGGGCAGCGTCACGAAGACGAGGCCCGGATCGACCGCCCGGATCGCCCGGACGCAGAGCGCGGCGAGGTCGGGATCGACCGCCGCCATGTTGCCGAGCGCGCCATGGGTCTTCACATGGGTCATCGGATGGCCCTCGAGCGCGGCCATGCCCTGCATCGCGACGATCTGGAAGATGAGCTGCGTCTCGAGATCCTCGGGCCGCTCGCCCGAGATCCGCCGCCGGCCGAACCCGTAGAGATCGGCGAAGGAGGGATGCGCCCCCACCGACACGCCCTTTTCCCTGGCCATGCGGATCGTCCGACGCATCACCACCGGGTCGCCTGCATGGAATCCGCAGGCGATATTGGCCGAGGTCACCAGCTCCAGCATGCCTGCGTCGTCGCCCATCACATAGGCGCCGAAGCTCTCGCCCATGTCGCAGTTGAGATCGATCCTTTTCACCATTCCCAGCCCTGTCCTGCGAAGTTTTTCAGCATTTTCCGAGATTTCGGATGTTTCTTTCGGCGGTCCGGCCCGGAGGATTGACAGATCGCGCCGGGCCGCTTCATAAATGGGATACAGTTGGTATACTGAAATCTCAAGAACAATCCAGCCAACCAAATCCTGGGAAGGGAAAACATGAAACAGGGAAGTATCGCTGCCACTGCCGCTTTTGCCGTCTCGGTCGCCGCCACGTCGGCCTGGGCCGAAACCAAATGGGACATGTCGATCGTCTGGCCGGAAGGCAACTTCCACACCCAGAACGCCATGGCGTTCGCGGATGCGGTGAAGGAAGCGACTGACGGCGAAGTGGTCATCACGGTCCATTCCGGCGGCGCGCTCGGGATCAAGGGCCCGGAAGGTATGGCCGCGGTGCGCGACGGGCTGGTGCCGATCGCAGAGATCCTGCTCAACCAGCAGGTGGGCGAGGCTCCGGTACTCGGGATCGAGACGCTGCCCTTCCTCGCGCCGACGATGGCCGACCTCGCGCTCCTGCACAAGTTCTACCGTCCGAAGCTCGACGAGGTCGCGGCCGGCATGAACCAGAAGATCCTCTACATGGTGCCGTGGCCGGGGCAGGCCGTCTTCGCGCCGAACCCGATCAACACGGTCGAGGACCTCAAGGGCCTCACGATCCGCGTGGTCGATTCGAACGGCAACGACTTCTTCGGCGCGCTCGGCGCCACGCCGATCCAGATGCCCTGGGGCGAGGTGGTGCCCTCGCTCGCGGCTGGCACCATCAAGGGCGTGACGACCTCCTCCTCGTCGGGCGTGGACGGCGCCTTCTGGGAATTCACCAAATACATGAGCACCTTCAATTGGCAGGCTTCGTCGAACATCATGTCGGTGAACCTCGATGCCTGGAACGAGCTGCCGCTCGAGACCCGGCAGAAGATCGAGGAAACCGCCGCCGGCCTCGAAGGTCAGTTCTGGCTGAACAGCCGCGCCGAGGATGCCAAGAAGATCGCCACCCTGAAGGAGAACGGTGTCGAGGTCTCGGCTCCGTCGCCCGAACTGTCGGCCGCGCTGCTCGAGAAGGCGCTGCCGCTCTGGGATGCCTACAAGACCCGGGTGCCGGAGGCGGCGCCGATCATCGACGCCTATCTGACCCTGCGCAACTGACGGGACAGGGATGCGGCGGGGCGAAGGCCCCGCCCGCATTCCCCCTCTCCGGCTCCGCGACGCGGCGCCTCCTTCCCCTCGTCGACCGTTGAGCTCCATGACCTCACTTGCCCCAACCCGCTTCCGCAGGACGCTCGCCGTGATCGACGGCGTAACCGATCTGGGCGGCTATCTCGCGGCCCTGTGCCTCCTCGGTATCCTCGTCCTCGTGGCGGCCGAGATCTTCTCGCGCAACCTTCTCGCCTATTCGATCCACTTCTCCTGGGATCTGGCGGGCTACTTCATGGGAACCTGCTTCCTTCTGGCCAGCGGCAGCGCACTCAAGGGCGGCAGCCATGTCCGCGTCACGGCCCTGCTCGAATCGATGCCCCGCGCGGTGGGCCGCACGCTCGAGTTCGCGGCCTGCCTCGTGGGCCTCGCGATCTGCGCCTATCTGAGCTGGGCCCTGATCGAGATGGCCTGGCTCTCGGCGCAGCGCGGCTCGACCGCCGCCACCTCGTTCCGCGTCCCGCTCGTCTACCCGCAGGCGGCGCTTGCGACGGGCGCCACGATCCTCACCCTGCAGTGCCTCGCCCAGATCCTGCGCCTCTTGCGCGGCGAGGAACTCTCCGTCGGCCCCGGTCTGGAATAGGAGCCGTCCATGGGAAAGATCATTGCCACCCTGCTCGGCCTTCTCACGCTGCTTCTGGGCAGCGGCCTCTGGATCGGCCTCGGGCTCATCGGCACCGGCGTGGGGCTGCTTACGCTCTTCCGGCCGAACATGCCGGGGCTCAAGCTTCTCGCGCAGCAGACCTACAACGTCGTCGTCTCGCCCGAGCTGCTCGCGCTGCCGCTCTTCATCCTGATGGCCGAGATCCTCTTCCGCACGAAGATCTCCGAGGCGCTGTTCACCGGCCTCTCGCCCTGGCTGCGCCGGGTGCCGGGGCGGCTGTCGCACCTGACCGTGCTCGGCTGCACCATGTTCGCCTCGGTCTGCGGCTCGTCGGCGGCGACCACGGCCACCGTGGGGCGCATCACCGCCAAGGAACTGATCGACCGCGGCTACAACCGCGACCTCGTGACGGGCAGCCTTGCCGGGGCGGGGACGCTCGGCTTCCTGATCCCGCCCTCGACCATCATGATCATCTACGGGGTGATGGCCGAGGAATCGATCCTGCGGCTCTTCATCGCCGGCATCGTGCCGGGGCTGATGCTCGCGGCCTCCTACATGGGGTATCTCGCGATCCGCTCGTGGCTCAACCCCGCGCTCGTGGGCGCGACTCCCCCGCGCACCAGCTTCCGCGAGAAGATGGTGGCGTTGAAGGATCTGGGGCCGCTTCTTCTCCTCATCGCGGGCGTCATCGGCTCGATGTACGGCGGGATCGCCTCGCCGACCGAGGCCGCCACCGTGGGCGTGGTCGTCTCGATGATCATCGGCTTCGCGCAGCGCACGCTGACGCTGGGGGGCCTTCTGAGCGCCGCGCGTCAGGCGGCCGAAAGCTGCGCCATGATCGGCCTCATCATGATCGGGGCGATGTTCCTGTCGACGATGATCGGCTATCTCGGCGTGCCGCGCTACATCGCGACCGAGATCCAGAGCTGGGGCATGTCGCCCCTGATGCTCGTGGTGGTGCTGCTGATCTTCTACGTCCTGCTCGGCACGGTGATGGAGGGGCTCGGCATCATCGTGATGACGCTGCCGATCACGCTGCCGCTGGCGGTGGCCGCGGGCTACGACAAGGTCTGGTTCGGCATCTTCCTCGTGATCGTGGTCGAGATGGCCCAGATCACGCCGCCGGTGGGCTTCAACCTCACGGTGATCCAGCGGCTGACGGGGGACAGCATGGGGCGCATCACGCGCGCCACCATGCCCTTCTTCCTCATCATGGCGGCCTTCGTGCTGCTCATCGCGGTCTTCCCGGGCATCATCGGCTTCCTGCCGGACCTGATACGCGGCAACTGACAGAGGTCCGCAGCCCTGACGGCTGCGGATCATCCCGAAATGAGTATGATCCCGTGACGATGACCCCCAGCCTTCTTCCCTGCGGCGACAGCGCCCTCACCGTCCAGATCGGCGAAAGCATCGATGCCGAGGCCAATGCCCGCATCATCGCGCTTGCGGAGGCTGTCGAGGAGGCCGCGCGGTCCGGCGACCTCGCGGGCGTCCTCGACATCGTGCCGACCTACCGCTCGCTTCTCGTGCGCTACGACCCCGAACGCATCCGCGCGAAGGACCTCGGCCCCCGGCTTCTCGAGATCGCGGCCCGGCCGCTCGCGGCGGCGGCGGGCCGGCTCTGGCGGATCCCCTGCCTCTACGGCGGCGAGGTGGGGCAGGATCTTCAGGAGATGGCCCGCATGAAGGGCCTCTCGCCCGAAGAGCTGATCGCACTCCATTCCGGGACCGACTACCGCGTCTTCATGATCGGCTTCGCGCCGGGCTTCGCCTATCTCGGCGGCCAGCCCGAGATCCTGCACACGCCCCGCCTGCCGAAGCCGCGCCAGAACATCCCGCGCGGCGCGGTCGGCATCGGCGGCCAGCAGGGCAACATCAATTCCGTCGCCGGGCCCTCGGGCTGGCGCTTCCTCGGCTGGACGCCGGTGCGCAGCTTCGATCCCGCCCGCGCCGAGCCCTTCCTGTTCCGCGCAGGCGACCATATCCGCTTCCATCCTGTCGGACCCGAGGAGGCGCGCGCGCTCGAGGCGCGCAGTGCCGCAGGCGAGATGATCGTGACCCCCGAAGAGATCCGCGCATGAGCCTCGAGATCCTGACCGCAGGTCCCATGCTGACCGTGCAGGACGCGGGCCGCTTCGGCCTGCGCCACATGGGCGTCTCGCCCGCGGGCCCCATCGACCGGGCCGCCATGGCGCTCGCCAATGCGCTCGTGGGCAATGCGCCCGGCGCCGCGGCGCTGGAATTCGCAGGCCCTGCGGGCAGCTTCCGCTGCGACCGGCCGGTGCGCTTTGCGGTGGCCGGGGCCGACTGCCCGATCCGCATCGACAAGCGCGTGGTGCTGGCGGGCGAGAGCCACCGGCTGAACCCCGGTGAAACCCTCACCGTGGGCGTGCCCGAAGGCACGGTCTGGGCCTATCTGGCCTTCTCCGGCGCCATCGCCACGCCCGAGGTGCTGGGCTCGCGCGCGACGCATCTCCGCTCGGGCCTCGGCGGCCCCGAGGGGCGGGCGCTGGCGGCGGGCGACCGGCTGCCGCTCGGCCCCGACGAGGCCGACGCGCCCTGCCTGCGCCCCGACAGCCGTCTGGACGGCGCGGCGCCCTTCCGCGAGACGGGACCGATCCGGCTGATCCTCGGCCCGCAGGACGGCCATTTCGCCCCCGAGATCGTGGCGCGCCTCACCGGGTGCGACTTCACCGTGACCCCGCAGCGCGACCGGATGGCCATGGTGCTGGGCGGCACCGACCTGCCCGCCGCGCGCGGGCACGACATCGTCTCCGACGGCACGGTGCCGGGCTCGGTGCAGGTGCCGGGCTCGGGGATGCCGCTCGTGCTTCTGGCCGAGAGCCAGACCACCGGCGGCTATCCCAAGATCGGGACCGTGGCCTCGGTCGATCTCGCGCGGCTCGCGCAGATGCCGGTGGGCGCGCAGGTCCGCTTCGCGCCGATCTCGGCCGAGGAGGGCGAGGATCTCTGGATCGCGCGGCAGGTGCGGCTAAGGCGGCTTCTCGAGGCGCTGGTGGCCAAGCCCGAGGGCGTCCTGCGGTCGGATTACCTCTTGTCCTGCGATCTCGTCGGCGGCTTCTACGAGCCGGGCGAGATTGTGCGTCCCGTCACGATTCGGGGCCCGGAGGAATGTTCATGAGTGCCCCCAGACCGCTCGCCCACGAGGCCTATCAGCGCATCATCTCGATGATCTTCGAAGGCGCGCTGAAATCGGGCGACCTGTTGCAGGAGGCCGCCCTGGGCGAGGTCTTCGGCATGTCGCGCACCCCCGTGCGCGAGGCGATCAAGCGGCTGGAGAGCGAGGGCCTCGCCGTCGTCGAGGGCCGCTTCACCTGCGTGCGCAGCGTGACGGCCGCCGATGTCGAGGAGGTCTTCTTCCTCCGGCTGGAGCTCGAGCCGCTCGCGGCACGCTCGGCGGTGCGGCTGCCGCCGGCTCAGGTCGATGCGATGGAGGAGCGCGTGCGCCTCCTGATGGCGTCGGACCCTGCGGTCAACGATCTCCAGCGCCAGACCGACTACGAGTTCCACCACCTGCTCGGGCGCGAGTTCGGCAATCAGGCCGTGGCCCAGACGGTGGCCACGCTGCATCGGCGCACCTGCATCTTCGACCACACTCAGGTGCCCGAACGGTTCCTGCGCGGCTGCGAGGAACATCTGGAGATCCTCGAAGCCGTGCGCAGCGGCAATGCCGACGCGGTCGAGGCTGGGCTGCGGGCCCATCTCGAACATGCGCGCGACGCCGTGCTCCTCCGTCTGCGCCGCGCTGCCGCGGCGACCGCTTCCGCGAGTGCCTCATGAACTGTCTGATCGTCCAACCCATCCACGAAGCGGGTCTCGCCGCCCTGCGCGCGGCCGGGATCGCGCCCATCCTCTGCCCGGCGCCCGACATGGCGACGGTGGCGCGCCACATGGCCGGCATCGACGCCGTCATCACCCGCGACGCGGGCCTCGATGCCGCGGCCTTCGCCGCGGGCGACCGGCTCCGGGCGGTGGTGGTCCATGGCGCGGGCCACGATCCGGTGGACAAGGAGGCCGCGGCGCGCAGGGGCGTGGTCGTGGCCAACACCCCGGGCGCCAACGCGCGCTCGGTGGCCGAACTGGCCGTGGGCCTCGCGCTTGCGGTGGCCCGCCGCATCCCCGCCGCCGACCGCGCCCTGCGGGAGGGGAAGACGGGCTTTCGCGAATCCGCCCGCTTCTCGGAACTGCGGGGGCGCACCGCGCTGGTCGTGGGCTGGGGGGCCAGCGGCCGCGAGACCGGGCGGATGCTGGCGCAGGCCTTCGACATGCGCCTCCTCGTCCATTCGCCGCGCGTGCCGCGGATCGAGGGGGGCGAGCGGGTGGCGAGCCTTGCCGAAGGGCTGGCCGCGGCCGACCTCGTGTCGCTCCACACGCCGCTCCGCCCCGAGACCCACCACATGATGGATGCGCGCGCCTTTGCCGCCATGCGGCCGGGCGCCATCCTTATCAACATGGCCCGCGCGGGCCTCGTGGACGAGGCGGCGCTGCTCGAAGCGGTGGCCTCTGGCCATCTCGGCGGCGCGGGGCTCGACGTCTGCTCGCCCGGCGCGCCCTCGGGCCCGCTGGCCGCGCACGGCAACGTGGTCTTCACGCCCCATCTCGGTGGCACGACCGAGGAGGCGCTCCGCCGCGTGGCCCTCGAGGCCGTGCGCCATGTCATCACCGCGCTCGAGGGCCGTCTGCCCGAGACCGCGATCAACCCCGACGTCTGGCGCGTGGAATCCCGCAGCCCCGCGTCCGCCGCAACCGAGGTCGGAGGGACCCAAGCATGACCGATCTGCCCCTGGCTGAGGACGCCCCCGCCCGCGCCATCCGCAGCACCATCGACCGGGTGCTGGCCGAGGTGAACGCGCTTTCCGAGGGCGGCCCCGGCTGGACCCGCCCCTCCTATTCCGATCTGGAAAGCCATGCCCATGCGCTGATCGAGGCCGAGGCCCGCGCGCTCGGCATGAGCGTCAGCCGCGATCATGCCGGCAACCTCTTCGCCCGGATGGAGGGGCGCGACCCGAGCCTTCCGGCGCTCCATTGCGGCTCGCACCTCGACACGGTGGCCGAGGGCGGCGCCTTCGACGGGCAGGCGGGCGTGGCCGCGGCGCTGGCCCTCGTCGCGGCCATGCGCGAGGCGGGCGTCACGCCCGAGGCCGATTTCGTCCTGACCGTGACGCGGGCCGAGGAGAGCGTCTGGTTCCCCGTCTCCTATATCGGCTCGCGCGCGGCGCTCGGCCGGCTCCTGCCCGAAGAGCTCGAGGCGCTCCGCGTCGACACCGGCCGGACGCTGGCCGAGCACATGCGCGAGCAGGGCTTCGACCCCGACGCGCTGATGCGGGCCGAACCGCCGAAGCCCGCGCGCTTCCTCGAGTTCCATATCGAGCAGGGCCCCGTCCTCGACCGGGCGGGCGAGCCCTACGGCATCGTCTCGGCCATCCGCGGCGGGCTGCGTTACCGCGCCGCCGAGGTGCATGGCACCTGGGCCCATTCCGGCGGTGCGCCGCGTGAGGGCCGCGCCGACGCGGTGGTGGCCTTCGCCGATCTGGTCATGGCGATGGACCGCGCCTGGGAGACGTTCCTTTCGCGCGGCGCGGACCTCACCGTGACCTTCGGCAAGGTCGATGCGGCCTCGCCCGCCCATGCCATGGCCAAGGTGCCGGGCGAGCTCGCCTTCTGCCTCGACCTGCGCTCCGAGGATGTGACGGTGCTGGAGGCGGCCGACCGGGTGCTGCGCGAGGAGATCCGCCGCATCGAGACCGAGCGGCCCGGCATCCGCTTCGATCTGGGCACCCAGAGCCGCAGCCAGCCTGCGCGCCTGTCGCCTGCGATGATCGACTGGGTGGCGGGCGGCGCCGCGCGCCGGGGCGATCAGCCGCGCCGGATGCTCTCGGGCGGTGGCCACGATGCGGCGGCCTTCGCCAGCGCCGGCTGGGACAGCGTCATGGTCTTCATCCGCAACTGGAACGGCAGCCACTGCCCCGACGAGGGGATGGATCCGGCCGACCTCGCCCGCGCGGTAGAAGCCGTCTTCGCCGCGCTGTCGGGGAACGGCTCCCCATGAGTTCCGAGACGCTCTCGCACAGCGCCTACCGCCGCCTCCGCGAGGATATTCTCGAGGGGCGGATCGCGCCCAACACCATCCTGACCGAGCGCGAGCTGGCCGAGCGGCTGGGCATCTCGCGCACGCCGCTGCGCTCGGCTTTGTCGGTGCTCGAGCGCGAGCAGGTGATCGAGCGGATGGTGAACGGCACGCTGCTGGTGCGTCTCGTCTCGGTCGAGCAGCTGCTCGACATCATCCAGCTCCGGCTGATCCTCGAACGCGCCGCTGCGCGCAGGGCTGCGGGCTTCGGCCTCACGCCCGAGCTCGAGGCCGCGCGCGAGGCGCAGCTGCGCTATCTCGGCGCGGGGGCGATGGATTTCGAGAGCTTCTGGCAGGATGACGGCATCTTCCACCGGGCGGTGGCGCTGGCGGCGGGGCTCACGCTCCTGCCGGGGCTTCTCGCCGAGCAGCGCGCCATCGTGCGGCGCAGCACCATCATCCGCACCCACACCAACTTTGCCGATCAGGCGCGGGAACATATCGCGGTGATCGACGCGATCGCCGGCCGCGACGCCGAGGCCGCCGCGGCCGCCATGGCGCTTCATTTCGACCGCATGCGCGCCCGCACGCTGGGCTGGCTCAACAAGGACTAATCCGATGTCGACACTCCCGGCAGACACCGCGGCCGACCCGCTCCGCGGCCGTGATGCGGTTTTCCCGGCCGCCGAATTCGAAGGCCGCATCGCGCGGCTGCAGGCGGCCACGGCGGATCTCGGCGCCGATGCGCTGGTGCTGCTCGGACCGGAGAACATCTTCTGGGCCACGGGGCGGCAGACGGCGGGCTATTTCGCCTTTCAGGCCCTCGTGGTGCCGGTCGAGGGGGCACCCGTGCTCCTCGTGCGCCAGCTCGAGACGACGGGCGCGCGGGCCTCGACCTGGCTCGCCGACATCCGCGCCTGGCAGGACGGCGAGGACCCGGCCGCGGCGCTCGGCAGCCTTGTGCGGGATCTGGGCCTCGGGCGCATCGCCATGGAGCGCGGCGCCTGGTTCATCGGTCAGGACCTGTCCGAGCGCATCGCCCAGGCCCTTGCCGGCGTGGCGCTGATCGACGGGTCGGGTGTGGCGGAGCGGCTGCGCGCGGTGAAATCGCCGGCCGAGCAGTCCGCGATCCGCAAGGCCGCGGGCTATGCCGAGGCCGCCATTGCCGCTTCGATCGAGGCCTGCCGCGCGGGCGTCAGCGAGAACGAGGTGGCCGCCGCCATGATGGGGGCCGCGATCCGCGCGGGCTCCGAAGCCATGGCGATGGAGCCGCTCGTCTCCTCGGGGCCGCGCTCGGGCGTGCCCCATGCGACCTGGCGGCGGCGGCTGCTCGAACCCGGCGACGGGGTCTTCCTCGAACTCGCCGCGAGTCACGACCGCTATCACGCGGCGCTCATGCGCAGCGTCTGGATCGGCCCGCCGCCCGCCGAGGCCGCGCGCATGATGGACACGGCCGAGCGCGCGCTCGATGCGGCGCTGGCGGCCCTGCGCCCCGGCGCGCCCTGCGCGGCGCCGCACGAGGCCGCGCAGGCGGTGATCGATGCCGCGGGCTATACGGCCGCCTTCCGCAAACGCATCGGCTATTCGATGGGCGCGGCCTTCGCGCCCGACTGGGGCGAGGGGGCGATCCTGTCGCTCTTCACCGGCGTGGATCGCCTGCTGGAGCCAGGCATGGTTTTCCACCTGCCCGCGACGCTGCGCAGCTACGGCGACTATACGGTCGGCGCTTCCGAGACGGTGATCCTCACCGAAACCGGCATCGAGGTCTTGTCGACCCTGCCCAGACAGATGAGGGTGCGCTGACCCTTCCGCCGATGGAGCGCCCTCTGGACCACCACCTTCCCGCCTCGCCCGCGACCGTCTCGTGGGGCCATCTCGATCCCGCCGCCGCCCCCGTGCTGCAGCTCGCGCCGGGCGAGCGGGCGGTGATCGAGACCCTCTCGGGCGGCCCGCGCAATCTGCCGCCCGAGGGCCACCCCTGCCGGGTGCTGGCCAGCCACCGCGCGGTGATGGAGGCGCAGGTGCCCCATCTCGGGCCCCACATGCTGACGGGGCCGGTCCATATCGCGGGGGCCGAGCCCGGCGACCGGCTGGTGGTCGAGATCGAGGAGATTACGCTCGCGCAGGACTGGGGCTGGAGCGCCATCGAGCCCGGCTTCGGGATCTTCCCCGACCTCGCGCCCGCCTACGAGAGCCTCGTCGTCCCCATCGACCGGGCGCGCCGCAGCGCGCGCCTGCCCTGGGGCCCCGAGGTGGCGCTGGCGCCCTTCTTCGGCATCCTCGCCGTGGCGCCGCCGCCCGAGGGCGGCCGGGTCAGCTCGGTTCCGCCCGGACCCTTCGGCGGCAATGTGGACAACCGCTTCTTCCGGCAGGGCGCGCGGATCTCCTTCCCGGTCTTCTGCGCGGGCGCGCTGTTCTTTGCGGGCGACGGTCATGCGCTGCAGGGCGACGGCGAGGTCTGCGACACCGCGCTCGAAACGGCACTGACCGGCCGCTTCCGCTTCACGCTCGAAAAGGGCACGGCGCCCGCCGCCCCCGAGATCGAGCTGGGCGATCTGATCGTGACCATGGGCTTTCACGAGACGCTCGACGGGGCCGCACGCGATGCGACCGCCCGGATGCTCGACTGGATCTGCGCGCAGACGGGCCTCACCCGCACCGAGGCCTGGCGGCACGCGAGCCTCTGCGCCGACCTGCGGATCACGCAGGCGGTGAACGGGCAGAAGGGCGTCCATTGCGTGCTCGATCGCCGCAGCCTGATCGGCGCCCGCCCCGCCTGAGCGGGAAGGGCGTGAGGCAGAGCGGGTGGATTGCCGGACGGGCGTCTTGGAACGCAAGCCACCCCCGGAAACCGCTCCGGGTCCGGCGCGATTCGGCGGCTTGTCCCGGTGGAAAGCCGGGGCCTCATCCCGGGGGGCGCCTTTGCCGGAAAGCTCTCGAAACACCCGCCTGCTGCTGAACCGGAGCCTGCGCCCCGGGCTCGCCGGGGCGGGGCGCGGGCCGCCTTTCAGTAGCCGCGGGTGAGATCGACCGAGGGCGGGATACGGCCGGTCGCGCGGTAGTCGGCCACATGCGCGCCCACGATGGCCGAGGCGGTCTCGGGGTCGGTGGCGGCTGAGATATGCGGCAGCACGGTCACCTTCGGATGGCCCCAGAAGGGCGAGGCCTCGGGCAGGGGCTCGACCTCGAACACGTCGAGCACCGCATGGCCGATCCGGCCGCTGTCGAGTGCTTCGATCAGCGCCGCGCTGTCGAGGATCGGGCCGCGGGCGAAGTTGACGATCTGCGCTCCCTCGGGCAGGCACGCCAGCCGGCGCGCATCGAGAAGCCCCCGCGTTTCGCCCGTGAGCGGCAGGAGGCAGACGAGGATCTCGACCTGCCCCAGCATCCGCTCGAGCGTTTCTTCGCCGGCATGGCAGGTCACACCCGCGATCTCCTTGGGCGACCGGCTCCAGCCATGGACGTCGAAGCCCGCGTCGCGGAGCCGGAGGGCCGCCGCCGCCCCGAGTTCGCCCAAGCCCAGCACGCCCACTGTCGTGCGCTCGGGGCGTTTGTAGGGCAGCCCCTTCCAGACGCGGGCGCGCTGCTGGGCGGCATAGGCCGGCATGTCGCGGAAGAGATAATAGGTCCAGGCCAAAGCCGCCTCGGCCATGGTGCGGGCGAGCTCGGGGTCGACGAGCCGCACGATGGGGCGCGCGAGATGGCCCAGTTCGGCCACCAGCCGCTCGACCCCGGCCCAGAGGCTGTGGATCCAGACGAGGTTCGGAAGCTCGGCCAGATCGGCCGGGTCGGGATTGGCCACGATGGCGATGTCCACCTCGGCCCGCTCGGCGGGGCTCAGCTCGCGGAAGCCGTCGATCCGCTCGCCGGGCAGGGCGCGGGCGAGATGGCCCGCCCAATGGGCCTCGGCCTCGGGCGACAGACGGGTGACAAGCGCGATCCGCGACATGGGGAGAGCCTTTCACAAAAGGCCCCGGGCAGGGACGAGCCCTTGCCCGGGGAGTGGGGAGACGGAAGGCGGGCCCTCGCGGCCCCGCCGAAGATCACTGGCCCGACTGCGCCTTCCAGGCCTCGTACCTGGCCTTGTTCTCGGCATTGGCGGGATAGAGGCCCGGCAGCGGCACGCCCGCCTCGACCTGAGTCATGATCCAGCCCTCGAGACGCTCCTGCTCGACCGATTCCTCGGTCACGGCCTCGACCAGATCGGCCGGGATCAGCACGGCGCCATCGTCGTCGATCACCACCATGTCGCCCGGGAAGACGGCCACGCCGCCGCAGCCCACCGGCTGCTCCCAGGCCACGAAGGTCAGGCCCGCGACCGAGGGCGGAGCGGCCACGCCCGCGCACCAGACCGGCAGGCCCGTGCCGCGCACGCCCGCCACGTCGCGCACGACCCCGTCGGTCACGAGGGCCGCCACGCCGCGCTTCTTCATCCGCGCGCAGAGGATGTCGCCGAAGATCCCCGCATCGGTGATGCCCATCGCATCGACGACGCAGATGCAGCCTTCGGGCATCGCCTCGATGGCGGCGCGGGTCGAGATCGGCGAGGACCAGCTGGCCGGGGTGGCGAGGTCTTCGCGGGCGGGCACGAAGCGCAGGGTGAAGGCGCGGCCCACGATGCGCGGCTGGCCGGGCTCGAGCGGCATGGCGCCGCGCATCCAGACGTTGCGCAGGCCCTTCTTCAGAAGGACGGTGGTGAGCGTCGCGGTGGTCACGCCGCGCAGCGCCTCGATCAGGGCCTGTTCCTTGGCGGTGTCGGTGGTCATTCTGTTTCCTTTGGGGTCAGACGCTGGCGATCAGGCCGCCGTCGATGCGGATGGTGCTGCCGGTGATGTAGGAGGCGCGGGCCGAGGCGAGGAAGGCCACGGCATCGCCATATTCCTCGGGCTGACCATAGCGGCCGAGCGGGATCGAGGCCACGCTCTCGGCGGCCACTTCGGCCACGGCCCGGCCTTCGCGCGCGGCCTTCTGCTCGTCGAGGAAGGTGATGCGCTTGGTGGCGACGCGGCCGGGCAGCACGACGTTGGCCGTGATGCCGTCGCGGCCCACCTCGCGCGCGAGCGTCTTCGACCAGCCCACGAGCGAGATGCGCAGCGCGTTCGACAGGCCGAGGTTCGGGATCGGCGCCACCACGCCCGACGAGGTCGAGGTGATGATGCGGCCCCATTTGCGGGCCTTCATGCCCGGCAGCACGCGGTCGGTGATGGAGATGACCGAGAGCACCATGGACTCGAAGCTCGCGCGCCAGAGCGCGGCCTCCTGCCCGGCGATCGGCGAGGGCTTCGGCCCGCCCGTGTTGTTCACGAGGATGTCGACCGGGCCCAGCTCGGCCTCGATCAGGCTCACGTTCGTCTCGATGGCGCCGAGGTCGGCCAGATCCCAGGCGAGCGGCAGCGCCGTGCCGCCCTCGGCCCGGATCGCCTCGGCGGTGGCTTCGGCCGCGGCGAGGTCGATGTCGCCGAGCGCCACCCGCGCGCCCTCGCGGGCGAGCGAGCGGGCGATGGCGCCGCCGAGGCCCCCGCCCGCGCCCAGAACCAGCGCCGTCTTGCCTCTGATGCCCAGATCCATGTCGGTCTCCGTCTTGTCGTGGTTGGGGCCCGCCGCTGCCGGCAGGGCCGCTGTGGGGCCCGGCCTCAGGTCAGCCGGGCCGAGGCCGCGCGGATCCGCTCGCAGGCGGTGCGCAGCCGCTCGGTGTCGGTGGCAAAGGAGATGCGGAAGTAGGGCGCGAGGCCGAAGGCGCTGCCCGGCACCGCGGCCACGCCCGCCTCCTCGACGAGATACATCACGAAATCCGTGTCGGTCTCGATCTTGCGCCCGTCGGGACGGGTGCGGCCGATCATGCCCGCGCAGGAGGGGAAGAGGTAGAAGGCGCCGTTCGGGCGCACGCAGCTCAGCCCCTCGATCTGGTTCAGCGCCGAGAGGCACAGGTCGCGCCGCTGGCGGAAGATCTCGTTGCGCTCGGCCAGGAACTCCATCGGCCCCGTCAGGGCCGCGAGCGCCGCGGCCTGGCTCACCGAGGAGGGGTTCGAGGTCGATTGCGACTGGAGCGTGGCCATCGCCTTGATGATGTCGGCCGGACCCCCGGCATAGCCGATGCGCCAGCCGGTCATCGAGAAGGCCTTCGACACGCCGTTGCAGGTCAGCACCCGGTCCATGAGCTTCGGCTCGACCTGCGCGATGGTGGCGAATTCCCAGCCGTCGTAGCGCAGATGCTCGTACATGTCGTCGGTCATCACCAGCACATGCGGGAACTCGAGCAGCACGTCGGCCAGCGCGCGCAGATGGGCGGCCGAATAGCCCATGCCGGTCGGGTTCGAGGGTGAGTTCAGGATCACCCATTTGGTGCGCGGCGTGATCGCGGCCCGCAGCGCGGGCGCGGTCAGCAGGAAATCGTCCTCCTCGGGGCAGGAAACGGTGACCGGCACCCCGCCCGCGAGCCGCACCATGTCGGGGTAGGAGACCCAGTAGGGCGCGGGCACGATCACCTCGTCGCCCTCGTCGAGCGTGGCCAGCAGCGCGTTGTAGAGCACCTGCTTGCCGCCGGTGCCGACGCTGATCTGGTTCGTCTCGTAGGAGAGCCCGTTCTCGCGGCGGAATTTCTCGACGATGGCGGCCTTCAGCTCGGGCGTGCCGTCCACGTCGGTGTAGCGGGTCTGGCCTGCCTCGATGGCGGCGGCCGCGGCCTGCCGGATATGGACGGGCGTGTCGAAATCGGGCTCGCCCTGCGACAGGCCGATGATGTCCTTGCCCTCGCGGCGGAGCTGGGCTGCAAGGCGCGTCATGGCGATGGTGGGCGAGGGCTGCACGGCCTGAAGGCGGGAGGAGAGGCGGGAGCTGGTCATCTGGGGAGCGTTCCGAGGGGCTGGAGGGCCGGACCGGCCCGGGTTCTGTCAGACGGAGGCGATGAGCTGGATCTCGACGGGGGCATTGCCGGGGAGGGTCGCCACGCCGACCGCGGCGCGGGCGCCGATGCCCGCGGGCCCCAGCTCCTCGCGCAGCCGCGCCGAGGCGAAATCGGCGAGCTTCGAATGCGCCTCGAAGCCGGGCTCGGCCGCGACATAGACGGTGAGCGAGAGGATCAGCGAAAGGCTCTCGCCCTCGGCCAGAAGGCCGCGCGCGGCCGCCAGCGCATTCTCGCAGGCAAGCCGGACGGCCTCGCGCTGCTCTTCGAGCGGCTGGTCGCGGCGCACGGGGCCGGTGAACTGGAGCACCCCCTCGCGGCGGGGCGTCATGCCCGAGGTGAAGATCAGCGCCCCTGCCCGGCGGGCCGGAATGTAGTCGCCCTGCGGGATCGGCTGGGACAGGGCGGCCGTCATGCGCGATACCGCTCGACCAGCGTCACGATCCGCCGGGCGGCGGCGACGGCGGCCTCGTGATCCTGGCTGAAGTTCAGCCGCACGCTGTCGGCCGTGTGCGGGCTGAACTCGGTGCCCGGCGTCACCACCACGCCTGCCTGCAGCCGCAGGATCTTGACGAACTCGGCCGGCGCCACGGCGAGCTTCGGCAGCCGCGGGAAGAGGTAGCTGCCGGCCTGAGGCGTGCGGGCGAAGACGCCCTCGCAGCCGCGCAGCACGTGCAGAAGCTCGTCGCGGATCGCCTGATGCCGGGCGATGCGGTCCTCCATCCAGCCCGGCGCCTCGTCGAACCAGCCGCGCAGCACCGCCTGGCTGTAGCCCGCGGCGCGCAGGCTCACGATGGCCTGCAGCTTCTCCATCCGCGCGATGATGGCGCGGGAGCCGAAGGCCACGCCCAGCCGGTAGCCCGAGAGCGATTCTGTCTTCGACGGGCCCATGATGGTGACGACATTTTCGGCATCCACCGCAGCTTCGGCGCGCAGGTGGGTGTAGCTCGCCCCCGCATAGCGCAGCCGGGAATAGAGCTGGTCGGCAATCACGGTCGCGCCGTAGCGCGCGGCCAGCGCCGCGATCTGGCCGATCTCCTCGGCCGAATAGACCACACCCGCGGGGTTGTTCGGGTTCGAGAAGAGGAAGACCCGGGCGCCGGCCTTGAAGGCTTCCTCGAGCCCCGTCAGATCGAGGCCCGCCCGCGTCTCGTCGGCCGAGACGTAATCGAGCTGCACCGGCACCATCTCGCCTTCGAAGAATTCGACGAGCTTGCGGTTGGCGAAATAGTCGGGCTGGACGATGGCCACCTTGTCGCCGCGCGCGACCGTGGCCGCCACCGCGAGGAAGAGCGCCCCCTGTGTGCCGGGCGTGATGATGAGCCCGTCGCGGGCATCGACGGGCGCGCCCGTGAAGGCCGCGAGCCGCGGGGCCAACAGGTCGCGGATGCCCAGATCGCCGCGATATTCCGTATAGGCCTGCACGCCCCCCGACTGCACGCCCGCCGAGAAGAGGTCGAAGGCGCCCGGCGTCGGCTCGTGCGCATCCACGTCGCCATGCGAGAAATCGACCGGCCGGCCCTCGATCGGGGCCCCGCGTATCAGCGCCTCGAGACCTGCCGCCGACTGGCGCACCTCCTGCCCGGGGGCGTTGTCGGTGCCGAGTTTCTTGAATTTCGCCTCGATCGACATGTCTGGCTCCTCTCGCGCAGGCCCTCGCTTCGGGCATGGTCTACGCCGGGTGAGGCGAAAGAAAAAATGGCTTTTTGTTATTTGAGAAGATAGGAAAGCCGTGGGTCACGGAGGGCGCCATGGACATCCGCTTTCTCGAGAGCTTCGTGGCGGTCGCCGATTGCGGCTCCATCGCCGAGGCCGCGCGGCGGCTGAACCTGACGCCTGCGGCCCTGTCGCAGCGGCTGCGCACGCTCGAGCAGGATCTGGGCCATTCCCTCGTGATGCGCGCGGGGCGGCGGGTGCGGCCCACGGCCTCGGGGCTGGCCGTGCTCGACCATGCCCGCGCGCTGATCGAGGGCGCGCGCGATCTCCGCGCCATCGCGGCGCAGGACGAGCCCGCGGGTCAGCTGCGCCTCGGCGCCATCGCCACCTCGCTGACCGGGCTTCTGCCCGGCATCGTCGCCCGGCTGCGCGCGCGCCATCCGCGGATCGAATATCACATCCGGCCGGATTCCTCGGTGAACCTCTATCACGGGGTGATTGCGGGCGATCTCGATGCGGCGGTGATCGTGCGCCCGCAGTTTCCGGTGCCGAAATCGACCGGCTGGCTCACGCTGCGCGAGGAACCGCTGGTGCTTCTGGTGCCCGAGGAGGCGCCGGGCACCGATCCGCTCGCCATCCTCCAGAGCCATCCGTTCATCCGCTACGACCGCAACCAGTGGGGCGGGCAGATCGTCGACCGCTACCTGCGCCAGAACACGCTGAAGGTCCGCGAGTGGCTGGAGCTCGATGCGCTCGATGCCATCGCGGGCCTCGTGAGCCGGGGCCTCGGCGTGGCCATCGTGCCGGATTGGGCGCCGCCCTGGCCCGAGGGGCTGAGGCTGCGCAAGATCGCCCTGCCGGATGCGGGCGGGCGGCAGACGGGGGTGCTGTGGAACCTCTCGGGCGCGCGCATCGCGGCCATGCAGGCCTTCGTCGAGGCCTGCCGCGCGCGCGGCGCGCCGGCGCCGGGGCCTTAAGGCCGGGCAGGGCCGGCGAACTGGCAGCCCGTTCTCCGGCAGTGAAGACGGCTTCCGCCGCCTCGCGATGCCCCCCGGAGACGGTGTCACTTCAGCGGATCGTGGCCCCAGTTCATCAGCGAATAGCGCCAGCGCGAATGTTCCTTGTCCGAGGACGGCCCGCCCTGCGCCAGATGGCGGCGGATGTAGCCCACCACGCGGCCCATGTGGTCCCAGTCTTGCTCGGCCAGATCCGCCTTCCGTTTGCGCCGGATCTCCACGATCCGCCGCCCCGACCGGTGCCCGGTGCTCTCGCCGCCGTCCGAGCTGTCGCCGACGCTCCGGCTCTCCTCGGTCTCGAGCCAGCGGTCGAGATCGGCGGGCGCCATGTTCACGAGCGACTGCCAGTCGTCCCAGATCTCGTCGTGCGATTTGGTCATGTGGATCTCCTTCGTCGGGGCAGAACCGGTTCGGACGGAGCCCGGTTCCGTGGAGGGCGGCCCTGCGCGCGGGCACGGGTCCGCCTGCGGGAAGGGGGAGATGCCGCAGCGTCAGGCGCAGGACACCGGCGCCCGCCGAGGCAGCCGACGGCGACCCTGCGCCGCAGGGGGGCACGGTTGCTCCTGCCGCCCGGGCGGCCGAGAAAGGCACAGGCCCGCGGGCGGGCGCAGGGCATCCGGGCCCGCGAGACACAGGAAGGAGGGGACGATGCTGATCCTGCTGGAAACGATGATGGCGCTGGCGACCGCCGCCGTGCTGTTCCTCGGGCTGATGGCGGCCACGGCGGCGCCGCCGGTGATCCTCGCGCTTCTCGCAGGCCTTGGGGCTGCGCTCTACCTCGCGCGCCGGTCCGAGGAGAGGGCCATCGCCCGCACCGCCGCATCCCGCACCGCTCAGCCCGCCGAATAGGGCGGCGCGAAGACGCGCCCCGCCTCGGAGCGGGAAGGCCCCGCACCGGCTCGGGCGACGGGACGTCCCGGCTTACGCCCTGCCGGAAGCCTCGGGGAAGATCGGGTCGACCTCGGCATCGGTGTCTGAGCAGGGCCGGATCCCCAGCGCTGGCGGGGCCGGGGAGAGCGCACCTCGGCCATTACCGGTCCTTCCGGGCGGTGAGGTCGCCCCTTCCGAAGGGCAGGGTGCAGGTCACCCGGGCGAGGCGACCCGTAAACCTGCCGACGGACGGGCGGGACCCGCCGGGGATCAGAAGTTCTGCTGCACCCGCAGGTGGCTGTGGCTGTGCGGCTCCTCGTCGTCATGCGCGTGGATCTGGACCTCCTCCTCGATCGGGATCAGCCCGACCGTGGCATGGCGCACCCCGCGCTCGAGCGAGAGCCGGGCCGCAAGATCCTCGATCCGCGAGACGCTGGCCTGCAGGACGATGAGGTCGATCGTCTCGCGGTGATTGAGGGGCACGCTGGTGACGAAGCGGATCTCGTCGTGCCGGGCCAGACGCGCCTCCCGCACCCGGCGCGAAAGCTCGGGCAGGGTCTGCTCCATCGCGCAGGAGATCACGCCGATGCAGAGCGTGTCGGCAGGTTTCGCGGGCCCGGCCGCCAGCCCGCGGCGCACCAGATCGCGGATCGCCTCCGAGCGGTTCGGCACCGCCGAGCGCGCCACATGGGCGTCGATCTCGGCGGCGAGTTCCTCGTCGAGGGTGATGGTCGTGCGGATCATGCGGCGCTCTCCTGAGACTTGCCGCAAGCCTAGCCGCGCCCGCCCCCCACGACAACGGCGCGGGTCAGGCCACGGCGCGCCAGTCCTCGGGGGCCGCGGCCTCTTCTGCCTCACCGCCTTCGGTCGCGGGTCCGGTGCGGAAGTAGGTCGCGCTGGTCAGAAGCCGCCGGGCCCGCGCCGCCAGATCCTCCGCATCCTCGTCGAGCAGCTTCGAGGCCGCATCGGTCTGCTGCGTCACCCGGTCGAGCGCATCGATGGCGAGCGAGACCTGCCGCGCGCCCTCGGACAGCTCGCGCGAGGCGACCGAGATGTCGGTGACGAGCTCCGACGTGCGCTCGATCTCGGGCACCAGCCGGTCGATCATCTCGCCGGCCCCGGCCGCGGCCCGCGCCGTCCCGGCGGAGAGGGTCGAGATCTCGGCCGCGGCCTCGGCGCTGCGTTCGGCGAGCCGCCGCACCTCGGCCGCGACGACGGCAAAGCCGCGTCCCTGCTCACCCGCCCGCGCGGCCTCGACGGCCGCATTCAGCGCCAGAAGGTCGGTCTGCCGGGCGATCTCGCGGACCACGCCGATCCGCTCGGCGATCTCCTGCATCGACCGCACGGCCTCGGCCACCGCCACGCCGCAGCGCCGCGCATCGTCCGCCGAGGAGCCCGCGATCTGCGCGGTGACGCCGGCATTGCTCTCGGACTGGGTGATGTTGCCCACCATCTGCTCGACCGCGGCCGAGGCCTCGACTGTGGCCGAGGCCTGCTCTTCCGTGCCGGACTTGAGCTGCCCGGCGGCCGTGGCCATCCGGCCGCTCGCCGCCGCCACATCGCGGGCGGTGCCCGACACTTCGTCCATCACCTCGCGCAGCTTCTCGAGCATCCGGTTGCTGGCACCGAGCAGATCGGCGATCTCGTCGCGTCCCTTGACCTCTTCGCCCTCCGTGAGGTCGCCGGCCGCGACCCGCCGCGTGAGTGCGAGGGCCCGGCGAAGCCCGCGGCCGATCGAGAGCGTGATCCAGATCGCCGCTGCCGAGCCCACGACTGCGGACAGGGCCCCGATCAGCATCACGAGCGCCAGCACGGAGCGCCCTTCGGCATTCGCCTCGGCCTTCTCACGCTCGAGAAGCTCGAGCTTGTGGGTTACCAGATCTTCGGACAGGCCCTCGAGCGACCGTTCGAGGCCGGCCGCGCCCGCCTCGCGGAGGAAGGCGGCCGCGCCCTGCGGGTTGCCCCCGAGCGACAGGATCATGGCGCGGTTGTTCACCCGCTGGATCTGCTTCCTGAGATCGTTGTAGCGGATCAGGAGATCGGCTGTCGCCGCATCCTGCGGTCTGTCGCGCAGGGCACGCAGGGCGCGGCGCTGGATCATCCGGCCCTCCTGCACGCTCGTCTCGATCTGGATCGCGGAGTCCGAGTCCCGGTCGAGCAGATGCGCGCGGATGCTGGCCATCACGCGATACTGCCCGATGCTGAGCCGCTGGGCGAGCACCACCTCCTGCACATGCTCGTCGATGACCTCGGTCATGCGCTGGTCGACACGCCCCAGTTGGACCAGGGCGAGCGCCACCGCCAACCCCGCCATGACGAAAACCACGGTGAATGCCGCGGCCAGTTTGGTTCTGATCGTCACCCTCATACATCCATCCCTTTCGCGCATGGTTGCTGCGCCGGAAGCCACTGCGGAACCCATAGACCTTGGCGCCGGTGGCGGGCATCATCCATCGGACGGATTTACAGGATCTTTCGGATGGAGGGCCTGTCCGGCCGACCGGGAAACGGCCGAAGCGGTGCGGCAGCAGGGCGCACTCTCGGCTCAGGCGAGATCGGAAGCGGGAAAGAGCAGGGTCGCCACCTCGCCGCGCGGGCTCTGCGGGCGGAGCGCGAACTGCGCCCCGAGCCGCCGGGCCGCCGCCTCGACGATGGCCAGTCCGAGGCCGCTGCCCTCGCCGCCGGTGGGGCCGCGGTAGAAGCGTTCGGTGATCCGTCCCCGGATGTCCTGAGGAATGCCGGGGCCCTCGTCGCGGATCTCGGCCCGCCAGCCCGCCCCGTCGGGCCGGAAGGCCAGCTCCACCCGCCCGCCCTCGGCGCTGGCATGGACCGCATTCTCGACGAGGTTGCGCAGGGCCACCACCAGAAGGGCAGGATCGCGCTGCGGCCGGTCGGCGAGGGCCGGCGCGCAGTCGAGCGTCAGCCGCACGTCGCGCGCCCGGGCGGCGGGCAGGGTCAGCTCCAGCACCTCGGCGCCGATCCGGCCGAGCGGGCGGGGCGGGCTCTCGGCCGCGCCCTGATCCACCGCCGCCATGTCGAGGAGCTGGTGCACCAGCCGGTCCGACCGGTCGACCGCGCGCCGGATCTGGGCCAGCGCATGGTCGCGCGTTGCGGCATCCGGCGCCCGCCTCGCCACCTCGGCCTGCATCTTCAGGCCCGCGAGCGGGGTCTTCAACTCGTGCGCGGCATAGGCCGTGAAATCCTGCTCATGCTGGCGCGCCGCCTGCACCCGGCGGAAGAGCCCGTTCAGCGCCTCGACCACCGGCGCCACCTCGCCCGGCGCGGGCGCATGGAGGGGCGAAAGATCGTCGGCCCCGCGATGCGCGAGTTCGCGGGTGATGCGCCGGAGCGGCGCAAGGCCGCTGCGCAGGCTGAGCCAGATCGCGCCGGCGAGAAGCGGCAGCACCACGAGCGCAGGCCACATGAGCCCCAGCACCATGTCGTGCAGCAGCCGCTCGCGCATGCGCAGGCTGTCGCCCACCATCACGCGGATGCCGCGCGCTTCGTCCAAATGGGTGTAGACTCGCCAGACGATGCCCTCGGCCGCGTGCTCGCTGAAGCCCTGCGGGACGGTCGAGAGCGCCTCGGCCGGGGCCTGCGACGAGGCGGCGATCCGCGTGCCGTCCAGTCCCCAGACCTGACAGGAGAGCTGGTGGGCGTAGCCGTGGGCCGTGTCGCCGGGCAGGGCGGGGGCCGCCATCTGCATCGCCGTGTCGAGCGGCAGCCCGTCGCCGTCGACGAGGCTGCCCACCATGCGCGCGGCCTCGGCCAGCCGGTTGTCCAGCATCCGGTTCAGCTCGGTCCGCGTCGAGGAATGGACCCAGAGCGCGGCCGAGAGCCAGATCGCTCCGGTGGCGGCGAGAAGGACGAGAAACAGGCGGCGCTGGATCGAACTCACGAGGCCTCCGCCAGCCGATAGCCCACGCCGCGCACCGTCTCGATGAAGCCGTGCCCGAGCTTGGCACGCAGCTTGTGGACATGGACCTCGATCGCGTTGCTCTCGATCTCCTCCTGCCAGCCGTAGAGCTGCTCCTCGATCTGGGCCTTGCTCAGGATCGCGCGGGGGTGGGCCATGAGGGCGCGGAGGACCGCGAACTCCCGCGGCGAGAGCGCCACGGGCCGGCCATCGCGCGAGGCCTCCATCGCCGCGAGGTCGAGGGCCACGCCGTTCCATTCGGGCCGGGTGGTGGCCAGCGCCGCGGGGCGGCGGCCGAGGGCGCGCAGGCGGGCCGCCAGCTCCTCTAGCTCGAAGGGCTTGCCAAGATAGTCGTCCGCGCCGAGATCCAGCCCCCGCACCCGGTCGTCGAGCCGGTCGCGCGCCGTCAGCACCAGCACCGGCACCGCCTCGCGCGCGGCCCGAAGCTCGGCGAGAAGCTCGAGCCCCGAGCCGTCGGGCAGCATCAGGTCGAGCACCATCGCCTCGAACCGGCCGGCATCCAGCGCCGCGCGCGCATCCTCCAGCGTGCCCACCGCTTCGGGCACGAAGCCCGCCAGCCGGAGGCCCACCTGCAGCCCGTCCGCCAGCACCGGATCATCCTCGACGATCAGAATCCGCATCACCGCCCCTTCCGTTGCCCCGGAGCTAGCACGCGCCGCGCGCGGGGCGAATGGCGATCTGCGCCGCGGGGGGACGGAGGGGCGGCTTCAGACGGAGAAGACGGTCTGCGCCTCGAAGACCGGATCGGGCCGCCCCACGCGCCAGAACTTCGGCGTCTGCTCGGGCGGCATCCGCGCCGCAATCCGGTCGGTGAAGCCGCTGTAGCCCAGCCGGCCGCTGCCCTCGGCCAGAGTGGCCATCAGCCGCTCGGTGAAGAGCCCGTTGCCGAAGGCCTCCTCGGCGGTCTGGTTCGACTGGCAGGCCGAGATCTGGAGGATGGAGGCGCTGACGGGATAGGTGAGCTCCTTGGTCAGGACCGCGCTGTCGGAGGGCAGGATCGAGGAGGGCAACCCGTCGTAGAAGGCGCGGTTCGCGCGGTAGATCTGGACGCTCGCCCCAAGCGAGATGGTGCGCACGCGGCCCGTGCGGCCGGCACGGTCGGTGCGGCGATTGGCGCTCGCCCGGAGGATGCTGCCCGAATGGCAGGAATCGAAGACCGCCACCACCCGCACGCCTTCGCGGAAGGCGGCCCACAGCTGGTAGAGCTCGTCATCGACGAGCATGGCGTCGTGCAGGCAGAGCGTCTCGTCCAGCCGGTCCCGGTCCGGGCCGTCGCCCTCGTCGCCGTTGAAGTCGCCGATCTGGGCACCGTGCCCGGCATAGCTCATCAGGAAGATCCCGCCCGGTTCCAGTTGCTGCGCCGCATCGGTCATCGCCCCGCGCAGCGCCTCGCGCGTGGCCTGAGCGTCCGTCAGCAAGCGGGTCTCGTAGCCGCGCTGGACCGCCAGATCCCGCATCGCCTCGGCATCGTTCACGCAGAATTCGAGATCCTGCACGAAGTTGCGGTAATGCGCCTGATCGACCCTGTTCACCCCCACATGAAGCGAGAGGGCCATCGGGCGCGGCTGGACGAGGGCGGGCGCGGCCTCCGGCGCCGGGCCGCCTGCCGCCGCGCCGCGCGGGACCCCGCGCGGGCGGCGCGTCAGAGCGTCGATCCGTTCGGCAAAGACGGCGGCGACCGCGGCATAGCCGCTGTCGTCGGGATGGAGCTCGTCGTTCCAGTGATCGCGCTCCACGCGGCCGCGCAGGTCGAGGTGATGCACCCGCGGATGCCGGCGGGCGAGGCGGGCCAGCTCGGCATTCAGCCGGTCGACCATGACCACGGCGATGGAGGCCTGCAGGGCCGGATCCGCAATGCCGCGCGCCTGCATGGGCTGGCCCAGCCACTTTCCGCGGATGCGGGGCAGGGTGTAGTCGTAACCGTGGCAGATCACATCGACCTTCGGAAAGCGGCGCGCCACATCGGCGAAGATGCGGTCGTAGAGCGCCATCGACCGGGCGATCAGCTGGTCGAAGCTGCCGAGCAGATAGTCGGCGGGGCGGAGGTTCGGATCGAAGGGGCGCAGATGGTCGGCCAGCTGCCCGTCGGCCACAAGGTCGTTGCCGCCCCCTGACAGGAGCAGGATGCTGGCCTGCGTCTCTTCCAGCGCCTTCCGATACTGCGCCCCTGTCGCCATGTTTTCCAGCGTGTCGCCGCCGGCGCTCAGCGAGAAGATGGCATAGCGGTCCATCAGCACGTCGATCACGTCGCGCAGCAGGAGCGGATACTGGAACCAGCTGTCGCCCTCCTCGACGATGATCGGGCCGGTGTAGTTGCCTTCCGACAGGCGGCGGTGAAAGCGCGTCTGCCGCTTCATCCGCTCGATCCAGTTGGCGCTGTTGAGCACGAGCGCCGAGCGGCTGGCCGCCTCGGCCGTGTCGGGCACCATGACCCGCGTCTCGTCGATCTCGATCTGCGGATCGAACGGCGAGGCCGCATCTCGCGTGCGGAAATAGGGGGCGAGATCCTCAGGACGCGTTCCGGGATCGGCCGCCATCTCCTGCAGCTGCTCGAGCGTGATTTTCTCCGTCATCCGTTCCTCCCTGTCGCTGGGCCTCAATGGCCCGGATCCTGTCGAGTGTCCGCCGGTGGCAGTCGGCACTCAGGCTGACGTCGGCCTGCGTGAAGCGGGGCCGGGACGCGTCGGGCTGCGCGATCCGGCAGACGGCCAGCTTGGCAAGCCGCGGCGTCAGCCGGCCGGGCAGCCCCGTCACATGCTGCGGCATGCCCACGAAGCTCCGCGTGGGCGCGTCCGTGCCATCCTCCTCGCCGCGTTCGAACCCGTGGCAGATCAGATGCAGGATCGAGCGCGCGTACGCGCCGACATGCAGCTTCGCATCGAGGCCCCGCGACGGCACCCAGAGCGTCGCGCGGCCCTCGGGCAGATGGTCGATAAGCGGCCCGAAGGCCTCGTCGAAGGCCGCGAGCGTGAGGGGCGGCGTGACGAGGGTGAGCGAGGCCGTGGCGGCGAAGAACCTCTCGCGCAGCCTCTGCCTGCGGGCGGCCTCATCGGGCGGAAGAGCGCCCTCTTCCAGCGAGCGCAGATACCGGCCGAGGAGGATCGCCCCGGCGCCGTCGGTCAGGAGATGCAGCGGCGCGCCCGTCGCGGCCAGCCGGTCGAAGAGATGGGCGGCATCGCCCTCGCGGCCGTCGCGGCGGTGGCTGCCCGCGCGCCATGCCGCGGCCTTGACGTCCCGCCAGAAGGCGCGGCCGATCGGGGCGGTATCGCGCTCGATCGTGTCATCGAGGGTCGGGTCGAAGGGGCCGACCTTCTGGACCGCCTTCTCGAAGAGGTGATCGAGCACGAGGCTCGTGCTGTCGAAGGCGTCGTTGCACCAGAAGACTGTGTAGGGATAGAGACCGACGGCCTCGACGGTCGGGCGGCGCCGGATCTCGTGCGCGATGCCGGCCTGAAGGCCGAAGAGCGAGCCTGCCACCGACAGGAGCACGGGGCGCGGCCGCGCCTCGAGGCAGCGGGCCGTCTCCTCCACCGAGGCGCGGGACGAGGCGTAGCTGCCGCTGTCGACATGCCGGCCGTCGTCGAGATGGGCGAAATGGCCCAGCAGCCGGTGGCAGGCGGCCTGCGACGCGCCGAGGGGGCCTGTGTCGAAGCCGAGGCCATGGAGCCCGCGCGCCTGCGCGAAGGCGGCAGGCGCGGGCACCCCCAGCCTCAGCACCCAGGCGTCCATGACCGTCTCGGCCCAGTCCTCGTAGGGCCAGAGCGCGATCCCGGGCCGCCCGTCGTAACCGCCCCAGGCAGCTCCCCAGGAGTTCAGGACCAGAAAGCCCGCCTCGGTATAGCCCACCACAAGGAAGGCGTGGCCGGTGCCGCCGCTGCGCACGGGCACTATGAGGCCCTGCCGGTCGCGGGGCTTTTGCGGATCGAAGGGGCAGTCCCAGCCCTCGTGGATCTCGGCCGAAACCAGGAGCGCGCCGACATCGGTCAGCGCCGCATGCCAGTCGTTCAGGCCGGGCAGCACGCGATAGTAGGCGCCGAGCGTCACGCCGCGCGCGGCCTTCGCCCGTTCGGCGGTCAGCGCATCCGAACCGCTCCCGTCGGGCCAGAGGCTCTCGGGGCAGACGCCGTAATGGTAGAAGCCCTTCAGCACGGAGCGGAGCGAGGCCACCCCGCCGCCCGCGCTTCCGTCCTGCACCAGCGCCATCCGGTAGAGCATCCGCGCGGACACGCGCGCCGTGGCCGCGCCCGCGCTCTGGTGCTGCAGATCGATCAGCGCCGCGAGGGCCTGACCGGCGCAGCTCTCGGCCTCCTGCTGATCGCGGGGCAGGAGGGTGCCGCCTGAAAGGCAGGACGGCAGCTCCGTCCGGGGCGCGAGCGGCCTCAGCGAGGGCAGATAGACCTGATCGCGCAGGTCGGAGGGGTCGCGCCGGATCGGAGCGGCGCCGGGGGACGCTGGGACGGGGGCCATGGCGGTGCGGCGGCAGGGGCCGTGGCGCCTTCCGGCGCCACGGCCGGGCCTCAGAACGTGGCGGCCGGCTGGGGCGCCGCCGGCGCCGCAGGCACGGGCGCGAGCAGGCCGCAGGCCACGAGCATGGCGGCAAAGCTCGTGATCGGCTCGCCCTTCGGCTGCGCCGCCTCGTCCGGTGTCCAGCTGCCGAAGGCTCCCTGCTGGAGGTAGCTCGACGGATCGGTCACGAGGAGGCCGATCAGCGTCTCGGCCACCAGACGGCTGCCGAGCGGGCCGAGATGGTTGCCCTCGGCCCTCACCTCCGCCTCTTTCAGGACGTAGAACCACAGAGGCGTCGAGCTGTCGAAGCCGCCGTCGCGGATCGCGGCACCGGTCGCGCCCGAGGCGATCTCATCCGCCGTGAGCGGTTCGATCCGCGTGCCCTGATAGGCCAGTTCGGAAAGGATGGCCTGCGCGTCGGGAAGATTGAACACATAGCCCCGGCGCAGGTTGCGCGCCGCCAGATGGCGCATGATCCCGCTGACGCCCGGGGCGGGGTTGCGCATCTCCTTCAAGGGCAGCGCGAGCCGGCTGTCGATCTTGCGGGCCGTCCGTCCGGGCGGGCCATCGGCGCGGATGAACCGATCCCACTCGATGATCCAGTTGTCGGGCAGCGAGGTCAGCCCGAAGCCCGACATGTTGCCCCCGCCGGTGAAGGCGAAGAGCTGCTCGAAGCTGGCGCGGGTCTGCGGCGTGCCGTCGGCCGCCACGCCGAAGCTGCGGTTGTAGTCGTAGTCGCCCCGCACCATCGAATGGCCGTAGCGGAAGGCCGCCACGCTGAACTCGAGCGGCATCGGCAGGGCTCCCTCGGGCACCGAGGCCTTGTGCGCCTCGAAGAAGCCCCGGTAGAGCGGGGCGCGCTTCTCGAGCACATCCTCCACGACGGAGGGGTCGCAGACCGCCTTCAGGAAGAGGTTCACCACCATCCACTGGTAGATCCAGGTCGTGTGCTGCCGCGCCAGAGCGAAGAGCGCGTCGTCGCCCGCGGCCGCGCCGTCGGCCCGGAGCTTGTCCACCAGCGCATTGTGCAGCCGCAGGAAGCTGTGGTGCAGCTGGGCCACGATCAGGTTCTCGTCGTTGCGCCCGTCGCCGATCAGCGCGGAGAGGCGCAGCTTGGCGTCGTCGGCCTCGCCGATCAGTTCGCGGGCCTCCTCCAGTGTCAGGCTGCCGTCGTCGATGGCGGCGCCGATCCGGGGGATGTCGGCCAGGTTGTCCGTGGGCAGATCCGGCCGGATGAAGCCCGGCGATCCGTTGCTGACCGGCTGCACCGGCCCGAGGCGCATCTTGGCGGGATCGGCGGGGTCGCGCATCGCCGCTTCCATCTTCGCCGCCGCGGGCGACTGGCCGGGGCCGTCCCCGTAGAGGCTGTCGAGGTTCAGCCGGCCGTTGCGCAGGTTCAGCTTCTCCTTTTCCACCAGATCGCGCGGCTGCGGGTCGATGCCGGCCCGGTCGATGTCGAAGCCGGGCTCGTCGCGGTCGGTATTGGCCGTGATGTCGTGGTCGATGAACTGGCCGAAGTAGGTGAAGACCGCCGGAATGCTGGACTCTCCTTCGGGATCGGCCTGGGTCAGGCTCGCCTCGGCCATGGCGTCGGCCAGCGCGAGGATCCTGCCCTCGATCTCGGGATCGGCCGCCACCTCGGGGGCATTGCGGAAGTAGAAGCGGAATACCTCGCGCGGCTCGAGCCCAGGAGAGGGTTGCGGGTCGGGGTTGGGAAGCGGATAGGCGGGCCTCATGCCGTGCGGGTCCGCCTCGTCCGAGGCTTCCGCGCAGACCGTGTCGATGGGGACGCTGTCGGTGGCGGTGTCACCCGCCCCCCCGGAGGCTTCTGCTGCGCGGATAGATACGAATGTTCTGGCCGTGGCCCAGCTTGAACAGCATCGGCAATACTCCAAATGAAAATGACCATGCGATGGGGCGGCAGGGGCCGCCCATTGGCTTCGTGTCAGCGTAGCGTTCGCAAGAGGGGTCTTTGGCCGGATGAATAAGGCGGCCATCTGCTCGAATGAGGCGATGGTAACACAACTTGAAAGCGTGCAAACCGATTCCCTCTACCGCGCCTCGGGCGATGCGCGCCATGCCGCCGGCCTCCCTCCACGCGGGGCGGCCGATCCGGCACCTCTCGTCGCGGCCGGGAATGCCACCGCAGCCACTGGCGCCGGGGCGCGCGAACGCATAGGTGAGGGGTCATGGAGAGGATCGACCTGCCCGAGCGCCCCGGCTGGCGCGACCGCGCCGAGGAACTCGGCTTCACCTTCGCCGACATGCACGGCGAGCCCTATTGGGATGAGACGTCGGCCTACGGCTTCGGCCTGGCCGAGGTCGAGGAGATGATCGAGGATCCCGCGACGGCGCTCCACGCGATGTGCCGCGAGGCGGCGGGCCACATCATCGGCAGCGAGGAGCTGCTCGACCGGCTGGCCATTCCGGCGGAGCATCGCGACCTGATCGCGGAAAGCTGGCAGCGCGGCGATCCCGAGATCTATGGCCGGTTCGATCTGGCCCATGACGGGCAGGGGCCGTCGAAGCTCCTCGAATACAACGCCGACACGCCGACCTCGCTCTATGAAAGCGCCTCGTTCCAGTGGAGCTGGCTGCAGGACCAGATCGAGGCGGGCGTGCTCCCCGCGCGATCGGACCAGTTCAACGGCATCCACGAAGCCCTGGTCGAGCGCTTCCGCAGCCTCTTCCCGCCCGACACCGATCTGCATTTCACCGCCGTGGGCGGCAATCCCGAGGATTATGCCACGGTCGAATGCATGGGCTGGGCCGCCCGCGCCGCCGGCCTCGGCGCGCATTATTCCGATCTCGAGAAAATCGGGCTCAGTCGGGAGGGCCAGTTCCTCGATGCCGACAACCGGGTGATCGGGACGCTGTTCAAGCTCTACCCCTGGGAAGACCTGCTGCGCGACGATTATGCGCGCCACATCCGCAGCTCGAACTGCCTGATGCTGGAGCCCGCCTGGAAGGCGGTCCTGTCGAACAAGGGCCTGCTGCCGGTGCTCTGGCAGATGTTCGAAGGCCATCCGAACCTGCTGCCGGCCTTCTTCGAGGCCGAGGTCGCGGCGGGCGGACCGGCGGTCGACCGCGCGGCAGAGACGCTGCGGCGGGGCCATGTCCTCAAGCCGCTCTTCTCGCGCGAGGGCGCCTCGATTTCGATCCTCGAGGAGGGGCAGGTCACCGAGGCCTCGCCCCGCGACGATTATGCCGGGCATCCGCGGATCGTTCAGGCCTATCATCCCCTGCCGGTCTTCGGCGGCTTCCGCCCCGTCGTCGGCGCCTGGATCGTGGGCGAGACCTGCGTGGGCATGGGGCTGCGCGAGGATCGCTCGCGCATCACGCAGGATCTGTCGCGGTTCAAGCCGCATTTCGTCCGGGAGGAGAAAGCATGAGACGCCGCTCGCGCACCGTTGCCCTCGTCATCCTCGGCGCCGCCTCCTTCGCGCTGGCCGGCTGCCGCGAGGAGGAGGTCGAGGCCCAGGCCTTCCCCGATGTCGAGAGCTGCCGCGCCGCGGCGAGCAACGGCGGGCTCTTCAGCGTCGAGGAATGCGACAAATCCTTTGCCGAGGCGCAGCAGCTCCATGTCGAATCCGCGCCCCGCTACGACAGCGTCGCCGCCTGCGAGGCGGAACATGGCGCGGGCGGCTGCGGCAGCGAGAGCGAGGTGACGGGCGGCAGCGGGATGGGCGGCATCTTCATGCCGCTGCTCACCGGCTATCTGATCGGCAGCATGCTCAGCGGCCGGGGCGTGGCTTCCGCGCAGCCCCTCTACCGCACCGCGGACGGCAAGTTCACAAATGCCGCCCGCACGAGCACCTATTCCAGCAACACGGGCTCGGCGCGCCTCGGCACCAGCACCTTTGCCCGGCCGCCCTCCACCATCGGCAAGCCGCCGATGTCTGTCGCGAGCCCCGCCTCGCGCGGCGGCTTCGGCAGCACCGGCGCCTCGCGCGGCTTTGGCGGCTAGGGCCGGGTCGAAGAGACCGCCCGGCTGCCCGAGCGCAGGGACAGGGGGCGGGCAGGCTCAGGTCCTGTCGGCCTCCGCCGGACGGGATGCGCAGCCCGTGGGGTCACGGATAACTGCTTGAACAGCGGTTGCCGGGTCCCGGCCGCCCGCGGAGACGGTGAGGCGCCCCGCGCGGGCCCGTCGACAGGAAGCCGCCGGAGCAGTGGCGGACCGGGAAGGTCGGCACGGGCGAGCGGCAGGCAGACGGCTCATCAATCCGGCGCTCACATCGGGCGCTGCCCCGCAAGAGCCGCGGCCCTTCTGGAACCTGAACAGACGGCTACCATGGGATCCGTGCTCCGGTGGCGTCAAAGAAGCCGCCAGACTCCTCCGGCCCGAGCGCGTCGAGCGTCGAGAGCAGGTTGAGCGCCGCGCGCTGGGGCGTCACGACAGGATGGGTCGCGCTGTAGCGCGCCGTCAGGCCGGTTTCGACCGTGCCCGGATGAAGCGCCACCACCACCGCCTGCGGATGGCTGCGCGCGATCTCGATCGCGGCGGTATGGACGATCTGGTTCAGCGCCGCCTTGGCCGCGCGATAGGCGAACCAGCCGCCCAGCCGGTTGTCGCCGATGGAGCCCACCCGCGCCGAGAGTGCCGCGAACCGCACAGGCCGATCGCGCGGCAGCAGGCGCAGGGCGTGCTTCAGCACCAGCGCCGGGCCGATCGCATTGAGGGCGAAGTGCCGCGCAAGATTTGCCGGGTCGAGCGCGCGCAGGGTCTTTTCAGGAGCCACGCCGCCGATCTCCAGCGCACCCGTGGCCACGATCACCCGGTCAAAGGGCGAATCGAGGGCGGCGAGCAGCCGTTCGACCGCGGCTTCGTCCGCCACATCGAGGCCGTGGTCCCGCCGCGACAGGCCCACCGCCCCCTCGCCGCAGGCGGCAAGCAGCGCGGCTCCGATCCCGCCGGAGGCCCCGACGATGAGGCTGCGCATTCCACCCTCCCTGCCTGCCGCGGCCCGCACTTCGCCGACCGACGCCCATCCTGACCCATCCGCCCCGGCAGGATCAACCGGCCGCGCACAGCCCGCCCCGCCACATCCTGCCGCGATGCGGATGCCCGGACTGGAGCGCATTTTCCTGCGGACTCCCGTCCGGCGGAAGCTACATCCGGAACATGAGGATCGCGACCTTCAACGTGAACGGGGTGAACGGCCGGCTTCCGGTGCTGCTGCGCTGGCTCGAGGAGGCGCGCCCCGACGTCGTCTGCCTGCAGGAGTTGAAGGCGGCCTCCGCGCGCTTTCCGGCCGCCGCGCTGGAAGCTGCGGGTTACGGAGCGGTGTGGCACGGGCAGAAGAGCTGGAACGGCGTGGCGATCCTCGCGCGCGGCGCCGAGCCGGTGCAGACGCGGCAGGATCTGCCGGGCGTGCAGGACGGTGAAAGCCGCTATATCGAGGCGGCGGTGGAGGGCGTTCTCGTGGGCTGCCTCTATCTGCCGAACGGCAATCCGGCCCCGGGCCCGAAGTTTGCCGCCAAGCTCGCGTGGTTCGACCATCTTCTCAATCATGCCGAGGAGGTTCTGCGCCACGACGTGCCGGTCGTTCTCGCCGGAGACTTCAACGTGATGCCGACCGATCTCGACGTCCATCGTCCCGAGCGCTGGCGCGAGGACGCGCTGTGCCGCCCTGAGGTGCGGGCAGCCTTTGCCCGGCTTCTCGCGCAGGGTTGGACAGATAGCATCCGGCATCTGTATCCCGAGGATCGGATCTATACGTTCTGGGACTATCTCCGAAATGCGTGGGAGCGGGACGCCGGTCTGCGGCTCGACCATCTGCTGCTGAGCCCGTCCCTTCTGACCCGTCTGAAGGGGGCGGGGGTCGACCGGCATGTCCGCGGCTGGGAGAAGGCGAGCGATCACGCTCCGGTCTGGATCGCGATTGACTGACGGCCCTCTCTCGCGGGCGCTGGCTCTGTCCCGGTCGCTTGGAGCGGCAGGCGGGAGCGGCAAGCGCTGCGCTGATGCGCAGGACCTTGATCCCCGGACGGCAAGGCTTTCCGCTGACGGCACGATTGCCCTGACGTCTGCCTGGCGCTTTTCGCACATGATGATGTCAAGCCTGCCCCCTTGGCACGCGTCATGGGGCGACATCGGGCCGCTCGCAGGCCTTGCGCGCGAAGACGATCCAGTCCCCGACATCCATGATCTGACCGATGAGGCCGAGATCGCGCGTGAGCTGAGGCCCGTCGGCATCCGCAAGATCTCGCAGGCTCCGGACGCCGGCCCTGTTCAGCATCCAGACAAGACCGACGCCCGCGCCCGGAAGCGCGAAGAGATCGCTGTCCGCCGCGGTCGGGCCGGCTCCGGCGGTGCATGCGGCCTTGAGGGGCGATGGGGAGCCGGTGGCCGCAGATTTCGGGGAGGAGGTCACGGTGTCCTCTTGAACGTCAGGCCCTCCCGGGAGAGGGGCGTGCCCCGCACCCGCCCGAGCATGCCGAGCCCCGGACGTTCCCGCCTCTTCGGGAGGAAGATCGGGCAGGGGGCCGTTCTGGGGTGCGGACGAGCCGGCTGCTTCGCCTGAACCGCCTGTGGAGGCGGCCTCCGTGCGCCGCGCAAGCCTCTTGCGCCTGATTTCTGCCAGCTGCGCGCGGGCATTCGCCCGGACGCTGCTGCTGCGGTGCCTGAAGTGGTTCGGCTCGTCCATGGAAGTCCTCTTCAAGATGGAGCGTGCGGCCGGCAGGCGGGACAGGCCTGCCAATCGTCGAGAGCCTCCCCGGCCAGACCGAGGAAGATCCGCCGTCGGTCGCGGAAGCGCGCAAGTTCGATGATCGCCTCCGCCAGATCCGACGCGCAGGCCTTCGGGCCGGGTGGATGGCCGGCGGGCGCGGTCGAGAGCGTCCGGCAATAGGCCTCGATCACGGACATGGCTTCCTCGAGGTCTCCTGCGCCCGTTGCCGTCTTTCCCGTCCCGCATCCGCCGAGCAGGCTGTGGGCGATCACGAAGCCGCCCCTCTTGCGCAGCCAGAGGTCGATGAAAAGATCGGGCTGTCCGGGAACGGGAGCGCTGCGCCTGCTGACCGGTCGGCACGAGGCGCGGAGCGGCGCCGCACCCTCGCGCGGGAAGGACTGCTGGCCGAACTCCAGGGGCCCGGACCGGCAGGCAGAGGCGGCGGTCGCGCCTGGGGCCTCGGCAGTGGTGTGTGCTGACGCTGGATCCATTCCCTTGCCATCGTTTCCGTGTTCGCTGCTGCGGATAGGCCTCCGGACGCCGGGGCGCCGGACGGTCTTCATGCTGCCGCGGCCTGCAGCCCCTCCTCGGGCTCGTCCGAAGGCCCGCTCCTGTCCGATGCGTCGAAGTAGCGGATCGCGTTTGCGAGGATCTCCGCCTGGCCTGAGAGCTCGGCAGAGCCGTTCCAGAGTTCGTCCGATACGGAGGAATTCTGCTTGCTGAGCGTGTCGAGCGTGTCGATCGAACCGGTCACCGAGCGGATCTCGCCGCTCAGATCCCGTGCCACGGATGCAATCTCGGTCGCGAGCGTGGAGGTGAGTTCGATATCCGGGATGAGGCGCCCGATGATATCGCCCGCCGCCACGGCCGCCTGCGACGTCGAGTGGGAGAGGGTCGAGACTTCCTTGGCCGCGTCCTGGCTGCGCTCGGCGAGCTTTCTGACCTCGCTGGCCACGACTGCAAAGCCCAGGCCCCGCTCGCCCGCGCGGGCGGCCTCCACCGCCGCATTCAGGGCGAGAAGATCGGTCTGCCGCGCGATTTCCTGCATGACGAGAATATGTTCCGCGATCTTCTTCATGGAGCGGAGCGCCTCTCCAACGACCTTCTCCGAGGCGCGCGCATCCTGCGCGGCGCGCGCCGCCACGCTTTCGCAGGCGGCGGCGCGCTCGACCGACTGCTCGAGGCTGCTCTGGATGCCCGTGACCGCGGAAGCGGCCTCGCCCGTGGCCGAGATCTGCTCCATGGCATTCACCGACATCTGCTCGGACGTGGCCGCAACCCGGGCGCTCAGGCCCGTGAGGGCGCCAGACGAGGCGGTCACGGCCTCGACGACGGTGCGCAGCTGAAGCACCACCTCGTTGTTCGACTGCAGGAGGTGGGCCATTCCGTCCCGTCCGGTGATGGGGACGGTGGCGCTGAGATCGCCCTCGGCCAGACGGCTCGACAGCGCCAGCGCGCTGGACAAGCCCCGCCCGATCGAGAGCACGATCCAGACCGCGAGTGTGCCGGCGGTGGCGCAGGCGCTGACGACGACGGTCAGCATGATCCATCCTCGGCGCGTGGCCAGATCCACTGTCCGGGCGGCGGTTCGGCCCACGGTGTCCCACTGCCTGCGGGTGATGTCGGCAAGCGCCTGCTCCCCCGCGGCGCGGGCCATGAGGAGGGACGGGTCGGCCAGCGCCGCCTGAGCCCCCGCCGGATCGCCGGCCGTCGCTCGGCGGAGGCTCTTCGTCGACGCGGCTTCCACCAGCGAGCCGTAGCTCTGAAGGACCGCGATACTTGCGACGTCTTCCTGCAACGTCACATGCGCCTGCAGGTCTGCCACGGCCTGCCGCTGGCTGTGGAGCGCTTTCGCCAGATCCTCTTCCAGCCGTCGCAAGTGACGGTCGACACCGGAGAGCTCGCCACCCCGGGAGAGCGCCAGCCCGTATCTGGCCACCAGCGTCTCGGCGCGGCTTTGCGACAGGGCGAACTCATGCGCAGCCTCGAGCGCCAGAAGCTCCAGCCGGGTCAACCGCGTGAGATTTCCCGCCACCTGGTTGAGACTGCCGATGGCAAGCGCCACGGTGATTGCAACCCCCGTCAATACGAGGCCGAAAGTGAGGGCCGTCTTGGCCTTGAGGGAGAGCATCATGGTCCGAACCAAACGAGTGAACTGAGCAGCAGACGTGCGCGGGCAGAAACGGACCCCTGCACCTCCGGCGGCCGGCAGCGTCAGGGTCCGGCCGCAATCTTGCGTGCGGAACTTGAACGAACGGTAAACGGATCTCTGTCTGACAGAACGGCAACCGCCGCCGCACCTCCAGGCGCTCAGCGTGCGGCGGGCCGCCTCGGCTCGTGGTCCAAGGCCCTCCTCAGCGCCCCATCGCGTAGAATTCGGCGTTCGGACGCATGCTGGTGACATTGGCCAGCCGGTTCGACATGCCGAAAAAGGCCGAGATCGCGGCGATGTCCCAGATATCCTCCTCCTCGAATCCCTGCTGCTTCAGGGCATCGAAATCGGTCTCTCCCACCTCGTGCGCCCGGGTCGAGACCTTCATGGCGAAATCGAGCATGGCCTTCTGGCGCGGGGTGATGTCGGCCTTGCGGTAGTTGATCGCCACCTGATCGGCCACGAGCGGGTTCTTGGCCCGGATGCGCAGGATCGCCCCGTGGGCGATCACGCAGTACTGGCACTGGTTCGCGGTCGACGTGGCCACGACGATCATCTCGCGTTCGGCCTTGCTCAGGCCGCCGGGCCTGTCCATCAGCGCATCGTGGTAGGCGAAGAAGGCGCGGAACTCGTCGGGGCGGTGGGCGAGCGTGAGGAAGACGTTGGGAACGAAGCCCGACTTCTCCTGGACGGCCTCGATGCGGCTGCGGATGTCGTCGGGCAGATCCGAAAGGCGCGGAACGGGAAAGCGGCTGACGGGCAGCTCGGCCGTGTCGGTCATGGGGTCTCCTCCGGGTGGGGCCGGACACGGGCCGGCGGTATCTGACGGGTTCCAGGCGCGGGATCGCGGCCCGCGCCGGGAGGCAGAGCCATCTGCCGTTGCCCCAACCAGAGACGCCTCCGCCGCCGGGCGCAAGCCTTTCCCGCACCTCGGACCGTCGCAAGGGCAGTCATGGCGCATCGGAAGCTCCGCGGGCTTTCGGCGTGCCGAGAGGGCACGGACGCTTCCCAAGCGGGGTGAGCGTCGGGCAGGCACGGCCTCCCAGTGGCTGCTGGATGCGCGCTGTCGATTCGCTCCAACATGCGGCGCTGACAGGGCTGCGGCGGCTCCGGGTGCTGCCGCAACCCCGGGGTGAAGGTCTTTTTCAACCAGGAGGACGGATGCGGGCGCCTTGAGGGAAAGGGACGCGCGGCCACCATCGGACCTCTGCAAGGCCGATTGCATGATGATCTTTTTATGGAGACGGGAATGTGGTTTAGCTTTCCGAAGGGAGGATCTGCGGCTTCGGTGATTTGCGGCCGGAGCGGCAGCTCCGGGGTCTCCGTATGGCCGCGGGGACCCCGCCCCTTGCGGGCGGCCCCCGAAGCGGAAGGCACCCCATCGGGCGGCTTCAGGCGGGCGCGCCGCCCTCGGATGGCCTTCGGGCAGCTTGACCTCACCTCTCCTCTTGCGGCAGGTGTTTCCTGCGGGGCGGCCTTGGCCCGGCCCGCAGGGGCCTCGCGCCCGCGCAGCCATCCGGACACTCTCGTCCTGCCAGCCAGCATCCTCATGTCACCTCGACCGGGAGCCCGGAGCTGGATGAGCTTTCACAGCGACTTCATCGGACAGACGGACGGGATCGATCGCACCGCGCCGGTGCGGTGGCGCCGGATGGAGGGCGCGACCAGCGTCTTCTGGCAGGCCCGCGGCGTCCGGGGCGGACGGGGCTACTATCTCTCGCAGCATCCGCGGATCATGGTCTTTCTCGACGAGGTCTCCTCGATCCGGCTGTCGAACGACTCCGGCGGCCGGGCGCATCTGGGCCGGGCGCTGCCGCGCGTGCTCTATGTGCCTGCCGGGCTGCCGATGTGGACCCATTTCACCTGCGACCACAGCTTTGCCCATCTCGACCTGCATCTGCACCGCGACCGGCTGTTGAAGATGCTGACCCCGGCCCTCGGCCGGTCCGCCGCGCTCGATGTCCTCGCCCGTCCGGTCGAGAGCGAGGCGACGCGGTCCCTTCTGACACTGGCGGAGCTTCTGGTGGAGGAAACGGTCGCGCCTGCGCATCATCGGATCCATGCCGAGACGCTGGCCGCGGGCCTTGTCACCGGGCTTCTGGATCTCGCGTCGGGAGAGGAGGCCATGAGCCGCACGCGGCTGACGCAGGGCCAGATCCGCAAGCTCGAGCGCGCCTTCCGGGCGGGGGCGGGCGCGGCCAGTCGGTGGCCGAGATGGCGCAGGTGGTGGGCCTGTCCGAGAGCTGGTTCACCCGGCTCTTCCGGGACACGACCGGGGTCACGCCGCTGCAATGGCAGCTACGCCAGAGGGTCGAGCTGGCGCAGACCCTTCTCGAGGAGAACCTCAGCGTGGCCGAGATCGCCGACCGCTTGGGCTTCAGCGATCAGGCGCATCTGACGCGCGTCTTCCGTCAGGTGACAGGCCAGCCGCCGGGCGCCTGGCGCCGCGCCCGGCTCTGCGCGGCGCCGCCCGAAAGCGGGGCGGCGCGCCGGGCCTGAGGCGGGAGCGCCGCCCCGGGTCCGAGGCCGTCCGCGCAGCAGCCACCAAGGCGGCGGCCCGGTCTGATGCGGGACCGTCGCCACAGGTCCGAGGAGGGCCCGCGCGGCGGCTCACCAGGTGCGGCGCAGCGTGGCCGTAACGGTGCGGCCCGGGTTGTAATAGTCGGCCGTGCCGCGACCCACGACATGCTGCTCGTCGAAGAGGTTGCTCACATTGACGGACAGGCCGGTGTTCTCGGCGATGTCGTAGCTGAAGGCCGCGTCGAAGAGCGTCGTGGCGTCGCTCTCGCCGGTCGCGTTCGTTTCCGCGAACTGATAGCTGCCGATGTAGCGGGCGCCGAGGCCGAAGGTCATATCGCCGCCGCGCGCCCGTCCCGGCAGGGTGTAGTTCACCCAGAGCGAGGCCATGGTCTTCGGCACGTTGGCGAACTGGTTGCCCGACACGTCGGTGCCGCGCACCACCGCCCGCGTGAGCTCGGCATCCTGATAGGAATAGGCCGCGATCACGTCCCAGTTCTCGGCGATCTCGGCCTTGCCCTCGATCTCGAAGCCGCGCACGCGCGTCTCGCCCACCACCTCGCGCACGATGGTGCCGTCGCCGAGAACGACCGGGATCGTCATGTCCTGCCGGGTCAGGTCGAAGATCGCCGCCGACAGGAGCGCCCGGCTGCCTGCGGGCTGGTATTTCACGCCGATCTCATATTGCTCGCCGCGCTCGGGCTCGACCCCGATGGAGGGCGGCGCCACCGATTCCACATAGCTCGCATAGGCCGAGACCTCGTCGGTGACCTTGTAGGTCAGCGCACCGCGGACTGAGGTCTCCGAGAAATCGTCGCTGTCGTCGAAGGCCGTGCCCGAAGCTGTGCCGCGGGACCTAAGGTCGAGCCAGTCGTGCCGCAGGCCCACGGTCGCCACCAGCCGGTCGGCGAAGGACAGGTTCTGCTGCAGGAACACCGACTTCGTCGTGTAGTCGCTCTTGCGTGTCTCGTAGGGCGCGAGGTTCGAGGGCACGCCGGTCGCGATCCCCGTCGCGATGTCGATGGTGCCCGCCCCACCGTAGAACGACGCCGAGGAGAGCGCCGCGTCGCGATACTCGATCCCGACCAGCGTGCTGCTGTCGGTGCTGCCGAAGCTCGTGTCATATTGCAGGATGGCGTTGCCGATCAGCTCTTCGGCCGTGCTGTCGGTGCCGAAATAGAAGCGCGAGAGCTCGGTGCCCACGCGAGAGGCCGAATCCGACAGGTAGATATAGCCGAAATCGTCGGCGAGGTCGCTGTAGCGCAGGTTCGCGGTCAGGCTCAGCCCGCCGCCGAAATCGTGGCGCAGCATGGCCGTCAGCGTGTCGCGCGCGACATCATGATCGTTGAAGTCGGCCTCGCCGAAGAAGTCGCCGCGATCGTATTCGCGGTCGAGCGGATAGCCGCCGCTGTTCGGCGTGCCGTCGCGCTTCAGATGGTCGTAGACCAGCGTCAACGTGGTGGCCTCGGTCGGCGCCCAGGTGAGACCGCCCATCAGGAAAGCGTCGTCGTCGCGCGACGTGTCATAGTCGAGCGCGCTGTCCTTCACCTTGCCGGTGAAGCGGTAGGCGAGCGTCCCCTGCTCGTTCAGCACGTCGCCCAGATCGAAGCCCAGTTCCCTGTGGTCGTTGGTGCCGATCTGGCCGTAGACCTCGCCGAAGCGGGTGAACTGCGGCACCTTGGTCACGAAATTCACCGAGCCGCCCGGATCGGAGACGCCGAACAGGGTCGAGTTCGCGCCCTTCAGCACCTCGATCCGCTCGTAGGCATAGGGCTCCTCGCGCACGCCGCGCATCGAGCCCAGCGTCAGCCCGTCGCGGTAGGTCGAGGCCTGAAAGCCGCGGACGAGGAAATAGTCGTTGCGGTCGTCGCTGCCGTAATAGTCGGTGACGATGCCCGCGGAGTATTGCAGCACCTCCTCGGTGGTGGTGGCGGCGCGCGCCCGGATCTCGGCCTGGGTCACGACCGACACCGAGGCGGGCGTGTCGAGCAGGCTGGTCGCGACCTTGCCGCCGACCCAGAGCTCCTGCGCCACGACCGAACGGGCATCGTCGTCGGCCGCGGCGGCCGCATCCACGATGATGGGCGAGAGGCGGAAGGCGCCCGCGGCCGCGTCGTCCGCCGCATCCTGGGCGCGGAGGACCGTGGGCAAGGCCACCAGTGCCGACCCTCCGAGCAGGAGCGCCCTGAGGCAGGGATGACGGAGGAGGAGGCGCGATCTGTCCGCGTGTCGGGGGGTCATGGGCGTTCCACTGGTTGAGGGTCTCTGCGCGCTGGCCCGACGGGCTGCCCCATCCGCTGGCTGATCTCCCGGCACCGCCGGGGGCCGCCGCGCCCGGCACGGGCGCGAGGGACCGCTCCGGCCTCACGAGGCCGGTGCGATCGGCGGCAGCCCTAGCGGAGCGGAGAGGCCGCTGTATTGTAGATTCCGACTGTTCTTGTCGGATTCTCTGGAAACTTCGCCCTCATGGCGATTTCGTGCCTGAAAACAGGCCCTCTGCGCCTTGACGGAGGCGGGTCGGGATGGAAAGGCCGGCCCAACGCAGCTCCGTCCCGAGGGAGGTCCGACATGTCATCCATCCTCTTGCGCCCGCTCATCCTGGCGCTTCTGGCCCTCGCGCCCGCCGCAGCGGCACAGGACTTTCCGCTGGCCATCGACCATGCCTTCGGCCGCACCGTGATCCCCGAGCGCCCCGTCCGGGTGGCCACGGTCGCCTGGGCCAACCACGAGGTGCCGCTCGCCCTCGGCGTGGTGCCGGTGGGCTTCGCCCGCGCCAACTTCGGCGACGACGACGGGGACGGGCTGCTGCCCTGGGTCGCCGAGCGGCTGGAGGAGCTGGCCGCCGAGGCGCCGCCGCTCTTCGACGAGGGCGACGGGATCGACTTCGAGGCGGTGGCGGCGAGCGCCCCCGACGTGATCCTCGCCGCCTATTCCGGCCTCAGCCGCGCCGATTACGAGACGCTGAGCGAGATCGCGCCGGTGGTGCCCTATCGCGAGGCGCCCTGGGCCACCGACTGGCGCGAGATGATCCGGCTGAACGGCGCGGCGATGGGGATGGCCGCCGAGGGCGAGGCGCTCATCGGGCGCATCGAGGGCGAGATCGCCGAGACGGTCGCGCGCCATCCCGAGATCCGCGGCAGGACGGCGATGTTCGCCACCCATCTCGACATCCGCGATCTGAGCGTGATCCGCTTCTATTCCGCGACCGACACGCGGGTGAAGTTCTTCGAGGATCTGGGCCTGGTGACGCCCGAGAGTGTGCGCGAAGCCTCGTCCGGCGGAACCTATGCCGCCGAGGCCAGCGCCGAGCGGATCGACCGGTTCGACGATGTCGACATTCTCGTGACCTACGGCGGAGAGCCGCTGCGCGAGCGCGTGTCTGAGAACCCGCTCACCTCGCGGATGAAGGCGGTGTCGCAAGGGGCGCTCGTGCTGCTCGGCAACGATCCGGTGGGCACGGCCGCCAATCCGACGCCGCTCTCGATCTCCTGGGTGCTCGAGGATTATGTCGGGCGGCTGGCCGAAGCCGCGCGCCGGGTGCCATGAACCGGCCCTTCCCCAGCCCTGACGCTCCAGCGGGCGGAGCTTCGGCCCGTGCCCCGCGCGCAGCCCTGGCACATGCGGCCGGGGATCCGCCTTCCGGCCCGGGCCGGGTCGGTGCGGACGCACCGCTGTCTCGCGCATCGACATGGGGCAGGGCGGGTGCGCCGCCCGTGCTCCGGCGGCCGGCGCGTCTCCGCTGGGCGGGGCTCGCCCTGCTCCTCGGGGCTCTGGCGGTGGCGGCGGCGCTTTCGGTGGGCGTGGGGACGCGCGAAGTCGGCTGGGCGGACATCGCGGGCGGGCTCGCCGGGCGCACGGCCACCATCGGCGAGGCGGTGGTGGCGGTGCGGGTGCCGCGCACGATCCTCGCCGCGCTGGCGGGCGCGGCGCTGGGGCTTTCCGGCGCCGTCATGCAGGGCGTGACGCGGAGCCCGCTCGCCGATCCGGGCATCCTCGGCGTCAATGCAGGTGCTGCCATGGCAGTGGTCGTGGGCATGGCCTGGTTCGGGATCGAGACCCTTTCGGCCTATCTCGGCACGGCGATCCTCGGCGCGAGCGGCGCGGCGGCGCTCGTCTACACGATGGGGTCGCTCGGGCGCGGCGGGGCCACGCCGCTCAAGCTCGCGCTGGCCGGGGCTGCCACCTCGATCGCGGTTTCCTCGCTGACTATGGCGATCCTGCTGCCGCGCAACGACATCGCGGGCAGCGTGCAGGCCTGGCAGGTGGGGGGCGTGGGCGGGGCCACGCCCGACGCGATCCTCGCTCTCCTGCCCGTCCTCCTCGCGGGGCTGGCGCTGAGCCTCCTCTCCGCGCGCACCCTGAACATCCTCGCCCTCGGCGACGATGCAGCGGCGGGCCTCGGCCTCTCCGTCGCGCGGAGCCGCCTCGTCGCGGCGGCGGGGGCGGTTCTCCTCTGCGGCGCCGTCACGGCGATCTGCGGCCCCATCGGCTTCGTGGGCCTCGCCGTGCCGCATCTCTGCCGCCTCCTCTGCGGCGTCGATCACCGCTGGCTCTTGCCCTTCGCGGCGCTGGGAGGCGCGCTTCTGCTGATGCTCGCCGACGTGCTGGGCCGGATCCTCGCCCGTCCGGGAGAGCTCGACGTGGGCATCGTCACGGCCTTCGTGGGTGCACCGGTCTTCATCTGGATCGTGCGGCAACGAAGGATCCGCGAGCTGTGACCCCCGCACCTTCCCTTGCCGCCGAGGTCGCGGCCCACCGTCGCCGTCGCCTGCGCCGGGGCGCAGCCCTCGTGCTCGGCCTCGTCCTCCTGATCCTCGCATCCGTGGCGGTGACGCTCTCGGTCGGCTCGACGCCCGTGGCGCCGTTCGACGTGCTCCGCGTGCTGGCCGGGCAGGAGGTGCCGGGGGCCTCCTTCACCGTCGAGCGGCTGCGGCTGCCGCGCGCGGTGCTGTCCCTTCTGGCCGGCCTCTGCTTCGGCTTGGGCGGCGCCGCCTGCCAGACCCTGCTCCGCAGCCCGCTGGCCAGCCCCGACATCATCGGCATCTCGGCAGGCAGCGGGGCCGCCGCCGTCTTCGCTATTGTGGTCCTGGGCTGGAGCGGGCCTGCCGTCTCGGGCGCAGCCATCCTCTGCGGGCTCGCCACCGCGCTTGCGATCTATCTCCTGGCCTGGCGGGACGGGGTGGCGGGCGCGCGGCTGATCCTCGTGGGGATCGGGATCTCGGCCATGCTGCAGAGCGTGACCGCCTATCTCCTCCTGCGCGCCCCGGACTGGAGCCTGCAGGAGGCGCTGCGCTGGATGACAGGCAGCGTGAACGGCGCCCGGCTGTCGGACGCACCGCCCCTCCTGCTGGCGCTCGCCCTGTTCGGAACCCTCCTCCTGTGCCGGAGCCGCGAGCTCGAGGCCCTGCGGCTCGGCGACGACAAGGCGGCGGCGCTCGGCGTGCGGATCGCGCGGACGCGGCTTCTGATCCTCGTGGGCGTGGTCGGGCTGATCGCGGTGGCGACCGCCGTCGCGGGCCCCATCGCCTTCGTGGCCTTCCTCGCAGGCCCCATCGCCGCGCGTCTGGGCATGCCGGGTCGGCCGATCCTGCTGCCGGCCGCGCTGATCGGCGCGCTTCTCGTTCTTCTGGCCGATTTCGCAGGGCAGGTGCTTCTGCCCGGCCGCTATCCGGTCGGAATCGTCACTGGCGCCCTCGGCGCGCCTTACCTCATCTATCTCATCGTCCGGGTGAACCGGGCCGGAGGCACCATATGACCGACAATGCGCTGGTGGTCAGCGAGCTTGCCGCTGGCTACGGCGACCGGCAAGTGCTGCGCGGGCTCGATCTCGCGGTGGCGCCCGGCCGGATCACCGCCATCGTCGGCGCGAATGCCTGCGGCAAGTCCACACTACTGCGGACGCTGTCGCGGCTCCTTTCGCCCGCCGAGGGGCAGGTGCTGCTCGACGGCCGCTCGGTCCATCGCATCCCCCCGCGCGAGCTTGCCCGCCGGATGGGGCTCCTGCCGCAGTCGCCGCTGGCGCCCGACGGCATCACCGTGCTCGATCTGGTGAGCCGCGGCCGCCACCCGCATCAGGGGCTCTTCTCGCGCTGGAGCGCCGCCGACGATGCGGCGGTGGCCGCCGCGCTCGAGGCGACGGGCACCATGGATCTGGCCGAGCGCGCGGTGGACGAGTTGTCGGGCGGGCAGCGCCAGCGGGTCTGGATCGCCGTCGCGCTGGCGCAGGAGACGGGGATCCTGCTCCTCGACGAGCCCACCACCTTTCTCGACATCGCCCATCAGGTCGAGGTGCTGGACCTGCTCACCGATCTGAACCGCGCGCAGGGGACCACCATCGTCATGGTGCTGCACGACCTGAACCTCGCCGCCCGCTATGCCGACGCGCTGGTGGCGATGGCCGGGGGCCGCATCCATGCCAGCGGTCCGCCCGAGACGGTCCTGACCGAAGAGATGGTGCAGGCGGTCTTCGGGCTGCCCTGCCGGACGCTCCCCGATCCGGTGAGCGGCCGGCCCATGATGCTGCCGATCGGCCGCCACCGCGCCGGCGGCTGAGCGGAGCGGCGCATCCGCCCGTCGCAGGGCACCGGAGGGGTCTCCGATCAGTAGGCGCGGCGGTAGATCGCCTCGATCTCGGCCACGCTCAGATCGCGCGGGTTCCAGTCGAGCAGGCGGCGGATGCCATGCGCCTCCGTTGCCATGACCGGCAGATCCTCGGACGGCACGCCATGTGCCCGCAGCCGCATGTCGAGCCCGAGCCCGGCGCAGAAGGCGAGCGCACCGGCCCGCACCGTCTCCTCGGCGCCCGCGGCAAAGCCCAGAGCCTCGCAGATCCGGGCCGTCTTCTCCGGCGCGGCCGAGGCGTTGGCCGCCAGCACATGCGGGAAGATCAGCGCATTCGCGATCCCGTGCGGCAGCTTGTGGCGCGTGCCGAGCGGATAGGAGAGCGCATGGCCCGCCGTCGTGTTCACGGGGCCGAGGCAGATGCCGCCGTAGAAGGCCGCGAGCGACAGGCCTGCCCGGGCTTCGACATCCTGCCCGTCCTCGACCGCGCGACGCAGGAAGCGGCCGACGAGCGCGATCCCCTCCAGCGCATAGGCATCGACCAGCGGATGCGCCCGTTTCGAGGTCAGGGCCTCGGCGCAATGGGCCATGGCGTCGACCCCGGTTGCGGCCGTGACCGCGGGCGGCACGCTGAGCGTGAGCGCAGGGTCCACGATCGCCATGTCGGCAAGCATCTCGGCGCTTTCGGTCGCGATCTTGGCAAGGCTCGCGGGATCCGTCACGAGGGCGCGCGTGCCCACTTCCGAGCCGGTCCCGGCGGTGGTCGGCACCTGCACGAGGCCCACGCGCCGGGCCGGCGCCCGGCCGGGACCGGAGATGTCCGAAAGCGCGAGGCCGGTTCCCACGAGCACCGCCACGAGCTTGGCCAGGTCCATGGCCGAGCCGCCGCCGAATCCCACGATCAGGTCGGCCCCTTCGGCCGCGGCGACGGCGGCCTGCAGATTGGCGGTGTCGGGCTCGGGCACGACGGTCCCGAAGCAGCCGACCGATCCGAGCCCCAGCCGGTCCAGCCGCTGCGCATTCACCGCATCGGCGATGACGAAGGGCGCGCGGAAGCCGCGCGCGGCCACCCACTCTGGCAGGCGGGCAAGGCTGCCTTCGCCGAAATGCACGGCGGCAGGCCGAAGAAGGGTAATCGGTCGGGTGAGGTCGTCCGCCATCGCAGCACTCCGCGTCTGTTCGTTTCGGTCGGGGAGCAGGCCCCGGATCGGGGGCATTCAAGGGAGGGATCGTCAACTTGTCAACCTGTATAGTTCCGGCCTGTGGGCAGGGCGGTCTGGCGCTGCAGAGTGATTATCATTCCAAAACAATGCGAAAACAGATTATCCGGGGCCTCGCTCAGCAAGTGAAACCGATTGGTATATAACAAGTTTACAAAATGCTTGACTCCCCGTGGCTCCCGGGCGAGGGTTCGGCGGGGATGGAGACTTCGAGGGAGGCGTCCATGGGTGCGAGCAGAAGTGACATCTGGGCCGGTATCGGATTGCTGGCCTTCTGCGGCTTCGTTGCCTGGCGCACCCTTCTGGTGCGCACCGTGGCCTCGGGCACCATCGCCGGGCCCGTCTTCGTGCCGTGGCTGATGATCGGCGGCCTGTCGCTTCTGGCGATTGCCCTGATCCTGCGCTCGATCCTGCGCGGCTCATCCGCGGTGGAGCTGCCGACGCGGCGGACGCTGGTGCGGATGGGGCTGATGGCACTTCTGCTCGTGGCCTATGCCGCGGCCTTCGAGCCGCTGGGATACCTCGTCTCGACGCTCGTGACATTCGTTCTGGGCCTGCTGCTCTTCAACGAGCGCCGGCCGCTGGTGCTGATCCTCGTTCCGCTGGCCCTGACGGGCGGCGTCTACCTCGGCTTCACGCGCCTCTTGCAGGTCTGGCTTCCCTGACCGCCTGCGCACGACCTGACCATACGGAGGAGACTATGCAGAAAACCATGATCCTGGGCGCGCTCGCGGCCCTCGCGGCGACCCCTGCGCTGGCGGATTATCCGCAGCGCCCGATCCAGATCGTCGTGCCCTATTCGGCGGGCGGCAGCACCGACCTGTCGGCGCGGCTGATGGCCGAGAGCCTTGCCCGCCATCTCGAGGGCGCGACGGTCGTCGTGCGTAACCAGCCCGGCGGCGGCGGCACGATCGGCACCTCCTCGGTCGCCAATGCGCGTCCCGACGGCTACACGCTCGGCATCGGCGCGCAGGGGCCGCTCTCGATCGCGCCGCACATGGGCGGGGCCGACTATGCGCTGACGGATGTCGAGTTCGTGGGTCTCTTCGGGCGCTCGCTGCAGGTCTTCGTGGCCTGTGCCGGCGCACCTTTCGCCGATTACGACGCCTTCGCGGCCTATGCGAGGGACAAGCCCGTCCAGGTGGGCAATTCCGGTGCGGGCGGGGCCAACCACATCTCGGCCGAGGCCTTCGGCAAGGCTGCGGGCCTCAAGATCGAGAGCGTGCCCTATCCGGGCTCGTCGGACGCGCGGACCGCCTGCGTGGGCGGCCATATCCAGGCCATGGTCGCCTCGCCGGCCGAGGCGCTCGCCGCCTCCGAGGCCGGGCAGATGACGCCGCTCTTCGTGATGGAGGACGAGCGCATCGATCTCTTCCCCGACACGCCCACGGCGAAGGAAAAGGGGGTCGATTTCACCTGGTCCTCATGGAAGGGCGTGATCGCGCCGAAGGGCATCCCCGAAGAGGTGATGGCGCCGCTCAAGGCCGCGGTGAAGGCCGCGTCCGAGGATCCGGACTTCCGCGAGAAGATGACCGCAATGGGCGAGTTCGTCACCTACGAGGACGGCGCGGCCTTCACCGCACGGGCCGAGAAGGACGCCGAGGTCGCGCTCAAGACGCTCGACGAGCTCGGCATGACCGGCATGAACAACTGACAGGCCAACGCCGGGCTCCGGTGACAGGACCGGAGCCCGGCCTCGGATCGGGACGCGCCCATGGAAACCCTCAGCTATCTTCTGCCGCTCTTCGAGCCCGCGACCCTCGGCGCCATCGCGCTCGGCACGCTGGGCGGGCTGATCATCGGCGCTCTCCCCGGGCTGACCGCGACGATGGGGGTGGCGCTGCTCATCCCGCTCACCTTCGGCATGAGCCCCGTCATGGGCCTCAACATGCTGATCGGCATCTATATCGGCGGCATCTACGGCGGCTGCGTCAGCGCGATCCTGCTGCGCACGCCCGGCACGCCCTCGTCGGCGGCGACGGTTCTCGACGGCTATCCGATGGCCCTGCGCGGCGAGGCGGGCAAGGCGCTCGGCCTCGCCACCATCGCCTCGACGCTGGGCGGGCTCTTTGCGGCCGTGGTGCTGGCCACCCTGGCCCCGCAGCTCGCGGGCATCGCTCTGAAGTTCGGCGCCGCGGAATATTTCGCTCTGGCCTTCTTCGGCCTCACCATCATCGCCTCGCTCTCGGGCGACATCCTGAAGGGCGTGATCGCGGGGATGCTCGGCATCCTGATCTCCTGTGTGGGGGCCGATCCGATCACCGGGATGCTGCGCTACACTTTCGGCGTCTCGGGCTTCGCCTCGGGCTTCGCCTTCACCCCGGCCCTCATCGGCCTCTTCGCCCTCTCGGAGGTCTTCACCCAGCTCGAGCGCCTCGGCGCGGGCGACGGGGCGCAGGTGCAGAAGGTGGGCGGGCGTTGGCCGGCCTGGGCCGACCTGCGCGAGAGCCGCGGCGCGCTGGTGCGCGGCTCGATCATCGGGACGCTGATCGGGATCGTTCCCGGCACCGGATCGGGCACGGCCTCGTGGATCGCCTATAACGAGGCGCGCCGCGCCTCGAAGACGCCCGAGAAATTCGGCACCGGCCATGCGCCTGGCATCTGCGCCACCGAGAGCGCCAACAATGCGGTCTGTGCCGCGGCGCTCATCCCGCTTCTGGCCCTCGGCGTGCCGGGCGACGTGGTGACGGCGGTGCTCATGGGCGGGCTGATGATCCAGGGTCTCGCGCCCGGGCCCATGCTCTTCCAGACCAACCCCGACGTCGTGGTCGGCATCTTCGGCGGCACCTTCCTCGCCACGATCTTCATGTTCCTCTTCGGCATGGCGCTGATCCCGGTCTTCTCGCGGATCCTGATGATCCCGCGCCACATCCTCGCCGTCGCCATCATCGTCTTCTGCTTCATCGGCGCCTATGCGATCAACCTGAACCCCGTCGATCTCTACACGATGGTGGGCTTCGGCGTGCTCGGCTGGGGGATGCACAAGTTCGGCTTCAGCCAGGCCGCGCTCTGCATCGCGCTGATCCTCGGGCCGATGCTGGAATCGAACCTGCGCCGCGGCCTGCTGCAGGCGGGCGACGATCTCGTGACCTTCCTGTCGGGGCCGATCACCCTGCTTTTCCTCGGGCTGTCGCTCCTGTCGCTTCTCTGGCCGTGGATCGCCGCGCGCCGTGCGGCGGGCAAGCCCTCCTCCCCCCACCAGAACGGATAGAAGATGACGCGCAACGCCCATGTCGCCCTCGTGACCTGCTTTCACGAGGACGAGACCGTCAACTATGCAGCCACCCGCGCCCAGGTGCGCCGCCAGCTGGCCGCCGGCAACGATCTCATGGTCTGCGGCACGAACGGCGATTTCTCGGCTCTGACCCATGACGAGAAGATCCGTCTGGTGGGAGAGGTGATGGAGGAAGTGGCGGGCCGCGCGAAGGTCATCGCCAACGTCGGCTGCCCCGCCACCTTCGAGACGCTCCAGCTCGCCCGCGCGGTGGATGGGATGGGCCTGCACGGCATCGCGGTCATTGCGCCCTACTTCATCTCCTGCACGCAGGACGGGCTGATCCGGCACTTCTCGACCGTCGCCGATGCCGTGACGACGCCGGTCTATCTCTACGACATCCCGGCCCGCACCCAGAACCATATCGAGCCTGCCACGGTGGGCACGCTCGCCCGTCATGGCAACATCGCGGGGATCAAGGATTCCGGCGGCTCGACCGACACGGTGCGCGCCTATCTCGACGTGGCGCGCGATGTGGAGGGGTTCGAAGTCTACTGCGCGCCCGACCATCTGGTGCTCTGGGGCCTCGAGGAAGGCTGCGCGGGCGTCGTCTCGGGGCTCGGCAACGTGGCTCCGGGCCTGCTGGCGCAGATCATCGCGGGCTTCAACGCGGGCGACATGGAGGCCGCGCGCGCGGCGCAGGAAAACTTTGCGGGCCTGCGGAAGGACCTCTATGCCCTGGGCTTCCCGCCGGCGCTCGTCAAGCGCGCGCTCTATCTGAACGATCCTTCGGTCGGCCTCTCCCGGCAGCCCGCGCTGCTGCCAGACGCCGCGCAGGACGCGCAGATCCTCGCCATCCTCACCGCGCGGGGCCTGAAGGAATGACCGTCGTCCTGACCACCTCGCCGGGCTTCGGCCGCCACGGACGGGTGCCCGCCCGGATCGAGGCCGAGGGCTGGACCTTCCTGCGTGCCGCCGACGCGGCCGAGATGGAGGCGCATCTGCCCGAGGCGGATTACCTCGTGGTGGGCCTCGTGCCGGTGACGGCCGAGGTGCTGGCGAAGGGGCCGCGTCTGAAGGGCGTGCTGAAGCACGGCGTGGGCGTCGACAATATCGACATTCCGGCCTGCACCGCTGCGGGCCTGCCGGTCACGAACACGCCCGCCGCCAATGCCGATGCCGTGGCGGAACTCGCCATGGGCCTGATGTTCGCCATGGCGCGCTTCATCCCGCAGGGCCATGCCTCCGTGACCTCGGGCGGCTGGGACCGCCGGATCGGCACCCAGCTCGGCGGCAAGGTGCTGGGGATCGTGGGCCTCGGCAACATCGGCAAGCGCCTCGCCCGCCTCGCGCGCGGCCTCGGCATGGAGGTGCTGGCCACCGACCGGGTCGAGGATCCGGCCTTCGCGCGCGACTGCGGCGTGACCTACCTGCCGCTCGAGGAGCTTCTGGCCCGCGCCGACTATGTCTCGCTCCATGTCTTCGGCGGGGCGGGGAATGCAGCGCTGATCGACGACCGGGCGCTGGCGCGGCTGAAGCCCGGCGCGCGGCTCGTCAATCTGGCGCGCGGCGAGGTCGTCGACCTCGACGCGGTGGCCCGGGCGCTCGAGAGCGGGCAGCTCGGCGGCGTGGCCATCGACGCCTATGTCACCGAGCCGCCGGACGTGTCGCATCCCGTCTTCGCCCATCCCAACGCCGTCTTCACGCCGCATTCCGGCGCCGACACGCTCGAGGCGCTCGAGAATGTCGGGCTGATGGTGATCGAGGACATCCGCACCCTCATCGCCGGCGGACGCCCGGCGCGCTGCCTGAACGCGGCGGAGCTGGGCTGAGCCCGGCCGAACAGGAGAAAGACCCATGTCCAGTTCCCCCCAACCCATCGTCATCACGATGGGCGATCCGTCCGGGGTCGGCGCCGAAGTGACGGTGAAGGCGCTCGCCGACCTCACCCCCGCAAGGCGCCGCGCCTATGCGGTGATCGGCGACCGTGAGACGCTTCTGCGCGCGCGCGCCGCCTGTGGCCTCGATCTGGCGCTGCACGAGTTCGGCGACGGGGCCCCCGAGGGCTCGGTCGCCGTGATCCACGAGGAGGTGGCCGGCCTGCCGGGCCGCTTCGGGGTGCTCTCGCCCGCCTGCGGCGAGGCCTCGTTCCGCTACATCGACCGCGCCGTCACCATGACGCGCGGCGGCGAGGCCGCCTGCATCGTCACGGCACCGATCAACAAGGAGGCGCTGAACGCGGCCGGCCACCATTACGACGGCCACACCGGGATGCTCGCCCACCTCACGGGCTGCGCCGCCTCGTGGATGCTGCTCGCCTCGCCCACGCTGAACGTGATCCATGTCTCGACCCACATCTCGCTGAAGGAGGCCATCGGCCGGGCCACGCCCGAGCGGGTGCTCGAAACCATCCGCACCGGGCACCGGCACCTGCAGCGCATGGGGATCGCGCAGCCGCGGATCGCGGTGGCGGGGATCAACCCGCACTGCGGCGAGAACGGGCTCTTCGGACGCGAGGACGATCTGCAGGTGCAGCCGGCGGTCGAGGCCGCGCGGGCCGAGGGCATCGACGTGGTGGGTCCGATCCCGGCCGATACGGTCTATTACCGCGCCCATTCCGGTGCCTTCGACCTCGTGGTGGCGCAGTATCACGATCAGGGCCACATCCCGATCAAGCTCATCGCTTTCGACACGGCGGTCAACTGCTCGCTGGGGTTGCCCATCGACCGCTGCTCGGTCGATCACGGCACCGCCTTCGACATCGCAGGCACCGGGCGGGCCAATCACGTCAACATGCTGGCGGCGCTGGCCTACGCGGACAAGCTGGTCGCGGGCCGCGGCTGACGGGGGGGCGGCTCCGGGGGACGCGCCCCCCGGAGCGCTGCCGCGCTCAGCGCATCCGGAGATCGAGGAGGCTCCCGCCGAACAGGCGGTCGCGGGAATGTTCGAGATGGGCGCGCATCTGGTCGCGCGCCTCGTCGGCCCGGCCGTCCCGCACGGCCTCGAAGATGCCCGCATGTTCGCGCAGCACCCCTTCGAGACCCTTCTGGCCGTCGGTCATCAGCGCGTCGCCGTGCAGCTTCATCCCCACATTGATGTGGTTGCGCAGCGCGCGCAGCGTGGCCTCGTAATACTGGTTGTTCGCCCCTCGTGCGATGCCCACATGGAAGGCGAAATCGGCATCCTCGCGGTGCTGCATCGACCCGGTCGCCGCCCGCAGCTGTTCGAGCGCGGCCTCGATCTCGGCGAGGATGGCCGGGTTGCGGCGCTGCGCTGCGAGCCATGTGGCGTCGGTCTCGATGGTGATGCGGAACTCGTAGCAGCGCTGGATGTCGGCCAAGGTCTCGACCCGCGCAAAGCCCAGCGGCGCGATCTGGATCGGGCGGACGTAGTTGCCCGCGCCCTGCCGGGAATGGACGATCCCCTCGTCGCGCAGCCGTTCCAGCGCCGCCCGCAGCACCGGGCGCGAGACGCCCAGCTCCTCGGCCAGCTGCATCTCGGGCGGCAGTTTCTGGTTCGGTGGATAGTCCCCGTTCGAGATGCGGGTGTAGAGCGTGTGATAGACCTTGTCGGCCAGCGGCATTCGGGTCGACTGTTTGAGATGGGCCATGGCTCGCTTCGTCCGGGGTCGCCCCTCAAGGCTTAGACCCTCTCCAGGAATTTTACAAGTTTTACAACCGTGTCCGGCGGTCCGAAGCCGCCCGACTTGGTGACGATCCTGAGCCTGCGCCCCGCGTGGTGCGCCTCCGAGACGGGGATGCCGGGGAGAAGCTCGCCCAGAAGGTCGAGCTGCCCGATCCCGAGCTCGGCCAGGATCGCATTCGCGCTCTCGCCGCCGCAGGCGAAGAGCGTGGCCACCGGCCGCGCGGTCATGGAAGCCGCGATCCCGCGCGCGAAGGTGTCTCCCGCGACGGCAGCCGGGCAGGCGGGCTCGGCCGGCGTCATCCGCACGAGGAGCGCATCTGCCGCGGGAAGGGCCGGAACCGCGCCGTTCGGCGCTTCGTGGATCGGCAGCGCGTGCGGTGCCGCGATCTGCGCGAGGGTCACCGGATCGCGCGAGCCGATGGCGAAGAGGGCAGGGGTCGACAAAAGATGCGTCCGGGTCGACGGCGCATCGGGCCAGAGCCTGCGGGCCAACGCCGCGGCAAGGCCTGCCGCGCCCACGAAGACCTGCGTGGCGAGGTCGTCGGGCAGCGCCGCCTCGATCTCCGCATCGGTGCGCGCGTCGATCACCCGGGCCGGGCGCCCGAGGGCGGGGGCCACCGCGATGGGCCGGTCCAAGCCGGCCCCCGTCACCGCGCCCGCTTCGCAGAACCGGCCGAGGGCGGGAATCGCCGGCGTGGCGAGGATCGGGCGCGGATCGCCCTCCAGAAGCGCCGCCAGTTCGGCCGCAATCGGACCCTTCAGGCGGCTGTCGATCTTCTTGAAGAGGAGCGGCTGCGCGCCCAGAAGCGCCCGCACCTCGGCCAGCCGTGCCTGCGCCTCGGCAACCCCGAGGTCGCGCGTGCCGGTCGAGAGCGCGATGACCTCGGCGCCACTCGCCAGCGCCTCCGGCAGATCGGCGAGGCTCCGCGCCACGCGCACCCGTGCGCCCCGCATCGCAAAGCCCGCGCCGGCGTCGAGGGCGCCGGTCAGGTCGTCCGCAACGATGACAAGCCGCGTCACGGGCACCCCCGTCCCTGAGGCGCGCCGACCGCCTGCGGACCGGAACCCAGCGTCAGGGGCCTTCTCTGCCGACATGACGCCTTGGCCATCCGTTGCTGCATGTCGTCTCCAAGACGTAAAGTGGTCTGGATACGTCGGTCACCCGAGGGGGTGAAAGCCAATATCCTCGAAAATTGCCTAGCACATTCAAGGCATATTGAGAAGCGATTGCTTCGCCGTGAATTTTACAAATCCGACGCGAAAACCGAGAGGTGCCCTGAACCGTTCGTCCTCCCCGTCCGGGAGACGCCCGGCGGCGGTTGTCATTCCGCGCTGCAGCGGCAGAATGGCCCGGAACCGCTTTCCTCCGACGCAGGCCCCGCCCATGGACACGATCTTCTTCATCGCCTCCAAGCTCGTCTGGATGCTGGTCAGGCCCGAGACGCTGCTCGTCCTTGCCGTGGCGGCGGGTCTCGCAGCCCTCGTCCTGCGCCGTCTCCGTCTGGCGGCGGCGCTGCTTCTGTCGAGCTGTCTGGCCTTCCTCGCGGTGGGTGCGCTTCCGCTGTCGTATCTGGCCCTCTCCTCGCTCGAGCGGGTCTGGCCCGCCGATCCGCCGGTGGGCGAGGTGGCGGGCATCATCCTCCTCGGCGGCAGCGAGGATGCGGCCGCGGCGCGGAAGTGGCGGCGGCCCGCCGTGACCGAGGCGGGCGATCGCTACCTCGCGACCATCGCCCTCGCGCGGCGCTTTCCGGAGGCGCGCGTGCTCTTCACCGGGGGCAGCGGGCGGCTGTTCGGGGCCGAGATCCCCGAGGCCCGCATCGCACGCGAGATCCTCGTCTCGGCCGGTGTCGATCCGGCCCGGCTGATCCTCGAGGGACAATCGCGCAACACGGCCGAGAATGCGCGCTTCGCCAAGGCCCTCGTGGCGAACCAGGGGCAGGGAAGCTGGCTCCTCGTCACCTCGGCCTTCCACATGCCGCGCGCGGTCGAGACCTTTTGCGCGGCGGGCTGGCAGGATCTGGTGCCCTGGCCCACCGACTACCGCACGGCCAGCTTGCGCGACGGGATCGGCTGGGATCTGGCGCGCAATCTCGATCTGCTGAACGTGGCCGTGCGGGAATGGATCGGGATCCTGGCCTACCGGGTCACGGGCCGGGCTGTGACCGCCCGTTGCACGCGGGGCGGCTGACCCGCCTCAGCCCGGAACCGCGGCTGGCGTCACGAAGGCCGCCTCGAAGGCCTCGACGGGCAGGGGGCGACCCAGCAGATAGCCCTGCAGCCGGTCGCAGCCCTCCGCCGAGAGCCAGCTGCGCTGCCGCTCGGTCTCGACGCCTTCGGCGGTCACGGCAAGGCCCAGGGCATGGGCAAGGCTGAGGATCGCCTGGATCAGCGGCTTGCTGTCGCGCCGCTCCGCCGTCTCGAGGCCCGCCACGAAGCCGCGGTCGATCTTGATCTCGGTCGCCTCGATCCGATGCAGATAGGAGAGCGAGGCGTAGCCCGTGCCGAAATCGTCGATGGCGATGCCCACACCGGCGCGCCGCAGGGTGGCGATATTGTGGTCCGCGACCGAGGAGAGCGTGGCGAGGGACGTGTCGGTCAGTTCGACCACGAGCTGCTGCGGGCAGACATCCTCCTCCGCGAGGTGCTGCAGCAGCTCCTCGGCAAAGCCCGCGCGGGCGAAGGTCTGGGCCGAGGCATTGACCGCGAGCCGGTGGCGCCAGCCACGCCGCGCCCAGAGGCCGAGCTGCCGCGCGGCCAGAACCGCCACATGCGCGTCGATGCGCTGGATGAGGCCCGCTTCCTCGGCGATGGGAATGAACTCCGCGGGGCCGATCTCGCCCAGCCGGGGATCAGTCCAGCGCAGGAGCGCCTCGGCCCCGTCGAAGGCGCCGCAGGCCCTGAACTGCGGTTGAAACACGAGGCGCAGGTCGGCCTCGACGTCGGCCGCCAGCGCCTGGGTGATGGCGCTGCGCCGGGCTTCGGCGGCGAATTGCGCCTGCGAGAGCAGGACGCTGCGGTTGCGCCCCGCGCGTTTGGCGGCATGCAGCGCGATGTCCGCGCCTGTCATCAGAAGCGCCATCGAGGTCCCGTGTTCGGGATGGAGCGCGATGCCGGCGGAGGCTGCCAGATGCACCGGCTGGCGGCCGACCTCGATCGGGGCCGAGATGGCGGCCCGCAGCGCCTCGGCCAGACGCGGGGCACTGGCGGCGTCGGTGCCGGGCGCCAGCACCATGAATTCGTCGCCGCCCATCCGCGCCACGAGACAGTCGGCCCCCGCCACGGCCCGCAGCCGGTCGGCCGCGATGCGCAGCACCGCATCCCCGGTGTCGTGGCGCTGCAGGTCGTTCACCGCCTTGAAATTGTCGAGGTCGAGCATCACCAGCGCGAAGGGAGCGGCCTCCGTCAGCCGGGTCTCGACGGCATCGGCGAGCGCGCGCCGGTTCGCGAGCCCGGTCAGCGGGTCCTCCGCCGCCTGCCGCCGCAGCCGCTCGGCCGAGGCCTCGGCATGGGTGATGTCGGTGACGGAGATCACGATCCGCGCGTCGTCGGCGGCCTGTGGCAGGGGGGCTGCATTGATGGACAGGATGCCGAACTGGCCATCGGGGCGGCGGATCGCATAGCGCAGGTCGTGCAGCGGCGCGCCGGTGGCGCGCACGAGGGCCGAGGGCATGTCGGCCTCGGGCAGCGGACGGCCGTCCAGCGTCTCTAGGACCGCCTCCATCCGGAGACCGCCGCGATGGGGCTGCAGCACGAGGAGCCGCCGGGCCTCGTCGTTGGCATAGACGATGCCGCCCTCTGCATTCAGGGCCACGATGGCCGAGACGCTGGTCTGAAGAACGGCGGTCAGAAAGGCGTTGCGGGTGGCCAGCTCGCGCTCGAGCACCTTGCGGTCGGTGATGACCGTCTCGACCGACGCATGACCGGCGTAGCGCCCGTCCGCGTCGGACAGCGGATGGGCGTTGAAGCGGATCCAGTAGGGCTGGCCCGCGGCCGTGTAGTTGATCGTCTCGCCCTCGCAGCTCGAACAGGTGCGGATCGCCTCGGCGACGGCGGCGCAGACGCCGGGATCCGTTCCGGGGCCGCGCACCACCTCGGCAAAGTTCCGGCCCCGGATCGCCTCGAGGCTGTGACCCGTCTGGCGTTCGAAGGCCCGGTTCACCCAGACGATCTGCTGCTCGACGTCGGTCACGATGACGAGGTTCGTCATCAGCTCGGTCACGCGCGCCAGCCGTTCGAGGTTGCGCGCCACATCGCGGGCGGCACTGCGGGCCGCCACGGCGCGGCGCTCGGCATCCCGCCGTGCGAGGGCGGCACCCATCGCCTCGGCGATGGAGTGCAGGAGGGCCATCTCTGCCGGATCGACGGGGCGACGGGCCCTGAAGAGGCTGAGGCCCACCACGCCGGTCAGCGCCGTGCCAGCGGTCAGGGGCATCAGGACAAGCGCCCGGATCCCGTGCCGGGCCATCTGCTGCTTCGCCGGATCGTCCTCGGGCAGGCCGTGCAGATCGGGCACATCGACCGGTTCGCCGCGGCGCAGGATCGGCATCCAGCGATCGAGCGTGCCGAGCGGAATGCGCTGCATCTCCGGCCGGATCTCCGAGATCCCCGACCTGCACCATTCGTGCGTGCAGTCCAGCACCTGCCCGGCCTCGATCCGGTAGACCCGCGTCCGGTCGGCGCCACAGTGCGCGCCGAGTTCCGCGATGGTGCGGGCGATGGCCGCGTCCACCTGGGTGCCGGTCGCCCGCATCAGCGCCCGCATCAGCGGCGTGGCGAGGCGCTGGCCTTCCGACAGGCGATGGGCGAGGACTGCGGGCGGATGCGGGATCATCGGAGCCACCTCGTCTCAGGCCGAGGCCGGCCGCGGCGGCCCGGACAGGACCGCCGCCGCATCGGCCGCGTCGCGCCGCGCTGCGTCCAGATGCAGGATCTGATTGCGGCCCCGACGCTTCGCCTCGTAGAGCCGCGCGTCGGCCCGGGCGGTCAGCTGGCCGAGGCTCCTGCCGTCGCCGGGCCGCATGGCCACGCCGGCCGAGAAGGTCAGGCGCGGCAGGTCTCCGTCGCGCAGCGGCGGGTCCGCCTCCAGCCGGCGTGCGAGCTTTTCGAGAAGGTCCACCACCGCCCCCGTGTCCTGTCCCGGGCAGAGGGTCAGGAATTCTTCGCCGCCGATGCGGAAGGCGCGCGCCCCCTCGGGCAGGACGGCCGACAGCTCGACCGCGAACCGTTGCAGCACCCGGTCGCCCATCGCATGGCCCAGCCGGTCGTTGATCTGCTTGAAATGGTCGATGTCGATCAGGGCGAGGGCGATGGCCCCCTCGCGCTCGGTGGCGGCCTCGAACTGACGGTCGAGGGCGCGCCTGTTGCCGAGCCCGGTCAGCGGATCCGAGCGGGCCGAAGCCTCGGCCGCCTCACGCAGCCGGGTGATCTCGGCCAGCCGGTCGCGGGACTGGGCGAGGGCCGCCTCGAGCCGCGCGGCATTCCGGCGAAGCTCGGTCGTGTCCGTCATCAGGGCCACGGCGCCGAGGAGCGTGCGGCCGGTGCCGAGCGGTCGCCAGATCGGCAGGAACCGGAGGTCGAGCGTCCGGCCGCCGAGCTCGACAGGCTCGCGCGCCGGGCTCGGGCGCTCGCCCTTCTCCATCAGCTCGAGCAGCGAGGCAAAGGGCCCCGCAGGGTCGAGCGCGGTCCCGGGCGCGAGGTCCGGCATCAGGAGACCGGCGGCGGGATTGAGGCCCGCGATCTGGCCGCGGGCGGTCACCACCAGCACCGGATCGGCCACGTTGAAATAGATGAGGTCGCGCGCGACCGTCGTCAGGTCGAAGGTCCGGTTGCCGTAGATGGCCCAGGTGAGGACGAGCAGCACGAAGGCGAAGGCGAAGGGTGTGGGGTCGAAGCCGAAGACGGTGGCCTTGAACAGGACATAGGCGAGGTTCGCCACGATGGGGGCGAGCGTCCCGAAGAGCATCATCAGCAGCATCGGGCGCTGTGCCCGCGCGGCCCGGAAGGCGCCGAAGGCGGCGATGCCCACCGAGGAGAGCAGGAAGACATAGAGAAGCGCCGTCGCGCCATAGAACAGCGGCCCGTGGAGAAAGACCTCCGAAAGCCGCCCGTCGATCACCGCGAGGTGGGTGCCCGGCAGGTAGAAGAGCCCGTGCCAGGGATTGGTCGCGACGATCGCCGTGACCGAGAGGACGATGCCCCCGAGGATCCCTGCCTCGAGACGCCGCCCGCCGATGCGGCCGCCCTGGCAATAGTGGCGCAGGAACAGGAACCAGCTGACCGGCACCAGAGCGATGGCGGGCCAGGCCAGCGAGCCGAAGGCCATCTTGCAGCCGAGGCCGGGGGTCGCCATTTCCAGCCCCGCAAAGGCGAGCCACCAGAGGACGCCGCAGACGGCGCTCAGGAAATATTCTCGTCCGAAGAAATATTCCTGCCGGAGAAGCCAGGCCGTGAGCAGGCTGAATCCCAGAAAGGTCGATGCTGCGACGAAAACAGCGGCATCGATATTCAGGCTGCTCAAGCAATGGGTAGGGTCCATTGACGGTCCGGCCGCAGGGGGTGGAAGCCTCCTTACCACCTTCGGCTGAAGCAGGGAACAAGGCGCCGCAAGAATTATCAGAGTGTTCCGCAAGCCTTCCGCCGCCGCCCGCCGCGGGCCCGCGCCGTCGCAAGATCCTCATCTTGAGCCCGGGGCCTGCGCGTGGGACTTCTGGGCGACATGCGGGGCAGGAGAGCGACATGCAGGGCAGGAGATGGGCACCATGAATCTTCGCTTCATCGAAACCTTCCTCTGGGTGGCGCGTCTGGGCAGCTTCCGCGCCGCGGCCGAGCGGCTGAACACAACGCAGGCCGCCGTCTCGAACCGCATCGCCACGCTCGAGGCGGCGCTGGGGCAGGACCTCTTCGAGCGGATGCCGGGCGGCGTGCGGCTCTCGCCCATCGGGCAGCGCGCCATCGCACCGGCCGAGGATCTGATGCGCAGCGCCATGGAATTCCGCATCTCTGTCGGCCGCCCCGAACAGCTCCGCTCGACGGTGCGGATCGGCACCATCGACAGCATCGTGCAGGCCTGGCTCCCCCGCTTCATCGAGCGGGTGCGCGAGCTCTATCCCGGCCTCACCCTCGATCTGAACGTCGATACATCGCGCGGGATCGCGCGCGAGATCGTCGAGCGCAAGATCGACCTCGCGCTCCTGATGGGGCCGGTGCTCGAGGCGGGCCTGCGCAACGTGGATCTGGGCAGCATGGACTGCGCCTGGGTCGCGGCGCCGGGCTTCGGGCTCGGCGGGCGCAGGATCGGCCTCGCCGATCTCGTCGACCTGCCGATCCTCACCTTCTCGCGCAACAGCGACCCGCATGTCTGGCTGATGCGCCAGTTCGAGGAGCTGCGCCTGCCGCAGCCCGCGATCTCGAACTCGAATTCGCTCTCGGCCATGCTGCGGCTGGCGCTCGAAGGGGTAGGGGTGGCGCTGATGACACGGCCGGTCGTCGAGGCGGCGCTGGCCTCCGGGGCGCTCGACCTTCTCGACGTGGATCCGCCCTTTCCGCCGCTCGCGCTCCATGCGGTCTTCGCCGACCACGGCGACAACCTGCTGCCCGTGGCCCTCTCGGAGGTCGCGGCGCAGGTCGCGCTGGAGGAGCGGGGGCGATAAGTTTTTCTGTTCGGACCCCACAAAAAAGAGTCGTTTGCCACGGAGCGGCCCGACAGGGAGCCTTGAACGGAGAAAAGCAGGAGGCTCGCATGAGAGTTAGCTTGATCCAGATGAATTCCGCCGAGAACAAGGAGCGGAATCTGGACGTGGCGGAGGAGATGATCCGCAAGGCGGTCGGGGTCGAGAAACCCGACCTGGTGGTGCTGCCGGAATATTTCGCCTTCCTCGGCGAGGGGCGGGAGGCGGTCCACGGCAATGGCGAGGCCTTCCCGGAGGGGCCGACCTACCGGCGCTTCTCGGCGCTGGCGTCCGAACTGGGCGTGACGCTGCATCTGGGCTCGATGGTCGAGAAGGCCGGGAACGGCCATTACAACACCACGCTCGTCTTCGGCCCCGACGGCGCCGAGATCGCCCGCTACCGCAAGATGCACCTCTTCGACATCGACGTGCCGGGCGGCATGTCCTACCGCGAGTCCGACACGATCAGCCGCGGCGAGGAGGTCGTGACCTACCGGGTGGGCGAGACCACGGTCGGCTGCGCCATCTGCTACGACATCCGCTTCCCGGAACTCTTCCGCGCGCTGCGCGACAAGGGGGCGGAGGTGATCGTGCTGCCCGCGGCCTTCACGCTGATGACGGGCAAGGATCACTGGGAGGTGCTGGCGCGGGCGCGCGCCATCGAGACCCAGACCTATTTCCTCGCCGTGGGCCAGACCGGCTCGCATGCCGAAGGGCGCAAATGGTGCTGGGGCCATACGATGGCGATCGACCCCTGGGGCCATGTCGTGGCCCAATGTTCCGACGGCGAGGGTCTGACGACCGCCGTCGTCGATCCCGCCCGTATCGAGGCCGTCCGCCGTGACGTGCCCGTGGCCCAGCACCACGTTCTCTGAGGACTGCGCATGTTCACTGTCAACCAGATGCCCCCGCAGATCGCGCCGGCCCTCGTCGCGCGGATGGAGAAGGTGGAGGTGGCCACCGTGGGTCACTTCCTCCATTCCGGTTTCCCCGACCGCGATCTGCGCGCGGTCCTGCCCGAGAAGCGCGTGGCGGGCACCGCCGTCACCGTGCGGCTGCCGCATGCGGATTCGACGATCCTCCACTATCTGACAAAGCTCGTCCGGCCCGGCGATTTCATCATCGTGGACCGCTGCGGCGACACGAAACACGCCTGCTGGGGCGGGGTCGTGACCCATGCGATGAAGCTCGGCGGCATCGTGGGCGCGGCCATCGACGGCCCGGCCACCGACTTCTCCGAGATCCGCCGGGTCGAACTGCCGATGTGGTGCCGGGGGCCCGCGCCGATCACGACGAAGATCCTCGGGCTCGAGGGCGCGATCAACGTGCCGGTGAGCCTCGGCGGGCACACCGTCCATCCGGGCGATGCGGTCATTGCCGACGAGAGCGGCCTCGTGATCCTGCCGCCCGAGCGGGCGGAATGGGCCACCGAAAAGGCGCTCGGGATGCAGGAGGCCGAGCTCGTGCTGCTCGACCGGCTGCGCAAGGGCGAATGGCTGCCCGACATTTCGGGGGCCACGAAGCTCGTCGAGGCCTGAGGGGCCCCCGGCTCCGGCCGTGCCCCGCGCGGCCGGGACCCATTCACGAGAAGCAACAGGGAAAGGCAACGTCATGACGAACAGAAGCCTTGCGGCGAGCGCGGCGGTTCTGGCGCTCACGGCCGGAGCGGCGCAGGCCGAGACGGTGGTGCTGTCGGCCTATTCGGGCATCTTCGAGGAGAATTACCGCGCGGCGGTGGTCGAGCCCTTCATGGAGGCGCATCCCGACATCGACGTGGAATTCTACGGCATGCCCAACTCCGCCCAGATGCTCGGCACCCTGCGGGCGCAGAAGTCCGCGCCCCAGATCGACGTGATGATCCTTGACGTCTCGGTCGCCAAGGCCGCCACCGACGAAGGGCTGTTCGCTCCCCTCGACGAGAGCGTGACCGCCCATGTGGCCGATCTCTATCCGCAGGCCCGCGTCGAGGGCGTGAATGCGGTGGGCGTCACCTTCGACAACCTCGTGATGCTCTACAACACCGACAAGGTGACCGAGGCCCCGACCTCGTGGGAGGCGCTCTGGGATCCGCAGTGGAAGGGGCAGGTCTCGATCCCCGCGGTGCCCGACATCCAGGGCACCACCCTCACCATCATCGCGAACCGCCTCGCGGGCGGCGAGGGCTACATGGACGGAATGGAGCCGGGGATCGGCAAGCTCATGGAGCTCGCGCCGAACGTCCAGACCTGGGAGCCGCGCCCCGACGTCTATCAGCCGATCTCGAGCGGGACCGCCTCGATCGGCATCGGCTGGAACGCGCGGGCGCAGGTCTATGCCGACAAGTCCGACGGCAAGCTCGGCGTCGTGCTGCCCGAAGAGGGAAGCGGCTTCCAGATCAACGTGATCGGCCTCGTGCAGGATGCCCCCGCGGGCGATGCGGCCAGGACCTTCCTCGACTATGCCCTGAGCCCCGAGGTGCAGGCGCGCTTCACCGAGACCATGTTCTACGCGCCCACCAACCAGAAGGCCGCGGCGCTCGTCTCCGAAGCGGCGCTCGAGCGGACGGCGGCGGGCTCCATGGACGAGATGATCCCGATCAACTGGCTCGAGGTTGCCACGATCCGCGATGCCGTCACCGAACAGTGGCGCCGCCGCATCATCCCGCTGAGCCGCTGACATGATGGTCGAGCGCGCGATGACCCCGGAGGCCGCCCTCGGGACCCCGGAGGGTCCCGATCACCTGGTCCTGAGCGAGGTCGGCATGACCTTCGGGACGCTCGACGTCATCCCCTCGCTGTCGCTTTCGGTCAGGCGGGGCGAGATGGTGGCTTTCCTCGGCCCCTCGGGCTGCGGCAAGACCACGACGCTGCGCATGATCGCGGGCTTGCTCGATCCCACGCGCGGCCGGATCTCGGTGGGCGGGCGGGAGATCACCCACCTGCCGGTCCACGACCGCGACATGGGCATGGTGTTCCAGAGCTATGCGCTCTTTCCCCACATGACCGTGTCGCAGAACGTGGCCTTCGGGCTCGAGATGCGGCGCATGGCCAAGGCCGAGATCCGGTCGCGGGTCGAGCGGGCGCTGGCCATGGTGCAGCTCGGCCATCTGGCCGGGCGCAAGCCCAAGGCGCTGTCCGGCGGGCAGCAGCAGCGGGTGGCGCTGGCCCGCGCACTGGTGGTCGAGCCCTCGATCCTGCTGCTCGACGAGCCGCTTTCCAACCTCGATGCGAAGCTGCGCGACGAGATGCGGGTGCAGATCCGCAGCCTCCAGCAGCAGAGCGGGATCACCGCGGTCTTCGTGACCCACGATCAGGTCGAGGCGCTCAGCATGTGCGACCGGATCGTGGTGATGCGCGGCGGCCATGTCGAGCAGTTCGGCACGCCGAACGAGATCTACGAGCGGCCGGCGACGCCCTTCGTGGCCTCCTTCGTGGGCCGCACCAACCGGCTTTCGGGCCGGGTCGATCCGTCGGGGCGGCTGCTGATCGAGGGCCGGCCGGTCGCCGCTGAAGGGCGGCTGCCCGAGGGCGCGGTCGAGGTGCTGGTGCGCCCGCACCGGATGAGCCTGCGCGCCGCCGCGGAGGATCAGCCTGTCGGTCTCAACAGCCTGCCCGGCGTGTTGACCGGGGCCACCTTCGTGGGCGACCTCATTCAGGCCACGGTGCGGATCGGCGGCGACGAGATCACCGTCGAGCAGCTCACGCGCCGCCGCTCGGGCCTGCCCGAGCCGGGCTCGGCCGTGACCGTCGCCTGGGAGGCCGGCGACACGATGGTCTATCCCGAGGGCAGGGCATGACGGCCGTTCCCGCGGTCGCGGCCGGCCGGCGGCCGATGGGCGGGCAGCAGGTGGCGGTGGCGCTCCTCCTGCCCATCGCCCTCATCAATGTGGTGGGCTTCATGCTGCCCATCTTCAACCTCGCCCGCTATTCCTTCAACCGGGCGACGGTGGGCGGGGGGATCGAGAACGTCCTGACGCTCCAGAACTGGACCGGGCTTCTCAGCGACCCGTTCTATCTGCAGCTGATCCTGAACTCGGTCTTCGTCTCGCTCGGGGTCACGCTCTGTGCACTCGTCCTGTCCTATCCGATCGCGCTCTATCTCCACCGCGCCTCGGGCAGCTGGCGGACCTTCCTCACCGTGCTCGTGATCTCGCCGCTCCTGACCTCGGCGGTGGTGCGCACCTACGGCTGGATCGCGATCCTCGCCGAGGAGGGGCCGGTCGTCTCGGCGATCCGGGGCCTGGGCCTCACGCCGCCGCCGCTCATGTTCAACATCAACGGCGTCTTCATCGGCCTGACCGAGATCCTGATGCCCTATATGATCCTCGCCCTTCTCGCGGGGTTCGGGCGGCTCGATCCGCGCGTCGAGGAGGCCGCGCGCACGCTCGGCGCCACCCCCTGGCAGAGCTTCCGGCGCGTGATCCTGCCGCTGACCGCGCCCGGCATCGCGCTGGGGTGCCTCCTGTGCTTCGTGCTGGCGGTCTCGTCCTTCATCACGCCGAAGCTCATGGGGGGCGGGCGCGTCTTCCTGCTCGCGACCGAGATCTACGATCAGGCCATCGTGACCCTGAACTGGCCGCTGGCCTCGACGCTCTCGATCCTCGTCCTCGTGATCTTCGGGGCGGCGCTCGTGGCCTATTCCGCCGTGCTGAAACGTCTGGACTGAGGAGGGCGCCATGCAGATCCACAAGACCTCGAAGCCGATGGGGATCCTCGTCGCGGTGCTCTTCCTCTATCTGCTCGCGCCGGTGATCCTCGTCTTCCCGATCTCCCTCTCGGGCGACAGCGTGCTGCGCTTTCCGCCGACCTCCTGGTCCCTCCGCTGGTACGAGGCCCTGTTCGAGAACCGAGCCATGCTCGGCGCCTTCTGGACGAGCCTGTCGCTCGCGGCCATCGTCACCGTGCTCTCGCTGGTGATCGCGGTGCCGGCGGCCTGGGTGATGGTGCGGATGGAGTTCCGCGGGCGGGATCTCCTGTTCAACCTCTTCACCGCGCCCCTCCTGCTGCCCACCATCGTGCTGGGGCTCGCCATCCTCATCGTCTTCGCCTCCTTCGGGCTTCTGGCGACGATGCAGGGGCTGATCCTCGCCCATCTCGTCATCACGCTGCCCTATGCGCTGCGCATTCTGGCCGTTTCGCTCGCCACGCAGAACATGGCCTGCGAGGAGGCCGCAAAGACCCTCGGCGCGAAGCCCCTCACCGTCTTCTTCCGGGTGACGCTGCCGATGCTCACCCCGGGGATCGTGGCGGCGGCGGCGCTCTGCTTCCTCGTCTCCTTCGACGAGGTGGTGATCACGCTCTTCCTCACCGGGCCGCGCATCAGCACGCTGCCGGTCGAGCTCTACAACTACGTCTACAACACCGCCGATCCGCTGGTGGCCGCGGCCTCCGTGCTGCTGATCCTGCTGACGCTGGGCGTGATCCTCGTGGTCGAGCGCGCGATGGGCCTCGGGCGGGCCTTCGTGAAGTAAACCGCACCCGCGCGACCTTCGGGGCCGGTTGTTCCGGGGGAACGGCCGGCCCCGTTCTCATCGGCGCGCGCCCTCTCCCCTTGTCAACCGCGGCGCGACCGGCTACTCAATCCTCGTCGGTTTCCGTAAGGAATTGAAAGGGAATCCGCCGCCGGACCTGTCCGGCGAACCGGAACTGCCCCCGCAACTGTAGGCGGCGAGGAGCTCGCGATCAAAGCCACTGTGGCCTCAAGCCATGGGAAGGCCGCGCCAGCCCTGTGACCCGCCAGTCAGGAGACCTGCCGGCGTTCGATCTCAACGCGGCCCGGGCGGGGTGTCCGGGGGAGGTATCCATGACGTCTGCCCGAGGGTGCCCAGCGGCTCCCGCTCCAGCCAGCACGCGCGCCTGCCCCGACGGGGCAGCCTGCGGGTCCGCCACGGGCCTCGCCTCTCCCGTCCTGTCTTCGGCTGCCCCCCCAATCGGAGACATCGCATGTTCCCCCGCTTCCTGACCGCTGCGGCCCTTCTCGTGCTGGCCCAGTCCGCCGCGGCCGAAACCGGCTATCCGCTGACGCTCGACAACTGCGGGCGCACCCTCACCTTCGACCGGGCGCCCGACAGCGCGGTCACGGTGGGGCAGGCCGCCACCGAGGTCCTCTATGCCCTCGGGCTCGCCCCGAAGGTCACCGGCACCTCGGTCTGGTTCACGAGCGTCCTGCCTGCCTATGCCGAGGCCAATGCGGCGATCCCGCGGCTGGCCGACAACGACCCGAGCTTCGAATCCGTCGTGGCGCGGAAGCCGGGCCTCGTGGCCGTGCAATATGAATGGCACATCGGCCCGCAGGGCCTCGTCGGCACCCGCGAGCAGTTCGCCGATCTGGGCATCCCCACCTACATCCTGCCCGCCGACTGCTGGCAGAAGGACAACAGCCGGGGCTCGGACGGCACCCGAACGGCCATGTTCGAGATGGAGAGCGTCCTTGCCGGCATCCGCGAGCTGGGCGCGATCTTCGACGTGGGCCCGCGCGCCGAGGAACTCGTGGCCGGGCTTCGGGCGCGCGAGGCGGCCGCCGTCGGGAAGGCGCGGGCGCTCGGCCTGAAGGATGCCTCGGCGGTCTTCTGGTTCTCCTCGTCCGAGATGAACGCCGATCCGTTCGTCGCGGGCCGCAAGGGCCCGCCCGGCTACATGATGGCCGCCCTCGGCCTGCGCAACGTGGTCGAGAGCGACGAGGAATGGCCGACCGTGAGCTGGGAGAGCATCGCGCGCGCCAACCCTTCCGTGATCGTGCTGGCCCGGATGGAGCGGCGGCGCTTTCCGGCGGACGATGTCGAGAAGAAGCTCGACTTCCTCAAGTCCGACCCGGTGACGCGCGAGATGGAGGCCGTCAGGGCCGGTCGCATCGTCGTGCTGGACGCCCATGCCATGGATCCCTCGATCCGCAATGTGGATGCGCTCGAGACGCTGGCCGACGCGCTGCCCGCGCTGGGGCTCGAATGACGGTCGCGGCAACCTTCGGTCCCCGGCCCGCCCTCTGGCTGGGGCTTCTGGGGGCTGCCGCGCTCGGGCTTGCGATCCTGGCCGGCGTGGTGATCGGCGAGACGCCGCTGCCCCTGCCCACGGTGGCCGCGACCTTCGCCAACCGGATCTGGGGCGCGGGGCTCGCCGTCGATCCGATCGAGGCGGGCATCGTCTGGAACTACCGGCTGCCGCGGACGCTGGTCGCGGCGGCCTGCGGGGCGGGACTCGCGCTCTCGGGAGTGGTGCTGCAGTCGCTGGTGCGGAATGCGCTGGCCGATCCCTATCTGCTCGGCGTCTCGGCCGGCGCCTCGACGGGGGCGGTCGCGGTCGCGATCCTCGGCGTCGGGGGCGGGCTCGTCGGGCTTTCGGCCGGCGCCTTCGGCGGAGCCCTCCTCGCCTTCGCGCTGGTGGCGCTTCTGGCGCGCGCGGCGGGCGGGGGATCGGCCACGCTCGTGCTGGCGGGGATCGCGGGCTCGCAGCTCTTCAACGCGCTCACCTCGTTCTTCATCGCCCGCTCGGCCAGTGCCGAACAGGCGCGCGGCATCATGTTCTGGCTGCTGGGAAATCTCTCGGGCGTGCGCTGGCCCGACGTGACGCTCGCCCTGCCGGCCGCGCTGGCGGGGCTTCTCCTCTGCCTCTGGCATATCCGCGCGATGGATGCCTTCTCCTTCGGCACCCAGTCGGCGAAGGCCCTGGGCGTGCCCGTGCGCCGGGTGCAGGCGGTGCTGATCGGCATCACCACGCTGATGACGGCGGTGATGGTGAGCCTCGTCGGCTCCATCGGCTTCGTGGGCCTCGTCGTGCCCCATGCCGTGCGGCTCGTGGCCGGGCCGCGCCACGGCGCGCTCGTGCCTTGGGCGGCGCTGGCGGGCGCCATCTTCCTCATCGCGGCCGATGTGGTCTCGCGGGTGCTGATCGCGGGGCAGGTGGTGCCCATCGGCGTCGTCACGGCCCTCGTGGGCGCCCCGGGCTTCGCCCTCATCCTCATCCGCAACCGGCGGCGGCCATGAGGATCTCGGTCTTTGAGGCAGGCTGGCGGGCCGGCGGGCGCGCCATCGTCGCGGATGTGACGCTCGAGGTGGCGGAGGGCGAGACCTTCGGGCTGATCGGGCCGAACGGCTCGGGCAAGTCCACGCTCCTGCGGCTGATGGCGGGCCTTCTGCCGCGGGCCGAGGGCGAGGTGCGGCTCGACGGCGCGCCGCTGACGAGCCTCGGGCGGCGCGAGACCGCGCGCCGGGTGGCGCTGGTCGAGCAGCAGGCCGAGACGGGCGAGGCGCTCACCGCCCGCGACGCGGTCGAGCTCGGCCGCACGCCCTGGCTGTCGGCGCTTGCCCCTTTCGGTCCGGCCGACCGCGCCATCGTCGACGAGGCGCTGGCGGCGGTGGGCATGGCCCGGATGGCCGGGGCGCGCTGGTCGACGCTCTCGGGCGGCGAGCGCCAGCGGCTCCACATCGCCCGTGCGCTTGCGCAGCGGCCGCGGATCCTGCTGCTCGACGAGCCCACGAACCATCTCGACATCCACCACCAGCTCTCGCTCCTCCGGCTGGTGAGCCGGCTGCCGGTGACGGTGGTGATGGCGCTGCACGATCTCAATCAGGCGATGGCCTGCGACCGGATCGGGGTGATGGCCGGGGGGCGGCTCGCGGCGCTGGGTCCGCCGCACGAGGTTCTCACGCCCGAGCGGCTGGCGCAGATCTTCCGCGTCGGCGCCACGCGCCTGCGGGATCCGGCCGACGCGGCGACGTTCCTGCGCTTCCACTGTCTCGAGGACCTGCCGCACAGCGGCTGACGCCTTTCGCGCGCCTCAGGCCTCCCCGAGGGGCGCCGATGGCACCCCCCGGCCAGCCCCAGCCGCCGGACAGATGCCCGGCGAAAAAAGACTTTCACTTCAGAACCGGCAGGGCGTGACCCGTCCGCGAGCGCGGATCGATCCCGTCCCGAAGACCTGCCGCCCGCACCGCCTCAACCCAGCGCCTCGACGATGGCCTTGCCGCAGGTGACGGTGTCGGCCGCGCCGGCGAGGTCCCGCGTCCGCAACCGCGGATCGGCGAGGACGCGCTCGATGGCCGCCATGATCTCGGCCGCGGCCTCGCCATGGCCGAGGTGGTCAAGCATCATCGCCCCGGCCCAGATCTGCCCCACCGGATTGGCGATGCCCTGTCCCGCGATGTCGGGCGCCGAGCCGTGGACCGGCTCGAACAGCGAGGGAAAGGCGCGCTCGGGGTTGATGTTGCCCGAGGGCGCGATGCCGATGGTGCCGGTGCAGGCGGGCCCGAGGTCGGACAGGATGTCGCCGAAGAGGTTCGAGGCCACGACCACGTCGAACCGGTCCGGGTTCAGCACGAAATGCGCGGCCAGAATGTCGATGTGATACTTGTCCCAGGCGACATCCGGGTAGTCCTGCGCCATCGCCTCCACCCGCTCGTCCCAGTAGGGCATGGTGATCGAGATTCCGTTCGACTTGGTGGCCGAGGTCAGCCTGCGCCGCTCGCGCCGGTTCGCCAGCTCGAAGGCATAGCGCAGCACACGGTCGATGCCGTGACGGCTCATCACCGTCTCCTGCAGCACGATCTCGCGCTCGGTGCCGGGATACATCCTGCCGCCGATCGCGGAATATTCGCCCTCCGTATTCTCGCGCACGATCCACATGTCGATGTCGCCCGGCCCGCGCCCGGCCAGCGGCGAGGGCACGCCCGGCATCAGCCGGGCCGGGCGCAGGTTCACATACTGGTCGAACTGCCGGCGGAACTGGATCAGCGAGCCCCAGAGCGAGACGTGATCGGGCACCGTCGCAGGCCAGCCCACCGCGCCGAAGAACAGGGCGTCGTGCCCTCCGATACGCTCCTGCCAGTCCTCGGGCATCATCTGGCCGTGCCGCGCGTAGTAGTCGCAGGAGGCGAAGTCGAACTCCTCGAAGCGCAGGTCGATCCGGTGGCGCCCGGCCACCGCTTCGAGCACCCGCAGCCCTTCCGGCACCACTTCCTTGCCGATGCCGTCGCCGGCGATGACCGCGATCTTCAGGTGATTGTCTGCCATGTCGTGCTCCTCAGGCGTTGCGGCCGCGCAGGGCCGCGATCAGGGCATCCGTCACCTGCCGCGTGGTGGCCCGACCGCCGAGGTCGGGCGTATGGAGATCCTCGTCCGCCGTCACCCGGCCCACGGCGGTCATCAGCCGCCCCGCGGCCTCGGCCTCCCCCAGATGCTCGAGCATCATGGCGGCGGTCCAGAAGGTGGCCACCGGGTTCGCGATGCCCCGCCCGGTGATGTCGAAGGCCGAGCCGTGGATCGGCTCGAACATCGAGGGCGTGTCGCGCTCGGGGTTGAGGTTGGCGGTGGGCGCCACGCCGATGGAGCCCGCCAGTGCCGCGGCGAGATCCGACAGGATGTCCGCATGAAGGTTCGTGGCGACGATCGTGTCGAGCGATGCGGGCTTCTGCACCATGCGCACCGTCATGGCATCGACCAGCATCTTGTCCCAGCGCACGTCCGGGAACTCGCGCGCGACCTCGCCCGCGATCTGGTCCCAGAGCACCATGCCGTGCCGCTGCGCGTTGGATTTGGTCACCACGGTCAGGAGCTTGCGCGGCCGCGACTGCGCAAGGCGGAAGGCGAAGCGCATGATTCGCTCGACCCCGGCGCGGGTGAAGATCGACACATCCGTGGCCACCTCCAGCGGCAGGCCGGGGTGCGAGCGCCCGCCTTGCCCGGCATATTCGCCCTCGGAATTCTCGCGCACGATCACCCAGTCGAGCTCGCTCTCCCCGACATGGCGGAGCGGGCTGCGGATGCCGGGCAGCATCCGGGTCGGCCGCACATTGGCATATTGGTCGAGCGGCTGGCAGATGGCGAGGCGCAGCCCCCAGAGCGTCAGATGGTCGGCCACGTCGGGCGCGCCCACCGCGCCGAACAGGATCGCGTCGAAGCCGCGCAGCCGGTCGGCCCCGTCCTCGGGCATGAAGGCGCCGGTGCGCCGGTAGCGGTCGGTTCCCCAGTCGAAGCTCTCCACGTCGAAGCGGAAGCCGCCGTCGCGGTCGGCCAGCGCCTCGAGCACCTCGAGCCCCGCCGCGACCACCTCGATCCCGATCCCGTCGCCGGGAATGGCGGCGATCCTGTGGGTGCGTATGTCCATATCAAGTCTCCGGTTCAGAACAGGATGCCGGAAGGCATCCGCAGCAGCAGGACGTGGGCCATGAGCCACCAGAAGCCGAGCACGATGGCCACGCCCGAGAGGATCCAGACCGCCCAGGTCCGGGGGCCGGGCCGGTCGTAGTCGGCCACGATCATGATGGCGAGGAAGGCCGCGAGGCTCGTGACGATGAAGCCCAGGACCGGCAGGAGGCCCACCCACAGCGCCATGACGAGGGCGAGGGCCAGACGGCGGCGGTTGCCGGCGCTCTCCGCCTCGCGGGGCGGCGCCGATGCGGTGCGGCCCCTCAGCCCCAGCCCGATCAGAAGGAGCGAGAAGAGGATCAGGCCCACGGCGATGGTCGTGGGGAAGATCGAGCCCACCGCCGACATGCCGCGCGCGCCGAGAAAGATCAGGATGCCGAGCAGCACGAACCCTGCGGCAAGCCCCATTCCCGCCGTGTCGCGTCCTCTCGCAGCGTCGGGTGCCGCGGCGGCCGCGGCCGGGGTCTTCTTCCGCGTCCGGCGTTCGGCCACGAAGGGATAGAGGAGCGTCAGCAGCGCGGCGAGAATGATGCCGATGCTGATCGGCCGCCCGAAGAACATCTCGAGCGTCCGGTCCGAGGCATTGCCGATCAGATAGGTCTGCACGAAACCCTGTTCGGCGATCTGGCCCAGCACGAGGCCCAGCACGATGGGCGAGGGCGCGAACCCGTAGCGGGCGAGCACCCAGGCGATGAGGCCGAGGCCCACCATCAGCTGCGCATCCTGCACGTTGGAATGGATGGCGAAGGAGCCGATCACCGTGAGAAGCGCCACGGTGGGCGCCAGCATGGCCTTGGGGATCGCCACCACGGTACGGTAGGCATAGCGCCCGATCAGAAGGCCCGCGGGCAGCATGAGGACGGTGGCGATCAGCAGCCCCCAGATGAAGGTATAGACCACGCCCGCCTCGGCGCTGAAGAGCGTGGGGCCGATCTTGATCCCCTGCACGAGCAGGGCGCCGAGGATGATGGCGTCGGGCGGGGTGCCGGGGATGCCCAGCACCAGCGTCGGGATGAAGCCGCCGCCCACGGTGGCATTGTTGGCGGCCTCGGTCGCGATCACCCCATCGGGCTCGCCCTTGCCGAAGGCCTCGGGGGTGCGCGAGGAGCGGCGTGCCTCGGCATAGGAGACGAGGCCCGCGATGGAGCCGCCCGCGCCCGGCAGGATGCCCACCACGGTGCCGATCACCGACGAGCGGATCACGTTCACCTTGCGCGCCCAGGCGATGCGCAGCCCCTCGCCGAGCCGCAGCCCGTGGGTCTCGGCCGGGCGCAGATGCGCGTCCCTTGTGGCCACGAGGTCGAGGATCACCGGGATGCAGTAAAGGCCGATGATGGCCGAGGTGATGTCGATCCCGCCGAGGAACCGCTGCATCCCGAGCGTGTAGCGGACATCGCCGCCCACCACCGCGACTCCCACCATGGACAGAAAGAGGCCGAGGCAGGCACCGATCAGCCCCTTCAGCGTGTTGCCCACCGAAAGGGCCGCGATCAGCGTCATGCCGAAGATGGCGAGCCAGAAATATTCCGTGGGCCCGAAGGCCAGCGCCACCCGCGCGAGCGGCGGGGCAAGGATCAGGAGGGCGATGGCGCCGACGATGCCGCCCGCCACCGACGAGAGCGTGGCGAGCGTGATCGCCAGCCCCCCGTCGCCCCGCCGCGCCATCGGATAGCCGTCGAAGGTGGTGGCGATGGACGAGGGGGTGCCCGGCGTGTTGACGAGGATCGCCGCGAAGGCTCCGCCGTAGATCGCGCCGGTATAGATCGCGCCGAGGGCGATGAGGCCCGCGGCGGGATCCATGGTGAAGGTGAAGGGGACGAGCACGGCCACCGCCATCGTGGCGGAGAGGCCCGGAAGCGCCCCCACGACGGTGCCGAGCACCACGCCCACGAGCGCCAGCATCAGGTTGAACGGCGTCAGGGCGCCGATGAGGTAGCCGAGAACGTCCATCGCCCGCCCTCAGCCGCCGATGCCGAGAGCTTTCGCGCCCTCCTGATATTCGGCGATCTTCTCGGCCATGAAGGCGTCCATCTTCGCATAGGGGATGTCGGTCAGAACGAAACCGCCCTCTTCCATCTTCTTCACGAAGTCGGGCCGCTGGTTGATCTCGGTCACGATGTCCGAAATCCGTGTGCGCAGCTCCTCGGGCGTCGCATCGGGCACGGCCACGCCGCGGTAGGCGCCGCCCACGAGGTCGTAGCCCAGCTCCTTGAAGGTCGGCACGTCCGGGAAGGCGGGCAGACGCTCGTCGGCCGCCACCGCCAGCATCCGGAGCGCATCGCCCTGGTTCACCGCCGAGGTCGCGTAGTTGAACCCTGCCACCGTCTGGCTGCCGAGGACCGCCGTGATGGCCGGGCCGGTGCCCGAGAAGGGGATGTAGGTCGTGGTGATGCCGGCGAGCTGGTCGAACTTCGCCTGCGCGAGATTGTTGGACGAGTTCGACCCGGAGCCCGAGAAGGTCACCGCGCCCGGATTGGCCCTGGCATTCTCGACAAGGTCGGCGAGCGTCTGGAACTCGCTGTCCTTGGGCACGAAGATCGCGTCGGGCGTATAGTGGAAATAGTTGACAGGCGTCAACTCGTCGGTCTTGTAGCCGACGTTGGCTTCGATCGGCTGAAGCACCGTGTGCGGCAGGTTGATGCCCATGATCGTGTAGCCGTCGCCCTCGATCGCATTGAGCTGCGACCAGGCCTGTGCACCGCCGGCTCCCGCCTGATACTGGATGACCACCGGCTGGCCGGTCACGGCCTCCCATTCCGCCTGCTGGTAGCGGGCCGAGATGTCGGATTCGCCGCCGGCGTTGAACGGGATGATGTAGGTCACAGGCTTGGTCGGGAAATCGGCCGCCGACTGCGCGAAGAGCGGCGCGGCGGCGAGGGTGGCACCGAGTGCCACGGCGAGCCTCTTGACGTTCATGGTTCTCCTCCTGGGTCTCGATTGCGAGCGTCGATCGGCCCCCTGAAACCGGGTGCCGGATCCTGAAATCGGAGGAGGGGAAGGCCATCCCGCACGAGGGCCGGGGCCGCTGCGAATGCTCCTCCGGGCCCGGTCCTTGCGGGAAAAAGAGGCCCCGACCGGCTGATGCGCCGCTTGGCACGGCATGTTGAAAGTGTAGACTGTTCCTTGAAAGTTGATAGTCGGCGCTGCTTCAAAACTTTATTGCGTCAGGAGCAAGAATGGCGGAAGGCGACCTCTCCTTCTTCGTGATGCTGGCCCGGCGCGAGAGCTTCTCGGCCACGGCGCAGGATCTGGGCCTGTCGGCCTCGGCGGTGAGCCGGCGCCTCGCCCGGCTCGAGGATCGGCTGGGGGTCCGGCTGCTGAACCGCACGACGCGCAAGGTGAGCCTCACGAGCGAGGGCGAGGCCTATTATGGCGCGGCCCTGCGGCTTCTCGACGAGATCGCGGATCTCGAACACAATCTCTCGCAGGGTCGCGACCGCCCGGCGGGCCTTCTGCGGATCAATGCCACGCTGGGTTTCGGGCGCACCCATCTCGCCCCGGCCATCGCGCGCTTCCGCCGGATCCATCCGGCGGTGGAGGTGCAGCTTCTGTTGACCGATGCGCCGCTCAATCTCGTCGAGGAGGGGATCGATCTCGGGATCCGCTTCGGAGCCCCGCCCTTCGGGCGCATGGTCATGCGGCTTCTGCAGCGCAACCGGAGGTTCCTCTGCGCGGCGCCCTCCTATCTCGAGGCCCGCGGGGTGCCGCAGAGCCTCACCGATCTGCAGCAGCACAGCTGCATCGTGCTCAGGCAGGACCATGACGCCTACGACGTCTGGCGCTTCGACGATATCGGCGAGGCCTCGCCCTCGGCCAAGGTGAGCGGCGAGCTCAGCACCAACGACGGCGAGATCGCGCTGGCCTGGGTGCTCGACGGGCAGGGGATCATGCTGCGCTCGGAGTGGGACATCGCCCAGCATGTCCGTGAGGGTCGGCTGCGCCTCCTGCTGCCCCACTATCGCCAGACCGCCAACATCCACGCCATCTATCCGGAGCGCCACAATCTCTCGGCCAAGGTCCGCGTCTTTGCCGACCATCTGGCGGCGCATGTGCGCGACGCCGACGCCCGGATGCCGCTGCAGCTCGCGGCGGCCGAACTGCGGGCGGCCACCGCCCGTGCCTGATCCCCACGGGCTCGCGGGGCAGACCCGGCGCCGCCCGGCCCGGAGGGGCCTCACCTGACCAGAAGCGAAAGGACGACCTCATGCGCATCCTCGATATCGTCGAATCCACGCAGCCCATCTCGTCGCCGATCCGCAACGCCTACATCGACTTCAGCCGGATGACGGCCAGCCTCGTGGCGGTGGTGACGGATGTGGTGCGCGACGGCCGGCGTGTCGTGGGCTACGGCTTCAACTCGAACGGCCGCTACGGGCAGGGCGGGCTGATCCGCGAGCGCTTCCGCGACCGGATCCTCGAAGCCCCGCCCGAGAGCCTGCTGACGGAAGCGGGCGACAATCTCGATCCGCACCGGATCTGGGCCGCGATGATGAGCAACGAGAAGCCGGGCGGCCATGGCGAACGGTCGGTCGCGGTCGGAACGCTCGACATGGCGGTGTGGGATGCGGTGGCCAAGATCGCGGGCCAGCCGCTCTTCCGCCTGCTGGCCCATGCGAAGGGGCGCGAGGCCGATCCGCGCGTCTTCGTCTATGCGGCGGGCGGCTACTATTATCCCGGCAAGGACGATGCGGCGCTGAGGCGCGAGATGCGCAGCTACCTCGACCGCGGCTATACCGTGGTCAAGATGAAGATCGGCGGGGCCCCGCTCGACGAGGATCGCCGCCGGATCGAGGCGGTGCTTCAGGAGATCGGGCCGCAGGCGCGCCTCGCGGTGGATGCCAACGGGCGCTTCGATCTGGAGACGGCCATCGCCTATGCGAAGATGCTCAGGGACTATCCGCTGTTCTGGTATGAGGAGGCGGGCGATCCCCTCGACTATGCGCTTCAGGCGGCGCTGGCCGAGTTCTATCCGGGGCCGATGGCGACCGGCGAGAACCTCTTCTCGCATCAGGATGCGCGCAACCTCCTGCGTTACGGGGGCATGCGGGCCGACCGCGACTGGCTGCAGTTCGATTGCGCGCTGTCCTACGGGCTGGTCGAGTATCTGCGGACGCTCGAGGTGCTGGAAAGCTGCGGCTGGTCGTCCCGGCGCTGCATCCCGCATGGCGGCCACCAGATGTCGCTGAACATCGCCGCGGGCCTCGGCCTCGGCGGGAACGAGAGCTATCCCGATCTCTTCCAGCCCTATGGCGGCTTTCCCGACACGGTGAAGGTGGTCGACGGCCATATCACCATGCCCGACCTGCCGGGCATCGGCTTCGAGGGCAAGTCCGACCTCATCCGGGTGATGCGGGCGCTGGCCGAGTAGCCGCTCGTCCGGCGCGGGCGCCGGGGCTGCGTTTTCCGGCGCGCCTCGCCCCAGGCCGGAGGGTCTGCGCCTGCCGGATCCGGGGCCGGCGGGCCAGGCCTTCGCCGCGCTTGACAGGATCGGCGCTTCGGGCACCCTGCCGGAAGAAACAGACAGAAGGAGGGAGCCTCATGTGCGATATCTGCGTGACCCAGGCGGTGAAGGAGCGGATGCTGTCGCGCCGCTCCTTCTTCCGCGGGGCGGCGGCGACGGCTGCGGGCGTGGCTGCGGGCAGCGTGTTTCAGGCTCCGGCCGCTCTGGCGCAGGGCCACAGTGCGGTCGAGGACCTGACCCACGAGCTGCACGAGGGCTTCCCCACCTTCTTCGGCGAGCAGCAGTTCTTCTTCGACCAGAAGTTCACCTATGCCAAAGACAAGTTCAATCTGGCGGAGTTTCGGGTGAATGAGCACACCGGCACCCATATCGATGCGCCGCTCCATTTCTCGGCCGACGGGATGAGCGTGGCGGAGATCCCGGTGGGCAATCTGGTGGTGCCGCTCTGCATCGTGGATATCGCGGCCAAGGCCGAGGACAATCCCGATGCGCAGCTGACGCCGGACGATCTGAAGGCCTGGATCGCGACGCATGGCGAGATCCCCGCCAATGCCTGCGTGGCGATGCATTCGGGCTGGGGACGCCATGTGGCGACCGAGCGGTTCCGCAACACCGGCGCCGACGACATGGGCCATTATCCGGGCTTCCATGTCGAGGCGGCGCAGATGCTGCTCGAGACGCAGGCGGGCTCGATCGGGGTCGATACGCTCTCGCTCGACCATGGCATGTCGCCGGATTTCGCCACCCATTACGCCTGGTTGCCCTCGGGGCGGTTCGGGATCGAATGTCTGGCGAACCTCGACAAGCTGCCTCCGGTCGGGGCCACTCTGGTGGTCGGTGCGCCGAAGCACCGCGGCGGAACCGGCGGTCCCGCCCGCGTCATCGCGCTGATCTGAACTGTCGCCCGGCCGTCCGCGGCCGGGCCAACCCGAGGACCCCATGGCCACACACCGACTTCTGAGCGACGAGGAGGCTGCCCGCGATCCGCGCGTGGCCGCAATCTTCGCCGACATCCGCGAGACGCGGAAAACCGACTATATCAACAACTTCTGGCGCGCTCTTGCCAATCAGCCCGAGCTTCTGGAAAGCATATGGAACCGGCTCCGGCAGGTCATGGCGCCGGGCGCGCTCGATCCCCTGACCAAGGAGCTGATCTATATCGCCGTCTCGGTGACGAACGGCTGTTCCTACTGCACCCATTCCCATACGGCGGCCGCCCGCGCCAAGGGGCTCAGCCCGGAGCAGGAGGCCGAGTTCCTCGCGGTGCTGGGCATGGCGGCCCAGACCAACCAGCTCGTGACCGCGCTTCAGGTGCCGGTCGACGCGGCCTTTCAGGTGGAAACATGACCGATCACGCCATCGTTGCGACCCGCCCCGGCGGCCCCGACGTGCTCGAATGGGCCGAGCGCCCCGCCGGGCGGCCCGGACCGGGCGAGGTGCGCCTGCGCCAGACGGCCGTCGGGCTGAACTTCATCGACTGCTACTTCCGCTCGGGCCTCTATCCCTGGCCCGCCGATGAGCTGATCCCCGGCGGCGAGGCCGCAGGCGTGGTCGAGGAGCTGGGCGAAGGCGTGAGCGGCTTCGCGCCCGGCGACAGGGTGGCCTATACGATGCCGAACGGCGCCTGCCGCACGGCTCGGGTCCTGCCCGCCGACCGGCTGGTCCGGCTGCCCGAGGGCGTGACGGACGAGGTGGCGGCCTCGATCATGCTGAAGGGGCTGACGGCGCAGTACCTGATCCATTCGAGTTTCCGGGTGGAGGCGGGGCACCATGTCCTCGTCCATGCCGCAGCGGGCGGCGTGGGACAGCTTCTCGGCCAGTGGCTGAAGGCCAAGGGCGCCATCACCTACGGAACGGTCGGCGGCGCGGCCAAGGCCGAGATGGCGCGCGCCAGCGGCTTCGACCATGTGATCGATTACGAGGCCACCGACTTCGCCGAGGCGGTGCGCGAGCTGACCGGCGGGCGCGGCTGCGATGTCGTCTATGACTCGGTCGGCCGCACCACCTGGCGCGGGTCGCTGAAGAGCCTGCGGCCGCGCGGCAGCTTCGTCTGTTTCGGCCAGTCCTCGGGCCCGCTCGACGAGTTCCGCTTCTCCGACCTCGCGGCGGGCAGCTTCACCGCGAACCGGCCCTCGCTCTTCCATTACATTGCCACGCGCGACGAGCTCGAGGCGCGGGCGGCCGATCTCTTTGCGCTGGTGGCCGAGGGGCGGATCGTGCCGCGGATCGGGCAGACCTTCGCGCTGAAGGACACGGCCGAGGCGCACCGCGCGCTGGAGGGTCGCCGCACCACCGGGGCGACCGTGCTTCTGCCCTGAAAAAGCCGGGCGGAAGGGTCCGCCCGGCGTCACAGGTTGCCTGGTCGCCCCTGCCGCGGATCTCCGGCGGCAAGGGCCTGCGGTCAGCGGACGATCTGCACGATCTGGCGCTGGTTCGGATCGACGATCACCGGCACGCCGTTGACATAGCTGTAGGCATAGGTGCTCTCGGGGATCGGCGTCAGCACGACGGTCTCGGGGATCGCCGCCCCGGTGACGACTTCGCCTTCGAGCCAGACCGGCTCGACCGGGTTCTGCTGGACATAGGTCACGGTGGTGGTGTCCGGCGGATCAAGCGCATCGCCGCCGGCCATGCCGAGCACGCCGCCGATCAGAGCGCCGGCCGGGCCGGCGATGGCCGCGCCCGAGGCCGCTCCGGCTGCGCCGCCGGCCAGCACGCTGCCGCCGTCGCGGTCTTCCTCGTAGGTCACGGACTCATAGGTCACGCGGGGATCGCCCGAGGCCATCGGCACCGCCGTATTCTCGACCGACATGGCGAGGTAATCGCCGGCAGCCCAGCCCGAGGTGCCCTCGTGATTCACGCGGCACCATTTGGCGGCATCGACGCAGCCTTCGACCATCACCAGCGCGTCCGAGGGGATCACGCCCACGATCGTGTAGTTCGAGCCGGGGCCCGAGCGCAGGTTGAGATCGGTCATCGGGCGGGCTTCCTGCACCTGCGCCGAGGCGGCGCCGGCGAGAAGCGTCGCGGCTGCCACGGAGAGCCAGAGCGTGCTGTTGCGGGTCATGTCCAGTCCTTTCGGATGTTTTTTTCAAGTGCCAATCGGCATGCGGCCATCAACGGCGACCGGGTGCGCAGGTTCCTCATGACGCACGGGCACAGGACTTTCGGACAGGCTCGGGAGGAGAGAGGGCGAGGTCATGGCGTTGGAGAGGCCCTCCGCAGCGGGACGGGCCGCGCGCGGCCTCGTCTCAGGCAAACTCCGCGTCAGGGGGCCGGAAGATCCCGAGCCTTCTGCGCCCTCAGGCGACGAGATAGCCGATGACCCCCGCCGCGCGCAGGACGGGCACGCGCAGCGCGGGATCGGCGAGGGCGCGGTGGAAGTCGGGGCTGTCGGGCAGCGCCGGGCGCGCCCGCTCGTAGAGCGCCATGACGGGGGCATTGCCGCCCATGGAGGAGGGGTAGAGCAGCCCGTCGATGGCCGGAAAAGCCTCGTAGAAGGCGCGGCTCCAGCGGCGGGCGCGGGCCTTCGGCCCCGAGGCGATGGCCGCGGAGGCGCCGGCCCGCGTGGGCCAGAGGCCGGTCAGATCGAGGAGCGTCAGGGGCCGGGCCAGCGCGAAGACTGCAAACCACGGCGACCGGCCGGTGAGGTCGATGATCCGCGTCTCCTGAAAGACCTCGGCCGCGCAGACGGCGAGCGCGCCCGGCGCGGCGGACCCGGCCGCATAGAGGATGCCGCGCGCCTGCACCTGCGGGGCGCCCAGCGCGTCGGGCAGGTGGGGATCGAACCGGCCGCTGCCGGGGCCCCAGAAGCGGAAATCGTTCCAGCCCACGGGATGATCGCCGCCGCGAAAGAAGATCCGCGCGAGCGGCGTGCCGGCGGGCAGGGTCGCGATCTCGGGGCCGAGCGCCGCCAGCGTCGCGGCAGGCGGCGGTTCGGGGAACTTCGCCATCAGATCGCGGCGGCCAGCTCGCGCACGGGTTCGGGATCGTGGCCTGCCGCGAGCCAGGCCGCAGGGGTCAGGCCCGCGCCGCGCCCGTCGTCGAGGTCGGATTGCGGCGTGGTGAAAAAGGCCGCCACCTGCACCGGCCGGGCCTCGGGCCGGATCGCCTTCAGCACCCGGCGCAGGCCCGGCAGCTCGCCCGAGGCGGTGAGCTGGAAGCCCGGGATGCGCCAGCCGCGCGCGTCGGGACCGCGGATGCCGAGGATCGTGCGCTCGCGCAGCCGCTGGCGCAGGCGGCTCGGATCGACGCCGAGCCGTGCGGCGACCTCGGCCAGCGGCAGCGCGGTCTCGGCCAGCACCGCATGGCGGGCGGCCAGATCGAGCGCCGGCTGCGGATCGGCCACGCCCCCGGGCTCGACCCCCACCGCGCGCAGAGCGGCGCGCTCGGCCCCGGACAGGGGCTCGGCGCGGGAGGGCGGCAGGATCTCCTGCCCGTGCTCTTCCAGATAGTCGCCCGCCGCGCGTGCGATCCGCCCCTCGAACCCCGCGAGCCGGAATTTGGCGAGCGTCGCGCGCAGCGCGTCGAAATCCTCGTGTCCGCGATCCATGGCGCCCGGCATGACGACCTCCTGTCTGCTCACGACAAGATGGGGTGTGAGGGATCGTGAGTCAAGGACGGGTCCTCACGATCCCTCACGGTGACGCAGCAGTGCCGTGAAGGCGGGCCAGGCCTCGGGGTCGGCCACGGTCTTGTCGCGGCAGAAGGGGTTGCAGAAGCCGAAGATTCGCCCCTCGATCTCGAGCAGGTCGGTCACCGGCGCGCCCGAATAGGGGCAGGCGTCGTTCTCGGCCACGCCGTCCGCCACGGCGCGGGCGGGCAGGGGCGCGGGGCCGGGCCAGGGTCTTGGTGGATAGGGCCGGGCGTAGAACTCCTGATCGGCGCCATCGACCGCCCCCATCGCGCGCCAGCGGCGGAAGGAGGGATGGGCGAGATGGGCCGCCACATAGGCCTGCGCCTCGGGGCTGACGGCGAGCCCGTAGCCTGCGATGCGTGCCGCGACGGGGGCGAAGAACACATCCGCCGCGCTGTAGGATCCGCAGAGCCACGGGCCCTCGGTGCTGCAGCGCGCCCGGGCCTCGGCCCAGATCCTTTCGAGCCGGGCGAGATCGGCCTGCACGGCCTCGGGCGGGTCGCAGCCCTCGTAGCTCACGCGGAGGTTCATGGGGCAGTGGCTGCGGAGCGCCCCGAAGCCCGCATGCATCTCGGCCGCGAGTGCGCGCGCCACCGCCCGATGCTCGGGATCGGCGGGCCAGATCCCCGCCTCGGGATGGCGCGAGGCGAGCTCTTCGGCGATGGCGAGGCTTTCGGCCACCACCGTTCCGGCCGACGTCTTCATCGCGGGCACGGTGCGGGCGGGGGCGAAATCGGCCAGAAGCGCGGGCAGCTCGTCGGTATAGAGCCGGGCGCGCCGCACGCGGACGGGAAGCCCGAAGGCATCGAAGAGGAGCCAGCCGCGCAGGCTCCAGCTGGAATAGGCGCGATCGCCGATGGCAAGCTCGTAGGTCAAGGGACACCTCCTGATGCGGGCAGAGTAGGGGCAGCGGCCGATCCTGCCAAACGTCCTTTCCTGAACGGGATCATCACGGCGCGCGATGGAGGCCCGCACGCAAGCGGCTGGAAACGCGCGCCCGCCCGGGGCATATCAGCGGAAGGCCCGCCCGCGCGGAGGGCCAGAGCGGAGGACGCATGACGACGACGATCTACATCCTGAACGGGCCGAACCTGAACCTGCTGGGCCAGCGCCAGCCCGAGATCTACGGGCACGAGACGCTGGCCGATGTCGAGCGGCGCTGTGCGGCGGTCGCGGCCGAGAAGGGCTTCTCGGTGCGCCTCTTCCAGTCGAACCACGAAGGCGCCATCGTCGACCAGATCCACGAGGCCCGGCAGGCGGCCTGCGGCATCGTCATCAACCCGGCCGCCTATACGCACACCTCGGTGGCGATCCTCGACGCGCTCAATGCCTTCGAGGGGCCGGTGATCGAGTGCCACATCTCGAACGTCCACAAGCGCGAGAGCTTCCGCCATCACTCCTATGTGAGCCTGCGCGCCGACGGGGTGCTGGCGGGCTTCGGCATCGAGGGCTACGAACTGGCGGTGCGGCGGATCTGTTCGCTCTGCGCAGGCGGCTGAGCCGGGTTCGCATGATCTGGCGCAAGTCCTTGGCGGGGCGGCTCGCCTAAGCAGGGCACGACAGGGATGGCCGCCGGAGAAGGACCCATGACCGACAGGAGCGACGATCTCGCCCGCATCCTCGACCGACGCCGCCGCGGGCGGCGCTGGCTCTGGCCCCTGCTGGCGCTGGGGCTGCTTGCGGGCGGGGGCCTCCTCTGGGCCTCGCGGCAGGGGGCGGAGCCCGCGCTTGCCTATGTGACCGAGCCGGTGGAGCGGGGCGGGCTTGTCGTGACGGTGATGGCCACGGGCACGGTGCAGCCCACGACGCAGGTCGAGGTTTCCTCGGAACTGTCGGGCACGCTCGCCGCGGTGGAGGTGGATTACAACGACGAGGTCGCGGTGGGCCAGCCGCTCGCCCGGCTGGACGACACGCGGCTGAAGGCGCAGGTCGCCAATGCCGAGGCCTCGCTCGAGGCGGCGGAGGGGCGGCTCGAACAGGCCCGCGCCACCGCGCTCGAGGCGGCCGAGAACTACCGCTCGCGCTCGGCGCTCGACCAGCGGGGCGTGGCCGCCCATCTCGATCTCGTGGCGACCGAGGCCGCCCACAAGCGCGCGGAATCCGAGGTAAAGATCGCCGAGGCCGACCGCACGCTCGCGGCTGCCAATCTCGAGGTGCAGCGGGTGGATCTGGCCAAGGCCGTGATCCGCTCGCCGATCCGCGGCATCGTGCTCGACCGGGCAGCGGAGGCGGGGCAGATCGTGGCCTCCTCGCTGAACACGCCGGTGCTGTTCACGCTGGCCGAGGATCTGACCCGGATGGAGCTGCGCGTCGACATCGACGAGGCCGACATCGGCCGGGTGCGGGTGGGCAACCGCGCCTCCTTCAAGGTGGACGCCTATCCGGGGCGGAGCTTCAAGGCCGAGATCGTGCAGGTGCGCTACGCGCCCGAGACGACCGACGGCGTGGTGACCTACAAGGCGGTGCTGTCGGTGGACAATGGCGAGCGGCTGCTGCGGCCCGGTATGACCGCGACCGCGACGATCACGGTGGCCGAGGTGGAGGGCGCGCTCCTCGTGCCGAATGCCGCGCTGCGCTTCGCCCCGCCGGCGGTGGCCCAGCCCGGCAGTTCCGGCGGCAACCGCGGGGGCGGGCTGCTCGGGCTCATCATGCCCCGCGCCCCCGGGCCGATGAGCGAGGCGGACGCCACGTCGGGCCCCACGGTCTGGGTCCTGCGCGACGGTGAGCCCGACCGGGTGGCGGTCGAGACCGGCGAGACCGACGGGCGGCGGACCGAGATCCGCGGCGGCGCGCTCGAGGAGGGGGCTCCGGTCATCACCGATCAGCGCGAGGCCGGAGCTTGACCGAGGGGCCGCTCATCGCGCTTCAGGGGATCGGCCGGTCCTATGGCGAGGGCGAGGCCGAGGTGCGCGCGCTCGACGGGGTGGATCTCACCATCCGGCGCGGCGAGTTCGTGGCGATCATGGGCCCGTCGGGGTCGGGCAAGTCGACGGCGATGAACATCATCGGCTGCCTCGACCGGCCCACCTCGGGGCGCTACCTCTTCGAGGGGACCGACGTCTCGGGGCTCGACCGCGACGGGCGGGCGCTGCTGCGGCGGCACTTTCTGGGCTTCGTCTTTCAGGGCTTCAACCTCCTGGCCCGCACCACTGCGCTCGAGAATGTCGAGCTGCCGCTGATCTACAAGGGCCTGCCGCGGGCCGAGCGGATCGAGAAGGCGCAGCGGGCGCTGGCGCGGGTGGGGCTTGCCGGGCGCGAGCATCACGATCCCTCGCAGCTCTCGGGCGGCCAGCAGCAGCGGGTGGCCATCGCCCGCGCGCTGGCGGGCGAACCCGCGGTGATCCTTGCCGACGAGCCCACAGGCAACCTCGACAGCCAGCGGTCGCATGAGATCATGCAGCTGATGCAGGCGCTGAACCGCGAAGGGATCACCATCGTCATGGTCACCCACGAAGAGGATATCGCGGCCTATGCCGGGCGGCTCGTCGTCTTCACCGACGGCCATCTCACGCGGGACGAGCCGGTGAAGGCGAGGGCCTGAGATGCTGTGGGAGACGATCCGCCTCGCCTTCATCGCCATCGTGCGGAACAAGCTGCGCTCGTTCCTGACCGTGCTCGGCGTGGTGATCGGGGTGGCGGCGGTCATCGCCATGGTGACGGTGGGGCAGGGCTCGTCGGCGCAGGTTTCGGCCAATGTGGCGAGCCTCGGGACCAACGTGCTGATCCTGCGGCCGGGCAAGCGGATGATGGGGCCCGGGACGCGCGACACCTCGCCTGCCTTCACGCTGCGCGACGTGGAGGCGCTCGAGGAGCTGCCGGTGATCCGGGCGGTCTCGCCCAACACCTCGGCCTCGCAGACGGTGGTCTATGGCAATGCCAATGCCACAACCTCGATCACCGGCACCACGGCCGCCTATCTCACCGTGGCCAACTGGGTGCTGGCGGGCGGCCGCGTCTTCACGCAGGCCGAGGAGCGGCAGGGGGCGGCAGTCTGCATTCTGGGTGAGACGGTGCGCCAGAAGCTGTTCGGCGCGGCCGACCCGTTGGGCCAGACGGTGCGGATCAAGTCGATCTCGTGTCTGGTGGTGGGGCTGCTCGAGGCCAAGGGCGCGGGCTCGTTCGGGCAGGATCAGGACGATCTGGTGCTGATGCCCATCCGCACCGTGCAGCGGAGGCTGGTGGGCAATCAGGATGTCTCGGGCATGTCGGTGGCGCTTCAGGACGGCGTCTCGGCCACGCGCGGCATCCGCGACATCAGCGCGCTCCTGCGCGAGCGGCGGCGGATCGGGCCTGCCGACGAGGAAAACTTCTCAGTGACGGACATGAAGGAGATCGCCTCGATGCTGAGCTCGATCAACACCGTCCTCGCGGGGCTGCTCTCCTCGGTCGCGGCGGTGAGCCTTCTGGTCGGCGGCATCGGGATCATGAACATCATGCTGGTCTCGGTCACCGAGCGCACGCGCGAGATCGGCATCCGGCTTGCGGTGGGGGCGACGGCGGGGCAGGTGCTGACGCAGTTCCTCGTCGAGGCGGTGGTGCTGTCGGTGCTGGGCGGCATGATCGGCATCGCCCTCGGGCTCGCGCTGGCGCTGGTCGCCTCGCGCTACATGCTCATTCCCTTCACGCCCGATCCGCTGGTGGTGCTGATGGCCTTCGGATTTTCGGCGGTCGTGGGGGTGATCTTCGGCTATTTCCCCGCCCGCCGGGCCGCCCGGCTCGACCCGATCGAGGCGCTGCGCCACCAGTAGGATGGAAGGGAGAGGGGTCGGTTTCACCGGCGGGCGCAGAGGCGGCCCGGCGCCGTTTCCGTAGCGTCACCTCATCCGAAACGACAAGAGGCGCCGGAAAATGTTGAAATGAGGCCGGTTGTTGGCAACACTTTCCAGGCTGCGCTTGGGAGGGCGCGGCCAACTGGGAGGAATGACATGACGGCTTTCGAGAAGAAAGCGGCGTATTCGCGCCGCTCGTTCCTGCGCACCGGTGCCTTGGCCGGGGGTGCGGCGGCGGGGTCTGTCCTGGCGGCTCCGGCCGTTCTGGCCCAAGCGCCGCTGGTGATGAAGATGCAGACATCCTGGCCTGCCTCGGACATCTGGATGGACTTCGCCCGCGAATATGTCACGCGGGTCGAGGAGATGTCGGGCGGCAGGATCAAGGTGGACCTGCTGCCGGCCGGGGCCGTGGTCGGCGCCTTCCAGGTGATGGATGCCGTGCATGACGGTGTGATCGACGCTTCGCATTCGGTGTCGGCCTACTGGTACGGCAAGTCGAAGGCGGCCTCGTTCTTCGGCACGGGCCCGGTCTTCGGCGGTTCGGCCACCACGATGCTCGGCTGGTTCTATCAGGGCGGCGGTCAGGATCTCTACCGCGAGCTGACCCAGGATATTCTCGGAATGAACATCGTGGGCTTCTACGGCTTCCCGATGCCGGCCCAGCCCTTCGGCTGGTTCAAGACCGAGGTGAACGGCGTCGCCGACATCCAGGGCTTCAAATACCGGACCGTGGGGCTGGCGGCCGACCTGCTGCAGGCGATGGGCATGTCGGTGGCGCAGCTGCCCGGCGGCGAGATCGTGCCGGCGATGGAGCGGGGCGTGATCGACGCCTTCGAGTTCAACAACCCCTCGTCGGACATGCGCTTCGGCGCGCAGGACGTGGCGAAGAACTATTATCTCTCCTCCTACCATCAGGCGTCCGAGAGCTTCGAATATACGTTCAACCGCGATTTCTACGAGGATCTGGATCCCGATCTGCAGGCGATCCTGAAATATGCGGTGGAGGCGGCCTCGACCTCGAACACGGCGCTGGCGCTGCGCCAGTATTCGGCCGATCTCGCGACGCTCGCGGCCGAAAACGGGGTCGCGGTGCATCGGACCCCGAAGGATATCCTTTCGGGCCAGCTCGAGGCGTGGGACAAGCTGATCGTGGATCTCGAGGCCGACGAGTTCTTCAAGAAGGTCCTCGACAGCCAGCGCGCCTGGGTGGAGCAGGTAAGCTATTACGAGCTGATGAACGCGGCCGACCTCGGGCTGGCCTACGAACATCACTTCCCCGGCAAGCTCAAGCTCTGACGCGATCCGGCCCCGGGACCTCTCCCGGGGCCTTTTCCATCGGGAGATCCCATGCGCGCCTTCATCCGTTTCGCCGACCGCCTGTCGGCGGCCTTCGGCCATGCCTTCGGCTGGCTGGTGGTCCTCATGACCCTCGGGGTCAGCTACGAAGTTCTCGTGCGCTACGCCTTCAATGCGCCGACGCCCTGGTCGCTCGACGTGTCCTTCATCATGTATGGCACGCTCTTCATGATGGGCGGCGCCTATACGCTGTCGCGCAACGGCCATGTGCGCGGCGATTTCCTCTACCGGATGTGGAAGCCCCGCACGCAGGCGGCGGTGGATCTGGTGCTCTACCTGATCTTCTTCTTTCCCGGCATCACGGCGCTGATCCTTTCGGGCTGGAAATATTCCGCGCGGTCCTGGGGGTATGCCGAAGTCAGCGTGAACAGCCCTGCGGGCATCCCGATCTATCAGTTCAAGTCGGTGATGGTGGCCGCGGGGCTCCTCCTCTTCATTCAGGGGCTGGCGCAGGTCTGCCGCTGCCTCCTCTGCCTGCGCGAGGGCTACTGGCTCTCGGCCGAGCAGGATGTCGAGGAGACCGAGGCCGCGCTCGTGCGCGACCATGGCGGGGAGGCGACATGAGCCGCGCCGCTGCCGCCCCGGCCCGGCGATTACGGGCGCCGCGCGGCTCCGCATCCGTTCCGGCGCGGACCCGCTCCCGGTTGCCGTGCGATGACGCCTCTGCCGCGGCCCGGACCCGCTTCCCGTTGCCGGGCGGGCCCGCCCCCTTCGACTTTCATCCTCGCAGCAAGGAGACGGCCGAGTGACCGACCCTCAAGTGGCCCTGCTGATGCTGGGCATCTTCATCTCGCTCGTCTTCCTCGGCTTCCCCATCGCCTTCACCCTCATGGCCCTCGGCATCGGCTTCGGCTATTACGCCTATTTCGATGCGAGCCGGATGTGGCGGGCCTTCAACCGGCTGGGGGAGGAGGCCGACGGCTGGACCTCGGCCTCGACCTGGGTCGAGGGGTTCTTCAACAACCGGATCTTCGACCTCTTCATCAACCAGACATACACGGTGATGTCGAACGAGGTGCTGACCGCGATCCCGCTCTTTCTCTTCATGGGCTACATCGTCGAGCGGGCGAACATCGTGGACCGGCTCTTTACCACGCTCAACATCGCCTCGAAGAACATCCCCGGCTCGATGGGGGTGGCGGCGCTCGTGACCTGCGCGCTGTTCGCCACGGCCACCGGCATCGTGGGGGCGGTGGTCACGCTGATGGGGCTTCTCGCGCTGCCCGCGATGCTGAAATCCCGCTACGACCATGCCTTCGCCTCGGGGATCATCTGCGCGGGCGGCACGCTCGGCATCCTGATCCCGCCCTCGATCATGCTGATCGTCTATGCGGCCTCCTCGGGCGTCTCGATCGTGCGGCTCTATGCGGCGGCGCTCCTGCCGGGGCTCACGCTCGTGGGCCTCTATCTCGTCTACATCATCGGCCGGGCGATCCTGCAGCCGCATGTGGCGCCACGCCCGGCGCCGGGCGAGGTGCCGGACGTGCCGGGGGGCAAGCTCTTCCTGATGCTGCTCACCTCGTTCTTCCCGCTGGCGGTGCTGATCCTCGCGGTGCTGGGCTCGATCCTCTTCGGGCTGGCCACGCCCACCGAGGCGGCCTCGATCGGGGCGCTCGGGGGCATGGTGCTGGCCGTTCTCTACCGCGCGATGACCTTCGAGAGGCTGCGCGAGAGCGTCTATCTCACCGTGCGCACGACGGCGATGGTCTGCTGGCTCTTCGTCGGCTCATACACCTTCTCGGCGGTCTTCTCCTACCTCGGCGGCGAGCAGGTGATCGCCGACTTCGTGGGGAGCCTCGATCTCACGCCGTTCCAGTTCCTCATCCTTGCGCAGATCATCATCTTCCTGCTCGGCTGGCCGCTCGAATGGTCCGAGATCATCATCATCTTCGTGCCGATCTTCCTGCCGCTCTTGCGGATCTTCGACATCGACCCGCTGTTCTTCGGGGTGCTCGTCGCGCTGAACCTGCAGACCTCGTTCCTGACACCGCCCATGGCCATGTCGGCCTATTACCTGAAGGGGATCGCGCCGGCGCAGGTGCGGCTCACGCAGATCTTCGCGGGCTCCTTGCCCTATGTGGGGATGGTCTTCGTCTGCATGGCGCTGATGTATCTCTTCCCGCAGATCGTCTTCGCACTTCCGGAGTTCGTCTATGGGGCGCGCTGATCGCAACGGAGGGCTGCTCGCGCTGACCGGGGCCGAGCTTGCGGAGCGGCTCGCCTCGGGCGCGGTGCGCGCGGTGGAACTGGTCGAGGCCTGCCTCGCGCAGATCGCCGCGCGCGAGCCGGAGGTGCAGGCCTGGGCCTTCCTCGACGGGGATCATGCGATGGCGCAGGCGCGCGCGCTCGATGCGCGCCGGCAGAGCGGGGCGGCGCTCGGCCCACTGCACGGACTGCCGGTGGGGGTGAAGGACGTGATCGACGTGCGCGGCATGCCGACCGGCCTCGGCCTTGCCGGCGGAGCGGGGCGGGTGGCGCAGGCCGATGCCTTCGTCGCAGCCCGGCTGCGGGCGGCGGGGGCGATCCTGATGGGCAAGACCGCGACGGCCGAGGCGGCCTTCCTCGAGCCGCCCGCCACGCGCAACCCGCACGACCCCGCCCGCACGCCGGGCGGCTCCTCCTCGGGCTCTGCGGCGGCGGTGGCGGCGGGCATGGTGCCGCTGGCTATCGGCACCCAGACCGGCGGATCGGTGATCCGCCCCGCGGCCTTCTGCGGCATCGCGGGCTTCAAGCCGAGCTTCGGCCTCATCCCCCGCTCGGGCGTCCTGACCCAGTCGCCGAGCCTCGACACGATGGGCGTCTTCGGCCGCAGCGTGGCCGACGTGGCGCTCCTGGCCGAGGCGCTCGCCGGCCACGATCCGGCCGATCCGGCGAGCCTGCTGCAGCCCGCGCCGCGCCTGCCCGAGACCGCGGCCAGCGATCCGCCGGTGACGCCGACGCTGGCCTTCGTGCGGCCGCCCGGCTGGGAGGCGGCGCATGAGGAGATGCGGCTCGCCCTGCAGGAACTGGCGGAGCTGCTGGGGCGGGACTGCCTCGCGCTCGAGCTGCCCGCGGTCTTCGGCGCAGCGGCCGACCTGCGCCGCCGGATCAACCTGGCCGAGATGGCGCATCACTATGCGGGTCTTGCAGGCCGGGCGGCCCTGTCGCCCCTCCTGAGCGAGGCGCTGGCCGAGGGGCGGAGGATCCCGGCCGCGGATTATCTCGCGGCGCTCGAGGCGCGGACGGCGCTGCGCGCAGGGCTGGAGCCGATCTTTCATCGCTGCGACGCGATCCTCTGCCCTGCCGCGCCGGGCCCCGCGCCCGACCGCGCCACGACCGGAGACGCGATCTTCAACGGGCTCTGGACCTTCTGCGGCCTGCCCGCCGTCACTCTGCCGCTCTTCGTCTCGTCCGACGGCCTGCCGATGGGGGCGCAGCTCGTGGGCCCGCCGGGCGGCGACGCCCGCCTTCTGCGCACCGCCCGCTGGCTGGTCCAGCGCCTCGCTCAAACCGCACCGGAGACAGCCCCATGACCCGTCGCCTGCTGCCCCTTTTCGCGCTGATCGTGCTCGCGGCCTTCCTCGGCATCCTTGCGATGAAGGTTCCGCGCCTCGATCTGGGCCTCGTCGTGCTGGCGACGCTGCTGCTCGCGGCGTGGGATCTCTGGCGCGGCCCACCCGCCTGACGCAGGGCTGGCGCGTGGCGGCCGCGGGCTGTCGTGACCGCAGCGCTATGTCGGGCCTCGCGGCGGGGGGCTGGCTGGTCCGCGGTGCCGGCAGGTGGTAAGGACATCCGCAGGTTTCCGAAGGATCGCGGATGGACTGGGCACGGCGCATTCTCTATCGGCAATCGCTCCGCGGCTGGATGGCGCTGGCGCTGGTCCTCGCCGTCCTGCCGCTTCTGACCAGCGCCGTGGTGGGCTACGCCGTCTATCACCGCACCATCGTCAGCCCGTTCCGCGACGTGCTGACGGTTCAGCATGCGACGCTCGTCAGCCTCGAACGCATCCACGACGATTACTGGCAGGTGGCCGAAGCGGTGAACGGCTATCTGCTCAGCGGCGATACCGAGCGCGCCGTCCGCTATGCCGCCGTGGCAGCCGAGGTCGAGGCGCAGTTCGAAAGGCTCTCGGAGGCCGTGGCGGCCGATCCGGCGCTGGTCGCGCTCATCGGGGTAGCGCGGGCGGAATGGAGTGCGCTCGCGCGCGATGCTGAGACCGTGCTCGCCCGTCCGCGGGAGGGGCTGGCCGGGGCGGTGCCCGACATCGACCGGGTCGCGGCACTCGAACGCGAGCTGCCGGTGGCGGCGCAGAGGCTCGAGCAGATCGTCGAGCGGCTGCGGAGCGAGAGCGAGGCGCATCACGCGGCGGCGCTGGTGGCGCTCCGGCGGCTGGAGATCGGGGCGGCTGCGGCCCTCATCCTGTCCGTCCTGATGATGGGGCTCGGCGCCTGGGTGGTGAACCGGGCGATCGTCCTCGGGACCGACCGGCTGGTCGAGGGCGCGCGGCGCGTGGCCTCGGGGCAGCGCGAAGAGCCGGTGGCGGTGACGGTGCCCCCGGAGCTCGCTGCCGTGGCCAATGCCTTCAACGACATGACCCGCACCATCGTCGAGCAGGAGGCGCGGCTGCGCGAGTTCGGGCGGAGGGACGCGCTGACCTCGCTTCTCAATCGCCGCGAGTTCGACCACGCGCTGGAGCAGCGCGCGGCGCCCTGGACGGGCGAGCCCTATGCGCTGCTGCTGATCGACATCGACCGGTTCAAGCGGATCAACGACACCCACGGCCATGCGGTGGGCGATGCCGTGCTGCGGGCGGTGGCCCTGCGGCTGGCCGCGTCCGCGCGCCAGGGTTTGCCCCTCTTCCGGTACGGCGGCGAGGAATTCGCCCTGCTCCTCGACCGGGCCGGGGCGGCCGAGGCCCTGTCCGAGGCCGAGGATCTGCGCCGCGCGGTGGCGGAGGAGCCGGTCGGGCTGGAGGACGGCACGCGGATCGCCGTCACGATCAGCGTGGGCATCGCGCTCGGCGCCCGCGGTCAGGCCGGCGCGGAGCTGTTCGCGGCCGCCGACCGCGCACTCTATGCGGCGAAGGACGCGGGGCGCAATTGCAGCCGGATGGATCCCTCTGTTGTGCAGGCCTGAGGGATCGAAGCAGGTCCGTTCGGTCCCCTTGGCCGAGGGGCCGTGAACGTCCATCGCGATCCCGACGTCTCTGACAGGGAAGGGGGAATGCCGATCAGACCTGCACGGTTCGCGCAACGTGCCCGCCGAAAGCAGGGGCCTGCGAAGGGCGGGATCAGGTGGATTTTGGTGGAGCCGAGGGGGATCGAACCCCTGACCTCGTCATTGCGAACGACGCGCTCTCCCAACTGAGCTACGACCCCAACGAGGCGCTATCTCGCCCAAGCGGAGGGGGAAGTCAAGGGCGGTTCTGCGGAAATTTCACCGCCCGGCCGCATCGTCGAAGCGATAGTGGAAACGGCCGATATCCTCGGCGCAGAGACGCGCGAGGAGGGCCGCATCGGCGTCGCTGTAGCTGCTGCGCCAGTCCTGCGGCGGGCCGGAGTCGCCCGTGCGGCGCAGGGGCGCGAGGCGGAAGCCCAGATGCGCCTCGAAGGGCGGCAGATCCTCCTCGAGATGCTCCGCCCGCAGATAGAGGCTCGCGCGCTCCACCCCATGCCGGTCGCGCATGTAGGCGGAGGCGGGCCAGAGCCGGAAGGAGGTCTGGGTCTGCGGATGGTTGAGAAAGCCCGAGAAATCGAGCGATTTGGCAAGGCCCACCGCAGGATGGGCGAAGCTCTGGCCGCGGAGCCAGAGATAGTAGCGCAGCGCGCGGTCCCACGGGTTGCGCACGAGGGTCAGGGTGAAGAAGCTCTCGATCTCGGCGTCGGTGAGCAGGCCCGCGATATCGGCGAGAGTGGAGTGGGTCCAGAGCCGTCCGCGCGCCTTCACCCCGCGCAGTCCGGCGCGGTGGCTGCGGGCCTTGGGCGTGTCGCCGATCAGGATGTCGTCCTTGCGCGCACGGGCCTCGAGCGCGAGCGCCAGGGCGCTGCCGCCGGCCTTCGGGATATGGACGAAGATGAAGCGGCGGGCACGGGAGAGGATCATGCGGCACCTCCGGCTGCGCGGCGATGGCCCGAGCTGCCGGCCCGGGCGTCGGGCCTGCTGCAGAGGCGGGGAGCGGCCTTCGGTGCGGCAGGCTCGGAGACGGCGGGGCCCGGACGGAGGGAGCCGCCGCCGGGGGCATCGAACCCCCGGCGGCGGCTGGGGCGCCCGGTGCGGCCGACAGGACCTGAGCGGCGGCACCGGCGCATCGTCAGACCGCGTTCGGCAGCGGCCGGCCGTCGGCGAAGGCCAGGAGGTTCTCGACCGCCATGAGCCCCATGCCCTCGCGCACCTCGAGGGCCGCGGTCCCCAGATGAGGCAGGAGGGTCACATTCTCCATCGCGCGGAGCGCGGCGGGCACCTCGGGCTCGAACTCGTAGACGTCGAGCCCCGCGCCGGCGAGCCGGCCTTCGGCGAGTGCCGCGATCAGCGCCGTTTCGTCGACGATGTCGCCGCGGGCGATGTTGACGAGGATCGCGCCGGGCCGCATCTGGCTGAGCGCCGCCGCATCGACGAGATGGTGGGTCGCGGGCGTCGCGGGCACGGCCACCACGACGATATCGGCGTCCAGCGCCTCGGCCAATCCCACCTGTCGGGCGGGGACGCCCGGATCGGCGACGGGCGAGCGGTTGAAGAAGGTGATCTCCATCCCGAAGCCGTGGTGGGCGCGGCGCGCGATGGCCTTGCCGATCCGGCCCATGCCGAGGATGCCGAGCCGTTTTCCCGTCATGTGGAGACCGAGCATCTGCGTCGGATGCCAGCCCTCCCACGCGCCGCGGCGCACCAGCCGCTCGCCTTCGCCGGCCCGGCGCGCCGTCATCAGCATTAGCGTGAGCGCGATGTCGGCGGTGGCGTCGGTGACGGCGCCCGGCGTGTTGGTGACGGCGATCCCGGCGGCGGTCGCGGCGGCCACGTCGATATGGTTCGTCCCCACGCCGAAGTTGGCGAGGATCCGGGCGCGCGGCTGCGGCACGTCGGCGAAGACCTCGGCGCGGAAGAGATCGCCCAGCGTCGGCAGCACGGCATCGTGCTCGGCCAGCGCGCGGCGCAGCTCCTCGGGCGAGAGCGGCTTGGTGCTGTTGCGAACCGTGACCTCGAACCGGGCGCGGGCGGCCTCGAGAATCCGGTCGGGCAGGGGGCGGGTGATGAGCAGTCTCAAAAGAGCTTCCCTCCGAGTGGCACGTCCTGGCCGGGTCCGATCAGCACCACCTCGCCCTCGGCATCCGGCACGCCCAGCACCAGCACCTCCGACAGGACCGGGCCGATCTGGCGTGGCGGGAAGTTGACCACCGCCAGCACCTGCCGGCCGACGAGGCTTTCGGGTTCGTAATGCCGGGTGATCTGGGCCGAGGAGCGTTTCTCGCCGATCCCGTCCCCGAAATCGACCCAGAGCTTCAGGGCGGGCTTGCGTGCCTCGGGGAAGGGTTCGGCGCGGGTGATGCGGCCCACGCGGATGTCGACCTTGGCGAAATCCTCGTAGGCGATCATCGGCCGAGCTCCCGTCCGCGGTCGGCCGCAGCCTTCACCGCGCGGCGGAGGAGCGGCGGCAGGCCGCTCTCGGGATCCATCAGCACGCCGAGCGCCGCCGCCGTCGTGCCCCCCGGCGAGGTCACGTTCACGCGCAGCTGGCTCGCGCTTTCCGGCGCGCGATGGGCAAGCTCGCCCGCGCCGGTGACGGTGGCGCGGGCGAGGGTCATGGCGAGATCGGCCGGCAGCCCCTCGGCCTCGCCCGCTGCGGCGAGCGCCTCGATCAGGTGGAAGACATAGGCCGGCCCCGAGCCCGAGACCGCGGTCACCGCATCCATCTGATGCTCGCCCTCGAGCCGGACCACCTGGCCCACCGCCGAGAGGAGATCCTCGGCCAGCGCCATCTGCGCCTCCGAGGCGGCAGCATTGCCCACCAGCGCCGTGATGCCGCGGCCGACCGCCGCGGGTGTGTTCGGCATGGCGCGGATCACCGGCGTGGCCGCGCCCAGCGTGCGTTCGTAATAGGAGATGGGCGTGCCCGCCGCGACCGTCAGGAAAAGCACCCGCCCTTCGCCGAGCGCCGCGAGCCCCGGCAGGGCCTCGGACATCATCTGCGGCTTGACCGCGACCAGCACCACCGCGGGCTCGTCGGGCAGCGCCTCGTTCAGATGCAGCCCGCGCGCCGCGAGCGATTTCAGCCAGTCCGACGGCCTGGGGTCCGTCACCCAGACGGCGGAGAGCGCAAGGCCCCGTCCGAGCCAGCCCTCGAGCATCGCCGAGCCCATCTTCCCGCAGCCGAGCAGCACCAGCCCCCGGCGGCCAAGATCCGCAAGATCCATTGTTTCCCCCGTTTGTGCGGGGAAAGACTAGGCGCGGCCGTAGGCCTCCGCAATGGCGACCTTGATCGCCTCGGCCGGCGGGCTCTCGGCCCAGGCCACCATCTGGAAGGCGGGATAGAAGCGCTCGCTCGCGGTGACGGCCTCGGCGATGAGCTGGCCGATCTGCTCGGCGTTGACGCTCTGTCCGCCCGACAGCAGCAGGCCGTAGCGCCAGGACATCAGCTTCTGCTCGCCCCAGTAGGTGAAGGCCCCGGTCCAGACCAGATCGTTGCAGCGGTTGAGCAGGTCGTGCAGCTCAGGCATCCGGTGGGTGGGCGGCTCCATCTCGAAGGTGCAGAGGAGCCGCAGCATCTCGTCTGCGGGTGACCAGGCGAGGGTCAGCGAGTAGGTGCGCCACTGGCCCTCGACCGCCATCGCGATCTGGTCCTCGGTGATGCGGTCGAACTCCCACGCGTGATGTTCGGCCAGCGTCTCGACGATGTCGATCGGATGGATTTCCTCCGAAGAGAGATAGGTCTCGCTGAGCGACATGTGCCCGGGCCTCATCATTGAACCGCCTGCAGGGGATCACCCACAAGAAGCTGGGTGCGCGGCAAGGGACGGCGCTGCCTGCCTCCGTCCTCACTAGATATGGTGTTCGCAAAGCGGAAGACTGTAAAGGGGCCTGTGCAAACTCTTCTGTGGACAAAACGAATTGTAGCGGTTGTAGCGGGACACGAAGACCTGCAGTGCGGGACACGAGAACCTGCAGCAGAGCAGCTTCGTTCTGCCCCCCGACACTCTGATCTCAACGCGACCTGACGGCGCTGGCATCTTCGCCCATAGCCGCGCTGGCAACCTGCAGTCGTGCCGTAGCTGCAAGTCGTCGTCGCCATATGGTTGACGACCGAAGAATCGGAGTTCCAGCGGGCTCTGAAGTGGCGGTATAGGCTTGGCGGGTGAATGTCGTCTCCGGAGGCAAGAGTGACGCTCAGTGTGACCAATGATGACGAGCAAGATAGGATTGAGCAGATATTCTTTCATCATGCGCGATCTCGCTCCGCCGATCTGCGAGCGAGAGGAGCGCGCTTTGCTCATTATACAAGCGCTTACGCGGCTCTTCAGATAATCGAAAAAGAAGAAGTTTGGATGCGAAACGCGGTCGTGATGAACGACTTCTCCGAGATCCAGCATGGCCAAGATTGTGTAAATCATGCTTTGCAGGATCCGGTCATTGGCGGCGTGGCAGGGGGCAGGCTTCACACCATTCTGGAAGATGTAAAAGCGGGTCTTTCTGCTACCTTGCTTGAAGATTTAATGAATATTGCGGTACATCAGACGATAGGAAGTTATCTTGTTTCGATCAGTGAACACGGCAACGGTTCGACAGAGGAAGACCAGTACGGCCGCCTCTCTATGTGGCGAGCCTACGGCGGGAACACGAACGTTGCCTTCGTGTTTCGCACTACTCCTTTCTTTGCAAGAAGCACGGCGTACACGGCGTTCACCAGTCCCGTCCATTATTGCTGCCCAACTTCGTTCAAAGGAGAATTCGAGAGTTTTGTCTCAAGGCTGGAGCGGGAGCGCGCCTTCTTGTGCTCTTTGGGCGGAGAAGAGGTGCGCATGTACGTCACGAATGCATTGCACTTCGCCATCCTATCTCTAAAGCATCCAGGATTCAGGGAGGAGCGGGAGTGGCGTGTTATCCATTCGCCAAGTCTGATGCCTTCTCCACGAATAAGATACGATATCGAAACGATCAATGGCGTGCCGCAAAGAGTTTACAAGCTTCCCCTGATGAACTTTCCAGAAGAAGGTTTGATAGGGGCGACGCTGCCAGAATTGATCGAGGAAATCATTATCGGCCCAACGGCGACGCCTTGGCCAATATATGAGGCCTTGGCTTCAAAGCTGGAAGCGAAGGGGATGCAAGACGCATGGCGGCGAGTACGGATCTCCAACATCCCCCTGAGGCGCTAGAATTTCAGGCACCGGGTCCGTTGTGGGGACTATAACCGGCCGTTCCATGCCGTCTGTGGCACGTCCGGGAGTTGAAAGACCTTGTCGAGCTGCTGCCGAATGATCTATCGGCAGCAGCCTTGATTGGCCGCAGATCGTGACCCGAGACAAAAAATCTAAACTGAGGCCTAGGTGCTGGACATTTCGACGTATCGAGCGGCAGTCACTCGGAGGCGCTCAGCGTAGGCATAGATGTCATCCGTGGACGTAAGCGGAACGCGTTCCTCTTGCTCACCGTCGAATAGCCCGATGTACTTGACCGAACGATTGAAGTGGAGACGTGCCAGCGGACGGCGGTTGTTGTTGTCAACGAGGATCCCGCAGTAGCTCTTCTGATCACGCATATGTACGCGGCCTGGCTTGATCGTACCTGCGACGATTGCCTTGACCATCATGAAGCCCTCCATCTCCTCCTGCGTCGTGACGACGTCTGGTTCTGAAGGTTCCAATTCAGACGGTTCGGCTACCGGCTCGTTACTGGCGAGAGCCGACGAAAGCCGTTCATGTACTGCCTCGCGGATCATCTCTTTGAACGCAGATTTCAAGAGTCCGCGGAACTGATCAATCACGGCTGCCGTATATCGTCCTTCATGGAGCGGAGCGGTTACCAAGCGAATCAGTTCCTCGGGCGGATCCTCCATGATCCGATGGATGTGAGCCTTAATAGCTGACGTATATTTAAGCCGCTCTGCATTCGCGAGAATCGTGTCGACGTCAAAGCCGATTTTTTCGAACTTCTTCAACTCCGCCAGAACCTGAGCGTGCGGCTCGGCCAGATCGAACGTAAAGAAGGGTCGGCTATCCAGCTTGTTTGGTTCGTCGAGATCCGTGTGGAAGTGGAAGTAGCGGCCGTTCGTCAGGATGGCGAATTTCGCGCTGGTGACCGTGAAGTAGCGGAAGAGCTGTGCGAGGTGCACCTTGTCGAGGTTCGTGCTGATCGGTTTGCACTCGACAAGGATGCGGATTTCGTTCTCGAGCTTGATCGCGTAATCGACCTTCTCGCCTTTCTTTCCTACCGCGTCCGCCGTGAACTCCGGAACAACCTCGAAAGGGTTGAAGACGTCGTATCCGAGGCTCTGAAGAAACGGCAGGACGACTGCTGTCTTGACTGCCTCTTCCGTCATCATGTTCGCGCTGTGCTGCCTGACCCGCTCAGAGAGAACCTTGATCGTTTGCTCGATAGACATTGAACTCATTCCTCCACAGGTATCGGGCAGCGTGTTCGGCGGGATCTATGCCGGGTTGGCGCTTCGTTGCCCTTGGCAGTTTTGCGCCACGCCATCAAAGAAGACAGCATCACCTGGCTTGCTCAAGGAGCAAGGCAGGTGATGCGTCATGGCGCCGCAACCTGCGCGCAGAACACTTGAGGGCTGCCCTCCTCTCGATTGTGACAACCCGCCGCGTACGGTAATCGGTACCTTGCCCCAAGAGCACGAGATCTGGTTTGGGTCGCGGCGTCGGACGCGGGGCCTCATACCCTGCCAAGGTCGCCGCGGGCGGATCGCTCCGCCCACGGCACCTTCCTCAGCCCTCTTCGCCGATGTCCCAGTTCGAGACCAGCAGCTCCGGCCGCGCCGTGCCATTGCCCTTCGCGCTGCCGCTGATCGAATAGGTGGTCGTCACCTCAGTGATCCGGAACCTGCCGAAGATCGCGCGGATCTGGGGCACATCGTTGATCGAGAGGAGGAAGCGGCCCTGCAACTTGGCCAGCCGCTCGGCCATCAGCCCGAAGTCCTCGCGCTGGAACAGGCCGCGGCCGTAGTCGGTCTCGGATCCCCAGTACGGCGGGTCGAGATAGAAGAGCGTCTCGGGCCGGTCGTAGCGGGCGAGGAAGTCGGCCCAGTCCAGGCATTCGACGATCACGCCGGCGAGGCGGCTGTGCAGGTCCTCGAGCATGGGCTCCAGCGTGGTGAGGTTGAACCGCCCAGGCCGATGCGAGGAGACGCCGAAGTTCCGCCCGCTCACCTTGCCGCCGAAGGCGGTGCGCTGGAGGTAGAGGAACCGCGCCGCCCGTTCGAGGTCGGTCAGCGTGTCGGGATCGGTGGCGCCCAGACGCTCGAATTCGGCCCGCGTGGTCAGCTGGAAACGCAGCGTGTCGAGGAACTGCGGATAATGCCGTTGCAGAATGCGGAACAGGTTCGCCACGTCGCGGCCGCGGTCGTTGATGACCTCGGCCCGGGGGCGCGAGCTGCGGCGCAGGAAGATCCCGGCCATGCCGACGAAGGGCTCGGCATAGGTGAGGCAGGGGCTGCGGTCGAGGATGGCGCAGATCCGGCGGGCGAGGTTGCGCTTGCCGCCGATCCAGGGCGCCACAGGCTGCAGCGGGGTGACGGGCGAGAGTGGACTCTTCATCTGGTTCGTGTCTCTTCGGCGTGCCCGCAAGGGTGCGGGAGCGGCCATGATTCTTGTCTGGTCGGTGGGGGATCGATCGCCATCATGCCCCATGTCGGAGGGTGGTTGCACACCCTCTGGCCTCCCGGTTGACGCTCAGCCGGTCATGCCGTGCCCTTCCTGCCGCGGAACGAGGTCACGAGGCCGCCCGGGTCGAGCTGGTGGCTGACGCTTTCCAGATGCCAGTCGCCGTTCAGCTCGGGGCGCAGACCGGTCACGGTGACCGAGGCGCCGCCGAGGAGGCCGGGCTCGAAGCCCGCGAGCCGGGCCTCGAGCGTCATGGCCGCGCGGGCGGCGCCCGACAGCACCGCCTCGGCCGCCCGCAGCGCCTCGGCCTCGGTCGGATAGGCGTGGCGCAGCTTCTTCAGCGGCGTGCCGGAGCCCACCCGGACCCGGTGGGTGATGCCGCTGCCGGTCTCGGTCCATTCCGCCTCGGCCGCGCGATAGACGCTGCGGCCCTCGAAGGACCAGCTCCAGTCCGAGAGGCGCCAGGGCGGCAGGACCGGCGGGGTGAGCGGGTCGCCGGCGGCGGTCCGGCCCTCGCCGCGGCGCTGCACCACCAGCGCGCCGCCGGCGGGCTTGGCGGTGGCGTCGAGCGTTGCCGCGATCCGGGTCAGGAAGTGCAGGTTCGACTCGGCCGTCTGGGCGAGATAGTCCCAGGCCGTGCCCGCCACGCTCTCGCCCACCACCGGCCTGAGGCCGGCCTCGGCCGCGACGGTCGCCACGATGTCGCGCAGGCTCCGGTTGCGCCAGGCCCGGGTGCGGGGGCTGCGGATCTCGCCCTTCAGGTCGGCCGCGGTGGCGGTGATCCGCAGGGACTGCCGCGGCCCGCTGCCCGCCACGCCATCGACGGCGAAGACCCCCATCGCGGCCAGCGGCTGGCCGGCGAACCCCAGTGCCACCTCGATCCGCGCCTCGGTGTCGGGAAAGGCCAGCCGGCCGTCGCGGTCGTCGAGCTCGATCTCCAGCCGGTCGGCCTTCGTGCCGTCCTCGTCGGTGATCACGAGGCTCAGGAGCCGGTCGGCCACGGCACCGGTCGCGTCCTCGCCATCGACGGTCAGCCGGAAGGCCGGGATCATGTCCGGCCCCAGAGCCTGATCTGGCCGGTGGCCACCGGCTCGGCCACCTCGGGCAGGGTGATCAGCACGCCGGCCGGATAGACCGAGCCGAGCGCCGCCAGGTGCGGATTGGCCGCCAGCACCGCCGGTACATGCCGCTCGGACCCGAGCCGGGCCTTGCAGATCGCATCCAGCATGTCGCCGGCGAGGGTGCGGTAGATCCGGCTCATGCGCGGTCGCTGCCGTAGGCGCGGAGGCCGAGGGTGAACTCGATCTTCCGCGGCGCGCCGTCAGTGAGGAACAGGCTCTTCCGCTCCTCGACCGTGGCGATCACCCAGCGCTCCCAGACCCAGCCGAGCCCGTCGACGAGGACCATCGGCTGGCCGGTGCCGGCCACCAGCCGCATCAGCTCGACCTGGCGCAGGCCGCCGCGGAAGTGCGGATAGATCACGCCCTCGAGGGTGATCTCGTCGCTGCCCGGCCCGAGATACTGCAGCGCCGGCGCCCGGCCGAGCCGGTCCTGCGCCTCCCAGCGCCACGATGCCGATCGGCTGAAGCTCTGGTAGCCCGCCCGGTTCACGCCGAAGCGGAAGCTGCCGAGCGCCATCATCACGAGGCTGGCGCCGAGATCAATCATGCTCGCCCCCGTCGTGGAGCGCGAGGCCGCGCTCGCGGGCAACCGCCTGCAGCTCGCGCCGAACCGCACGGGCCACATCGGCCGGGCTCATGCCGGGGGCCGCGTGGATCGTGATGCCGCCGATCTCGAGCCGGGGTGCCCGAGCCGCCGCCGGGGCCGACCCGCCGGCCCGGCCACCGCCCGCCACCACCCGGATCTGCGCCGGCGCCGCAGCCATGGCCTCCAGAGCGCGGAGCTGGCGGTTCGAGATCACCTCGCCATCGGTGCGGGGCACGAAGAGTTCCTGCCCCTGTTCCTGCCAGCGGTAGATCTGGCCCGCCCGCACCGGCCCGCCGAGCGCGCGCTGCCCGGCCGTCATTGCGGCCCAGGGCTTCGGCGCCACCGCCGCCGGACCGGCCACCGCACCCCGCGCCGGGCGGTCGGAACCTTCGCCGCCACCACCTTGGCCACCCTCGCCGCCGCCGATGCCCTTCAGCCAGGCCGGCATCTCGGGGATCAGGCCCGAGAGCTGTTCCTGCACATAGGCGGTCAGCTGGCCCATGACGGACTTGATCCCCTCCCAGAGCGACAGGATCATGTCGACGCCCAACTGGAACAGGTCGATGTCGAAGGCGGCGGTCAGCGCGGCCGTGACGTCGGCGAAGTCCCAGCCGGTGAGATAGCGGAGCAGCCCCTCCGCCGCGTCCATCATCAGCACGAACGGGTTGAACGCGGCCAGCGAGGCCAGCACGCCGTTCAAGAGCCCCTGGTCGAAGGCCGCCCGCACCCGGTCGATCTTGCCCTGGAAGTAGGCGACGACCCCGTCCCAGTTCCGGTAGATCACGTAAGCCGCGCCGGCGATCGCGGCGATCACCAGCAGGATCGGGTTGGCCAGCGCCGCCCGGCCCACCACGAGCAGGGTCCGGCCGACGAGCTGCGAGGCCGTCACGAGGCTCCGGAGCGCGAGCGAGGCCACGCCGATCGCCGCCCGGGCGATGCCGTGCAGCGAGACCAGGAACAGCCGGGCCGCCGCCGTCGCCGTCCAGATCATCGCCCGCCCGGCAAGAAGCAGCGCCCGGCCGAGCCACTGGATGGCGGTGCCGGCCATGATCGCGCCGGCGCGCAGCAGCCGGAAGCCGGCCGCCAGCACTCCCCGCATCAGCAGCCCGAGCCGGGCGAGGATCGCAGCCGCCGCCACCGCATGGCCGGCCATCCCGGCGAGGCCGGATCCCACCAGCAGCAGGCCGCGGCCGAAGGTCAGGAAGCCGCCGATCAGGCTCAGGACGATCCGCCCCATCAGCAGCGAGGCCGCGAACCAGGCCAGCCGGTCCCAGCCGCCGAGCAGGTCTGCCGCCTGGGCGACGACCGGCACCAGAAGGTTCCAGGCCGCGACCGCCTGACCGGCGAAGGCCCACATGGCCTCGAGCGTCCTGAGGATCACCCGGGCGACCTCGTCGGCCCAGAGCTGCAACCGGCCGTCCTCGGCCATGGCGTTCAGCGTGCCGAGGATCTCCTGCAGCCGGCCCTTCAGGAAGTCGAACACCCCGGAGGCCATGACCATCCGCTGGAAGCGGCCCCAATGGTCGAGCACGTTCGACAGGATCCCGTCCCAGGTCTTGGCCATCCCCTCCGAGGCGCCCTTGTTCTTCTCGGCCATGGCCTCGATCAGCAGTTCGATCTCCTTCCGGCCGAGCTGACCCTTCGAGGCCATCTCCTGCAGCTCGGCCGCAGTCTTGCCCATCTTCGCGCCGAGGAGATCCCAGACCGGCACGCCGCGCTCCAGCATCTGCAGCGCCTCCTCGCCCTGCAGTTTGCCCTTGGTCCAGGCCTGCCCCAGCGCCAGCACCAGCCCGTCGAGCTGCTCGGCCCCGCCGCCGGTCGCGGCCATCGTGTCGACGAGCGCCTGCATCGCGCCCTTCGTCGGGTCGAGCCCGAAGGCCTTCAGCCGGGCATAGGCCGCAACCGTGTCATTCAGCTGCAGGGGCGTCCGGGTGGCGAAGTCCTCGATCCAGCGCAGGGCGCGGTCGGCGCCCTCGGCCGAGCCTTCGAGATTGGTCAGCTGCACCCGGAAGCGCTCGAACTCGGCCGCCGGGCGCAGGAAGGCCCCGGCGATCAGCGAGACGGTCCCGGCATAGCCCGCGAGCACCGCGCCCCCTCGGAGCGCCGCCCCGGTGACCGAGCCGAGGCCCTCGCCCATCAGAGCCGCGCCGCGCCCGACCGTCGCCGCCTGGCGCATCATGCCCTCGCCGCCCAGCCGCTCGACGGCCCGCATCGCCGCGCGGGCCGGGGCCGTTGCGCGGTCGACGAGGCGCAGGATGAGCTGGATGTTCAGGTCGGCCATCGCGATCGGTCAGCCTTCGCTCATGTCGGGGGGTGCCGACCGAGCCCGGGCCTTCGCCCACCAGCGGGCGAGCTCCTCCGGGCTCATCGGGTCCATGCTCTGGGGCGGCCAGTGGAAGACGGCGGCAATGTCGGCCATCGCTTCCTCGGGATCGTCCGGCAGCTCTAGTGGCGGAGAAGATCCGCCTCCGCCGTGGCCACCATCTCCGCCGTCGCAAAAAAACCCACGACCGCCGCGGAGAGGCCGAGGAAGTCGGCCGGATCGAGCGCTGCCACCTCGTCGGGCAGAAGCGCGGGCTCGGTGATGCGCGGCAGCAGCCGGCTGAGCGCGGTCACGTCCATCTGCAGGATGTCGGTGAGCTTCAGGCCGCGCAGACTGCCGACGTCAGGCTTGCGCACCGTGACGCTCGCGATGTCGCCCGAGGCTCGCTTCAGCGGCTGGAGAAGAGTGGTTTTGGACATGGTTTTAGGCCCCCTTAAATACCCATGGCGCGGCGCATCTCTGCCAGCTGGTCCTGGCCGCCGATCACCCGCTTCGCGTTCGGCAGGTCGATGTCGAGCAGCAACTCGCCGTCGATCTCCAGCCGGTAGCTCCGCACATCCATCGAGATCTTCAGCTTCGAGGGCGTGCCGGGCTTCAGATCGCCCGGCTCGCTCACCGTGATCAGCCCCGAAAGGGTGGCCACGATCGGCACGGCGCCGAAGTCCGACGGGTTGGCCATCGCCGGGCGGAACACGAAGCGCTCCTGACGGCCGAGCTTCTTGACGATGGCGGGCACCCATTCCGAGAAGGACATCTTGGAAGCGAGCGCCTCCATGCCGACGTCGATGCCGATCGGGCCGTCCATGCCGGCGCCGCGATGCGCCTCGGTCTGGATCTTGACCGCTGGCAGCTTGCCCTCGTCGACGATGCCGAAGTAGCTCACCCCGTCGACGAAGGCGTTGAAGTTCCTGATCGTGCGCGGAAGGGCCATGCCTTGTCTCCTTACCGGTTGCCGGTGACCGAGAGCACGAGCTCTTCGTAATAGTCGCCGTTGCGATGCGCCTGGAGCGTCAGGTGCTCCAGCGGCGCGGGCGGCTCGATGTCGAAGTCGAGAAAGAGCTTCCCGGCCTTCATCGTGGCCTCGGTGTTCAGCTCGGGATCGATCCAGGCCGGGCGGCGGCATCTAGATGAGCCTGCACCGCCCGGGCCACGCCGGCGAGGATCTCCTCGGGGCCGGGATCGGGGTCGGGCGCGGGGGCCTCCGCCCCGTCCTACACGCCGACGGGCAGCGGCTCATAGACCCATCCGGCCCCGGTCCAGCGGGCGCGCGAGCCTGCCGGCGGATCGGGATCCGGCGCCTCGATGCAGCCTGCGGGGATCAGGAAGACGCCGCGCTCGAGCGGGCTCTCGTCGGCCTCCTCGATCCCGACGAAGTGGCCGGTCTCGTTCAGTTGCATGACCTTCATGGCGGACCTCAGAACTTGATGCAGTAAAGCAGGGCGACGTTGCTCGGGCGGACCTCGGTATTGGCATTGGTCCGGAAGCGGATGCAGACGTCATCGCCGTCCGGGCCGCGGCCCGAGGTGCGCGCCGCCAGAGGCGGATTGGCCGCCAGCAGCCGGTCCTGCGCCTGCCGGCGCTGCGCGGTCGATTTCTCGTGCGTCGGTAGACCTTTGGCCGTTACAGCCAGAGGTCTTCCCGCTTGGCGGAGGCTCGGACTTCCGGGTGTCCGGTCAGGGCGGCAGGGGTGCGGGCTTCAGACCCGGGAGTGATGGCCGGGAAGCGATCGCGGCCGTGCGTCTCGCCGGTTTGCTCCGGGGCGGGCTTCCGGGCGCCCGGTCAGCGCGGCTCGGGTGCCTGCGCGGCACCCGGGACCGGCAGCCGCTCAGCCGTCTCGGCCGGGGGCGTCCTTGCCGAGGCGGGCCGCGGCGAGGCGGCGGGACTTGGCCGCGCGCTCCTCGGTATCGGCCTCGATCTGCCTCCGCGCCGCCTCGGTCGTGCGTTCGGCGGCCTGTTCCTTGGGGGAAAGACGGCGCCCGGCTCCGGGAGGGCCCGCACGCTCGACCGGCGCGGTCAGATAGTGGTCGAGCAGGGCCTGCGCCGAAGTGCGTTTCTTCATTCTGGTCTCCTTGATGTCTCCGAAGGACCCGGACCTGCCGGCCGAATCTGCCGGACCGCCGCGCGAGGGCCGGCCCGATGCGGGGGGATGGGCTGCGAGCCATGGCAGGGATGGTCCGCATCCGCCCCTGTCATGCCGCGAAAGGCAGTCCGGCCTGTCATCATGATCAGCGCTGGCGCCTCAGATGCCCGGACATTCCGTCTCCCGCGGCCTCCGCCAAGCGCCTCCGTTCCTGGGCGCCGGCATTGCAGGTTCCAGATAGTCCGGTCCCGGCAGATGACCAGCCCTTTCCTCACTCGGGCCTCGGGATGGCGGTCTCCCGGCCCTCCCGGTCCCCGTGCCAGCCCCGGCCTCAGCGCAGGTCGATCTGCCAGGTGAGATCGAGCCCGATCTGGTCGCTGCGGAAGAGGGCTACGGTGGAGTCCGTGCGCTCGTAGCTCACGGTGACATCGAGCCGGGGCGTGAGCTGGCGGAAGAGCGCGATCCCGGTGGAACGGTCTTCCTGCGCGATCCCGAAGAGCTGCCCGCCCGAGGCTTCCGAATGCCAGACCGCGGCGCCGGTGGCGGCACCGCCCATGCGCCAGCGGGCCTCGGTAAAGGCGCTCACCCGCTCGACGCTGCGGCCCGGCACCGGGCGGCCGAGGGCCAGCCCCACGCGGGTGGCGAGACCCGACCAGACCGAATGCAATTCCAGCCCGGCATAGGGCTGGTCGAACTCGGGCCGCCGCCGCTCGCCCAGTTCGAGGCGGATCTCGTGATAGCTGCCGGGCACCGCGAAGAGCTGCGCGAGCTGGACCGAAGTTTCGCGCTGTTCGAAATCGCTCAGGCTGCGGCTGCTCTTCGCCTCGCGCAGGCAGAGGTCGAGGAAGCTCCAGCCGGCCAGATGGTTGCGGCTGCAGAGGCCGAGCGTCCGGTCGCGCCGCTCGTAGCCGCTCTCGCGGGCGCGCGAGATCGCGCCGTCCGCCTCGACCTCGAGGAAGCGCCCCAGCCCCCAGGCGAGGCGCGCCTCGCCCTCGACGGCGATCCCCACGGTCGGGCCGGATTTCGCGACATAGGCGGGATCGACTTCCAGCCAGCCGCCGGCGAAATCGATCCTCCGCTGGCCCACGCCGCCGTTCAGGTTGGGCGACCAGCCGAGGGTGGGCCGGGCGGTGACCTCGGTCAGGATCCAGTCCGGGGCCGGGCCCTCATGGAAGAAGCCCTGCGCAATCAGGTCCGACTTGAGCGCCAGGGTGCGGCTCCAGGGGCTCGCCTCGGCGGCGAAGGCGCGCCCCTGGGCGAAGATCCTCAGCCGCTCCGAGACCACCAGATCGCCGCTGCGGCCGAGCTCGTAGCTCTGCGCCGCGACCGCGGCCGGCAGGGCGGCTACGAGCGCGGCCAGCGCCGCAGCCCTCATTTGTCGACGTTGGGATGGCTCCCCCAGAAGATGCCCTGCGAGGTCAGGCGCTTGCCGGTGGCGTGATAGACGCCCGAGGTGGTCATCTTCTCGTCGTGCTGCCGCAGGCTCGTCTCGTTGCCGCTGATGCTGCCGCGCAGGAAGCCCTGGGCAGAGAGCGTCTCGCCACCCACCCGCGCCGTCTGGGTGATCGCACCCCCGAACTCGCCGGTCAGGACGTTGAAGGTCAGGTTGTCGGCCTTGATCTGGGTCTCGATCTCGGAGGCGCCCTCCTGCCCGGTCCGCAGGTTGATCGCCGCGGTGCCCCGGTCGAAGTCGATGACGAGGTTCTCGAGGTCGCCGCGCCCGGTCCGCACCGCGCCGCCGTCGACGCTCGCATAGACACGGAAGTCGCCCGTGCCCCGGAAGTAGTATTTGCCGCTGCCGATGGCGTTCCCGCTGCTGTCCACATTGTCGAAGGGCGCCTGATCCGCGGTCAGGCGCAGCACCTTGACGACCTTCTCGCCGCTGCCCGTCAGAGGCGCGACCTCCGCGATGACCTCGACGAAGGTCTTGTCGGGGAAGCTGTTCTCGGCGTCCTTGATGAGACGCGCATAGCCCGCGGGCGACCCGCCGTTGTCGAAGCCCGCCAGCGCGTCGCGGTCGGCCGGGGTCGAGGCCAGATCGATCCGCGCACGGGTGAAGCCGTTGTGATCGGTCGTGTAGGACTTGATGCCCTCGGTCTTGACCTCGCGCCCGGTGAAGCCCGGCTCGACAGGGTCCGATCCGCCGCCGCCGCCCCCGCCGCCGCAGGCGGCGAGGATCAGGCCTGCGGCCAGCAGGGCAGCGGCCTGCGCCTTCGGCTGGAGAGGGAAGGCGGCGCGCGGTGACGGCATCTGACAGATCTCCCGGTGTCCCCGCGTGCAAAAGGGCCGCGGGGAGGACTGCTCGTCTTGGTAAAGTCACCTTCAGGGCGAAGCAAGCCTGCAGCGGCCCCGCGCGCCGGTTCCGCCATGGCAGAGCAGGAGTTGGCGTTCATCCTGCCGGTCCGTGGGGGGCAGGGAGTGCAGGTGCACCTTCTCATGGAAGGCGCAGAGGTCGGGTCGCGATGTGGGCGATGGAAAATCATGAAACACCTTCATGATGATAGTGCGGGATATGAGAGTGATCGATGAAGCCCTTCCCGCTATGGTCTCCGCTTCTCCTCCTGATCCGACCGGACTCCATGCTGACCTTTTCCCTTCCGCCCTCCCGCGCCGTTCCGGCTCTCGAGGCCCTCGTGCGCCAACGCATCCTGATCCTCGACGGGGCGATGGGCACCCAGATCCAGGCGCTCGGGCTGAGCGAGGAGGATTATGCCGGCTGCGGCTGCCGCCACCACGCCGAGCGGCCGCAGAAGGGCAACAACGACCTCCTGATCCTGACCCAGCCGCAGGCCATCGAGGAGATCCATTTCCGCTATGCCATGGCGGGTGCCGACATTGTCGAGACCAACACCTTCTCGGCCACCACCATCGCGCAGGCCGATTACGGGATGGAGAGCGCGGTCGAGGATCTGAACCGCGAGGGGGCGCGGATCGTGCGGCGCGCGCTCGATCGGGCGACGGCGCTCGACGGGCGGCCGCGCTTCGTGGCGGGCGCGGTGGGGCCCACCAACCGCACCGCCTCGATCAGCCCCGACGTCAACGATCCGGGCTACCGCGCTGTGAGCTTCGACGATCTGCGCATGGCCTACGGCACGCAGGTGCGGGCGCTGATCGCGGGCGGCGCGGATCTCATCCTGATCGAGACGATCTTCGACACGCTGAATGCGAAGGCCGCGATCTTCGCCTGTTTCGAGGCCTTCGCCGAGGCCGGCCGCCGGCTGCCGCTGATGATCTCGGGCACGATCACCGACGCGTCGGGCCGCACGCTCTCGGGCCAGACGCCGACCGCCTTCTGGCATTCGGTGCGCCATGCGCGGCCCTTCACGGTGGGGCTGAACTGTGCGCTCGGAGCCGCGGCCATGCGGCCCCATCTGGCCGAGCTTGCGGGTGTGGCCGATGCCGCGATCTGCGCCTATCCGAACGCGGGCCTGCCCAACGCCTTCGGCCAGTATGACGAGGGCCCGGACGAGACGGCGGCGCAGGTCGCCCGCTTCGCCCGCGAAGGGCTCGTCAATGTCGTGGGCGGCTGCTGCGGCACCACGCCCGACCATGTCCGCGCCATCGCCTGCGCGGTGGCCGATCTTCCGCCAAGGACCCTCGTATGACCCGTTACCTTCGTCTCTCGGGCCTCGAGCCCTTCGTCCTCACGCCCGACATCCCCTTCGTCAACGTGGGCGAGCGGACGAACGTCACGGGCTCCGCTCGCTTCCGCAAGCTCATCACCAACCGCGACTATGCGGCGGCGCTCGAGGTCGCGCGCGATCAGGTGCAGAACGGCGCGCAGATCCTCGACGTGAACATGGACGAGGGGCTGATCGACTCGAAGGCCGCCATGGTCGAATTCCTCAACCTGATCGCGTCCGAGCCCGACATCGCGCGGGTGCCGCTGATGATCGACAGCTCGAAATGGGAGGTGATCGAGGCCGGACTGAAATGCGTGCAGGGCAAGCCCGTGGTCAATTCGATCAGCCTGAAGGAGGGCGAGGAGTCGTTCCGGCGGCAGGCGGGCCTCTGCCTCGCCTACGGGGCCGCGGTCGTGGTCATGGCCTTCGACGAGGAGGGGCAGGCCGACAGTTTCGCCCGCAAGACCACGATCTGCGCCCGGGCCTACCGCATCCTCGTCGAGGAGGTGGGCTTCCCGCCCGAGGACATCATCTTCGACCCGAACGTCTTCGCCGTGGCCACGGGCATCGAGGAGCACGACAATTACGGCGTCGACTTCATCGAGGCCGCGCGCTGGATCCGGGCGAACCTGCCCCATGCCCATGTCTCGGGCGGCGTGTCGAACCTCTCCTTCAGCTTCCGCGGCAACGAGCCCGTGCGCGAGGCGATGCATGCGGTCTTCCTCTACCATGCGATCCGGGCCGGGATGGACATGGGGATCGTGAATGCGGGCCAGCTTGCGGTCTACGACCAGATCGATCCCGACCTGCGCGAGGCCTGCGAGGATGTGGTGCTGAACCGCAAGCCGAAGCAGGGCGGCACCGCGACCGAGCGGCTCTTGGCTCTGGCCGAGCGGTTCCGGGGCGGCGCGCGCGAGGAGAAGACGCGCGATCTGGCCTGGCGCGGCTGGCCGGTCGAGAAGCGGCTCGAACATGCGCTGGTCAACGGCATCACCGAATTCATCGAGGCCGACACCGAAGAGGCCCGGCAGGCGGCCGAGCGGCCGCTCCATGTGATCGAGGGCCCGCTGATGGCGGGGATGAACGTGGTGGGCGACCTCTTCGGCGCGGGAAAGATGTTCCTGCCGCAGGTGGTGAAGTCGGCCCGGGTGATGAAGCAGGCCGTGGCCGTGCTCCTGCCCTACATGGAGGAGGAGAAACGTCTCGGCGGCGGCGAGGGCCGCGAGGCGGCGGGCAAGGTGCTGATGGCCACGGTGAAGGGCGATGTGCATGACATCGGCAAGAACATCGTGGGCGTGGTTCTCGCCTGCAACAATTACGAGATCATCGATCTGGGCGTGATGGTGCCGCCGGCGAAGATCCTCGAGGTGGCGCGGGCCGAGAAGGTGGATGCGATCGGCCTCTCGGGCCTCATCACGCCCTCGCTCGACGAGATGGTGACGGTGGCGGCCGAGATGGAACGGGAAGGGTTCGACATCCCGCTGCTGATCGGCGGGGCCACTACCTCGAAGGTGCATACGGCGGTGAAGATCGCCCCCTCCTATTGCAGGGGCCCCGCGGTCTATGTCACCGATGCAAGCCGCGCGGTGGGGGTGGTGGGCCAGCTTCTGAGCGCCGAGCGCAAGGGCGCCTATGTCGAGGGGCTGCGCGCCGACTATGCCGAGGTGGCCGAGCGCCACGCCCGGTCGGAACGCGCCAAGCAGCGCCTGCCGCTGGCGGCGGCGCGGGCCAATGCGCTGAAGCTCGACTGGGCCGCGCACCGGCCGGTGCGGCCGAGCTTCACCGGCAGCCGGACCGTCGACGGCTGGGATCTGGCCGAGATCGCGCGCTACATCGACTGGACGATGTTCTTCCAGACCTGGGAGTTGAAGGGGGTCTATCCGCGCATCCTCGAGGATCCGGCGCAGGGCGAGGCCGCCCGCGCGCTCTTTGCCGATGCGCAGGAGATGCTCGCGCGCATCGTGGCGGAACGCTGGTTCACGCCGCGTGCGGTGGTGGGCTTCTGGCCCGCCAATGCGGTGGGCGACGACATCCGCCTCTATGCCGACGAGACGCGGCAGGCCGAGCTCGCCACCTTCTTCACCCTCCGCCAGCAGGTCACGAAGCGCGAAGGGCGGCCCAATCTCGCCCTGTCGGATTTCGTGGCGCCCGAAGGCGCGGGGCCCGACTGGGTCGGCGGGTTCGTGGTGACGGCCGGCCCCGAGGAGGCCTCCATCGCCGAGCGGTTCGACCGGGCGAACGACAATTACTCCGCCATCATGGTCAAGGCGCTGGCCGACCGCTTCGCCGAGGCCATGGCCGAGAGGCTGCACGAGAGGGTGCGCCGCGAGCTCTGGGGCTACGCCCCTGACGAGTCCTTCACGCCCGATGCGCTTCATGCCGAGCCCTACCGCGGCATCCGGCCCGCGCCGGGCTACCCGGCCCAGCCCGACCATACCGAGAAGGTCACGCTCTTCCGCCTGCTCGACGCGACCGCGGCCACGGGGGTGGAACTGACCGAGAGCATGGCCATGTGGCCGGGCTCGTCGGTCTCTGGCCTCTATATCGGCCATCCCGACGCCTATTACTTCGGCCTCGCGCGGGTCGAGCGCGATCAGGCCGAGGATTATGCCCGTCGCAAGGGCATGGAACTGGCCGAGGTCGAGCGCTGGCTCGCCCCGGTCATGGCGGGCCGGGTCGACACACCCTCTTCGCGGGCCGCCTGAGGGGCGGGCTCACAGGCCCACCCGCCGCGAGGCCACTGTCTCTGTCTCGGGCTCGGCCCGGGGCGGGGCGGCCGGGCGTTCGGGATGCATGGGCGCGGCCAGCCCCTCGCGCGACAGAAGCACCGCGATGGGCCGCAGCGCCTCGGTCTCGGCGCAGACGATCATCAGCCCGACCATGATCGGCACCGAGAGAAACATCCCCGGGATCCCCCAGATCGCGCCCCAGAAGGCGAGGCTGATGATGATCCCGAAGGACGAGAGCTGCAGCGCACGGCCCATCAGCATCGGGTCGAGGATGTTGCCGCAGATGAACTGGATCACGCCCACCAGCGCCAGAACCGACAGCGCCGTGCTCACATCGACCGTCTGGACGAAGGTCACCAGCACGATGAGAAGCGTGGCCACGATCGAGCCGAGGCTCGGGATGAAGTTCAGGATGAAGGTGAGCATCCCCAGCGGCGCTGCAAGATCCAGCCCGAAGGCCATCGCCACGCCCCAGACGAGCAGGCCGGTGATCGCCGAGACCAGCGTCTTGACCAGCAGGTACCGGTTCACCCGGTGCATGATCGAGCTCACGATCTCCTCGACCCGGCGGGCGCGGTCGGGGTTGCCGAACAGGTTCAGAAGCTTGACGGGGAACCAGACCCGCTCGGCGAAGAGGAAGCCCACGAACAGGATGACGAGCACCGTGGCCTGCATCAGCGTGCCCGCCTGAGCGGCGAGGGTGCGCAGATAGCCCGAGATCTCGACGGCCCGGAGCGAGGAGAGCACCGCCTCCTCGGCGTCCTTGCCGAGCCAGGAGAAGATCGCGGCCACGGCGGCCGGGGCCTGCTCGCTGTAGCTGAGCGCCGTCAGGAGCACCGTGTTGACCTGCGAGACGATCACCGCGGCCAGCGACAGAAGCACGATGGCCAGCAGGAGCAGCGCGAGGCTGCTCGCCAGCCAGTTCGGGATCTTGACCGGCCCGAAGCGGACGCGCGCGACGAGCGCGATGGCGTCCGAGGTCAGGCTGAAGAGGATCACCGAGACGGCGAGGGAGATCAGGATGAACTGCGCCTGCACGAGCAGGGCCAGCACCACGGCGAAGGCGATGATGACGAGAGCGCCGGTCTGGACGCGCGCTGCGAAGGAGCGGTCCTTGGACGGGCTGGGCGGGGGATGGGCATCGGGCATGGAAGGTCCGTAAGAGGGAGGCAGGGATACAATGGCGGGCCGGTGCCTGCGCGGCAACCGCCGATGGCGCCGCCGCGGCACTCCCGTGCGGGGCTGTCGCAGCCCGGGACCTGCCAGCTCCTGCCCGGGACGCAAGGCCCGCGGGCTCCTCGCCACTGCGGGCGAGGCTCTGCAACCGGGGGCTCCGGCCATAACCGGGTCGCTTGCGCACCGCGGCCGGCGGCTTCTCCCGGCGCCGAAAAAACCTGCAGATGGTGCAGCAGGCGTTGCTTTCCTCAGGCGACGCCGGCCCCGCGCGCCGTGCCGCGCAGGCAGCGAGGTTCCATTTGCGGGCTCTCCTCGCTCCCGTGTATGAGTCGCGATTGTCGGTTCAAGAATCCCTCAAGAGGCGCATGGCATGACCGCTACGACGAGGCCGATCGAAGAGGCTGCCTTCGATCTCGCCCCGATCTCGATGTGGATCGAGGATTTCAGCGGCGTCCGGGCCCTGTTCGACCAGTGGCGCGCCGAGGGCGTGACCGACATCCGGGCCTTCCTCGAGGCCGACCTGTCGCGTGTCGCCGCCTGTTCGCGGAGCATCAAGGTTCTCAGGGTGAATGCCCGCACGCTCGCCCTCTACGAGGCGCGCGATCTCGCCCATCTGACGGAGAACCTCGAACGGGTCTTTCGCGACGACATGCTCCAGAGCCATGTGAACGAGCTGTCGCAGCTCTGGGCGGGCGAGCAGACCTTCTCCAGCCTCGCGGTCAACTATACACTGGGCGGGCGCCGGCTCGACATCCAGCTGCGCGGGGCGGTGCTGCCCGGATCCGAACAGAGCCTCGATCGGATCCTCCTGACCTGCGAGGATGTGACCGCCCGCGAAGAGGCGCGCAGGCTCGAACGCGCGAGCCGGCGCTACGCCGAGGGCATCTTCGAATATTCGCCGACCTCGCTCTGGGTCGAGGATTTCAGCCAGATCCGCCAGCTTCTCGAAAATCTGCGCGCGCGCGGGATCGTGGATCTGCGGGTCTTCACCGACGTCCACCCCGAGTTCGTCCGGCAATGCATGGGCGAGATCCGGGTGATCGACGTGAACCAGGCCACGCTCGACATGTTCTGCGCCCCCGACAAGCGCACGCTTCTCAGCCATCTGCGCGACATCTTCCGCGACAGCATGGAGCCGCATTTCCGCGAGCAGCTGATCGAGCTCTGGAACCATCACTATTACCACAGCCGCGAGGTGGTGAATTACGCGCTCGACGGCAGCGAACGGGCGGTCATCATGCATTTCGCCGTTCTGCCCGGGCACGAGCACGACTGGTCGCTGGTTCAGGTGGCGCTGACCGACATCACGGCCCGCAAGAAGGCCGAGGCCTACCTCGCCTATCTCGGCAAGCACGATGTGCTGACGGGGGTGAACAACCGGGCCTTCTACATCGACGAGCTGAACCGGCTCGAGCGGCAGGGGGTGCGGCCGGTCTCCATCGTGATGCTGGATCTGAACGGACTGAAGGGCGTGAACGACGCGCTCGGCCATGACGCGGGCGACCAGCTGCTCCGGCGGCTGGGCGAAGTGCTGAAGGAGGCGGCGGCCGAGACGAACCATCCCGCCCGCATCGGGGGCGACGAATTCGCGGTGGTCATGCCGCGGTCGAGCGAGGCGATGGCGCAGGCGATGGTCGACACGATCAAGCGGCTCCTCACGGTGAACAACCGCTTCCATTTCATGGCCCCGCTCTCGGTCTCGATCGGCCATGCGACGAGCCAGCCCAACGAGACGATGGAGGCCACGATCAAGCGGGCCGACCGGCACATGTATGAGGAAAAGCGCAAGTTCTACGCCGAAGCCGACCGGCGCGGAGCGCAGGCCAGCCGGACGGCAAGCTAGGGGGCCTCAGCCGCCCCGGGGCCGCCGGACCCAGTGGCCCGGGCCCTGTGCCTGCGCCGGCGGGCGGCTTACATCCGTCAGAAGCCGCGCGAGATCGGCGGTGTAGCGCTCCATTCCGTAGCGCTCCTCCATCAGATGCCGCGCTGCACGGCCCAGCCGCGCGCGGAGGTCGGCATTTTCGAGCAGACGCAGGATCGCCGAGCGCAGCGCGGCCGGGTCGCCCGGCGGCACGAGCAGGCAGGTCTCGCCGTCGCGGAAGAAATCGGCCGGAGCCCCGGTGCGCGTCACGATCAGGGCCTTGCCCATGGCCATGGCCTCCATCGCCACCGCATAGCCGCTGGCATGAACCACATCCTGCAGCGGCAGCACCACCATGGCGGCGGCGGCATAGAGCGCGCGCAGCGCCGGCATCGAGCCCGCACTGCCCATCGTGCAGGTCTCGGGCACGGCGAGCTTCGTGGCCTCGCCGATCCAGCTCGACCCGGAGGCGATGCGGAAGCGCGCCGGCACGTCCTTCATCACCGCGATGAGCGTGGGATAATCGCGCTGTGCGGCACCCGCGCTCAGGATCATCGGCGGATCGGCCTCGGGCTCGGGCTCGGGCGCGAAGAAGCGGGTGTCGATCGGCACGCAGAGCGTGTGGCAGCGGCTGGCCGGCAGGCCGAACTCGGCGATCAGCCGCGCCCGGATCGGCTCGGACAGCGGCAGGAAGCGGGTGGCCGCATCGTAGCGCGCGGCGAGCGCCCAGAGCCGGAACTTGCGGTTGATGAGGTAGTGTCCGTGCACCCCCACGAGCAGCCGGGTCCGCTTGCCGCGGAGCCGCAGGGCCAGCGCCACCGGCACGCCGATGTCCTCGGCCACGCAGAAGATCGCGTCGAACCGGTCGGCCGCCTCGGCCACCGCTTCGGCCGGGGCGAAGCGGTCGCCCAGCGTGCGGCGGAGGAAGGCCCGGCCCTCGGGCGCCGAATCCCGGGTGAAGATCGTGGCGCCGAGGCTCTGAAGGTGGGTGAAGTCGAGCCGGGGATTATCGCCCCGGTCGATCCGGGTCCGGGTGTCCGGAGGGACGGAGCCGCTGACGACGACGGCAAGGCGGGACAGTTCCGATCTGGTCATGCCTGAAAGAACCCCTGGGTGCAGGGTCATCCGGCGGCACGCGTCAGGGCGGTGGAGGCAGGCACTCCGGATCCGACATTCGGGACGAAACGTCCCGCGGGCCGGTCACGTCGTCAGTCTCCCTCGTGCCGTCCCGCGCTTCCGCGGTCCTGCGATACGCTCGGCGACAGTGCTCCCGCGGCCGCGCTTCGGCAAGCGACGCGAGGAGGCAACGGTCGAAACGGACAGGAGGCCGCGGGTCGGTTCGAAGCCGCTGCCTGCTTTTCGGGCAGCGATGCAAGGGCGCGCCGACCGCCGCGTCAGGCGCGCGGGACGTCGTGGCATTCCATCAGGGGAGAAGGACCGGAGGAACCGGAGCCGCGGCCGAACGGCCGCAAGGAACCCCAGCCTGCGGCCTGATCCGCGCACCGCATTTCCCGGCCGTTCCGCCGCGAGGGCGGGCAGGGCGCCGGAGACGCACGACGTCGTCGGCATGTCGGACAGGGGATTGGGTCTGGACGGATACGCCTCCCGGCCAGAGGGCCGCCAGCGGCCTCTGGACGGCTGTCCCGAGGGCTAGCGGGCCGCGACCGTGGAGCAGAGACCCTGTCCCACGCCTGCGATCTCAGCGCCGCCGCGCCGGACGGTCCGACGGAAGGGGCTCCCGGCCGCCGCGTCGCTCGCGGCGGCCGGCCGTCGGTCAGTGGTCGCCGCTCTCGGCCTTGTCGGCCGACTTCGCGTTGAGCATCCCGTAATTCTGCACGCCGATGCTCTCCATCAGCTCGAGCTGCGTCTCGAGGAAGTCGATATGGCCCTCTTCGTCCGCGATCAGCGACTCGAACAGGTCCTTCGAGACATAGTCGCGCACGCTTTCGCAATGATCCCGCGCCTCGATATAGAGGGTGCGCGCGTCATGTTCGGCGGCGAGGTCGGCTTCGAGCGTCTCCTTGAGGGTCTGGCCGATCCGCAGCGGGTCGAGCGCCTGCAGGTTCGGATGCCCCTCGAGGAAGATGATCCGGGCGATCAGCCGGTCGGCGTGGTGCATCTCCTCGATGCTCTCGGCGCGGGATTTGTCGGCGATCGCGCCGAAGCCCCAGTCCTCCTGCAGGCGGTAGTGCAGCCAATACTGGCTGACGGCTGTCAACTCCGACCGCAGCGCCTTGTTGAGATAGTCGATAACCTTGTCGTCGCCCTTCATGTCCGTCCTTTCCTGTCGCCTTCGAGCCGTTCTGCCCCTGCCCGCAGAAGCAGGCGGCAGGAGCCGGCGCGGCGGGCGGCTGCCCGCCCATGATACGTTCGGCGGAGGCCCGGAGCCCGTCCGCCTGTCCTGTCAGCGGCGGACGGCACCTGCGCCCGTTGCCCGGAACGGCCCGGCCGTCGCCCAGCCCCTGACCCTTCGGCGCCGGCCGAGTCGCAGGCGCCGCGGATCATGATGGGCGGCGGTGCGAGGGAATGCAATATTTTCTATGAAAATCATATGATTGACGTTTTCAGTCGGTTTTGGGGTGCGGCGATGGGCGCTCGGACCCTCCCGTGCCGGGCGCCCGGACGGTCCGCGCAGGCCTTCAGCGCTCCTGCGGCGTGCGGCCGCGCGGCGATCCATCAGCAAACGCGATGGGAGACCGCACGAGAAGGGATTGGCGCCCGGCCGCGGGCTCCTGTAAGGCGGACGGACTCTCCGAGGATGATCCGATGGCCGACGCAACCCTTCCCCGCAACGAAGACAGCCCGCGCGGCATGGCCTTTGCCCTGTCGGCCTATCTCATCTGGGGCTTCCTGCCGGTCTACATGAAGGCGCTGTCGCATATCCCGGCCTACGAGGTGGTGGCGCACCGGGTGATCTGGTCGGTGCCCGTCGCGCTCGCCGTCCTCGTCGCGCTCGGGCGGACGCAGGATCTGCGCGCGGCGCTGCGCTCGCCGCGGATGCTTCTGATGGCGGCGGCGACGGCCGCGCTCATCTCGGTCAACTGGGGGATCTATGTCTGGGCCATCGGCGCGGGACACGCGCTCGACACGGCGCTCGGCTATTACATCAACCCGCTGTTCAGCGTCTTTCTCGGCGCGGTGCTGCTGGGCGAGCGGCTGAACCGGCTGCAGCTGGTGGCCATCGTGCTCGCGGTGGCGGCGGTCGTCGTGCTGACGGTCGAGGCGGGGCGGCTGCCCATCGTGGCCATCTCGCTGATGCTGACCTGGGGCTGCTACGCCTATCTCAAGAAGTCGCTGCCGATCGGGCCGAACCAGGGGTTCCTGCTCGAGGTGCTGCTTCTGCTGCCGCCGGCGCTCGGCGTGCTGATCTGGGTGGAAGGGTCGGGGCAGGGGCATTTCCTGCACGGAAGCCTCCCCGATCAGGCGCTTCTCCTCGGCACGGGCGTCGTCACGGCGGTGCCGCTGATGCTCTACGCAAACGGCGCGAAGCTCCTGAAGCTCTCGACCATCGGCTTCCTGCAATATGTGGCGCCGACCCTGATCTTCCTGACGGCGGTCTTCGTCTTCGGCGAGCCCTTCGGGCGGGCCGAGGCCATTGCCTTCCCGATGATCTGGGTGGCGCTGGTGATCTTCACGGTGGCGCTGGTGCGCGCCACCCGGCGCTAGGCCTCGAGCGGGTCCTCGAGCCCGAACTGGGTCGGCGCCATCATCACGTCGGCGATGGTGAATTCGTCGAGCGTGTCCATGAAGGACGAGACCGCCTTGGCGAGGATCGGCGGCAGGCGGCACGGGCGGCTGATGCAGCAGGCATTGCCCTGCTGGAAACATTCGACCAGCGCGAAATCGGTTTCGGTGGCGCGCAGCACTTCGCCCAACCGGATCTCGCTCGCCGGGCGGGCGAGGCGGAAGCCGCCGGTGCGCCCGCGCGTGCCCTGCAGGAAGCCCGCGTGGATGAGGTTCATCACCACCTTCTTCAGGTGCCCCTGCGAGATGCCGTAGATCGAGGCGGTCTCGCCGATGGTCACAAGCCGGCCGTCCTCGATGCTCGCCGCATAGAGCAGGACGCGCAGGGCATAGTCACTGAACTTGGTCAATCGCATCTTGCACTCCGGGGGAAGACTGGATGCCCCTTTTGGGCAGGCAAGCCGGAAACGTCCTTGATCGCAATCAAAAAACGGAATGAGTGACGGGCCGGGCGCATGTGCCGCAGGGGCGGCACGGGGCGGGCACATGTGCCGCAGGGGCGATCAGATCCGGTCGAGCGCCTCGCGCAGCGACCGGGCGGGCGGCGCGGGATTGCGCAGGTCGAGCGATGAGACGAGATCCAGGAGGTGGCCCTTCATCATCTCCTCGGCGCGGGCCCCGTCGCCGTCGGCCAGCGCCCGCAGGAGCGCATGGTGGGCGTGGCTTTCGCAGAGCGCGGTGCGGCGCTGCCAGTAGAGCGCGATGATGAGCGAGGATCGCGCGACGAGCTGGGCCACGAAGTCGCGGATCGTGTCCTGATCGGCGATGACCGCGACCTCGATGTGGAACTGGCCCGAGAGGCGCAGGGCGCGCCCCGGATCGCCCGCATCGAGCGCGGCATGTTCCTCGTCGATATGACGCTGCAGCCGGGCGATGTCCGCGGCCGTGGCCCGTTCCGCGGCCGAGCGGGCGGTGCGCGGCTCGAGCAGGGCGCGGGCCTCGAACACCTCGCGCGCCTCGCGCACCGAAGGCTGGGCCACGAAGGCGCCGCGGTTGCGCCGCAGCGTCACCAGCCGCTCGTGCGCAAGCTGCTGCAGCGCCGCGCGCACCAGCGTCCGGCTCACCCCGAAGATCTCGCCCAGCTCGTCTTCCGCGAGTTTCGTGCCGGGCTGGATCCGGTGCTCGTGGATCGCAAGCGCGAGACGGCCCGCCACCGTGTCGTTGCCCCCGCCCGCAAGCGCCGCCGCGTCCTCTGTCATGCTGCCTCGCATCTCCATGGCCGATTCCTCGCCTCAGGCCGCGGGAGGAGCAAGGGGAGCCGCTGCTTCGGACAGATATGTATACAATCCTGCATCGGATCATGGTCCCGAGCGGCGGGGAGGGCCTGAATTTCAGGCAGTGGAAGAATCCCGCGGGCCGGCTCCCGCTGCAGGATTGCCGCAGGCGGCCGGGCTGCGTCAGCCTCGGGACAGCAGCGACGGGGATGCCATGCGGACCGGACACGATCTCGAACTCGTGCATGTGACGAAGCGCTACGGCGGCTCGGCCGTAGCGGTCGCGGATGTGAGCCACCTTTTCGTGGGGGGCAGTTACGTCTGCCTCCTCGGGCCCTCGGGCTGCGGCAAATCCTCGACCCTGCGGATGATCGCGGGCCACGAGACGGTGAGCGAGGGCTCGATCCTCCTGTCGGGCAAGGATGTGACGCGGCTGCCGCCCGCGCGCCGCGGCACGGCGATGATGTTTCAGAGCTACGCGCTCTTTCCGCATCTGTCGGTGACGGACAATGTGGCCTTCTCGCTGAAGATGAAGGGGGTGGAGGCCGCCCAGCGCCGGGCGAAGGCGGCCGAGATGCTCGAGCTCGTCGACATGGGCCGCTATGCGGACAGGCTGCCCGCGCAGCTCTCGGGCGGCCAGCAGCAGCGCGTGGCGCTGGCGCGCGCGCTCATCACCGGGCCGCAGGTGCTGCTGCTCGACGAGCCCTTGTCGGCGCTGGATCCGTTCCTCCGCATCCGGATGCGGGCTGAGCTGAAGCGGCTTCAGCGCGAGCTCGGGATCTCCTTCATCCATGTCACCCACGGGCAGGACGAGGCGCTGGCCTTGGCCGACGAGATCGTGGTGATGAACAACGCCAAGATCGAGCAGGCGGGCCCCGCGCGCGACGTCTTCAACGCGCCCCGCACCGAGTTCGTGGCCCGCTTCATGGGCGGGCACAATGTGGTGGCGCTGCCGCAGGGCCGCTTCGCGCTGCGCTGCGACGAGATCCGTCTCGACCCGGCCGGGCAGGAGGCCGTGGTGCAGGCGGTGGAATATCAGGGCGCGCATGTGGCGCTGACCCTGCGGGCCGCCGGAGATCAGGAGCTCGTGGCCCTGATCCCCGAGGCGACCTTCTTCGAGCAACCGAAAAACCCGGGCGAGTCCGTGCACCTCGCCTGGGACGAGGGGCGGATGCACCGCCTTCAGGCCTGATCCAGTCCAACAGAGGGATGATCCCATGAAGAAGAACCATTACAGCCGCCGGACGCTGCTCAAGGGCGCGGCGGCCGCGGGCCTGGCCTCGGCCTTTCCCGCACCGATGATCTGGGCGCAGGACATCAAGGACATCACGCTGCGCCAGTTCGGCACCGGCGTGTCGAACCTCAACGAGGTGGCGCAGAAGGTGAAGGAGGATCTGGGCTTCACCCTCACCATGACCGCGCTCGACAGCGACGCGGTGACCCAGCGCGCGGCGACCCAGCCCGACAGTTTCGACATCGCCGACATCGAATACTGGATCTGCAAGAAGGTCTGGCCGACGGGCAACCTGCAGGCGATGGATACGTCGAAGATCAAGAATTACGACAAGATCGTGGGCATCTTCCGCTCGGGCAAGCTCACGCCCGAGAGCACCATCGCGCAGGGCACCGCGCCGCATACCGTGGGCTTCACCTCCGGTCCCGGCGGCACGGATTTCGTGCAGGAAGAGTCGGGCTGGATGACGCTCATCCCCACGATCTACAATGCCGACACGCTGGGCATCCGCCCCGACCTGATCGGCCGCCCGATCGAAAGCTGGACCGAGCTTCTGAACCCCGAGTTCAAGGGCAAGGCCTCGATCCTCGACATCTCCTCCATCGGCATCATGGATGCGGCCATGGTCTGCGAGGCGATGGGCGAGATCACCTACGGCGACAAGGGCAACATGACCCGCGAAGAGATCGACCGCACCATGGCGATCTTCACCGAGGCCAAGAAGGCGGGCCAGTTCCGCGCCTTCTGGAAGACCTTCGACGAGAGCGTGAACCTGATGGCCTCGGGCGAGGTGGTGATCCAGTCGATGTGGTCGCCCGCCATCACGGCGGTGAAGTCGCGCGGCATTCCCTGCGTCTACCAGCCGCTCAGGGAAGGCTACCGCTCGTGGGGCGGCGGCATCGGCCTGTCGGCGCGGCTCGACGGTCTCGCGCTGGAGGCAGCCTACGAATATATCAACTGGTATCTCTCGGGCTGGGTCGGCGGCTTCCTCATGCGGCAGGGCTATTATTCCGCCGTGCCCGAGACCTCGAAGGAGTTCATGTCCGAGAACGAATGGGGCTACTGGTTCGAGGGCAAGCCCGCCACCGACACGATCACCAACCCGCAGGGTCAGGCCATGGCGCAGGCGGGCGAGGTGCGCGACGGCGGCTCGTTCGAGGAGCGCATGGGCCGCGTCGCCTGCTGGAACTCGGTGATGGACGAGAACCAGTACATGGTCCGCAAGTGGAACGAGTTCATCGCGGCCTGATCCCGGACGGGCTCGGGCGGTGCGCCGCCCGTGCCCGCGTCGATGCGGCTGCCGCTTTTCAGATCTGACGTGAACAAGATACCGTAAGTATCTTGTAAGATTAGAAAATGAGTTGCCTGCCAGCCATTCGGTAACAGCCGCGATCCGACCGGACCTGCCGCGCAGACCTCACTGGCCACCGGCCCCTGGCCTTTCCCGCGAGGGGAAGGGCCGCCCGCCTCCCGGAGGAAAGATGGAGCGCATTCTGAAATCGCCGAACGTGACGGGCTGGCTTCTGGCCGCGCCGCTGACGCTGGTGCTGGCGGCCTTCCTCGTTCTGCCGATCGTGATGATCGTGATCGTGAGCTTCTGGACGGCCACCGAATTCTCGATCGTCCCGGCCTTCTCCTGGGAGAATTACGAGTTCCTGTTCGGCTCGGAGGTCACCTACCGGGTGTTCCTCAATACCTTCAAATATGCCGCGATCACCTGGGCGGTGACGCTGGTGCTGGGCTTCACCGTCGCCTATTTCCTCGCCTTCCATGTCCGCAGCCAGACCTGGCAGACGGCGCTGTTCCTGCTCTGCACCATCCCGTTCTGGACCTCGAACATCATCCGCATGATCTCGTGGATCCCGTTCCTCGGTCGCAACGGCATCGCCAATTCGACGCTGATCTCGTGGGGGGTGATCGACGCGCCGCTGGAGTGGCTGCTCTTCTCGGACTTCTCGGTGATCCTGGCCTTCGTGCATCTCTACACGCTGTTCATGGTGGTGCCGATCTTCAACACCATGATGCGGATCGACCGGAGCCTCCTCGAGGCGGCCAGCGACGCCGGGGCCTCGGGCTTCCAGACGCTCTGGAACGTGATCCTGCCCCTGACCAAGCCCGGCATCATGATCGGCTCGATCTTCGTCATCACCCTCGTCATGGGCGACTTCATCACCGTGCGCTTCATGTCGGGCTCGCAGGCGGCGAATGTGGGCCGGCTGATCTCGAACGACATCGCGCTGCTGCAATATCCCTCGGCTTCGGCCACGGCGGTGGTGCTGCTCGCGACCGTGCTTCTCACCATCGGCATCCTGCTGCGCCTCGTCGATATCCGGAAGGAGCTCTGAGATGGAGCCGCGTCCGCGCTCGTTCTACATCCTCGCCGCCGTCTTCGGCCTGTTCCTCCTGTTCCTCTACGGGCCCACGATCACCATCGCGATCCTCTCCTTCCAGGGCCCGGAGGGCGGGCTCACCTTCCCCATGCGCGGCGTCTCGCTGCACTGGTTCCGCGATCTCTTCCAGGAGCAGGCGGTGGGCGACATCTGGGGCGCCTTCGGCCGGTCGCTCCTGCTGGGCCTTCTCGTCATGGTCACGACCGTCACCGTGTCGGTGATGGGGGGCCTCGCCTTCCGCAAGAGGTTCGCAGGCTCGGCCCTCCTGTTCCAGCTCGTTGTGGCCAGCCTCGTGATCCCCTCGATCCTCGTCTCGCTCGGAGTGGGGCTCATCTTCTCGCAGGCGGGCCTGCCGGTGCACTGGGCGAGTTCGGGCTTCGGCGCGCAGCTCACCTGGACGCTGCCCTTCGGCCTTCTCATCATGTTCGCCGTCTTCAACCGCTTCAATCCCGCCTACGAAGAGGCCGCGCGCGATCAGGGGGCCAGCGCCTGGCAGACGATCCGCCATGTGGTGCTGCCGATCATCGCGCCGTCGCTGATCGGGGTGGCCCTGTTCGGCTTCACGCTCTCCTACGACGAATTCGCCCGGACGCTGCTGACCGCGGGCAGCTACAACACGCTGCCGCTCGAGATCTACGGCATGACCACCAATGTGACGACGCCGGTGATCTTCGCGCTCGGCACGCTGACCACGGTCTTCTCCTTCGCGGTGATCGGGGTGTTCCTCGTCACCGTCTGGGTGCTCGGGCGCAGGCGCGCGCGGGCCGGGTCGGATGCGGGCAAGGGGGTCTGAGTGCGGCTTCTCTACATCAATCCCAATTCCACCGCGACGATGACCGAGGCCGTGGTCGAGGCCGCCCGCGCGGCCGCCCCGGGGCACGAGATCCTGGGCTGGACCAATGCCGACGGTCCGCCGGCGATCCAGGGCCCCGAGGACGGCGCGGCGGCAGTGGCGGGCATCCTGCGGCTTCTGCCCGAGGCCCGCGCCGCGGGGGCCGAGGCCATCGTGCTCGCTTGTTTCGACGACACCGGCCTCGCGGAGGTGCGCGCCGCGGCCTCGTGCCCGGTGCTCGGGATCGGGCAGGCGGCCTTCCATCTGGCAGCGCTTCTGGGCCACCGCTTCTCGGTCGTGACGACCCTGCCCGTGTCGGTGCCGGTGATCGAGGAGAACCTCCGCGGCTACGGGCTGATGGGGCAGTGCGGGCGGGTCCGCGCCTCGGGCCTCGCGGTGCTCGAGGTCGAGGCGGCGGCGCCCCCGACGCTCGCACGGCTCGCGGCCGAGATCGCGGCCGCCGAGGCCGAGGACGGGGTGACGGCGGCGGTGCTGGGCTGCGCGGGCATGGCGCCCCTCGTCCGGCCGCTGGCAGCGCATACCGGCCTCAGGCTCATCGACGGGGTGGCCGCCGCCGCGCATCTCGCCCCGGCCGTGGTCTCCGCGGCCCGCGGCTGACTGCGGCCTCCGGCCGTTCACAGGCGCGCGCGTGGCAGGGATTGGGCGTGACGGCCGCAGGCATTCGCGATATTGGTCCGTTATGTTGACCAATTCCGGGGCCTGCCCATGATCTCTCATCTGACGCTCCTCCTGCTCCTGCAACTCGCAGGCGAGGCTCTGGCCCGAGGCGCGGCACTTCCCGTGCCGGGGCCGATCCTCGGGCTTCTGATGCTGCTCGCGCTCTTTGCGGCGCGTCAGGGGCTGGCCGAGCGGCTTCGTCCCACCAATGCCGCGATCCTGTCGTACATGTCGCTCCTGTTCGTGCCGGCTGGGGTGGGGATCGTGGGCCATCTCGGGCTGCTCGCCGACGAGGCGGTGCCGCTTCTGGTGACGCTGGTCGCGAGCACGGTTCTCGCGCTTCTGGCCGCGGCCGTGGCCTTCGCCGCCGTGGCCCGGCTGACGGGGCCGCGCGATGCGTGACGTCACCGAGATCTGGAGCTATCTGGCCCACGGCCCGCTCCTCTGGCTCGCCCTGACCCTCGCGGCCTTCGTTGCGGGCAGTTTCCTCTTCGAGCGGGCGGGCCGCCGGGCCTGGGCCAATCCGGTGCTGATCGCGGTGGCGCTGGTGGCGGCGGCGCTGGAACTCACCGGCACCAGCTACGCCACCTATTTCGAGGGCGCGCAGTTCGTGCATTTCATGCTGGGGCCGGTGACGGTGGCGCTGGCCACGCCTCTCTGGGACAATCGCGCCGCGGTGCGCCGGTCGCTCCTGCCGATGGCGGCGGCGCTTGCGGCGGGTCTCACCGCGGCGCTCGGCAGCGTCGTGCTGATCGGCCGGGCCATGGGCCTGCCCGCGGGCACCATCCTGTCGATGCTGCCCAAGTCGGCCACCGCGCCGGTGGCCATCGGCGTCTCGGAAGGGATCGGCGGCTCGCCCACCCTGACGGCGGTGCTCGTGATCCTGACCGGCATCGTGGGCGCGGTGCTGGCGCCGCCGCTGCTGGCGCTCCTGCGCATCCGCGACCCGCGGGCCCGCGGCTTCGCTGTGGGCCTTGCCGCCCACGGGATCGGCACGGCGCAGATGATGCTGACGGACGCGCGGGCGGGGGCCTTCGCCGGGATCGGACTCGGCGTCGGAGCGGTGACCACAGCCCTCGTGGCGCCCCTCGTGGCCCACTGGCTGTTCTGATCGGAGCCAGGGCCGCGTCCCGCGCGTTGTCACCCGACACCATCAGAGGGAGACGCCCATGCACCGCGAGACCCTGAAGCTCCTCATGGCGGGGTGGAGCCACCCGACACTGCCGGTGATCCTGCACCGCGGGCTCCTGCCGCCCGACCCCGACGAGGCCGAGGCGCAGGTCGCCCGTCACGGCTGGCGGGCGCTCTGGCGCGACGGCGTATTCGACTACGACCATTTCCACAGCAACGCCTTCGAGGCTCTGGGCGTGCTCTCGGGGCGGGCGCGGCTGCGCCTCGGCGGCCCCGAGGGCCAGCCGGTCGATGTGACGCCGGGCGACCTCCTGATCCTGCCGCCCGGAACGGGGCACGCGCGGATGGAAGCGTCGGAGGATTTCCTCCTGTTCGGGGCCTATCCCGCGGGGCAGGAGGAGTGGGACATCTGCCGCGCCCCGGCCGATCCGGTCACGGCCGAGCGCATCGCCGCCGTGCCGCGCCCTGCGACCGATGCAGCCGGTGCCCCCTGGGAGGAGTGAGCGGATCGGGCGCCGCCGCCGGATGGGTCTGCACGGGTGGCGGACGGGCAGAGGGCGGCAGGCCGCCTCGAGGCGGGCTCGCCGGGCCCTCCGCGGACCCGGACCCATGTGCCGCCGGAGCGGGCAGGGTCCGTCAGAGGCCGTAGACCAGCGGGATCACGATGGCCGCGGCCACGCCCATAAGCACGTTGAGCGGCACGCCGATGCGGAGGAAGTCTCCGAACGTGTAGCCGCCCGGCCCATAGACCAGCAGGTTGCACTGATAACCGATGGGGGTGGCGAAGCCGAACGAGGCGCCCATCATCACGGCCACCAGAATCGGCCGCGGATCGACGCCGAGCCGCTGGGCAAGCTCGATGGCCACGGGTGTCACCACCACCGCCACCGCATTGTTGGACAGAAGCTCGGTCAGCAGCGAGGTGAGCGCGAAGACGCAGAAGATCAGAAGCCACGCCGGCAGATCCGCAAGCCACGGCTCGGCCCAGCCCACGATCAGCTCGACCGCGCCGGAATGATCGAGGCCCGCACCCACCGCGATCATCCCGAACAGCATCGCCATCAGCCGCCCGTCGATCGAGGCGAAGGCCTCCTCGCTGTCGATGCAGCGCGTGACGAGCACCACGGTCACGCCCATGAAGGCGAGGATCTCGATCGGGGCCACGTCGAAGGACGAGAGCAGGATGATCGCCGCCAGCACCGCCACCGCGATGGGCGCGCGGCGCCGCCGGAAGGGACGCTCCTGCGGGTGGGAGAGGTCGGTCAGATCCATCTCCTGCGCGAGGCGGCGGATGTCGTCCATCGCGCCTTCGAGCAGCAGCGTGTCGCCCACCGCCACCACCACATCGTCCATCTGCCGCCCGAGGTTGCGGTTGCGGCGATGGACAGCCAGCGGATAGACGCCGTAGCGCCGCCTGAGCCGGAGATCGCCCAGCGACCGGCCGATCAGCCGGCAGCCGGGGGTGATGAGCACCTCGACCGTCTGGGTCTGGACCGACGCCAGCCGGTTCACGAGCTGGAGGTGGCGATGATCCTGCAGGGTCAGGATCTCTCCCATCGGCGAGCGCAGCACCACCCGGTCGCCCGCGGCCAGCTCTACCGTCGCCAGTGCGCGGCGGAGCGAGCTGTCGCCGCGCAGCACATCGATCACCTGCACGTCGCTGCGCCGGAAGATCTCGACCTGCTCCAGCGTCTTGCCGATCAGGGGCGAGCCCTCGGGCACCGCGACCTCGGTGAAGAACTTCATCCGCCGCTTGCCCGTCAGCATCCCGGCCATCGAGCTGCGCGCGGGAAGGAGCTTCGGCCCGAGGAAGGCCAGATAGAGCATCCCCACGATGGCGAGCGGCAGGCCCACGGGGGTGATCTCGAAGATCCCGAAGGGGTCGAGGCCGTTCGCGCGCGCCACGCCATCGACGACGAGGTTCGTCGAGGTTCCGATCAGCGTGACGGTGCCCCCCATGATCGACAGATAGGAGAGCGGGATGAGGAGCTTCGACGGCGCGATCCGCATCTCGGCGGCCAGCTGGATGAAGACGGGCAGGAAGACCACGACGATGGGCGTGTTGTTGACGACCGCCGACATGGCGACGATGCCCACGCAGAGCACCGCGACCGTGGTTCTGGGGCGCAGGCCCACATGCTGCGTGGCCAGCCGCGTGATCCAGTCGAGCGCGCCTGTCCGCACGAGGGCGCCCACGATCACGAACATGGCGGCGATGGTCCAGGGCGCCGCATTGGACAGGACGTCGAGCACCTCCTCCTGCGGCAGAAGCCCCAGAAGCACCATCGCCGTCGCGCCGACGATGGCCGTGACCTCGACGGGCAGGATCTCGAGCACGAAGAACACGAGCATCGCAAGGATGACGGCGATCGCCGCCCAGGGCGCCTGCACGGGATCGAGAGGGAGTGAGAGCATGAAGGCCTCGGCTAGGGTCGCACGCCTCGTCCCGACCCTTCGGCGCCTCCCGGATCTTGCGGAGCGGAGGCCAGAGGACGGCGTCAGCGCAGAGAAATCTCCCGCCGCGCGGCTTTAGGCAACAGGATTCTTCGCGCTTCGGCTGCGGCCGGGCTAATGTTGCCGCGGACGGGCGGCTCGAGGTGCGCGGGATGGCGGGTGGTGGAACGCCGACCTCTTCCGGAGGTGCCCGTTCCGCCGCCGGCCGGGTGGCAGGAGAGCGTTCGGGGGTGCCGGGAGACCCACCGACAGCTCCTCATCAATCACATGATGATTGCCGAGCAGTGCTTTGATTTCGCAATCAAAGGCGCGAATTGCATCTTGTCGACGGGGTGAGCGTTCATCTGCCGCGTCCTCAGTCTCGACCCGAGAAGGCAGCGGGATCCGTGGCGCCTGCCTCCCCTGCGGGGATGAGGTGCCCTGTGGCGTGGCGATGTGCGTTCGGACCGGCACCCGTCGCGGCCCCCATCACGCGCGCCGGGCGGTGAGCGCGGCCGATCTTCTCCACGGTCGCCAGAGTCGGCGCAGGATCTCGAAGAGCAGGAGATAGGGCAGGTAGAAGGCGAAGACCTGCACGCGGTCGAAGGTGCCGCTGAAATCGTCGGCCGTGGCGAGGCCTCCCGTCGTGGCATGCCAGAGCCCGTAGTGCATCCGGTAGATCCAGGAGCCGAGCGCGAGGATCACGAGCCGGCCGGCCCAGGCGCGGTGCGCGGGGTCGCGGCTGCGGGCGAGGGTGACCGTCCGCGCCGCCGTCAGCATGAGGAGGAGGCCGTAGAGGCCGAAGCCCACGCTCATCCATGGCCCGCCGACCGTGCCCTGCCCGAGGATGTAGAGGAGCCCGCCTGCTCCCGTGGCGAGCGCGAGGCCGGCCACGGCATAGCCCAGTCCCCGGTGGATCGAGGGCCATCTCCGGCGCACGACCCCCAGAAGCTGGAGCGGCGCGAGCAGGGTGAGCAGCCCGCCCAGCACCATGTGGCCGTAGATGGCGAGGGTCGCGACCCGGGCCTCGGGGTGGAAGAGTCGCGAGCTTGCCTGCTCGGCGGCCTCGCCCATCCGGAGGCCGCGGCTCACCGAATGGTCGACGAACCACCAGACGCCCAGCAGGAGGAGGGACACGAAGAGCAGGGAAAGGAGAGACTGCAGGACTCGCACAGGCACCTCGCACGCAGGCCCCGGCACGGGGCTCTGCCCGGACATCTAGGCGCCTGCCGCAAGCCGGCCAGAGGCAAACGGCGCGTCGGCCACCCCGACGGCTGGTCGCGCGTCAGGCTCGCTGCTTCCGACGCTCGGGACCGCACACGGGCCGGCGGCCGCAGGAGGCGCATCGGCCAGCGGGACGAGGGCTGGTCGTGCCGCTGTCGAAGCTCTGGATCGCATGGAAGCTCGCGGCCGGAGAAGGCGCAGGGACCCCTGCCACCGCGCCTGCCGCTGGCCAAGGCAGCGGCCTCTCTCCGGGCCGGGCTCGGGAACACTCGCCATGACCTCGGAACCGCTCTCGCAGAACCTGCCGTCGAGGACCGCCGCCTGCCGGTCCGGCGGCGCCGGGGGCTGTGGGGCGCAGAGCGAGCTCGGCCGAGCCGGCGACCTTCCGCACCTGTGGCAAAAGAAACCGTCGAACCCCCTTGCAGCACGCCGGAAAATGCCCACGTCAGAAAAAAGGCCCGGTTCAAGGAGGAGCCAGAATGACCGTCGAAACACACATCTCCACGCTGCAGCGCCGACATGACGAGCTCGATGCGGCCATCGAGGCTGCCGCGCGCGATCACGGCGTCGACGATCTCGAGATTCAGGCGATGAAGAAAGAGAAGCTGCATCTCAAGGACGAGATCGCGCGTCTGCAGGCGACGGTCGAATAAATTCCCGCTTCGATGCAAAGGGCCCCGGGCGCATCCGTCGCACCGGGGCTTTTTCATGCCGCCGAGAGCCCTTCGGTGCAAGGCGATCGGGGCCCGCGACCGGCTCGCTTGGGCGTTGAACGGGTGCCGCATAGTGTGATTGTCGGGCAACATCAGAGGGATGGAGTGGAGGGGCCGCAATTGCGCCGGTCGGGCGCCCGCCGGTAGGGAGGTCGGACATTCACTGACGGACCTACGACCATGACCCCTCGTTATCTTGTAATTTCGACCATCCTTGCCAGTGCACTGCCTCTGCCGCTCCTCGCGCAGACCTTCGACGGAGCGGTGACTCTGGGCTATGGGGAGACCAACGTCTCGGACACCGACAGCGACGTGACGACGCTGAGCCTCGCCGGCCGCTTCGGCCTCGACCTGGGCAACGGCCTGCGCTTCGGTCTCGACCTCGCGACCGCCTCGCTGGACGATGGCGACGACGATGTGACCCGCAGCTTCGCGGGCGTGACCGGCAGCTACGGCTTCCAGAACGGCGCCTCGCTCGGCCTTTACGGCGAACAGGCCCGCCTCGACCTCGACGGGTTCGGCGACGCCACCATGAAGTCCTACGGCCTCACCGCGGGCTATGAGGCCGAGGGCGCGCTCGTGACCGGCTTCTACGGCGAGAGCGACATCGACGACCTGCCCTCGGGCATCGATCTCACCGACTTCGGCGCGAGCTTCCGCTACAGCGGCTTCGCGAACGGGCTCGTGGGCGTGAACCTCCAGCGCACGACCCTCTCGGCCGACGGGTTCGAGGATGTGGATCTGGATGTGCTGGGCATCGCCGGATCCTACGACCTGCAGGCGGGCTGGACCCTGTTCGGCGGTCTGACCGGCGCTTCGCTCGACGTGATCGACGCGGACCTGACCACTCTCGGGGTGGGCGTCTCCTACGACCTGTCGCAGGCGACCCAGGCCAATGCCGTCGTCTCGCTCGAACTGGCGCGGTCGGAGCTGGACGTGATGGGGCTCGACGGCCACGGGACGACCGTCCGTCTGGGCCTGAGCATCCCGCTCGGGGGCCGCAGCGCCTCGGTGCCGCTCGGCAGCGTGGCCGACACGGTCCTGAACCCGCGCCACAGCGCGCTGAGCTCGACCCTCTTCTCGGCCTTCTGAGGGGTTCCCGCGGCCGCGCTGCCACGCGGCCGTGGACTTTCCGGGGGTCCGTCCGTTCAGGGGCGGGCCCCAGAGGTCGGGGGCCTCAGGCCCCGCGTCTGCCGGACCCCCCTTGGCCGAAGCGCCGCGCCGGCCTATCTCCTCTGCATGTCGCACTCCCAGAATCGCCGCACGGGCCCGCTTTCCTCTTCCACCGCCGGAGCCCCCGGCTACATCTGGGCTCTGGTCGGCAGTCTCGCCCTCATCGAGCTCGTGCTGACGGCTGCCGATGCCGGCTGGGTGGGCGATCCGCGCTGGCGGACGATGGCGCTGCTGCTCGGTGCCTTCTGGCCGCCGCTGCTGGCGCCCGGGGCGGGCGAGCTCTATCCGCTCCAGCGCGAGGCGATGTTCCTCACCCACGCCTTCCTCCATGCGAATTTCCTGCACATGGTGATGAACGGGGTGATCCTTTTGTCGCTCGGCAAGGTGATCGGCGAGAAGGTCGGCGCCCTGCGCACCTACCTGCTGTTCGGTGCCTCGGCCATCGCAGGCGGCGCGGCCTTCGGGCTGATCTCGATGTCGAGCGGGCCGATGATCGGCGCCTCGGGCGCGGCCTTCGGATTCCTCGGCATCTGGAACGCCTGGGATTTCCAGCGGCGGAAGGCGCTGGGGCTGTCGCTGCGGCCGATTCTCAACATGATCCTGGGTCTGGCCATAGCGAACCTCGCGCTCTTCGTCTTCCTGCAGGGCGGCCTCGCCTGGGAGGCGCATCTGGGCGGCTATCTCATGGGGTGGGCCGCGGCCTTCACCTTCGCCCGCCTGCGCTGATGTCGCAGGACGGCCGGCACTGGCCGCCCGAGGCGTTCCGCGCAAGGCTCCGGCGCCATCCGGGCCACGGCGCGCGCGCGGCGCAACCTCTTGAGGCCGTTTCGGGATCCACCTAGGCTCGCCCCGTTCTGTTCGAGGTAACCATGAGTCTTCTTCCCTCCGTCCTCTTCGTCTGCCTCGGCAACATCTGCCGCTCGCCGCTCGCCGAGGCCGCCTTCCGCGCCGCTGCGGACGAGCGCGGCCTCCGCCTCACCGTCGACAGCGCGGGCCTCGGCGGCTGGCATGCGGGCGAGGCGCCCGATCCGCGCGCGCAGGAGGTGGCGCGCGCGAACGGCATCGACATCAGCCATTACCGCGCCCGTCAGGTGGCAAGGAAGGATTTCGGCCTGTTCGATCATGTCGTGGCGCTCGACCTCGACAATCTGGTGGCGCTGCGCGAACTGCGCCCGCAGAGCGCCCGGGCGCGACTGTCGCTCCTGCTCGACCATGTGCCGGGGCGGGAGGGACAGGCCGTGTCGGATCCCTATTACAGCGGTCCCGAAGGGTTCCTCACCACCTGGTCGGATGTCACCGCCGGGGCGGACGGGCTGCTCACGAAGATCCTCGCCCCGGCCTGAGCCGCGGCGCCGCTCAGGCGTCGGCGGGCAGGCGGCGGCGCAGAGGCAGCCGCTCGCCCGCAAGCCGCCAGCCCTCGCGCAGGGTCTGGCGGCCCGAGGCGGTGAGCGAGATCAGGAGGGCGGTGAGCGCATAGGCCAGAAGGCCGCCCTGCACCAGCGCGACGAAGCCCGGGCCCGGGACATAGGGCTTGATGACCCACAGGAGCCCCATCACGAGATGGACGGCCGCCACCAGCGGCCCCACGCCGCGCAGCATGTCGCCGAGGCGGATCGGGCCGCTGCGGCAGGTGAGCGCCCAGATCGCGGGCAGCTTGAGATATTCGGCGATCGCCACGGCCACCACCACGCCGATCAGGCCGAAGGGCAGGCCCGCCAGCACCGCGACGCCCGCGAAGCCCGCATGGATGAGGCCGGAATGGAAGAAGTCGCGCGAGCGTCCCTGGCTGAGGAAGAGCCAGCCCGCGACATTGTTCAGCGGCTGCACCAGCCCCGCGATGCCGAGTGCGGTGAAGATGGCCACGCTGCCGTCCCAGTTCTGGCCGAAGGCCAGCGGGATGACCACGTCGGCGAAGGCCGCGGCGCAGGCCATCATCGGCAGCAGCAGGAACAGCAGAAGCCCCGCCACCCGGATATAGGCGCTGCGGTAGCGGTCGGGTTCGTCCTGAAGCCGCGAGAGGGCGGGCACCATCACCCGCGCCAGAGGATTGAAGATCGAGTTCGAGGGCATCAGCACCAGCTTGAAGGCGCGGTCGTAGTAGCCCAGCGCCTCGCCCCCGAAGGCGCGGCCGATCGCGATCTTGTCCACGTTCATCGAGAAGAAGTTGGCGAAATTGAAGCCCGTGACGCCCGCCCCGAAGTTGAGGAGCGGCCGCCAGCCCTCGATCCGCCGCGGCAGGCCCGGCCGCCAGCGCGAGCCGATCCACATGCCGAGCGTGGGCACCACGGTGCCCACCAGAGCCCCGCCGAAGAGCGCCCAGGGGCTCGGGTGGATCCAGCCCCAGAGAGCTGCGGCGGCAAGCGAGGTCACGGCGCCCGAGACCTGAATGAAACCCAGCCGCACATATTGCATCCGCCGGATCAGAAGGGCCCCGTGCTGCGCGCCGAGGCCGTTCAGGGCGATGGTGACGGAGAGCGCGGCGATCAACGGCCCCACCCGCGGCTCCTGATAGAAGAGCGCGATGAGGGGCGAGGCGGCCAGAAGCAGGATCGTGAGCGAGAAGCTCAGCGCCACGTTGATCCAGAAGAGGAAATTGACCTCTTCCGCCTTCAGCCCCTTCTTCTGGACGGTGGCTGCCAGCAGGCCGAAATCCTGCAGCATCATCAGAAGCGCGATCACCGGCGTGCACATGGCGACGAGGCCGAAATCCTCGGGCGACAGAAGCCGCGAGAGGATCACGACCGATCCGATCTGCGTGAGCATCAGCGCGCCCTGCGAGATCACGGTGGCCACCGCCCCCCGGCTGGCCGTCGCGCGGAGGGCGCCTTCCGGCGGATCGAAGGGGCTCGGATCGGCAGTCACGTCGGGGTCTCCGTCGAGGGGCGCAGGCGTCGGGCGGCGCTCTCAGGAGAGCGCCGCGCGGCCCGGGCGGCAAGTGCTATCAGAGGTGACGGCGGAACGGTTTGCAAGACAGGAACCGGAAGGGGGGTGCACAGCCGTCCGGTGCCGGATGATCGGGCACCGGACGGCCGTGGCTGTCTCGCTCAGAGCTGGCGGGTGCCGGCCTTGGGTTCCGGGTCGCCCGCCTCGTGCAAACGGAAGACGAGCTCGGCCAGAGCCGAGGTGCCGGTCTTGGAGTAGATGCTGCGCAGATGCGAGCGCACGGTGGACCGCGCGAGGCGCAGTTCGGCCGCCACGCCCTCGACCGAGAGGCCGCGGCTGAGCAGCAGGCAGACCCGGAATTCCGCGCGGCTGAGCTGGGCCGGATTGGCTTCGCTCAGGATCGGGCGGCCGGCCGTGAGATTGGCGCGGGTGCGGTGGGTGGAGATGGCGCGGCTCACAATGCCCGCCTGACGCCGTGCCCAGGCCTGAGCCAGCGCGGGCAGCACGGCCTCGACCGCGGCCAGAAGCTCCGCCGACAGCGCGCGCCGGAAATGCAGCTCGACATGGTCGCGCCCCGAGGAGCTTGCCGCCAGCATCAGGACCGCAAATTCGCGCATCCGCCGCGCGCCCTGCCAGTCGGCCAGCGCCCCGTCGCCCGCGGCCGACGAGCCGAGCCAGAGGCTGCCGGGCCGTGCCCGATCCAGAGCCGCCCCGAACTGGCCTGCGGCATAGGCCGACACCAGCGGCCGCACAGGCTCGCCCCGACGTTCGTCATGCACGGCTACACGTTGTTGTGTCCCGTCGGGCCGCGACCGCACGATCATGCCGCATTCCGCCCCCACGCTCCGCACCAGACTGGCCAGAGCCTCGGCCAGCGTCTGGCGTCCCTGCAGCGCCTCGCCGACCTCTGCAATCGCATCCGCAGCGGCCAGATGCACCATCGCCGGACGGCGGTCGGACGGGGTGCTCAGTTCCCAATGTTTCGTCATGAAATAACCCTTCTGAACCATATCGGCGTAAAAATGCCCACCGACCGGAAGACCCATACCAAAGGCTGTACGATTAATCCGAATAGCCTCTTGCCCCACCTGATAGTGAGATTTCATGCCAACATGATGGAGTCAACAATCCGCCACCCCGACCTGTCTAAAAAGACCCGGTTTACACGCGCCGGTTGCGGGCCATCGGGCTGAGCTGCAACCTGCAGTCGGGCCGCGGCCGCAGACGGCGGTGCGGGTGCCGATCAGGGGCTGTCCCGGCCTGCCTTCGAGGTGCAGAAGACGCTTCGCGAGGCGATCGAGTTCCCGATATCAGGGGAGGGGTCCGGCACATGCCGAGGGTCGGGGACGGACCCTGCGCGGCAGGTGGCGGGCATGGATGCGAGGGTCAGCGCCCCGAGCGAGAGCCAAGCGCCTCCGACTGTGCCGGAGCGCCGCCCGCGCGGGCGGGCGCGGGCGGGCCGGGCGGAGGGGGCGGGGCCGAGGGAGCACGGCGCCCGCCCGCAGATCCGCCCTCAGCGCAGGTGGCTGGGAGGCTGGAGGCCCCAGACGGGCGTCTCGATCCCGGCCTGCCGGGCTTTCAGCTGCAGCGCGAGGTAGCGCGAATAGTGGCGCGACTGATGCAGGTTGCCGCCGTGGAACCAGAGCGCCTCCTGCATCGTGGGCTTCCACATGTTGCGCTGTTCGCCCTCCCAGGGGCCGGGATCCTTGGTCGTGTCGGAACCGAGGCCCCAGCATTTGCCCACCTTGTCGGCCACTTCCGGGCTGATGAGATCTGCGGCCCAGCCGTTCATCGAGCCATAGCCCGTGGCATAGACCACCAGATCCGCCGGCAGCTCGGTGCCGTCCTTCAGCACCACCGCCTCTTCGGTGAGGTGGCTCACGTCCGAGCCCGACTTCAGCTTGATCGAGCCGTCGATGACCAGATCGCAGGCGCCCACATCGATGTAGTAGCCCGACCCGCGGCGCAGGTATTTCATGAACAGGCCCGAACCGTCGTCGCCGAAGTCGAGAAGGAAGCCCGCCTTGCGCAGCGCGTCGTAGAAGTCGGCGTCGCGGCGCTGGATCTCCTCATACTGCGGGATGTGGAACTCGTGCATGATCCGGTAGGGCACCGAGGCGAAGATCATGTCGGCCTTTTCGTGGTCGATGCCCTGCGCCACCGCCTGCTCGGAATAGAGCCCCGAGAGGCAGACCTCCATCAGGCTGTCCGACTTCACGATATGGGTCGAGGACCGCTGCACCATCGTGACATCGGCCCCGCCCTCCCACAGAGCCGCGCAGATGTCGTGCGCCGAGTTGTTCGAGCCGATCACCACCACCTTCTTGCCCTTGTAGGCGTCGGGGCCGGGATGCTGGCTCGAATGCTGCTGCTCGCCGCGGAAGATGTCCTGTCCCGGGAAGCTCGGCACGTTGGCCTTGCCCGACATGCCGGTGGCGAGCACGAGCTGCTTCGGGCGCAGCACCACCTCCTCGCCGTTGCGGTCGACGACCACCGTCCACTCGCCCGCGGCCTCTTCGTAGCGGGCGGATCTCGCCGTGCTCGAGGACCAGTAGTTCAGCTCCATCACCTTCGTATACATCTCGAGCCAGTCACCGATCTTGTCCTTCGGCGCGAAGACCGGCCAGTTGTCCGGGAAGGGGATGTAGGGCAGGTGGTCATACCAGACCGGGTCATGCAGGCAGAGCGACTTGTAGCGCCGCCGCCAGCTGTCGCCGGGCCGCTCGTTCTTCTCGAGGATGATCGTGGGCACCCCGAGCTGGCGCAGCCGCGCGCCAAGCGCGATCCCGCCCTGACCGCCGCCCACGATGAGGACATAGGGCTGCTCCTCGTAGCCCAGTCGCCGCGCCTCCTCCTCGCGCTTCTCCTTCCAGGTCTTGCGGTGCGGATCGTGGCCGTGCTCGGCCCCCATCGGCCGGCGCAGGCGGCGCGGCTCCTCGTGCCCCTTCAGCTCATGGAGCGCAGTCAGGAGCGTCCAGACCTTGCCGTCCTTCATGCGGATGTGGCCCATGCCGCGGCCGGTCGCCGTCTCGAAGGTGAGCCAGCCCTCCGTGACCCCGTCCGCCGAACTGACTGTCTCGGCCGGATCGAGCGCGAGCGCCTGAGGGCCGATGGCCCCGAGCTGGGCGCCGGCCATGGCGCGGATCTCGCCCTTGCCCTCGCAGGTCTTGATGTTCCAGGTGAAGGCCGCGAGGTCGCGCCAGAACCCGGTCTCGAGGAAACAGTCCGCGACCGCCTCCGCGTCCTGCGCCACCAGCGCCCGTTCGAGCTCTGCCACCAGCGACGCGAGCGCCAGACTTTCACTTTGATCGAGCATGAATGCCTCCCTTCTTCCTCCGGCATCGAGCCTCGGGCGCAGGGCGCTGCACGCCAAATGGTGAATCTCGTGCGAGCCTTTTCAGGCACTTGGCGACACCCCCTGTTGCAGCGGCTGCAACAGGTGGCGCAACGCCTGCGGCAGGCTCTGGCCTAAAGCCTTATTTCGCCCTCTCCCGTCCTTCCGCTACCATCTGTCCGGACGGGCTTGGGAGGGCCCTGGGGGAGGGACCAGCATGGAGCACGAGCTCAGCCATGTGCGCGAGATCGAGGCTGCGGCCGAAGGGCGGCCGCCCGGGCGCGACCGGGTGGTGGTCGAAAGCTGGCTCCGCTGCCTGAACCAGCATCGGCTCGATCCGACCGCCCGGTCCGAGGCCTTCATCCTGCCCGAGACGGCGCTGCGCGAGCATCGCCAGCGGTCCGAGGCGCTGATCGCCATCGCCCGGTCGGGGATCGAGAGCCTCTACGGGCTGGTCGCGGGGCAGAATTACGTCCTGCTGCTTGCGGACCGGGCCGGGGTGACGGTGGAATATCTGGGCGACGAGGCCCAGAAGCAGGAACTGCGCCGGAGCGGTCTCTATATGGGCGCCGAATGGTCCGAGGCGCGCGCGGGCACCTGCGCGCTCGGCGCCTGCATCGAGACGGGCGAGCCGCTGGTGATCCACCAGAGCGATCATTTCGACGCGACGCACACCGGCCTCTCCTGCACCGCCGCGCCGATCTACGACACGCTCGGCCGGCTCTCGGCGGTGCTCGACATCTCGCTTCTCTCCTCGCCGCGCGCGAAGGCGAGCCAGTCGCTGGCGCTGAAGCTGGTGACGGCGGCGGCGCGGCGGATCGAGATGGCGAACCTGATGGCCGAGAACCGACGCGAATGGGTGCTCCGGCTCTCGGCCTCGCCGGATTTCCTCGATGTGGATCCCGAGGCGGCGCTGTCGCTCGACGGGACGGGGCGGGTGCTGGGGCTGACCCATGGCGCCGCACGGATCCTCGCGCAGGCGGCGGGGCAGGACTGGCGCGCGGCGGGCGGGCTGATCGGGCGGCCGGTCTCGGATTTCCTGAACGTGCGGGTGGACCGGCTCGACGATCTCATGCGCCAGCGCCCCGCAGCCGAGCGGTTCATCGAGACGCGCGACGGCCACCGGCTCTTCGCCCATGCGATCGAACCGCGCCGCGCGCCTGCCCGGACGGTGCCCGCGCCGGTGAGCCTGCCGCCGCCGCTGCGAGGCCTTGCCGGCGACGATCCAACGATGGCCGCGCTCCTGCGGGCGGCCGCGGCCCTTGCGCCGCAGCGGCTGCCGATCCTGATCGAGGGCGAGACCGGCACGGGCAAGCTCACGCTCGCCCGCGCGATCCATGCGGCGGGGCGCGGCGGGCCCTTCACGGTGGTGCGCTGCGCCGAGATCGGCGAGGAGGAGGCGCTGCTCTTCGGCCGCCAGACCGGGCGGCGGCAGGAAGAGGGGCTGATCGCTGCCGCCCATCGCGGCACGCTCGTCCTCGACAAGATCGAGGATCTGCCGCCCCGCACGCAGGCGCGCCTTCTGCGCCTGGTGGCCGAGGGCAGCTACCTGCCGGTGGGCGGCCTGCGCCCGGTGCCGGTCGACGTGCGCATCCTTTCGACCGCGCTGCCGGGCGGGGCCGAGGGGCTGCGGCCCGACCTCCTGCACCGGCTGGGCGGGGCGTGGCTGCGGCTGCCGCCGCTGCGGGCGCGACAGGACCGGCTGTGGCTGGCCGAGCGGCTGCTCGGCTCGGGCGACCGGCCGCTCTCGCTTGCGCCCGAGGCGCTGGCGGTGCTGGCCTCGCATCTCTGGCCCGGCAATCTGCGCGAACTCGAGCATATGGCGCAGACGCTGCGGGCCCTGGTGCCGGGCGCTGAGGTCGGCCTCGCCGATCTGCCGGAGACGATCCGGGCGGGGACCGCGTCCGGCCCAGGCGTCCCGCAGGCGGCAGGGGCGGTGCTGGCTCAGGTGCTGCGCCAGACCGGGGGCAATGTCTCCGAAGCCGCGCGACGGCTGGGCGTCAATCGCTCGACAATTCATCGCCAGATCCGCCGAATGGGCGTGACACGCTGAAAAGGCGGGCGTTCGCGGTCATCCTGCACGCAGGTGCTTGACTTTGGAAACTGGTTGGTTTCCTAAGCAGGCCACCGCTGCCGATGGAGTCTGCCCGTGACCTTCCCCCGCCTTCCGCTCGTTCTTGCGGCCCTCATCCTCGCCGCCCCGGCCGTCCGTGCCGAAGGGCCTGCCGGGGCAGAGCGTCCGCCGTCTCCGGTCACGGTGGTCACCCTGACCGCGAAGGACTATCCGATCATCTCGATCCTTCCGGGCCGCGTGACGGCCTCGGAAGTGGCCGAGGTGCGGCCTCAGGTGAACGGCATCATCCGCGAGCGGCTGTTCGAGGAGGGGACCGAGGTCGAGAAGGACCAGCCGCTCTACAAGATCGAGGACGACATGTATGCGGCCGCGGTCGCGGCGGCTCGCGCGGCCGTCACGCAGGCCGAAGCCACGCTGCGCTCGGCCGAGAAGGACGCCCGCCGTGCCGAAGAGCTGTTCGGCAACAATGCGGGCAGCGAGCAGCGGCTCGACACGGCCGTGGCCACCCGCGACGCGGCGGCGGCGGCGCTGCAGATGGCCCGGGCCGAGCTGAAGACGGCCGAGATCAACCTCAGCCGCACGACGGTGCGCGCGCCCATCGCGGGCACCATCGGCCTGTCGCAGACCACGACGGGGGCGCTGGTGGCCGAAGGGCAGGAGGCGACGCTCACCACGATCCGCAGCCTCGACCGGGTGCATGTGGATGTGACGCAATCGGCGACCGACCTGCTGAAATGGCGCAGCCGGACGGGCAAGAACACCGTCGGACGCGTCGACGAGAATGTGGCGCTGATCCTCGCCGACGGCAGCCGCTATCCGCTGCGCGGCCGCCTCGCCGCGGCCGAGCCGCAGGTGCAGCCCACCACGGGCATGGTCACGCTGCGGATCCATTTCCCCAATCCGCAGAGGATCCTGCTGCCCGGCATGTATGTGCAGGTCGAGCTGCCGGTGGCGCGCGCCGACAAGGCGGTGGCGGTGCCGCATCAGGCCGTCATCCGCGACCGGCTGGGGGTGCCCGCAGTCTGGCTCGTCACCGAGCAGAATGTCATCGAGGCGCGCCCCGTCGAGATCGTGAAGTCCGACGGCGACCGCTGGATCGTGACCAAGGGGCTCGAGACGGGCGACCGCGTGGTGGTTGCGGGCTTCCAGAAGGCGGCCGTGGGCGCGCCGGTGGCGCCCGAGGAACAGGGCGCGCTGCCCGGGCCGGCCGTGAAGGCCGAAGCCGCCACCGCGAACTGAAGGGCAGGGAGCCGCAATGGGACGTTTCTTCATCGACCGCCCGGTCTTCGCCTGGGTGATCGCCATCGTCATCATGGCGCTCGGGGTCCTGTCGATCCTGCGCCTGCCCGTATCGCAATATCCCTCGATCGCGCCGCCCGCGGTGGTGATCGGCGCGACCTATCCCGGCGCCTCGGCCGAGACCGTGACCGACACCGTGACCCAGGTGATCGAGCGCGAGATGACCGGCCTCGACGGGCTGCGCTACATTTCCTCCTCCTCGACCTCGACCGGGGTCGCGCAGATCACGCTGACCTTCGAGCTCGGCACCGATCCCGACATCGCGCAGGTCCAGGTGCAGAACAAGCTGAGCCAGGCGCAGGCGCTCCTGCCGCAGGCGGTGGTGCGGCAGGGCGTGACGGTGCGGAAATCCTCGGCGGGCTTTCTCATGGTCATCGCCATGACCTCCGACAATGGCGCCTATTCCGCCTCGGAGCTGGCGGATTACATGTCCTCGAACATGGTCGAGAGCATCAGCCGCCTGCCGGGCGTGGGCTCGGTGCAGGTCTTCGGCTCGCAGCATGCGATGCGGATCTGGCTCGATCCGAACAAGCTCAACGCCTATGACCTGTCGCCCTCCGACGTGACGGCGGCGGTTTCGGCGCAGAACGCGCAGATCTCGGCGGGCTCGTTCGGCGCGCGTCCCGCGCCCGAGGGCCAGCAGCTTCAGGCCACGATCACCGCCCAGTCGCTCCTGCAGACGCCCGAGGATTTCGAGCAGATCGTGCTCCGGGCCGAGACCGACGGAGGGCTCGCCCTGCTGCGCGACGTGGCGCGGGTCGAACTCGGGGCGCAGAGCTACGAGATCGACGGGCGTTACAACCGCAGCCCCGCCTCGGGCATGGCGATCCAGCTCGCCTCGGGCGCCAATGCGCTCGACACGGCCGATGTGGTGCGCGCGAAGGTCGACGAGCTCGCGGCCTTCTTCCCCGAGGGCATGACCTACGAGGTGCCCTACGACACCACCCCCTTCGTGCGCATTTCTATCGAGGAGGTGGTCAAGACACTGATCGAGGCCATCGTCCTCGTCGTCCTCGTGATGCTGCTGTTCCTCCAGAACATCCGCGCCACGCTCATTCCCACGCTCGCGGTGCCGGTCGTGCTTCTGGGCACCTTCGGCGTGATGGCGGCGCTCGGCTTCTCGATCAACACGCTCACCATGCTCGCCATGGTGCTGGCCATCGGCCTTCTGGTCGATGACGCCATCGTGGTGGTCGAGAACGTCGAGCGGATCATGGAGCAGGAGGGGCTCGATCCGGTGGCGGCCACCCGCAAGAGCATGGACGAGATCTCGGGCGCGCTCGTGGCCATCGCCATGGTGCTCTCGGCGGTGTTCGTGCCGATGGCCTTCTTCGGCGGCTCGACGGGCGAGATCTACAAGCAGTTCTCCATCACCATCGTGTCGGCCATGGCGCTCTCGGTGCTGGTTGCGCTGACGCTGACGCCTGCGCTCTGCGCCACGATCCTCAAGCGGGGTCACCATTCCGCCCGGCGCGGCCCGGTGGGCTGGTTCAACCGCGGCTTCGACGCGACCACCCGCGGCTATGGCGGGCTCGTGGGCCGCGTGGTGCGCCGCCCGGTGCTGATGATGGTGCTGTTCGGCGTGATCGTGGCCGGCATGGTGACCCTCTTCCAGCGCACCCCCACGGCCTTCCTGCCCGACGAGGATCAGGGCGTGCTCATCACCCTGATCCAGACCCCCTCGGGCGCCACGGCCGAGCGCACGCTCGCCGCGATCAAGGAGGTGGAGAATTACTGGCTCGAGAAGGAGGGCGAGAACGTCACCGCCGTCTTCGGCGTGAACGGCTTCTCCTTTGCGGGGCAGGGGCAGAACATGGGCATCGTCTTCGTGCGGCTGAAGCCGTGGGAAGAGCGTCTGCGCCCCGACCAGAGCGTGGCCGCCATGGCCGGGCGGGCCTTCCCGACCTTCATGGGGATGCGCGATGCGATGGTCTTTCCCATCGTGCCGCCGCCGGTGCTGGAGCTCGGCAACTCGAACGGCTTCACGCTCTTCCTGCAGGCGCGTCAGGGCCAGAGCCACGAGGAACTGCTCGACGCGCGCAACATGCTGCTGGGCCTTGCCTCGCAGAGCCCGCTGCTCGCCTCGGTGCGCCCGAACGGGGTCGAGGATGCCTCGCAGTTCCGCCTCGACATCGACTGGCGCAAGGCGGGTGCGGTGGGCGTGACCGCGGCACAGGTGGGCGATTTCCTCAACACCGCCTGGGCCGGGTCCTACGTCAACGACTTCCTCGACCAGGGTCGGGTGAAGCGGGTCTATGTGCAGGGCGAGCCCTGGGCGCGGACCGATCCGGACGATCTCGACCTCTGGCGCATCCCGAACAAGGACGGCGAGTTCGTGGCGCTCTCGACCTTCGCCGACCAGACCTGGTTCTACGGACCCCAGCAGGTGGCGCGCTACAATGCCGTCCGCTCGATGGAGATCCAGGGACAGCCGGTGCCCGGCATCTCCTCGGGCGAGGCCATGGCCGAAATGGAGCGGCTGGCCGCCCAGCTTCCGCCGGGCTTCGCGCTCGAATGGACGGGCCTCTCGCTCGAAGAGCGCGAGGCGGGGGATCAGGCGAGCCTTCTGTTCCTGCTGTCGGTGGGCGCGGTCTTCCTCTGCCTCGCCGCGCTCTACGAGAGCTGGTCGGTGCCGATCGCGGTCTTGCTCGCCATGCCGGTGGGCATCCTCGGCGCGCTGCTCGGCGCCTGGGCGGGCCATCAGGCGAACGGCGTCTATTTCCAGGTGGGGCTTCTCACCGTGGTGGGTCTGACCGGCAAGAACGGGATCATGATCGTCGAATTCGCCCGCAGCCGGCTTGCGCAGGGCGAACCCCTGCTCGAGGCGATCCGGCATGCGGCGGTGCTCCGGTTCCGCCCGATCCTGATGACCTCGCTCGCCTTTTCGCTGGGGGTGGTGCCGCTCGTGCTCTCGACCGGCGCGGGGGCAGGGGCGCGGCGCGCGATCGGCGACGGCATCCTCGGCGGCACGATCACCGGCACGCTTCTGGGGATCGTTTTCGTACCTGTGTTCTTTGTTCTGGTGAACAGCCTCTTCCGTCGCCGCAAGACCGCTCCTGCGGCCGCGACGGCCTGAGGTGCCCGGCAGAGGACACGCAGCATGACCGAGGAGAAACCGAAGATCGGCAGGCCGCCGGTGCTGAGCTGTGCCGAGCGGACCTGCCAGATCCTGCGGGCGGCCGAACAGGTCTTCGTCTGCCACGGCTATTCGGGGACGACGATGGACCGGATCGCCTGCGCGGCCGGCATGTCGAAGCGGACGCTCTACCAGCATTTCCCCGACAAGCTCGCGGTGCTGCAGGGGATCCTGCGCGCCTACGACGCCGGGCCGCTGATGGAGAGCCTCACCGATCCCGATCCGCCGGGCAGCGCGCGCGAGATCCTGCATCGCTCGCTCGTCGAGATCCTCCGGTTTCTCCTGTGCCCGGCGCAGGTGGCGCTGACGCGTCTCGCCGTGTCCGAGGCCACGGCCGCGCCCGAGGTGGCGCGGCTCTTCTATGACAATGCGATGGGCGGGCTCAGCGCGGCCTTCACCCGCCGCATCGCCGGGCTGGCCGCGCAGGGGCGCATCCGCTGCAGCGATGCCGACTGGCTCGGCTCGAGCCTCGTGGGCTGCGCGCTGAACCGCCAGCTCCTGCGCCGCCTGACCCACCCCGAAGCGGGGCCGCCCGACGTGGCCGAGCTCGAACGCCGGGTCTCGGCGCTCCTCGACCTCGTCGGGCCGTCTCTCGGCTTCGCGGACTGAGGGAGCCTGTGGCAGAGAGGGCGCGGACTGCCGGTGCATTCATCTCGGCCAATATCGAGCAGGACCGGTAGAGGCGCGTGAGGATCGATCCGACGAGCGAGCACTATCGCGGTCCCAGGCGTTCCAACATGTGAGACGGCGCGATCAACGGCCTTCCTGCCGGATCAGGGTCATCCTCGAGGCTCTTGGGAAAGACGCATGATCCACCATATGACCCGTTGCGATCACCGACATTTCCGCCGGATCGGGCTTTTCCCGCTACCCCTCGAATATGAACACAATAGCGTGGGAAGTGGCGGAGCGGTGTCCGCCCCTGCGGGTCTACATGGGACGACATGGGACGCCGCATCTCCTTATTTCGCAGGCATTTTCCTTGACGAGTAGTCCCATGCCGTCCCATACAGTGCCACACGAATGTGGGTTCAATTGTGGGGTCGATAGTATGGCGGAGAAGCGGGATTCGAACTTGAGGCGGCCTCTGACGGCGGCGGCGATCCGGGCGGCCAAGCCTGGCGACGTGCTGCACGACGGCATCGCCCGCCAGACCAGCTGCGACCCATAGGCGAAGCCCCAGGCGCGCAGGACGCGGAACGCGCGCTCCGCGAAGGGCACCGTCACCCACATGAGACAGAGGGCGTCAGGGGCGGCGATGGCCTTGACGGGCAGGGCCTCGATCTCGCCCACCTTCATGCAGCGATAGTGCCGGATCGCATTGCGGCCCGGCTTGGCTTCGCTGTTGCTGGCGAAGCGCCACGGCGGATCCGCAAGGATCACGTCGAAGCCGCCAGCCGGGCGCATTTCGATGAGCTCGCGGGCGGCGTCGTTCATTCGCACAGTCCATACTGGCTGGAGCACGACAGGCCTTCGTCGGCCGCGATGCGCTCTAGGAGACTGAACTGGCGCCCGCCGCGGTCGGTCGTCGCCCAGCGGAATAACTCGTCGGCGCGCGGCCAGGGGGCCGCCGCGCTGATTTCGGCCATGCGGGCTTTCATAGCGCGCTTGTACTCGCGGCCGTGGGGGTCGAGCTCGGGATGCGTGCGCGCCACCCACGCGGCGGCCTGCCGCTTGAGGCGCTTCGCCAGCGCCGCGCCTTCGGGGATCGCGTCGGCGGCGAAGAAGGTCGCAGCTCCGCGCTTGCTGGCTTCCTTCACCAGCGCCTCCCATTCGAGCAGCTTGGCAACCGCCTCGGGGAAGCGCCGGCCGATTTCCGTCAGCTCGGACTTGCCGGAATTGATGCAGGGGGCGCAGCCCACGCGGCTCATGCCTTGCAGGGTTCGGCCGTAGCCCCTTGTGGGCGGCGAAGCCGAACACGTTATCGGCCGTCCAGTGGATGATCGGGCGGAAGAACAGCATGTCGTGCTCTGCATCCGCGCGGCGCTCCGCCTCCTTGGGGCGGCGGCCGAGGATGGGGCGAACCTGCCCGACTTCAGCCATGTGCCGGAGCCGGAACGCTCCTTCATCACGGGTAACCAGTGGAGCCCCGAGGACATCGAGAAGATGCGGGCCGCGGCCGTTGCGCCCGCGCAGTTCAACAAGATGCCGGCCGTGATGGCGGCCTATGCCGAGAAGGACGGAGAGCAGTGACCGACGTAATCGAAGCTGCCTGGGCGGAAACCGGGCCGGACGCCGACGGCAATTGCTTTTTCTGGTGCGTTGGCAAGCCGCTCTACGGGGCCGGCGCCGAGCACCGCCCGACCATCACGCGCATCACGGTGCAGGAGGATCTGCCCGGCCTGCACTGCAACATGCGGCGCGTCTGTGTCTGGGTCGGGGAGGCTATGGTCGCGGAAGCGCCCGTCGCTACGATCAAGGCCATCGGATACCCGGTTCCGAAAGGAGCGGCGTCGTGAAGCCGTTTTCCGAGATTCTGGCGGCCATCGTCGGCCGCGCGCCGGCGACGCCCGCCAAGAGCTACGAGGACGGCATCCGCGCCGCCGCCGACTGGCTGGAAGCCCGCGCCGCCAATTGGTCCTGCGGCTGCGATTCCAAGTACTGCCGCTGCTCCCTTGAGCCACATGATGGCGGACAGCACGGCCGAGCTGCTCGATATGGCCGACCGGATCGGGCTCGACCGGCGGCACCTGCAGCACGCCGGCACGGGGCGCGAGCACTTCGACATCTGCCTGAGCCGGCGGGCGCGCGCCGTGGCCGCCGGCGCTGTCGAGATCACGATGAGAGACATGGCGCGGATGCGCCGGGAGAGGAGGCACACATGAGCCTGATCGAAGACCTGAAGAAACAGATCGCCACCGCCGAGGCGCGCATCCGGGAAATCCAGCTCGGCTGCCCGCATCCGGAGGTGGCGATGATCGTGCGCGGGATCGGCTACCAAGACGAGCCGGATAAGGAGTTTCGCCACTGCACCTGCGGTCTGTGTGAGGCACAGTTCACGCGGGGCATGGTCGACAAGAAGGAGGGCGGCCGGTGACCGAGATCGACACGAGCACGAGCGCGGTGGAGCGGCTGGCGATGAACCTTTCAGGGGCCGCTGGTAGTCTTGAAGACGCCGACCTGTTCAACAGAGGGAAGCAAGTCAGGGAAGCGGCAGGGGTTCTCCGCGCCCTCGCCGCCGAGCGCGACCGGCTGCGGGGCACCCTTGACGTCGCGATGAGCAACTACTGCGGGGTGTGGGAAGCCATGCGAGCGATGCGGGACGGCATCAATGAGCACATTCCCATTCCGAGCGAGGAATCGGATTTGCTGCAGGGCCCCGAGGCAAGCGTCTTCTGTGCCACCGTAGCTACTGCGGTGATCTCGGCCATTACCAAAGCCCGCGCCGAGACGGCGGCGCGGGCCGTGTGGGCAGTGACCGCCTTCTGCGAGACCGCCACAACGATGGGTTTCCGAACTGTGCAGGTGACAGGCGGCAGCGAAGATGATGCCCTCGCAGTGGGATTGCGGCGGATAGAGGAGCTGAACCCCGACTGCAAGATATACAAGCCCGCGGCCCTGCGCATCGTGACAGCCGAGCCGGAGCCGCCGACCGTCGCAGAGGCGGCGCGGGTGCTGCTGGACTGTGATGACGCCACGCTTATGGCCGCGCGCAACGCTGCCGGCCTGACCGACAAGAAGGCGCTGGCGTTCCTCCGCACGCTCGCCGGGGATTACCCGGCCCATGGCGCCTAGAGCGCGATGGGCAGCAGCAGCCGGTGGACATGCTCGAGCGTGCCGCCGGCGCCATACTCCTCTCGGGTCAGGGCGTGCCCGAGTAGGTCGCGCCTGATCCGCTCATCAATACCAGCGGCGAGGCAACGGTCCTCGAACGAGTGCCGGAAGCCGTAGAGCGTGTGCTTCGGCGACTCGGTGAGCCCGTTCTCGCGCAGGAACTTGTTAACGGTGGCCGAGAGGGCAGGGTTGTCTTGGTAGCGGGGGAAGCCTTCCGGGTGGCGCCTCGCCGCCTCAAGGCTCACGCCGGTCAGCGGGATCTTCCGCCGCGCTCGCGGGCTCTTGAGCGTCCGAGCCTCGCCCTCGATCGAGATATGCGGGACATCCGCGTCGAGCACGATCCGGCTTGAGGTGAGCGCCTGGAGCTCGGACGGCCGGGCGCCGGTGTTCAGCATGATGAGCATGATGGCGCGGGCTTCGGAGTTGAGGCCGGCCAGCGCGCCGGGGGCAAGCAGCTTGTCTCTGATCCAGTCGTCCGACCATGGCAGTCGTTTCCGCTTCTCCCCCTCGGGCAGGGCATAGCCGCTCAGTGGCGGGTTTATCGGAAGCCGCTTCTTCTTGATGACCTCGCGCAGCGTCGAGCCGATATGTGCCAGATCCTTGTTGGCGCTGTTGGGGGTGAGCCCTTCGGTTTCCAGCCGATCCTCCCACCACGCCATGAAGTCGAGCATGTCGTCGGGCACGAGATCCTCAAGCGCCTTGTCTCCCACCACCTCAATGAAGTTGCGGAAGGCCTTGATTCGCGGGTTGCGCCAGCGCCGGATCTGATCCGCGCTCTTCCCGCGCGTCTTGGCCTTCTCCGCCACATCCCAATAGATCTCGAGCGCGCGGCTCATGGTGATCTTCGGAGCAGCCACGACGCCCAGAACAGCTGCAGCCTCGATCGGATCAGGCTCGGCCGGCGCGGCACCGGCGCGCTCATAGGCCGCGAGCCGCGCCTCGAGCTCGGCCCGCGATAGCTGCGCCACGTCGCGCGCGTGCAGGAACCGGTAGCCCCGATTGGCCGCCAGTTCCCGAGCCGCCTCGAACAGCTTCTCGGCGTCCCGAGTGTCGCCAGCAAGCTTGGCCTCCCACGCCTCGAGCATGTCCTGCCAGACCTTCGGCGCCTTCTGGCGCGCGACGTCCATGCTGTCCGTGTGCAGGGAGAGGTTCACGAACTCGCGGCCGTCGATGTGCTTGTACCGCTTTGGCACCCGGCGGCGGATGCGCCAGGTTCCTTCACGCTTGTTGAGGCCGGTCAAGCGGCTCATGCGGACCCTCCGTGTGACCGCGTGAATCTGCCGGGGAACACGCCGACACGCAAGGCATATCGTGTCCCTAAATGTGACCCAAAGTGTGATACGATTTGGTCACCATCCTTCTCCGCCGACCTCATATTTGACTTGCAATGCCTTAAAAACTTGGTCACAAGGGGGGTAGGAATTGGCGGAAGCGGTGGGATTCGAACCCACGGACGGCTCGCACCGTCGCTGGTTTTCAAGACCAGAGCCTTAAACCACTCGGCCACGCTTCCTTAGCCTCGACCGCCGGTAATCCGCTGGCGCCCCGAGGCTCCGCCGGATCCGGCCATCTGAGGGCTTCTAGCCCGGTGGGCGAGCGGCGTCCAGCGGCCTCCATCTTGTTGTCACCAAGTTAAAGTGTCGCCTGGCGTGCAAAGTAGAAATGTCGTCCCGGTGTCGCAGGGCTGAGCCGGCCCCGGCCCGCTCTCGTCAGGAAGGGCCGTAGGGACGGGGCCGGCGGGGGCGGAACGCTCCGGGTCCGCACGGTCATTCCGCCGCGATGTCGGGAGGCTTCGCCGTCCCGTCCGCCCGCTGCCTGGCGCGGCGGGCCAGTTTCGAATTCCAGCCGTCGTTCCGCCGACCCGTCGGCTCGTAGACTGTGCGCTGCCGGCCGACGCGGCTCACGCGCGGGGGTTGGCTTTCCTGCAGGCTCCTCGCCAGCGCCAGGACGTCGCTGAGCCGCTTGTTCGCGGTGATGGCCGCGTGGGTGACATGCTGCTGCTCGGGATCGAAGCTGCGGTAGGGGAGCGAGATGCCTTTCCATCGAGCTTCAAAACGTCCGTCCGGGAAGGCGTAGGTGTCGACGTATTTCCCCACGATGCCGCGCGTGAGGTCGCTTTCCTCCAGCAGGATCCGCCGGTGCTCGTAGGTGAAGGTGAGCTGGTTCCCGACGTAGCGCTGGTCGCGCCAGCACAGGATGTCGGCCAGCCGGTCCGGGGGCAGGTTCAGCGGCCGGTGCCGGTCGTCCGGCCGGGCAGGCACCCTGGCGAACTGCGCGTTGTGCCGCTCGATGAAGCCGGGCAGGAAGGCGTTCCCGGCCTCCATGTCGCTGATGCCTGCAAGCCGCATCTCCTTGACCAGCCGGTCCTGCAAGGTGCGGTTCGCCCGCTCGACCCGGCCCTTGGCCTGCGAGGAGTTGGCGCAGAGGATCTCGATGTTCAACTCGGCCAGCGCCCGGCCGAACTGCGTCATGCCATGGCCGGTCCGCGCGTCCTGCCTCGCCACGCGGAAGACCGAATGCTTGTCGGAGTAGAAAGCCGTGGGCCTGCCGTGCCGCGTCAGGTAGCACTCCAGCGCCGCGAAATAGGCGAAGGTGCTCTCGGAGGGCACGAAGCGCATCTCCATCAGCCGGCTCGTCGCGTCGTCGATGAAGACGAGCAGCGTGCAGGCTGGTGCGCGATCCTCGAACCAATGATGATCGGACCCGTCTATCTGAACCAGTTCGCCCAGGTGCTCGCGCCGCAGCCGCGGCTGGTGAAACCTCCGGCGCTGAGGACGCGACAGCCAGAGCCCATCCTCGACCATCCACTTCCGCAGCGTCTCCCGCGACACATGCAGGCCGTCGCGCTCGGCCAGCTTCTCGGCCGCGAGCGTGGGGCCGAAATCGACGTAGGTCTCCCGCACGAGGGCCAGCGCAAGGTCCCGCAATCCCGGCGAGAGGCGGTGGTTCGACGGTCGCCCGCGCAACCCGTGCCGCGTTGCCGCCGCGCCGTCCTCGCGCAACCGTCGCAGCAGACGCTGCACCTGACGCGGGCCGATCGCCAGCAGAACCGAGGCTTCCGTCGTCGTCATCCTCCGATCGAGCACCTTCGACAGGATCTCGATGCGGTTCAGTTCGCGCTCGCTCATCAGCACCCATCCCATGCCGCCGATCCTCCATTGTCCCGACAGGAAGAGGCGACAGTTCTACTTTGCTTGGATGCGACAATTCTACTTTGCGCTTACACATCTTTATCTGATAAGCAAGATTATGTAATCAAAGTGCCGCCGGGAGGAGGTTCGGTTCCGTCATGCACGAAGGCTCGGGAGCCGCTTTTCTCCAGGCGGAGTTGAGCGCGAGACTTTGGCCTTCATCATCCGAGAGCCTGCCGCATCGCCTCCGCGCGCCTCGCGGCCTGCCGTTCGGATTTGCCTGACCTTCGGCGTGCTCTCCGACCGGTCGGACCGTGCCGGCAGACGATCCGGCGGCCTCGACGTCACTCTGCGTAGATCATCTTCCGCATCATGCCGCCATCCACGACGATGACCTGACCGGTCACGAAGCCCGCGTCGGTGAGCCAGAGCACCGTGTCGGCCACATCCTCCGGGCGGCCGACACGGCCCGCCGGATGCTGGGCATGGTCGATGTCCCGGAGCCCGTCGCCGTCAGAGATCCAGCCGGGCGCGATGGCATTCACCCGCAGGCGCGGCCCGAGGCTCACCGCGAGCGCCTGGGTCAGTGCGACGAGACCGCCCTTGGAGGCCGCATAGGCCTCCGTGTCGGGCTCGGACATGAAGGCGCGGGTCGAAGCCATGTTCACGATGGATCCGCCGGGCCGCAGGAGCGGCACCGCCGCCCGCACCATGAGGAAGGCTGCTGTGAGGTGACTGTCGGTCATCCGCCGCCAGTCGGCGAGCGTGAGCTCGGCGATGGGGCCCGTGACCGGATCGGCCCGTCCCGCATTGTTCACGAGGAGATCCAACTCGGACTAGCCGAGCGTGGCCATGGCGGTCGCCACCGATCCTTCGTCCGTCACGTCGCAGCGGACCGAGCGCGTGGCTTCCGGCGCCTCCTCGAGATCGAAGGAGGCCACCTTCCAGCCGTGCGCGCGCAGCGTCCGGCAGATCCCTGCGCCGATGAGGCCGGCGCCGCCTGTCACGAGGGCTTGTCTCATGTCCCGAGCTTAGGGCGCCGGCGCCGCAGGTCCAGAGACCTCATGGCGGAGATGGCACCGCGGCGGAACTTGTGGCAGGAGAAGCCGGACGATGCGCGCGACAGGATCCCGCCCATGACCCAGGCCCTGCATATCCGCAGCTATTCCGGCGCCGGAACCCTGCACGACCACGACCATGCGCAGCTCGTCCTGCAGATGGCCGGCACGCTCGAGATCGAGGTGGGCGGGCACGGCGCGCGGCTGTCGCAGGCAGTTTCGGCCGTGATCGCGCCGGGCGAGCCCCACGCGCAGCAGGGCTGCGGCCTCAATCGGTCGCTGGTGCTGGACCTGCCGGCTGCGGCCCTGCCCGAGGGCGCGCTCGACCGCCGGTTCCTGCCCGTGCCCGAGGCCGCGAGGCGGCTCGTCGAATTCGCGGATCTTTCGGCGGCCACCGGCACGCTGCCCGAGCGGGTGGGCGGCCCGCTGCTGCGGCTTCTTCTGGACAGCCTCTGGCAGAATGCCCGCCCCTGCCCCTTCGCACCGCTCGAGGCCGCCATCCGCGCCGAACCCGCGCTCGACTGGACCGTGGACCGGATGGCGCGGATCGCGGGGATGAGCCGCTCGGCGCTCTACCGGGCGCTTGCGGAGGCCCGCGGCACGACGCCCGCCCGCCTCGTCACAGCGACGCGGATCGCGCTGGCGCAGGGGGCCCTGCGCCAGCCCGGCCGCTCCCTCGCGGAGCTGGCGGCGGAGCTCGGCTTTTCGGATCAGGCCGCGCTGACGCGCGCCATGCGGCGCGAGACCGGAAGGACGCCCGGCGCATGGCGCGCGCTCTGGGGGACGCCCGGCCCATGAAGCGGGACGGGCGGACAAGACCGCTGGCACCGCCCCGTGCCAGGATCGCCCATCCTTTCCGAAAGCTCTTCCCATGCCGTCCCGCAGCCTCAGCCTCCTTTGCGTCATCCTCGCCGCCGTCCTCTGGGGCACGACGGGCACCGTCCAGAGCCTTCTTCCGCCCGAGCGCGAGCCCCTGATCGTTGCCGCCATCCGGCTCGCCGTAGGCGCCACGCTCCTCACCCTGATGGCGCTCCGCCTGCCCGAGAGCCGCCGCGCCTTCCGCCGGCTGCCCTGGCGTCCGGTGCTGGTCGCGGGCCTCGCCATCGGGCTCTACAACCTCCTCTTCTTCGTCGCCGTGACGCAGGCGGGCGTGGGCGTCGGCACCGCCATCGCCATCGGCAGCGCCCCGGTCTGGGTGACGCTCTACGAGGCTGCCGTGCTGCGTCGTCTGCCCACGGGCGTGCGGGCGGCGGGGCAGGTCCTTTCGGTGCTGGGCGCGGCGCTTCTGGTGGCCGGGGCGGGCGCGGGCAGCGCCTCGCTGACGGGCGCAGCCCTCGCGGCTGCGGCTGGCGCCGCCTATGCCACCTATTCGGTGGCGACGAGCCGGGTGGGCGCGCAGGTGCCCTCGGACACGCTGGCCGCGGCGACCTTCGGCGTAGCCATGCTGCTTGCGGCACCGGCGCTCTTCCTCCTGCCGGTGAGCTGGGTTGCGGATCTGCGCGCCTGGCCCGCGCTCCTCTTCCTCGGCGCGGTCACGACCGGGGTCGCCTATGCGCTCTTCACGCGGGGTCTCGCGGGGCTCGCCACCTCGACAGCCGTCACCCTCTCGCTCGTCGAGCCCCTCACCGCCTGGATCCTGGCCATCGTCGTTCTGGGCGAGGCGGTGACGGCGCAGCGGCTTCTGGGCGCGGCCCTTCTGTTTGCGGGGCTCGCGATCGTGACGCTTGCCCCCGCCCGGCCGGCCGTCCGCGCAACCCGAGGCGAGAATCAGCGCGCCGGCACATCCCGAGGGTGAACCGTCGCTGGCGCATCGGTCTCGGGGCGCCGCGCCGGTGCCGGCAGATTTCCTGCCCGGATCCCCGCGCGGAGGCTGGCCGGCACAGGACGGTAAAACAGCCGCTTGTTAGGAAAAAGTTTACAAGCCTGTGCGATAGCCATCCGGCCGTCACGCAGATGAAGATTGACTTCGGTCAGGTAACGGCGAGACTTCAGCCTGTCGCTCAGGCGGCAATGGTGCAGGAAGAGGAGGACTGCCCCATGATAACCGAAACGACCGAACGGCGCCGGGCCCTGTTCCGCAGCCGCAGGACCGCTCCGCCCCCATCGACCCGTGACGAGGCCGTCCGTTCGGCAGAGCCCGATGAAACGAGCTGCATCTGGAAGGCGACCGGCCTCTGCCCCGGTCAGGATGAACTGGACGCCCGCGGCCATATGGCCTGCCTCTGCGCGCAGGTGCTGATGGCGCCCTCGCCCGATCGGGTGATCGATACGCTCACCGATCTCGGCCTCACGGACGCCCAGATCGGGCGCTACTTCCACATCCCGGTCCGCTGCGTCATGGCACTGCGGCGCCCGGCATAAGCCCCGCTCCGGCGACGGCATAGCCTCGCCGGAGCTTCCTCTGCACCATCCGTTCGCAGATCTCCCGGACACGCTCGGGCGAGCCCGAGGCGCGGATGTCCGTGCGCCCTGCCCCGCCGATCCGTCCCCACTGCAGAACCAGCGCCGCGCCCCCGAACAGGTCGGGCTCGCAGCGGATAAGGTAGAACCGGAAGCAGTTGCTCTCTGGATCGATCTTCTCGAGACGGATCTCCATGGCGTCCCCCTGCCGGCCAACCCTAGGAAACCCGCCTTTCCGCGGTCTGGCAAGCCTCGCCCTGCGCAGCGGATCGTGAGGCGATGACGACACCGACAGAGGTTTGGGGACAAGTCGCACCTCTGCCGGTGCCTGACCGGACGTGCCTTCTGGCGCAGGCACCTTCGTCATCCGGGTGGCGCCAGATTATAAAGATGCACCGCGCGTACATTGATCGAGGGCAAGCTGGCGGGCGACAGGCTGACGCAGGCTCAACGCTTCCGGCCGGCAGCTTCCTCCAGAAGCAGGGCCTCTTCGGCGGTCCGGCGCATGAGGCAGTCCGAGGCCACCACCATGCGGTCGGGCTTGCCGCGCCGGCGGGCGGCCTCGAAGAAGCACCGCTTCTCGCTCCAGTCGGTCCAGGCCTGCTGCATCGCCGCCAGATCGTCGGTCATGCGGGGCGCGCCCTGCGATATCGCCTTGGCGAACTCCACATCCCGTAGCTTCGCCTCCTTCTGCGCGGCTTCATAGGCGGCCGTCATCCGGTCGCGCCACCAGTTGGCCTCGGCCGCCACACAGGCCGCTTCCTCGACCTCGGTCGCGCCCCGCGTCTCGCGGCGGCAGAGGTCGGCGGCAAGGCCGATGCAGGCCGCCCCTTCGGTGGCGGTCTTCTTGTCCGAGAGGCAGTCCAGGGTCCGGTCGGGATGGAAGGGAATCGGTTGCGCGGTGGCGGCGAGAGGGGCGCACAGCGGCAGCAGCATCAGAAGCAGGCGCAGATGGAACATGGCAGGTCACTCTTGCTGAACGGTCCGCGGCAGAGGGCCGCGGCGCGCCGACCATAGGCCCCATCGCCGCGCCCGTCGTGTGACAAGGTCACGCGGGCGCTGCTCATGACGTCACGCGCTGCCTGAAGTTACTTCGTTCAACCCATCGTTTATATGAGGATAAATCAGATCGCGGATGGCGACCCGGGCGCGAAGGCGGCTGGCCAGCAGATACATGCCGCCGAACTTGCGCTGGATATAGAAGGTCTCGACCGGCGGCAGATGATGGATCTCGCGCCGCTCTCCGATCTCCATCCCGAGGTCGCGCAACCGCAGCGCCATGTCGTTCGCGCCGAAGTCGAAGATCGGCGCCCGCAGAGGTTCCATCGAGATCTCGAACATCCGCATCATCAGGGCGCGGAGGTCCGGCGGCACCGCATCCGACAGGAAGCCGAGCGCCCGCATCTCCGCCTCCGATGCCGGCAGGTCGCCCGCGAGGCCCGCGCGCAGGAGCCGCCGGTAACCGTCTGCCATGCCGGGGTCGATATCGCGGGTGGCGCCGAAGTCGAGCAGAACCACCTGCCCGGTCGCGGCATCGTGGCGGTAGTTGGCGAAGTTCGGGTCGGTCTGCATCAGGCCGAAGTCGAACAGCTCGCGGAACATGAGGCCGATCAGAAGCGTCATCACGCGGTCGCGCAGGTCCTGCGGCGCCTCCGCCAGATCCTCGACCGGTTGCCCCGCCACATGGCTCATCGCCAGCACATCGGGCGTGGTCAGCGCCTCGTGCAGCCGGGGCACGCAGAAGTCAGGCGATTCCGCCAGCAGGGCGCCGAACCGCGCGAGACAGCGCCCCTCCCGCCCGTAATCGGCCTCCTCGTGGAGTTGCCGCTTGGCCTCGGCCAGCATCGCCGCCACGTCGAGCCCCTTCGGCACCAGACCCGACAGGCGCAGCAGGGCGGCCACATTGTCCACGTCGCTGTCGATCGAGCGCCGCACGCCGGGATATTGCACCTTGATGGCGAGGTCCTCGCCGTCCTTCGTCATCGCGCGATGGACCTGCCCGATGGAGGCGGCGGCAATCGGGCGGACGTTGAAGCTGCGGAAGCGGCGCTGCCAGTCGGGTCCCCAGGCTGCGGTCAGGACGCTGCGCAGTTGCTGGGGCGGCATGTAATGCGCATCCGCCCGGAGCCGCGCCAGAATTGCGGCAAGCTCGGGCGGCAGCATCTCGCCGGCATCCATCGACAGGAGCTGACCCATCTTCATGGCCGCGCCGCGCATCCGGGCGAGCTCTTCCGCCAGCCGCGCGACATTGGCCGGAGTCAGGATCAGCTCGCTCATCGTGGGCCGCCTGCCCTGGGCGAGCTGGCGCGCGCCCTGCAACGCCACGTTGCCGGCTACGCCCGAGGCGAGGCTGCCAAATCGCGCAAGACGGGAAATTCGGCCACTCGGGACCGGCAGGGCGCGGGGGTCGGGACGGGAGGAGGACATGATCGGAACACTCGTTTCGAAACTGGCGAAAAACTAGGCTGGGCAAGGGGCAACGCAAGCAGGGACTGTGTCAAAATGACCATATCCCACACTTTTGACGGTGTTCCAGTCTCGAAGGAACAATCCCGCTTGATTGTATCTTAATGAAACTCTATCGCTAAAGTATAGACGGGTTACAACCTTTAGTTGATACTGCCGGAAGACGAACTGGTGCTGTAGAACCCATGCGAAATGATGCAAGTGCCCCTGCCCGCGACCATGCCGATCAGGATCGGATGATGACCGGTTTTCGCAACGTCTCGAACGGATCCCGGCCGGGGGTGATGGGGAAGACCGTGGCGCAGGTTCGCCCGCTCGCAAGCTACCGGTTCGAGAACTGGCAGCCCGGTCCCTCGTTCTGGGAGCCGAAGGTCGATGTCCCCGAGGACCAGCTTACCCCGGAACGCGTGCTGCTCTCGCTCATGGGATCGGTCTTCGTCGCGGCCTCGGTGCTGATCGCGATCCTGCTGGTCTTCAGCTGACACTTCCGGCGCGGCGGAGCCGCGCCCTGATGCTCACGCGACGCGCGCTCGCGCGAAGGCCGCGTCCAGATCCTCCTCAAGCCGTGCATCGGAGTCCCTCTGCATCAGGGTCGTTCTCTCGGCCTTGAGCGGCGCCTGCACCGCGGGACCGCCGGTGCGGAAGTAGCTGACGGCCGCGCGCAGATCCTCCGACCGTTCCGACAGATCCGCGGCCCGGCCCGAAAGCTCGCTCGCCGCGGCCGTGTTCTGCTGCGTCACCGTATCGAGCTGGTGAAGGGCCTGGCTCACTTGTGAAGCACCCGCCGCAAGCTCTTGCGAAGCCGAAGAAATGTCGGAAACAAGGTCGGCCGTCCGCGCGATGTCGGGCACGAGGTTTTCGATCATCCCGCCCGCGGCCACCGCCGAGCGCGCGGTGGCGGAGGACAGATCCGAGATCTCGGCCGCGGCGGCCTGGCTCCGCTCCGCCAGCCGGCGGACCTCCGTGGCCACCACGGCAAAGCCCCGCCCGTGCTCGCCCGCCCGCGCCGCCTCGACCGCGGCATTCAGCGCCAGAAGGTCCGTCTGGCGGGCGATCTCCTGCACGACATGGATCCGCTCGGCGATGCCGCGCATCGCCGATACGGCATCCGAGACGGCCGCGCCGCTCTGCCGGGCCGCTTCGGCCGAAGACCGCGCCATCCGCTCGGTCTGGCCGGAATTTTCCGCACTCTGCCGGACAGTTGCGGCGATTTCCTCGACGGAGGCCGAGGCCTGCACGGTCGCGGCCGCCTGTTCGCTCGCGCCCTGGCTCAACTGCTCGGACGTGGCGGCGACCTCGGCACTGCCCGAGGCCACGTCGCCCACGGCGGCGGTGACGCGGCCCACCACATCGCGCAGCCGCACCACCATCGCATTGAGCGCGCGGAGAAGGTCGGTGATCTCGTCATTGCCCCGCAGCACGGCCGTCTCGGTCAGGTCCCCGTCCGCCACCCGCCGCGCCAGCGCCAGCGCCCGGCCGAGGCCGCGCCCGATCGAGAGGATCAGCCAGCCCGCCGCGAGGAAGGCGATCAGAGTTCCCGCCGCGATGGAGCTCGCCATCAGCAGCACCGTCAGGCGACGCGCCTCGGCCGCCTCGGCCTGGGTCGCCTTCAGCGCGACGAGGCTCCGGTCGCGCAGCCCCTCCATGATCTCCATCCGGCTGGCCTGCAGGCGGGTGAAATAGTCGCCCCAGAGGAGCTTGCGCGCCTCTTCGGTCCGGCCCTCCTCCGACAGGAGCAGGGCCTTGTCGTTGACGCGGATCGACTGGGTCCAGAGATCCTCGTACTCGGCCAGCGCCGCCAGGTCCGCCTCCGGCGACGTCGCCACGAGCGAATCGAAGCTTTCGCGCATATTCGCCCGCGCCGCAGCCACCTCTGCCTTCTCGGCAGCCTTGCCGGCGGGGGGCGAGAGCATGTGGTCGCGAATCGCGCTTTTCATGCGCAGCTGCTCGGCATTCAGCCGCTCGGCCAGCCGCACGCGCTCGAAATCGCGGGTGACGAGGATGGCCATGTCGTCGTTCAGCCTGTTGATCGTGTAGAGCGCATAAAGGTTGGTCGTGCCCGCCATGGCGAAGACGACGAGAAAGCTCGCCCCCAGCTTGTTGCGGATCGAGAGTCTCATGGCGGTACTTTCCTGTAGAGCCGGCGGGCCTCAGGGCCTCTGCCGGACTGGGGCGAACCGGGGCACCCACACACTCTGCCCCCACTGGTCGAAAGCCAGGTCAGCCAAGAAGCTTCTTCATCACCGCGAGAAGCTGAGCCTGCGTGAAGGGCTTGACCATCCAGCCAAGCGCCCCCGCGGCGCGCGCTTCCGCCTTCAATGTGTCGGCGGATTCGGTCGACAGGAACACGATGGGCGTGCCCTTGCCTTCCGGGCGGCTGCGGAAGGCGCGAATGAAGCCCAGCCCGTCGAGCCGCGGCATGTTCTGGTCGGTCAGGATCGCGTCGACCGGCCGCGAGAGCGCGAGGTCCAGTGCCTCCTGCCCGTCCGACGCCTCGATCACCTCGTAGCCCGCCTCACGCAGCGTCAGCGCCACCATGCAGCGGATCGAGGGCGAATCGTCCACCGCAAGGACGGTTTTCGTCATAGCCTTGCCTCCGCCCGATCGGTTCTGCCGATCCGGTATCTCCTGCTCTGCATCCGCTCATCCTGCCTCGAAGGCACGGCCGGTCCGTGCCCAGTCCGGCACTGTGAACGACCGCGCAGCGGGATATTTGAGGGGCCCGGTGAAAGATTCTGCGGGCGATCAGACGCCGTAGGCCGCGTCGAAGGCCGCGACGAGGCGGCGGGCGCGATCGGCCACGTCGGAGGCCGCCCGACCGGGCCGGTAGAGCGCCGTCCCGATGCCGAACCCGTCCGCCCCTGCCCTCTGCCAGACGGCGAGGGAGTCCGGCTCTGTGCCACCCACCGCATAGACAGGCACCGTGGACGGCAGAACCGCCCGCAGCGCCTGAAGACCAGCCGGGCCCGCGAGCGAGGCCGGGAAGAGCTTCAGCCCGTCCGCCCCGGCGCGGATTGCGCGGAAGCACTCCGTGGCCGTGAAGACGCCCGGCACCGAGATGAGGCCCTGCGCCTTGCTGGCGGCGATGACCTCCTCGTTGCAGTCGGGCGAGACCGCGAGCCGTGCGCCGAGGCCCGCCACGCGCAGCACATCCTCGGGCGACAGCACCGTCCCCGCCCCGATCAGCGCGCGCTCTCCGAAGCGGTCGACGAGACGCCTCACGCTGTCCAGAGCGTCGGGCGAGTTGAGCGGCACTTCGATCCGGTCGATGCCCGCGGCGATCAGCGAGGCGGCCACGGGTTCCACTTCGTCGGGCGTGATGCCGCGCAGGATGGCGATGATCGGTCGGGACATGGACCCCTCGGGCAAAGCGCCACCCTCGGGCAGGCCGGGCGCAAGTGCAAGCCCCGCCTCAGGAGCGCCGCGCCGGATGATCCCTCCCGCCGGGGGTCAGCCGGTGGGGCGGGAGGCCGGGCCTGCCTGCGGCCAGCGCGGGAGGCGCGATCTCGCGGACGAGCTTGCGCGCGACGGCTTCGGCGAAGCCTCGGAACTCGCGCGTTTCCATCACGAAGGCGCCGGGGCCGACGATCACATGGCTCCGGAACCAGTCCGGCAGGTCCGCCTCCTCGTCGGTCACAGCCAGCGCGTTGACGGTCGCGCCCAGAGCCTCGGCCTCGGCGCGGGCGCGCATGAGCTGCCCGCGGAGGCCCATGCGCGGCGCCAGCGTCTCGCGGCCGTCGCCCGACAGGTTCACGAGGCGACGACCGGCACAGCCGTGCCCTGCGAGCATCTCCAGCGCGGCGGCAAGCCCCCCGCCCACTCCGGTCCGGCCCGGGGCGACCCGCTCCAGCGCCGCCAGCCGCACCGCAAGGCGCCGGGCATCCTCGGGTGCGGCGATCCGCTGCCAGCCGAGGCGGGCCGGCGGGGCCGCACCGTCGGACCAGACGACGGCCGCCACATCCACGGTGCCCGCCGCGGCCAGCGCCGCCTGCACGGCCGGGCTGCGGAAGGCCTCGGCATAGCCCTCGGCCTGCAGGGCGAATTCGGCCCGGTCGATGCTCAGGGAACTGTCCAGCGCCAGCACGAGCGCCAGATCCGGGCAGTCGGAGGCCTGCGCGGCAGGTGTGGCAAGAAGGACTGACAGAAGCAGGAGAGGAAGGCGGGACATGGCAGGTCCTCGTGACGATGAGCGAGTGTGGCGCCTCCCTTGTCGCCTGCCTCCCGCAACGCCGCGTCAAGGCGCCGTGCATTCTCTGTCAAAACGGTGGCGGCGGGGGCCGGCCCGGCCGGATCCCGCCGATGGATCAGCAGCCCACCACGGCGCAGATCTGCCGCCGGTAGGCCCGGTTCGCCTCGCTCTCGGCCGAGGCGTCGGCAGGGGCGGCCACCGCGGGCTCGGGCGGATCGCAGGGAAGCCGATAGCCGGGTTCCAGACCCGCATTGACGCATTCGCCGATGTCCCAGCCCGCCGGCAGATCGGTCAGGTTCACCTGCTTCCATTTGGGATGGCCCGATTGCTGGAGCTCGGGGAAATGGGTGCTCACCACATGGGCGATGTCCGACACCGCCTTGCAGCTTTCGCGGTGATAGGCGTTGCGCTTGGGATCGTAGCCGTAGGTCATCAGCACGGCCTTGACCGCGATGGCATCGACCGGCCCTGTCTGGAACGGATAGCTGCCGGCGGGGATCTGGGTGGGCTTGTAGACCTGCCGCAGCACTTCTTCGGCCACCGGCACCAGATGGAACCGCTCGCCGTCGATCTCGGGCGAGGCGAAGATTTTTGCAGGCGCACCGGCCACATAGAAGAAGGCGTCGATGTCTCCGGCCAGCAGCGCCTTGAGCGAGTCGTCCTGGTTCATCATCCTGCGCTCGCCGGGCGCGACCTCTGCAAGGTCGAGGACGAGCGAGGCGGTGAGGAAGGTGCCGGAATTCTCCACCCCGATCGAGACGCGCTTGCCGTCGAGGTCCTTCAGGCTGCCGATCTCCCTCCGCGCCAGAAGATGCACCTCCTCGTCGTAGAGCGGAAAGGCGATGCGGACGCCGAAGATCGCGCGGCTCACCTCGGGATCGTCGGCGGCGAAGGTCTTGAGATATTCGAGCACATCCGACTGGACGATGCCGAACTGTGTGCGCGGGCGCTGACGGACGCCGAGGAAATTCTCGAGCGAGCCCGCGCTTTCATGCACGGTCATCTCGATGCCGCAGGCCGAGGCGGCCTTCGCGATGTCGCGGCCGATCTGGATGTAGGTTCCGGTCGGACCTCCCGTAAGCATGTTGACCTCCAGAGCGGGAAGCCGGGACGGAAGGCCCACGAGCAACAGGGCAATCGCGATCAGTCTGATAACGGGCAAGGGTTCCTCCTGCGCTTCGGAATCGGGAACGGCTCAGCAGCCGCCGAGGGATCGGACGAGGGCCACGAGCGACTGGCGGTTGACGGTCCCCGTCGCGGTGCGGAGGGCATCGACCGGGCAGACGCCCGCTTGAAGCAGACCCGCGAGCTTCTGGTGCGGCGCGCTGCCCGGCGCGGGCATCCCCGGAGCGCCCGCCAGCGCCGCGGCGACCACGGCCGCATCCCGCGCGGGCCTTCTGGCCGGTGCTGCCTCAGGCGGCGCCGGGGGGGCTTCGACGACAGGCGTCACGGCCGGTTGAGGGGCGGCCTCCACCTCCGCGAGTCGCGCCCGCGCCGCCTCTTCGCGCTGCGCGAGTTCGGCGAGGCGGGCCTCTGCCTCCGCCCGCGCCTTGGTCTGAGCCTCGGCCTGCGTCCGCTGGTCCGCCTCGAGTGCCGTCAGTCCCGCCTCGGCGTCGGACAGAGCCTTCGCCTTCTCCCGACGCGCCGCCTCGAGCGCGGCCAGTTGGGCGTCCGCTTCCGACAGTGCCTGCGTCTGCGCCTCGGCCCGCTTGTGGCCTTCGACCTCGAGGGCCGCGAGACGCGCTTCGGCCGCGCCGACGGCTTCGGTCAGGCGTCCGAGGGATGCCTCGCCCTCGCTCAACTCGCGCTTAAGGGCCTCGGCCCGCGACCGCGCCTCGGCCTCGGCGGTGCGCGCGGCCTCGGCTTCGCGCACCGCATCGGCCCGGGCCTGCTCGGCGGCCTTCGCCGCAGCTTCGGCCTCGGCCACCGCCTGCGCCCGCTGCCCGGTCTCGGTGTCGGCGGCCGCGCGCTGCTCCTTGAAAAGCCCCTCCTGAACCCGCAGGACCTCTGCCCGCTGCTGCGCTTCCGCTTCTGCCGCCTCCAGAGCCGCTGACCTCGCCCGCACCTCTTCCTCGGCCGCCTGCAGCGCCGCCGCGCGGCTGCGCGCCTCGCTCTCGCCCTTCTCGAGCGCCGCGGCCCGTGCCCGGATCTCCTCCTCCGCGGTCGCGAGGGCCGTGGCGCGGGCGTCCACCTCGGCCTGCGCGGCGGCAAGGCTGCGCGTCTCCCCGACTTGGGATGACGCGGTTCGGGCTTCGGCCAGAGCGCGGTCCCGCTCGGCTGAAGCGGCGGCCAGTTGCGCCTCGGAGGCCGCCAGCGCCTCCATGCGCCGCGCCTCCTCCTCCGCCAGCGCCTTGACCGCGCGCGCCAGCGCGTCGCGCTGCCCGGAAAGCGAGGCCACCTTATCCTGATGCCGCGCCACCGCTGCCGCCTGCTGCGCCGCCGTTTCGCTCTCGCGCCGCTCGATCAGGGCGGAGAGGTCGCCCCGACGACGCTCGAGCCCGGCGAGCTGCTCTTCGCGCTGTGCCACGGCCTGCAAGAGCTGCGCCTGCCGCGCCTCGAGCCCCTTTACCGCCGCCTGCCGGTCGGAGAGCCGCTTCGCTTCCTCTGCATCCCGCGCCTCAAGCGCCGCCAGATCCGCCTCCCGCTGCGCCACGGCCCGGGTCAGACCCGCGTGCCGCTCGGCAAGCCCATTCAGATCCGCCTCGCGTGCGGCGACGGTCGCGGCCATCTTGCCCAGTCGCGAGCGGGCATCCTCCGCCTGCCGGCCGAGATCCCGGACCAGTTCGGTGAGCCGCTGCCGCTCGGCCTCGAGCTGCGCACTCCCTGCATCGGGGCGCGCCTTGCCCGCCGGTGCCGCCAGCAGCCCGACCGGCTGCACCGCCGCCGCCCGCACCCCCTCCTCCAGTCGGAGCTGCTCACGGTGAAGCTGCGCCAGACGCTTCTCGGCCTGAGCGGTCTCCTCGCGTGCCTCCTGAAGGCGCGTCATCTCGCGCCGCCGCTCGGTGGTCAGCACGGTGATGCGCGCCTCGAGCCCGGCAATCTCTGCCTCGAGCAACCCCACGATCGACCGATAGGAGCTTTCCATGGCGCCGCCCGAATCCGGGCCGGCCACCGTGGTCCGAGCCGATTCGGCACCCGCCATGACCGGCAGGAGCACGAGGGCCCCCAGAATTGGAAATAGATGCTTCAAATGACTCGAGCTCATGGCCGCATCCCGGCATGGCAACAGATTTCAGATAGAATACAGCATGCTCTTGTCCCGTCGATCCACGCCAATAGGGTCGCTACTGGACGAAGGTGGTAGATCCATCGCCCTTTCGGGTCGCGCCAGAGTTGAGAATGCTGCGCCCATGGGTGCGCCCGGCCTCGAGAAGGAAGGCCATGACCGAGCGTTCGCGGGGCAGCGGCCGAACGTCGCGGTGGCAGGTCAGCCAGTAGGTTCGGCGCAGAACCACTTCCTGCGGCAGGATCATTTCCAGATCCGGAACCCTCCGGCCGATGTAGAAGGGCAGCACGCAGAGCCCGAGCCCGTTCTGCGTCGCGGCGAGCTGGTTGAAGATCGACGAGCTCTTGAAATTGGCGCGGATGCCGGGATGGACCTCGCCCAGATAATCCAGACCCGGGGCAAAGATCATCTCTTCGATGTATCCGATGAAAGGATGTTTCAGCAGATCGTCCCGGGTCTGGATCTCGGGCCGCTGCGCAAGATAGGATTTGGCGGCGTAGATATGCAGCGTGTAATCCATGATCCTCTCAGAGTGGTAAGTACTCGCCTTCGGAGGGTCGAGCGTCACCGTCAGATCCGCCTCGCGCCGCGAGAGCGACATGATCTGCGGCAGCGTGATGAGCTCGAGCGCGATGTTGGGAAACCGCTCGGTGAAGGGGCCGAGCAGCACCCGGCTGAACCAGCTGCCGAACCCCTCGGGCACGGCCATGCGCAGGACGCCGCGCTGGCCCGGCCCGTCCCCCAGCAGTTCGACCTGCATCCGCTCGGTCTCGGCCTCCATCCGCTCCGCCGTCTCGATCAGCCGCCGACCCACCGGCGTCAGCTCGTAGCCGCGCGGGTTGCGCTCGAAGAGCCGCATCCGCAGCGCGGCTTCCAGCCGGTCGATGCGGCGCGAGACGGTGACATGGCTCGTGCGGAGCTGGCGCGCCGCGCGCGACAGTTGCCCCGAGCGCGCCACCGCGAGGAAGAACTGCAGGTCGTCCCATGTGAAATTGCCCATGCGTCACCCTTTGTCTGTCCGAAAATGAACAGATCTTGTTCCGAAATAGCTGCGACAAATTGCTTGAGTCCAGCCCCGAAACGTCTGATCCTACTTCCAGTGCGCCGGAGTTTGAGGAGACCCGTGCGGCACATTCATGAACAGGACGGACCCTCCCGAACCGCGCTCGCGGTCCGGGCTGCAACCGTCCCAGGGAGGATGATGGAATGCGGAAAGCCCTTCTTTCTGCGGTGTCGCTGGCTGCCTTGGCCGCGCCTGCGGCAGCCCAGGTGTCGGATGATCTTGTGAAGATCGGCATCCTGAACGACCAGTCCGGGGTCTATGCGGACTTCGGCGGCAAATACAGCTACGAGGCCGCGCTGATGGCGGTCGAGGATTACGGCGGTTCGGTCCTCGGGAAGAAGGTCGAGGTCGTGACGGCCGACCACCAGAACAAGGCCGACATCGCCTCGAACATCGCGCGCCAGTGGTACGACACCGAGCAGGTCGACGCGATCATGGAGCTGACCACCTCGTCGGTGGCGCTCGCCGTTCAGGCGCTGTCGCAGGAGAAGAAGAAGGTCACCATCACCACCGGGGCGGCCACGACCGAGCTGACGGGCAAGCAATGCTCTCCCTACGGCTTCCACTGGGCCTATGACACGCACGCCCTGGCCATCGGCACCGGCGGCGCGCTGGTCGAACAGGGCGGCGACAGCTGGTATTTCCTCACCGCCGACTATGCCTTCGGCTATTCTCTCGAAGAGAATACCGGCGCGGTCGTGAAGGAGAAGGGCGGACAGGTTCTCGGCGCCGTGCGCCATCCGCTTTCCACCACCGACTTCTCCTCGTTCCTGCTTCAGGCACAGGCCTCCGGCGCCAAGGTCATCGGCCTCGCCAATGCGGGTCTCGATACGCAGAATGCCATCAAGCAGGCGGGCGAGTTCGGGATCGTGCAGGGCGGCCAGCGGCTTGCGGCGCTCCTCTTCACGCTGGCCGAGGTCCACGGGCTCGGCGTCGAGTCGGCGCAGGGCCTGACGCTGACCGAGAGCTTCTACTGGAACCGCAACGAGGAATCGGCCGAGTTCGGCAAGCGGTTCATGGAACGGACCGGCGCGATGCCCAACATGATCCATGCCGGCACCTACTCGGCCGTGCTCTCCTATCTCAAGGCGGTCGAGGCCGCGGGCACCGACGAGACCGAGGCCGTCTCGGCCAAGCTGCATGAGCTGCCGGTCGAGGATGTCTTCGCCAAGGGCGGCAAGGTCGCGGCCAACGGGCGCATGATCTCGGACGTCTATCTGCTCGAGGTGAAGAAGCCCGGCGAGAGCGACGTGCCGTGGGACTATTACAACGTCCTCGCCACCATCCCGGGCGATCAGGCCTATCTCGACCCGGCCCAGAGCGGCTGCCCGCTCGTCACGAATTGACGATGGCGCCGGTCACAGACCACGAGCCGCGGGTGGTGCTGTCCGCCCGCGGCCTCGGGAAGGATTTCGGCGGCTTCACGGCCGTCAACAATGTGGATCTCGATGTCCATCACGCGCGGATCCATGCGCTGATCGGACCGAACGGAGCGGGAAAGACCACCGTCTTCAACCTGTTGACGAAGTTTCTTCAACCGACCCGCGGCAAGATCACCCTGCTCGGGACGGACATCACCCGCACGCGCCCCGACAAGGTGGCGCGGATGGGAATGGTGCGCTCGTTCCAGATCTCAGCGGTCTTCCCGCATCTGACGGTGCTCGAGAATGTGCGCGTGGCGCTCCAGCGCCCGGCCGAGCTCGCGGTGCAGTTCTGGCAGCCGCTTTCGGCGCTCGACCGGCTGAACGGCCGGGCCGAGGTGCTGATCGAGGAACTGGGGCTCACGCCCTACCTCAACACGCGTGCGGCGGATCTTTCCTATGGGCGCAAGCGCGTGCTGGAGATCGCGACCACCCTCGCCCTCGATCCCGAGGTCCTGCTTCTCGACGAGCCGATGGCCGGCATGGGCCAGGAGGATGTGCAGATGGTGGCGGGCATCATCCGCGAGGTGGCCCGCCACCGGGCGGTGCTGATGGTCGAGCACAATCTGAACGTCGTCGCCGACATCTGCCATCAGGTGACGGTGCTGCAGCGGGGCGAGATCCTCGCCCACGGCGACTATGCCACCGTGAGCACCGATCCGCGCGTGCGCACGGCCTATATGGGAACGGAGGACGCATGACGCTCCTGGAGGTCAACGGCCTTCACGCCTGGTATGGCGAGAGCCACATCCTGCACGGGGTGGATCTGTTCGTCGAGGAAGGCGAGACGATCTGCATCCTCGGTCGCAACGGCATGGGCAAGACCACGACGCTGCGCACGATCATGGGGATCCTGAGGAAGCGCACCGGGGCGATCCGGTTCGCGGGCAAGGACATGATGGGCGTGCCGCTGCATCGCACCGCCCGCGAGGGTCTGGGCTTCGTGCCCGAGGAACGGGGCATCTTCGCCACGCTCTCGGTCGAGGAGAACCTGATGCTGCCCCCGGTGGTCGCCAAGGGCGGCATGTCGGTGGGCGAGATCTACGAGCTGTTTCCGAACCTGAAGGAGCGGCGCTCGAGCCCCGGCACCAAGCTGTCGGGCGGCGAGCAGCAGATGCTCGCCATGGCGCGGATCCTGCGCACCGGCGCGCGCTGCCTGTTGCTGGACGAGCCGACCGAGGGGCTCGCCCCGGTCATCATCCAGCGCATCGGCGAGGTGCTGATCGAGCTGCGCGACCGCGGGATGACCGTGGTGCTGGTCGAGCAGAATTTCCGCTTCGCCTCGAAGGTTGCGGACCGTTTCTACCTCATGGACCACGGACAGATGGTGGCGGATTTCCCGGTCGAGGAGCTGCCCGCGAACATGCCGATGCTGAATTCGGTGCTGGGGGTGTGAGATGATGACGATCTTCGGCATTCCGACGGCGGCCCTCTTCGGCCAGCTGCTGGTGGGTCTCATCAACGGCTCGTTCTATGCGCTCCTGTCGCTGGGGCTTGCGGTGATCTTCGGCCTTCTCCGGGTCATCAACTTCGCCCATGGCGCGCAATATATGGCCGGCGCCTTCGCGGCGCTCCTCCTGCTCACCCAGACCGGGATCGGCTACTGGCCCGCGCTGATCCTCGCCCCGCTCATCGTGGGTCTGGGCGGCGCGCTGATCGAGCGCACCATGCTCTCGCGGCTCTACAAGCTCGACCCGCTCTACGGGCTGCTCTTCACCTTCGGCCTTGCGCTCACGCTCGAAGGCACGTTCCGCTGGTTCTTCGGCACCTCGGGCCAGCCCTATTCGCCGCCGGCCGCACTGACCGGAGCGGTCAATCTCGGCTTCATGTTCCTGCCGATCTATCGCGGCTGGGTGGTTGTGGCCTCGCTCGCCGTCTGCCTCGGCGTCTGGCTTCTGATCGAAAAGACGAAGCTCGGCGCCTATCTGCGGGCCGCGACGGAAAATCCGGTGCTGGTCCAGAGCTTCGGGGTCAATGTGCCGCTGCTTCTGACCTTCACCTACGGGCTGGGCGCGGCGCTCGCGGGCTTTGCGGGCGTGCTGGCCGCGCCGGTCTATCAGGTCTCGCCGCTCATGGGGTCGAACCTCATCATCGTCGTCTTCGCGGTCGTCGTGGTGGGAGGCATGGGCTCGATCCTCGGCGCGATCGTGACCGGCTATCTGCTCGGCATCGCCGAGGGGCTCACCAAGGTCTTCTATCCCGAGGCCTCGAACATCGTGATCTTCGTCATCATGGCGATCGTCCTGATCCTGCGGCCTGCGGGACTCTTCGGAAAGGATGCGTGACATGGCGCGCGGTTCTGCATCTCCGGCCGCCCCTGCGGTGGCCGCCCATCCCCGGGCCGGCACGCTGAAGATCGTGCTGCTCCTGATCGCCGCCGCGGCGCTGATCGCGGCCCCCTTCTTCCTCTATCCGATCTTCCTGATGAAGCTGCTGTGCTTCGCCCTGTTCGCGGCCGCCTTCAACCTGCTTCTGGGCTACACGGGCCTTCTCTCCTTCGGCCATGCCACCTTCTTCGGCGGCTCGGCCTATTTCACCGCCCATGCGGTGAAGGTGTGGGGCTGGCCGCCCGAGTTCGGCATCCTTCTGGGCGTGGCGGGCGCGGCGGCTCTGGGGCTCCTGATGGGGGTCATCGCGATCCGGCGGCAGGGGATCTACTTCGCCATGATCACGCTCGCCCTCAGCCAGATGTTCTTCTTCTTCTGCCTGCAGGCGGCCTTCACCCATGGCGAGGACGGGATCCAGTCGGTCCCGCGCGGCCATCTCTTCGGCGTCATCGACCTCTCGAACGCGACCAACATGTATTTCTTCGTGCTGGGCACCTTCACGCTGGGCATGCTCGCGATCTGGCGCTTCGTGAATTCGCCCTTCGGCATGATCCTGAAGGCCATTCGCGAGAACGAGCCTCGGGCGATCTCGCTCGGCTATTCGGTCGCGGAATACAAGCTCGGCGCCTTCGTGATGTCTGCCGCGCTGGCGGGCCTCGCGGGCGGGGTCAAGGCGCTGGTCTTCCAGTTCGCCACCCTCACCGATGTGGGCTGGCAGATGTCGGGCGAGGTCATCCTGATGACGCTCCTCGGCGGGATCGGCACGCTCGTCGGGCCGGTCGTGGGCTCGGCACTGGTGGTGACGCTGCAGAACTACCTCGCCACCTCGCAATTCCCGGTCACGATCATCACCGGCCTCGTCTTCATGGCCTGCGTGCTGCTCTTCCGCCGCGGGATCGTGGGCGAGTTCTATGCCTCGCGCCTCGGCCGCCGGCTCGGCTTCCGGTCGGAGAGCTGAGATGGAGGCCGATTACATCATCGTGGGGGCGGGCAGCGCGGGCTGCGTACTGGCGAACCGCCTGTCCAAGGATCCCTCGAACCGCGTGCTGCTGATCGAGGCGGGCAAGCGCGACAATTACCACTGGGTGCATATCCCGGTGGGCTATCTCTACTGCATCAACAATCCCCGCACCGACTGGTGCTTCACCACCGAGCCCGAGGAAGGGCTGGAAGGTCGCAGCCTGATCTACCCCCGCGGCAAGGTGCTCGGCGGCTGTTCCTCGATCAACGGCATGATCTACATGCGCGGTCAGGCCGAGGATTACGACGGCTGGCGCCAGATGGGCTGCACCGGCTGGGGCTGGGACGATGTGCTGCCCCTCTTCCGCCGCCAGCAGGACCATCACCGCGGCGAAAGCGAACATCACGGCGCGGGCGGCGAATGGCGGGTGGAACGGGCGCGGGTCCGCTGGGCGGTACTCGATGCTTTCCTCGATGCGGCCGAGCAGGCGGGCATCCCGCGGACCGAGGATTTTAACCGCGGCTCGAACGAGGGCGGCGGCTATTTCGACGTGAACCAGAGGTCCGGCATCCGCTGGAACACGGCCAAGGCCTTCCTGAAGCCCGCCCTCTCCCGCCCGAACCTGCGCGTCGTGACCGAGGCGCAGGTTGAGCGGCTGATCGTCGAGGCGGGCGAGGTGCGGGGCGTGCTCTACCGGCAGGGCGGCACCCTGCACGAGGCCCGGGCGCGGCGCGAGACGGTGCTTGCGGCGGGTGCCATCGGCTCGCCGCACATTCTGGAGCTTTCGGGCATCGGCGATCCCGAGGTGCTGCGCGCGGCGGGCGTCGAGCCGCAGGTCGCCGTGCCGGGCGTAGGTGCGAACCTGCAGGATCACCTGCAGCTCCGCCTCGTCTTCAAGGTGCGGGGCGTGCCCACGCTGAACGAGAAGGCCACCAGCCTCTTCGGTCGCGCCGCGATCGGGGCGGAATATCTCCTGCGCCGCTCGGGGCCGATGTCGATGGCACCGAGTCAGGTCGGGATCTTCACCCGCTCCGGCTCCGAGAAGGCCACGCCCGATCTCGAGTTCCATGTCCAGCCGGTCTCGCTCGACAAGTTCGGCGACAAGGTCCACCCCTTCCCCGGCATGACGGCGAGCGTCTGCAACCTGCGCCCCGAAAGCCGCGGCAGCGTCCATCTGAAAAGCCCCGATCCCGCGCGCCAGCCCGCCATCGCGCCGCATTATCTTTCGACCGAGGGCGACCGCGAGGTGGCGGTGCGCTCGATCCAGATTGCGCGCCATATCGCCTCGCAGCCCGCCTTCGCGCGGTTTCACCCCGAGGAATACCGTCCGGGAGCCGAGCACGACACGCGCGAGGCGCTGGTCGCCGCCGCGGGCCGCATCGGCACCACGATCTTCCACCCGGTCGGCACCTGCCGCATGGGGTCGGATCCGGCGAGCGTCGTCGATCCGCGGCTGAAGTTCCGGGCGCTCGGCGGCCTCAGGATCGCGGATGCGTCGATCATGCCGGCCATCACCTCGGGAAACACCAACTCGCCCACCCTCATGATTGCCGAGAAGGCGGCCGAGATGATCCTCGAGGATGCCCGGCAGCGGGTTTGAGGATGAAAGTTTCCCGGGAACCTGTGCGGGCGCCCGCGTGTTGAGGTTGTCAGTGTCCGGGTGAGCCCATTGCCGCCGACCGTTCAGTTCATCGATCTTCTTGCCGCGGCCGCGCTGCTGCTCTGGGGCCTGCGGCTGATCCGCACCGGCGTCATGCGCGCCTTCGGGGCCACGTTGCGGCAATGGATCTCACGCGCCACCAGCAACCGGGTCGTGGCGGCGCTCTGGGGCCTGCTTGCGACGCTCGGCCTGCAGTCGAGCACGGCCACGGCGGTCATCACCGGCTCGTTCGCGGCCCGTGGCATCATGACGGCGCCGATGGCGCAGGCGGTGATGCTGGGGGCGAACCTCGGCACCGCGACGGTGGCGGCGCTCCTGTCGGTCGATGTCCATTGGGTGGCGAGCCTCTGCATCCTTGCAGGCGTCGTGGGTTTCTCGATGGCGCGTGCCACCCGCGGCCGCGGCATCGGGCGGGCGCTCCTCGGCCTCGGGCTGATGCTGCTCGCCCTGCGGCTGATGGGCGAGGTGACGGCGCCGCTCCAGCATTCCCGCACGCTCGCGCTGGTGATCGCAGGCCTCGGCGAGGCGCCGCTGGTGGCGGCTCTCCTTGCCGCGGGCCTCGCCGTCCTCAGTGCCTCCTCGCTTGCCGTCGTGCTCCTCGTCATGGTGCTGGCGGGCGGCGGTCTCATCGAGACGGTGCCGGCTCTAGCCCTCGTGGCGGGCGCGAACGTCGGCGGCGCGGTCACGCCCTGGCTCGCCGTGGCGGCCGAGGGGCCGGCGGCGCGGCGGATCACGCTCGGCAACCTCGCGGTGCGGATCGCGGGGGCAGCCCTCGTGCTGCTCTTCGCCGCGCCTCTGGCGGACCTTCTCGACGAGGCCGTCTCCGATCACGGCCAGCGGGTCATCGCGGCGCATCTGGCCTTCAGCGCGGTGCTCCTCCTCCTGTTCCTGCCCCTCGTGGGTCCGCTCTGCCGCCTCGTCGAGCGGTTCCTGCCCGATCCGCCGGAGGGCCGGCGCGGCGCGGCCTTCCTCGACGAGAGCCTGCTCGACACGCCCGCCATGGCGCTCGCCGTCGCCGCGCGCGAGACTCTGCGGGTGGGCGACCTCGTGGGCGAGATGCTCGAGCGCAGCCGGCAGGCGCTGCTGGCCAATGACGAATTCGCGGCGCAGGAGGTCTCGCGGCTCGAGCCCGACATCGACCGGCTGACCGAGGCGATCAAGCTCTATATCACCCGCCTCTCGCGCGCCGAGCTGGACGAGGACGATGTGCGGCGTGCGAACGAGATCACCTCCTTTGCCATCAATCTCGAACATATGGGCGACATCATCGAGACCGGGCTCGCCGATGCGGCGCTGAAGAAGATCCGCAAGCGCCTCGCCTTTTCGCCGGAGGGCGGCGCGGAACTGGCCGAGGTGCATGAGCGCACGGTGGCGAACCTGCGGCTGGCGCAGGCGGTGTTCCTCGGGCGGGATGCCGATCTCGCCCGGCAGCTCGTCGAGTCGAAGATCGAGATCCGGCGGCTCGAGGCGCTGTCCTCCGAACGCCACCTCGGCCGGTTGCGGGCCGGGCGGCCCGAAGCGATGGAGACGAGCACCATCCATCTCGATCTGCTGCGCGACCTCAAGCGGCTGAACGCCCATCTCACCTCGGTCGCTCACCCGATCCTGACCGAGATCGGCGTGCTCCGCGAAAGCCGGATGCGCAGCCTGAGTTCCGGCCGCAATCTGGCCGAGCCCGTCGGTCCCGAACGCTAACGCAAGGGAAAGGAGCCCAAGCGAAGGTTATCGACTTGCGAAAATAAGCGAAACGTCGGACGCTTCGCTGCATCGAGGACGGTCGCGCGGCGACCGGCGCGGGAGAGGAGGCCCGCTCCGGTCAGCAGAATGTCGCACCACCGTCATAGGGGCCCGCTATGCCGCACGGCATCCGGCCATCCAGAAGGGAGAGAAGCCCATGAAACGTCGCACATTCCTCACCGCCACGGCGCTTGCGTTGATCGTGCAGGCGGGTGCCGCCGCGGCCCAGACCGAGATCAGCTGGTGGCACGCCATGACGGGCGCCAATGCGGAAGTGGTCGAGAAGATCGCCGCGGATTTCAACGCGAGCCAGTCGGACTACAAGGTGACAGCGGTCTTCAAGGGCACCTACCCCGAGACGCTGAACGCCGGCATCGCAGCCTTCCGCGCCGGTCAGGCCCCCGACATCATCCAGGTCTTCGACGTGGGCACCGGCGTCATGATGGCGGCCGAGGGCGCGATCAAGCCGGTGGCCGAGGTGCTGGGCGACAGCTTCGACAAATCGGCCTACCTGCCGGGGATCGTGGCCTATTATTCCAAGCCCGACGGCACGATGCTGTCCTTCCCCTACAACTCGTCCTCGCCGATCCTCTATTACAACAAGGACATCTTCGAGAAGGCGGGCCTCGATGCAGACACCCCGCCCAAGACCTGGACCGAGGTCTGGGACATGGCGAAGAAGATCAAGGAGAGCGGCGCCGCCCCCTGCGGCTACACCTCGACCTGGCTCACCTGGATCCATACCGAGAATTTCGCGGCCTGGAACGACGTGCCCTTCGCCACGAACGAGAACGGGCTCGCCGATGTGAATGCCGAGCTGAAGATCAACGAGCCGATCTTCGTCAACCACTTCCAGGCGCTGGCCGATCTCGCCAAGGACGGCACGTTCAAATACGGCGGCCGCACGTCCGAGGCCAAACAGATCTTCCTTGCGGGCGAATGCGGGATCTTCACCGAAAGCTCGGGCGGGCTCGGCGACATCGTGAAATCGGGCATGAACTACGGCATCGGCCAGCTGCCCTATGACGAGGCGGGCAACGGGCCGCAGAACACGGTGCCGGGCGGCGCAAGCCTCTGGGTGATGGGCGGCAAGTCGGACGAGACCTATGAGGGCGTCGCCGCCTTCTTCACCTATCTCTCGCAGACCGACGTGCAGGAATATCTGCACCAGACGTCGGGCTATCTGCCGGTGACGATGGAGGCCTACGAGGCGACCAAGGCCTCGGGCTTCTACGAGAAGAACCCGGGCCGCGAGGTGCCGATCACCCAGATGATGGGCAAGGAGCCGACCGCCAACTCCAAGGGCGTGCGCCTCGTGAACCTGCCGCAGGTGCGCGACATCGAGAACGAGGAGTTCGAGAAGATGCTCGCCGGAGAGCAGACCGCGCAGGAGGCGCTCGACGCCGCCGTCTCGCGCGGCAACGAGGCGATCCGCCAGGCCATCGGCGGCTGACGGACATGAGGCCGCCCGGGTTTCGGCCCGGGCGGCCCCTTCGCCCATGCATCGCGCGCATTTCCCCCACCGCCTGCTTCCGTGGCTGCTGGTCGCCCCGCAGCTCCTGATTTCGGCTGTCTTCTTCTACTGGCCCGCGGGTCAGGCTCTCTGGCAGTCGACGCTGCGCGAGGATGCCTTCGGGCTGAAATCCACCTTCGTGGGTTTCGCCAATTTCCGCCGCGTCCTGTCCGATCCCGCCTGGCTCAACTCGATCCAGGTGACGGCGGTCTTCTCGCTGCTCACCGCCTTCTTCTCGATGGCGATCGCGCTCTTTCTCGCCGTGCAGGCCGAGAAGGTCGTGCGCGGCCGCGGCTTCTACCGCACGCTGATGATCTGGCCCTATGCGGTGGCCCCCGCCATCGCAGGCATGCTCTGGCTCTTCATGTTCAACCCCTCGTTCGGCACGCTCGCCTGGCCGCTCCGCCAGCTCGGCATCCGCTGGGATCCGCTGCTCGACGGCGAACAGGCCATGGCGCTGGTGGTGGCGGCTGCAAGCTGGAAGCAGATCAGCTACAATTTCCTGTTCTTTGTCGCAGGCTTGCAGGCCATTCCTCGATCACTGCTGGAAGCTGCGGCCATCGACGGCGCCACGGCCCGGCGGCGGTTCTGGACCATCACCTTCCCGCTTCTCGCGCCTACGACCTTCTTCCTGCTGGTGGTGAACTCGGTCTATGCGCTCTTCGACACGTTCGGCATCATCCATGCGGTGACCGGCGGCGGCCCCGGCAAATCCACCGAGACGCTGGTCTACAAGGTCTATAACGACGGCTTCGTGAACCTGCGCTTCGGCGATTCCGCGGCGCAGTCGGTGATCCTCATGGTGATCGTGATCGCCCTCACCGCCTTCCAGTTCAAATATATCGAACGGAAAGTCCATTATGGCTGAGCACGAGATGATCGGCACCTCGCGCCAGAGCCGGATCATGGCGCATTTCCTGCTGGTGATCGGGGTCATCGTGGTGGCCTTCCCGATCTGGTATGTCTTCGTGGCCTCGACCCACCCGCTCCAGCAGATCCTGCGCCCGCCGCTGCCGCTGCTGCCCGGCGCCGAGGGGCCCTCGAACTACGCCCGCGCGCTCGGCGGCGGGATCGGACAGATCGGCCGCGTGGGGGTGGACCGGCTTCTTCTCAACACGGCCGTCGTGGCTTTCGGCATCGCCATCGGAAAGATCCTGATCTCGATGGCCTCGGCCTACGCCATCGTCTTCTTCCGCTTCCCGCTGCGCATGGTCTGCTTCTGGATGATCTTCATCACCCTGATGCTGCCGGTCGAGGTGCGGATCCTGCCCACCTACAAGGTGATGGTGGACCTGCGCCTGATCGACACCTACGCGGGTCTGATCCTGCCGCTGGTGGCCTCGGCCACGGGGACGCTGCTCTTCCGGCAGTTCTTCATGACGATCCCGAACGAGCTGATGGAAGCCGCTCGCGTCGATGGCGCAGGCCCCTGGCGCTTCTTCAAGGACATCCTGCTGCCGCTCTCGGCCACCAACATCGCGGCGCTGTTCGTGATCCTCTTCATCTACGGATGGACGCAGTATCTCTGGCCGCTCCTCGTGACCAACTCGAACTCGATGAACACCATCGTGATCGCCCTGAGAAAGATGATCTCCTTCGCCGATGCCGACACGCCGTGGGACCTCGTGATGGTCACCTGCGTGCTGGCCATCCTGCCGCCGATCCTCGTGGTCGTGCTGATGCAGCGGTGGTTCGTGAAGGGACTTGTGGAGACGGAGAAGTAAGTGGCGGAAATTTCGCTCAGGGACGTGCGCAAGAGCTATGCGGGGATCGAGGTGATCCACGGGGTCGATTTCGAGATTGCGGACGGCGAATTCGTGGTGATCGTGGGCCCTTCGGGCTGCGGCAAGAGCACGCTTCTGCGCATGGTTGCGGGGCTCGAGGAGATCACCGCGGGCGAGATCGCCATCGGCGGCCGCGTGGTCAACCGGCTGGAACCGCGCGAGCGCGACATCGCGATGGTGTTCCAGAACTACGCGCTCTACCCCCACATGACGGTGCGCGAGAACATGGCCTACGGCCTGAGGATCGCGAAGCTCTCGAAGGCGGAGATCGAGGAACGGGTCGCGCGCTCGGCCACCATGCTGGAACTGGGCCAGCTTCTCGACCGCAAGCCGCGCCAGCTGTCGGGCGGGCAGCGGCAGCGGGTGGCGATGGGCCGGGCGCTGGTGCGCAACCCCGCGGCCTTCCTGCTGGATGAGCCGCTCTCGAACCTAGATGCGAAGCTGCGGGTGCAGATGCGTTTGCAGATCAAGGAGTTGCAGCGCACTGTTCGCACCACCTCGATCTATGTCACCCACGATCAGGTCGAGGCGATGACGCTCGCCGACCGGCTGGTGGTGATGAATGCGGGCGTGGCCGAGCAGATCGCCACGCCGGCCGAGATCTACGACCGGCCCGCCACCACCTTCGTGGCGGGGTTCATCGGTTCGCCCGCGATGAACATGCTGCCCGCCCGAGGCCTTGGCGACGCGCTGGAGGTGGCGGGGCAGCGTCTCGCCGTGCCCGCGCCAGCGGGACGCGATCTGATCCTCGGCGTCCGGCCCGAGCATCTCCATGCCGCGGGCCCCGAGGAGCCGGGCTTCGAGCTCCATGTGCAGGCGGTCGAATGGCTGGGCGCGGACGCCTTCGCTCATGGACGGCTGGCGGACGGCACCGAGCTCGTGCTGCGGACCCCGGGCAAGGCGCCGGTGCGCGAGCGCGACCGACTGAAGGTCGCCCCCGATGCGGCGGCCCTGCATCTCTTCGATGCAGAAACCGGCCGGCGGCTCTGATCGCCCTTGCCAATAAAGGTTCGCAGCGTGCTTCGAGCCGCGAGGCCAGCGCCGAAGCTGGCGGCCACGCCAACGCTTCCTGAAGCGGATCGCGGTTCCGCTCCGGTGCCGCGCGAACGACGTCTCGATGCTTCCTGAGATGATCGAGTCGGCGCAGCCAATCCACGTCGAGCCGCCCGTGCCTTTCCGCCTTGAAACAAGATACCGTTGGCGGAGAGCATTGGCGCAAGGGAGCGCTTCCTGCATCTGCGGTGGCGCGGGCCGGGACCCGCTTCAGGCGTCCCGCTTCAGGATCCATTCCACCTCCGGGGCGGCCACGAAGCGCCATTTGCGCAACGGGCCGGCCATGACATTCAGGTAATACATCTCGAACCCGTAGGGTGCGCCGCAGGGATGGTGCCCGCGCGGCACGCAGACCACGTCTCCGTCCTGCACCGCCATCGTCTCGTCGAGGCGCAGATCGTCGGTATAGACCCGCTGGATGCCGAACCCGTTGGCGGGGTTCAGGCGGTGATAATAGGTCTCCTCGAGATAGGTGATGCGGGGATAATCGTCCTCGTCGTGGCGGTGGCTCGGATAGGAGGACCAGTGACCCGCCGGGGTGAAGACCTCGGTCACGAGGAGCGAGTCGCAGACGTCCTCCGCCTCCATGGCGATATTGTGGATCTGGCGGCGGTTCGTGCCCTTGCCGCGCTCGGTGAGCACGATGCCCTCGGGCCCGATCCGCCGGGCCGCATGGCCGCCGCGTCCGGGCGCGGAGCAGACGGCGATCGTGCAGGCTGTCTCGGCCACCGCCTGCCACGCGCTGCCGTCGGGGAGATACAGCGAATGCGGCGGCGTCTTCTCGAAGACGGACAAGCGCTCGCCCAGCACGCCCCAGTCCTGTCCGCCGCCGGAGACGGAGGCCCGGCCCTCGACCAGGACCAGTATGACCTCGCGATCCCCCGTGGTCTCGGCCGCGACCTCGCCCGGCCGGAGCCGGTAGAGAGAGAAGCCCACATAGCGCCAGCCCGCCGAGGCCGGGGTGATCTCATGCACCTTGCCGTGGCTGCCGAAGGGCCGGTGCAGCAATATCGTCATGGGTCTCTCCTCTCCTCAGGGTCACGGCCCGCCGCCTCCGGGATCAGGCGCCGGGCCGCAGCCGCAACGGATCCTCGCCCTCGAAGTGACGCGGTAGAGGGACCCCGTTCATCCATCCCCGCGGCCCCTGTCGAGCCCCGCCGCGCGCGCCATCGTCCGGAGCGCCTCGAACCCCATCTTCTGGTAGGTGAAGGGGTCGGCCTTCCGCGGATCCTGCTCGGCCTCGATCACCAGCCAGCCCCGATAGCCCGCCTCGGCCGCCGCGCGCAGAACGGGGGCGAAATCGACGCAGCCCTCGGGGTCGCCCGGAACGGTGAAGAGGCCGCGCCGCACGCCCTCGAGAAACGAGAGCCCCTCGGCCCGCACCTGCGCCAGCACCTCGGGCCGGACGTTCTTGGCGTGAATGTGGCGCACCCGCCCCATGTGCCGGGCCGCCACCCGCGCCGGATCGCCGCCGCCGAAGGTGCAGTGCCCCGTGTCGAGCAGGAGCTGCATAGCATGGGTCGAGGCCATCAGCCGGTCGATCTCCTCCTCGGTCTCGACGATGGTTCCCGCATGGGGGTGATAGACCAGCGTCACCCCCTGAGCCGCGGCGATCCCCGCCAGCGCGTCGAGCCCCGAGGTGAAGCGGCCCCAGTCGGTATCGGCGATCCGCGGCCGGTCGTTGACCGCCACGTCGTCCATGCCATGGACCGTGTTCGAACATTCGCAGGCGATCAGCCGGTCGCTGCCCGCAGCCTTCAGCATGTCGATGAAGCCCTGCATCGCCGCCGTCTCGGCGGCGAGATCGTTCACCAGAAGGTTCGTCGAATGCCAGCCTCCCACGAAGCGCAGCCCGTAGTCCCCCAGCCTCGCCTTCAGCGCAGCGCCATCCGCGGGCATCTTGTGGCCCTTCTCGATCCCGTCGAAGCCGATCCTGCGGCAGTCGGACAGGCAGTCGTCGAGGCTCAGATGCGCGCCGATGCTCCGGTCGTCGTCGTTCGACCAGGCGATGGGGTTGGTGCCATAGAGGATCATCGGGCTCTCCTAGTCGAAGGTGCGCTGCCGCGCGGCGTGGGTAGCGTAGCGGGCTTGAGCCTCTGCCAGCCGCGCGCCCTCGCCCGCCTGCGGCACGGCCACGTCCCACCAGTGACCGCCGACACCCGTCTCCGGTTCCGGATCGGTCTCGATGACGATCACGGTCGGCCGGTCGCGCCCGCGCGCGGCCACGATCTCGGCCTCGAGCGCGGGAATGCCGTCCGCCTTGACCGCACGGGCGCCCATCGCGGCGGCATGGCCCACGAAATCGATCTCGGGCTGGGCTTCGACGCGCGCATCCCGATACAGGTTGTTGAACGGAGCGCCGCCGCACGCCTGCTGCAGGCGGTTGATGCAGCCATAGCCGCGGTTGTCGGTCAGAACGACCGTGAAGGGCACGCGCCGCATGACCGCGGTCGCCAGTTCCGAGTTGGCCATCATGTAGCTGCCGTCGCCTGCAAAGCAGATGACCTCGCGGTCAGGCTCGGCCAGGGCGATCCCGAGGGCGCCGGCCACCTCGTAGCCCATGCAGCTGTAGCCGTATTCCATGTGATAGCCGCCGGGCGAGGCCCGCCAGAGCAGCTGCAGCGCGCCCGGCATCGTGCCCGCGGCGCCCATGACGACCGTCCGGGCGGTCGCGACCCGCTGCACCGCGCCGATGACCTGCGCGTCCGTGGGCAGCGCATTGTCGGAGGGCCGCGCCATCGCCGCCTCGGTGGCCGCAAACCAGTCCGCCCGCAGGGCCGCGTCGGGCTCGGGCCACTGCGCGTCCCCGAGCGCCTCCGTCAGGCGCGCCAGCGCGGCCTTCGCATCCGCGACGAGCGGCAGCGCCCCGTGCTTATGCGCATCGTAGGGATGGAGGTTGACCGACAGAAGGTCGGCCTCGGCGAAGATCGTCCGGCTGCCGGTGGTAAAATCCTGAAACCTTGTGCCCACGCCGAGGATGACGTCGGCCTCGGCACAGAGGCGGTTGCCGCACTCGGATCCCGTCACGCCGGGCGAGCCGAAGTTGAGCGGCTCCTGCCAGTCGAGGATGCCCTTGCCGGCCTGCGTCTCGACCACCGGGATCCGATGGCGCTGCGAGAAGGCCGCAAGCTCCGCCTCGGCGCCGGAATAGAGCACGCCGCCTCCGGCCACGATCACCGGCCGCCGCGCCCCGCGCAGCCGCACCGCCACCGCTTCGACCTCGACCGGATCGGGGTCGGGCCGCCGGATGCGCCAGACGCGCGGGGCGAAGAAGCGCGCGGGATAGTTGAAGGCCTCGGCCTGCACGTCCTGACAGAAGGCGAGGCAGACCGGGCCGCAGTTCGCCGGGTCCGTCATCACCTGCAGCGCCCGCTGCAGCGCCGTCAGCAGATGCTCGGGCCGCTGGATCCGGTCGAAGTAGCGCACCACCGGCCGGAAACAGTCGTTGCCCGACACCGTGCCGTCGTCGAAATCCTCGATCTGCTGGAGCACCGGGTCGGGGCGGCGGTTGGCGAAGACGTCGCCCAGAAGGAACAGCACGGGCAGCCGGTTGACATGGGCCAGCGCCGCGGCCGTGACCATGTTCGTGGCGCCCGGCCCGATCGAGGAGGTGACGGCCATCGCCTGCCGCCGCCGCTTCTGCTTGGCGAAGGCCACGGCGGCATGGGCCATGGTCTGTTCGTTCTGCCCGCGCCAGGTGGGCAGCGCGTCGCCGATCCCGTGCAGCGCCTCGCCCAGGCCCGCCACATTGCCGTGGCCGAAGATCGCCCAGACGCCCTCGATGAAGCGCCCGCCCTCCTCGGTCCGCTGCACCGAGAGCCAGCGCACCATCGCCTGCGCCGCCGTCAGCCGCAGCGTCCCGGCGTCGTCCTGGTCCGTGCCTGTCATGTCGCCTTCTCCTCCATGCCTGCACGCCTCGTCCCGGAGGGATCCACCCCGACGGGCCGGTCGCTCCGGATCCCGGCTTCGGAGAGGCCCGACCTCCGGATCATGACGGAGAAACCCCGTGGCGTCTCAATCCGGCTTGAGGCGAACCGCACGAGCTCCCCTTACGCATAGAGGGCCGGGCGGGCCGGCAGGGTGACGGGGAGGATGGCGCCGGGCCTCTCCTGCGCCTGCACGCAGACATCTGCGGTGATGGCTGCGGCATAGCCGTCCCAGGCGGAGGGACCGGCGGCGGTGCCCTGTGCCGCAGCCTTCAGGAAATCCTGCAATTCGACGTCGTAGCTGTCGATGAACCGGTCCTTCCAGTCCATGAGGATCGGCTGGCCGAACACCGCCCCGAGCCGCGTGGGGATCGCCGTGGGCTCCGGCAGGCGGGCCGTGCCCTCCTCGCCCACCACCTCGCACTGGATGTCGTAGCCGTAGCGGCAGTTGACGAAGATCTCCACGTCGATCCGCACGCCCTTCGCGGTCTCGAGAAGCACGATCTGCGGGTCGCGCAGCCCGGCGTGGGTGTGGCGGGTGGCGCGCGGGAAGATCACCTGCGCCGAGACGTACTCATCGTCGAGCAGCCAGCGCAGCACGTCGATCTCGTGGATCAGCGTGTCGTGGATCGCCATCGGCGTCCGGTAGCGCCCGGGCACGCTCGGATTGCGATGCGCGGCATGGATCATCAGCGGCGGGCCGAGCCGCGTGCGCACCGTCTCCTTCAGCGCGACATAGCCCCGGTCGTAGCGGCGCATGAAGCCCACCTGAACGAGGCGGCGGCCCATGGCCTCTTCGGCCTCGACGATGCGCCGCGCGCCATAGGCCTCGGTCGCGAGGGGTTTCTCGCAGAAGCAGGGTTTGCCCGCCGCGATGGCGGCCAGCACCTGCGTCTCGTGGGCCGTGCCCCAGGAGCAGACAAGGACGGCGTCGCTCGCCGCAATCACCTCCTCGGCCGACCCGAGGATCTGCGCCCCCGGGGCCACGCCCGCCACGCAGGCCTCGGCGCTGTCGCGGTTCACGTCCGTGACGGCCGTGACCTCGGCCCCGCTCAGCACCCGATTGATGCGGCGTGCATGGTCGGTGCCGATGGCTCCCGTGCCGATGATGCCAATGCGCAAGGTCATGTCTCTGCTCGCTCCTGCCATTGCCTGTCATGTCTCCCCGCCTCCCGGCGCGCGTGGCCCGGCTCAAGCCTTCCGGCGCAGGGTCCGCAGAAAGGCGCGCGCGTCGAACGGCTGCGGCGGCGGGCCGTAGATCGCCCGTTCGAGCGCGGCGCGCGCTGCAGGCCTGTCGAGCGCCTCCTCCTCGGTGGCCCGGCGGAGCGCGAGCAGGTCACCCGCCCGTGCCGCGCGCCAGATCTGCCAGCGGCGGAAGGGCGAGCGCCGCCGCGCGAGCCGTCCGAGCGCCGCGGCCGTCGGCCGGTGGCCGGCCACGAGCAGCGCCGTCCCCGCGCCGAGCCCCGCCAGACCGGCCGCCAGCCCTCCCCAGAGGCTCGCCGGCGTGATGGCGATGCCGGCCGACTGCGAGGCGGCGAAGCTTGCATAGCCGATGGGCAGCGCGGGGATCTCGGCCGCCTCCACCTTCCGCGTCACCGTGTTGAAATAAGGGATCGGCACGGCGGGCAGCACGCCGGGCTCGCCGGTCTCGGGGCGGAACTGCCAGCTCCAGATCACCCGCGCCACGGGGCCCTCCGGCGTCAGCTCCAGCGACCGCTCGACCGGGGCCGCGAAGGCGATGAGCCAGTTCTCCGAGACGACGGGCCGCGGCGGCAGCATTGCGGGCAGCGCCCCTACCCCCGTCACAGTCACGCGCCGCGTCACGGTCTCGCCGTCCCTGAGCCGGGCCGGATCGGTGCTGAGCTCGTCCTTCACCCTCAGCTCGGAGGCGGCGAAGCGCCAGCCGTGCGGGCTGTGGAAGGGCGGATCGTCGGGCATGGGCGCCACCGACAGGTCGAGCGGATGCGAGGTGATGGTCTCCGCCTTCCCGCCCGCGCCGACGAAGGTCAGCCGGTGCTCGGCGGGCCCGAAGCGCGACGAGCCGGAATGTTTGGGAAAGAGCGCGAGCCTGCGTTCGACCACCAGCCGCAGGCGGCCGTCGATGCGCTCCTCGTGCCAGTCGTCCTTGGCCAGCTGCACCCAGTCGAAACTGTCGCCGGGCCGGATCGTCATCTCCTCGAGCGTCACCTTGCGGTCGTAGATGCCGCGCACCGTCACCGGCACCATCTCGCCCGCCACCACGCTGTCGGCGCGGGGGAAGGCCAGGATCTCGAGCCGCCGCTCAGGGGTCTCGGCCCCGGCCGTCGTGGCCGCGAGAAGCACGAGAGCCGCCAGAGCCGCCAGAGCCGCACGGATCACCATGGATCGCCCTCCTCCGGCGGTGTGAAGCCCAGCGACAGCCGCCGGGTATATTCGTCCGAGAGCCTGAGCCGCAGGAACTCGCCCGGATCGTCGGGCAGCGTGGCAAGCCACGCATCGTCGGCGACCTGCCGCCCCGGCCCGAGCGGCGGCGAGTCGGCCGAGAACCGCTCGGTCGGCGGCCCGTCGGGCGGGACCACCACCTGAACGGCGATCCGGCCGGCCTCGTCGCCCTGCCCCACCACGGGATCGTAGAGCGCGGCCACCCTGTCCCGGTTCTCGCGCGCCTCGCTGTCGGCGGGATTGGCGAAGAGCACCGCGTCGAAATAGGCCTCGGCAAGCGGATAGTTTCCAAGCGCCGCGAGGCTCAGGCCGCGGTTGTAGGTGACGGCGCGACCCGCCTCGGCGAAGGCGGCATCGGCCTCGGCAAAGCGGCGCGCCTGATAGAGCGCAACGCCCCGGATCGCGGGCTCGGTCGCGAAGGTGGCCGCCAAGCCCGGCAGGCCTGCGAGGAGCGCGAGCTTGGCCCAGGCGGTGGGCCCTCCGAGGCCCACGGCGGCCAGCGCCGCAAGCGCAAGGAGCCTCCGGCGCATCAGCTTTTCTCCGAGAGCGGGCGGCGGAACAGCAACAGGGCCGGAAGCGCCGCGAGGAGGAGGAGCCAGCGACCGAGATCCTCGAAGAGCGCGGGCCCTTCGGCCGAGCGGGCGAGCGCGCGGGTGCGCGCCTGCCCGAGCCGTTCCAGCAGCGGGCGCGGCGTGCGGACCGGGGCCAGCGCCCCGCCACCCGCCCGGGCAAGCTCGGCCAGCGCATCGGCGGGAGGCTCGGGCATCCCCTCGGGCAGCCGGTCGCGCGGCAGCTCCAGCGCCCAGACCCGCGCGCCCGCCGCGCGCAGGCGACGCGCCTCTTCCCAGGCGCGCGGGCCGACGCCGCCTCCGTCGGAGATCACGATGAGGTCGGCGCCGGCGAGCCCGGGCCGGCCCTCGCCCGCAAAGAGCTCGCGTGCCACCGAGAGCGCGATGTCGGGCCGGCTTCCCTCCACGGGCATCGTCTCGGCGCCGAGCACCGCGACGAGGCTCTGGAGCGAGGCCGCGTCGCTGGTGGGCGCGCTCGCCACATAGGCGTCGGCGGCATAGAGCATGAGGCCCGTGGGCCGCCCCTTCGCCTCCTGCAGCACGAGCGCCGCCGCCGCCTGCGCATCGCCGAGCTGCGCCGTGCCAGCCACCGAAGGCGACATGTCGAGCACGAGGAGGATCGGATCCATCCGGTCGAAGGCGAGACTGTCGGGTCGGAGCCTTGCCGGCCCGGACAGACCGACGATGACGAGCGCCGCGACGGCGAAGGGCAGCAGTCCCGTCCAGCGCCCGCCCGCCGGGGCCACGAAGCCCAGCTCACGCATCCGCGCCAGAAGCGGCGGGGCCACGATCCGCTCCCACGCGCCGGCCGGACGGCGCCGCCAGACCCAGAGCGCCAGAAGCGCGAGCAGCGGCAGGGCCGCAAGCCAGAGCGGGCGGAGGAGGAGCCAGCTCATGCCGCGCGCCCTGCCCGACGGGGCCACGGCGCCAGCCCTGCCCGGCGGAGGCCGAGGACGAGAGCCGCCCCCAGCGCCAGAAGCGCGGGCCAGGGCCAGAGCGGCTCGGGCACCAGCACCGGCGGCCGTTCCGCAGGGTTCGGCTCCAGCCGGTCGAGGTCGGCCGCCATGGCGCGCAGATCCTCCATCCCCCGCACGCGGTAGCTCCGTCCCCCGCTCGCCTCGGCAATGGCGCGGAGCGTGGCCGTGTCCACCGCATCGCGGGCGGCCGGACGGGTCTCGAGATCGTCCGGACCGAGCGCGATCGTGTGGATGCGCACCCCGTGCCGCGCCGCGAGCCCTGCCACCTGCCGCGCGTCGATCTGGTGCGCATTGTCCTGCCCGTCCGACAGAAGCACGATCACCCGCGAGGCCGCACTGCTCTCGGTCACGCTCTTCAGCGCAAGCCCCAGCCCGTCGGCGATGGCGGTCGAGCGGCCGGTGATGCCGATCGAGGCCTCTTCGATGGCCCGCCCCACCGCCGCCAGATCGAAGGTCAGGGGCGCGGCCACGTAGGCGCGGTTCGCAAAGAGGACGAGGCCGATCCGGTCGCCCTGCCGCTCCTCGACGAAGCTGCGCGCCACCCGCTTGACCGCCTCGAGCCGCGTGCTCTGCACCCCGTCGATGTCGAAATCCTCGATCAGCATCGAGCCCGACATGTCGAGCGTCAGCACGATCTCGCGCCCCGAGGCGGAAAGATCCGGCACCGCCTTCAGCCGCTCGGGCCCTGCCAGCGCCAGCACCAGCGCGAGCCACAGGATCGCCCGCAGGGCCCCCTCCCACCGCTCGCTGCGGGCAAAGGCCGAGGTGGGGCGGGCCGCGGCGGCAAAGGCCTCGGGCAGGTAGAGCGCCCCCTCCTGCGCCGCATGGGGCGGAAGGAACCGGCGGACGAGGAACGGCAGCGGCAGGAGCAGCAGGAAGAAAGGGGCCGCGAGATCAAGCATGGCGTCCCCGGCGAGCGGCGGCGCGGACCGCGGGGGCAAGATCCGGCGGGGCCTCTCCGGCGCGGTAGAGATGGGCGCGGGACTCTTCGGGCAGCGGCGCGTCGAACCTCCGCAGGAGGCGCAGCTGGCCGAGCATCCGCTCGGCGGGCGGCAAGCCGGCGAGCCGGGCGAGTTCCGCCTCGAGATCGAAGCCCGTGCGGCGGACGAAGGCCGGGCGGACGAGCTCGAAGAGGAGGAGCGCGAGGAGAAGGCCCAGCCCGAAGGCCACCAGCGCCTCGGCCCAGCCGAAGGAGGCGAAGGACACGGGCAGGCGCGGGGGATGCAGGTCTCGGAGCGGATCGAAGGAGGTCATGGGCCGGCTCCGAGGGGCAGGTCCGCAGGCAACCGCTCGGCGGTGACTCCCAGCTCCGCCAACCGGTCGAGGGTCGCCGCGCGCGTGGCGGGCAGATCGGCGAAGCCGCCGCGCCCCGCCCTGCCCTCGGCCGTGAGGAAGGGCAGCGCCTGCCGCGGCGGATCGGTCTCGAACGGGTCCACCGCAAGAAGGAGCCGGAGCGGGCCCCGCCGCAGGACCGCGCCGAGCGCCGCCTCGAACTCCGGCCCCGGCCGGTCAAGCGCGGTCGCAAGGATGACCGTCGCGCCGCGCGGCGCGAGGCGGGCCGCGCGCAACAGATCGGGTCCGAGATCCCGCACCGGCTGGCGCACCGCCGCGAGCGCCGCGCGGTGGCCCCGCGCAAGGCAGCCCGCGGCCTGCGCCATGCCCGCCGTCCGGCCCGAGGCGCGCGAGGAATGGAGCCCGCCGTCCGTCAGCGCCACCGCGCCCGCCGAGCCCCCGCCGTTCACCGCCTGCCAGCCCGCCAGCGCCAGCGCCTCGGCCGCCGCAACCGAGCGGAAACGCCGCGTGCCCCACAGCATCGGGCGGCGAAAGTCGGCCACGAGCAGCACGGTCCGGTCGCGGTCCTCGTGGAAGCTGCGCACCTGAAGCGTGCCGGTGCGCGCGGTGGCGGCCGCGTCGAGGTGGCGAAGGTCGTCGCCCTCGGTGAAGGGCCGGATCTCGCGGATCTCGTGCCCCTGCCCGCGGGGCCTCGTGGCGGTCGATCCCGGCCGCCGCGCGGGCTCGGGCGGGCGACGCCCGCGTTGGGCCGCGAGCGGGGCCAGCGCCAGAAGCCCTGCCACCGTCACCTCATGGCCCTCGCCCGTCATCACCAGGGCCGGACATGGGGGAGGAGCCGCGCCACGATCCCGCGCGCGGAGATCCCTTCGGAGGTGGCGCGCCAGCTCGGCACCAGCCGGTGGGCCAGCGCATCGGGCGCCAGCGCCTCGACATCCTCGGGCAGCGCATGGTCGCGCCCGTGCAGAAGCGCCCGCGACCGGGCCGAGGCCGCAAGCGCCAGCGTTCCCCGCGGCGAGACCGCATGTTCGATGAGCCCCTCGAGCGGCGAGCCTTCGGTCTCCCGCGTGGCGATCACCAGCCGCACGATGAAATCCCTGAGCGCGGGCGCGAGATGGATGCCCGCGACCGCCGCGCGCGCCCGCCGAAGCTCGGCCAGTTCGAGCGGCCTGCCCGCGGGCAGGGCCGCCTCCCGCGCCTCGCCCTCGACCAGATCGAGGATCGCGCGCTCGGCCTCGGCCCCCGGCATTGCCAGATCCACATGGAGCAGGAACCGGTCGAGCTGCGCCTCGGGCAAGGGAAAGGTGCCCTCGTGCTCGATCGGATTCTGGGTCGCGACCACCATGAACGGGTCCGGCAGGGGCCGCGTGACGCCGCCCGCCGTGACCTGCCCCTCGGCCATGGCCTCGAGCAGGGCCGACTGCACCTTGGGCGGCGCGCGGTTGATCTCGTCGACCAGCACGAGGGAATGGAAGATCGGCCCCGGCACGAAGTCGAAGCTCTCGCTCTGGCGGCGGAAGACCTGCGTGCCGGTGAGGTCCGAGGGCATCAGATCGGGCGTGCACTGGATGCGGGCGAAGCTGCCGTCGAGCCCCTGCGCGAGCCGCTTGACGGCGCGGGTCTTGGCGAGCCCCGGCGCGCCCTCGATCAGCACATGCCCCCCGGTCAGCAGCGCGGTCATCAGCCGCTCGACGAGGATCTCGTGGCCGATCAGCCCCGCCCGGATCCGCTCGGCCAGATGCGCGATGGCCCGGCCGTCGGGGTGGGTGTCCATGACGTTCACGAGTCTCCTCCCAGATCCGCGTGGCGTTCCCGAACTCTGTCAGAGGCGCGCGGCCGTGGCCACCGCCTTGGCCTCCACCTTAGGTAGGGGCATCCCGCGGTCCGGATCGGTGGGGCACCGCCCCTTGTTCGGCGCCCGCCGCGCCCTAAGTCGCGCTCGGGCGCTGCGGTGCGCCGCAGAGGCCGGGCCTTTGGCCGGCCAGTTTCGGAGACCCCATGACCGCCATCGTCTCCGTCCGCGATCTGGTGAAGACCTACGACACCGGCTTCCGGGCGCTGAAATCCGTCAGCCTCGACATTCGCGAGGGCGAGATCCTCGCGCTCCTCGGCCCGAACGGCGCCGGCAAGACCACGCTCATCTCGACGATCTGCGGCATCGTGCGCCCGACTTCGGGCCAGGTCACGGTGGGCGGCCACGACATCGCCTCCGACTGGCGCGCGGCGCGGGCGATGATCGGCCTCGTGCCGCAGGAGATCGCGCTCGAGCCCTTCGAGAAGGTGTTCCGCAGCGTGAGCTACGCCCGCGGGCTCTATGGCAAGCCGCCGGACCCCGCCCATGTCGAGCGGGTGCTGCGTCAGCTCTCGCTCTGGGACAAGAAGGACAGCGCGATCCAGCCGCTCTCGGGCGGAATGAAGCGGCGGGTGCTGATCGCCAAGGCGCTGGCGCACGAGCCGCGGGTGCTCTTTCTCGACGAGCCCACGGCGGGCGTCGATGTGGAGCTGCGCAAGGACATGTGGGCCGTGGTCGAGGATCTGCGGGCAGAGGGCGTGACCATCATCCTGACCACCCATTACATCGAGGAGGCCGAGGCCATCGCCGACCGCGTGGGGATCATCACGGGGGGCGAGATCCTTCTCGTAGAGGACAAGGCGAGCCTGATGGCGCGGATGGGCCGCAAGGAGCTGAAGGTGGATCTGGCGCAGCCCATCGCGGCGGTGCCCGAGGCGCTGGCGGGGCGCGGGCTCACGCTCGGGCCCGGCGGCCTGAGCCTCGTCTACAGCTACGATGCCACGCAGGAGCGGACGGGCATCGTCACGCTCCTGACCGAGATGCGCGCGGCGGGCCTGCCCATCGCCGACATCGCCACGCGGCAGAGCAGCCTCGAGGACATCTTCGTGGATCTGGTGAGGGCGGGACGATGAACCTTCAGGCTGTCCGGGTGATCTTCGCCAAGGAGATGGCGCGCTTCTTCCGCACCATCCTCGAGTCGCTGGCCTCGCCCGTCATCTCGACCTCGCTTTATTTCGTCGTCTTCGGCGCGGCCATCGGCAGCCGGATCGAGACGGTGGGCGGCGTGAGCTACGGCGCCTTCATCGTGCCGGGCCTCATCATGCTGACGGTGGTCACGCAGTCGGTGGCCAATGCCTCCTTCGCGATCCATTTCCCGAAATTCATCGGCACGATGCAGGAGCTGCTGGCGGCCCCTATCGGCTTCACCGAGATCGTGACGGGCTTCGTGGGGGCGGCGGCGGTCAAGTCGATCCTGATCGGGCTCGTGATCCTCGCCACGGCCTTCCTCTTCGTCGATCTGCCCATCGCCCATCCGGTGGCGATGCTGGCGCTTCTGGCGCTGACCAGCCTCAGCTTCTCGCTCTTCGGCTTCATCATCGGGATCTGGGCCAAGGATTTCCAGCAGTTGCAGCTCATCCCGCTGCTCGTGCTGACGCCGCTGATCTTCCTCGGCGGCAGCTTCTACAGCATCGAGATGCTGCCGGGGCCCTGGCAGACGGTCGCGCTGTTCAATCCGGTGGTCTATCTGATGTCGGTCTTCCGCTGGTCCTTCTTCGACACGGCCGATGTGCCGGTGGCGGTGAGCCTCGTGGCGATCTTCGCCTTCACCGCGCTCTGCCTCGGTGCGATCTGGTGGATCTTCCGCTCGGGCTGGCGCATCCGGCCCTGAGCGCGGGACAGGCGTCGGTTGCGCTTGACCCGGCCTCTGCACGGGCCAGTTGATAGGGTCTAGGAAAGGAGATGCCCATGGTCCGCACGCTCGCCCTGTTCCTCGCCTCGGCCCTGCCCGCCTTCGCGCAACAGGCCAGCGACACGCTGGCCCCCGAGGCGCCCACCGCGCCCGCGGCCTTCGGCAGCCTCTCGCCCGCAGCCGCCGCGGCGATGGAGACGCGCGACTCGGGACGGCCCGTCGAGGCGGAGGACTGGATGGTGGTGGCTGCGAACCCGCTCGCCGTCGAGGCCGGAGCCGAGATCCTGCGCAGCGGCGGCAGCGCGGCCGATGCCATGGTCGCCGTCCAGACCGTGCTGGGGCTGGTCGAGCCGCAATCCTCGGGGCTCGGCGGCGGCGCCTTCCTCGTCTGGTTCGATGCGGCGACCGGCGCCGTCACCACGCTCGATGCGCGCGAGACCGCGCCGCGGGCCGCGACCCCCCGGCTCTTCCAGACGCCCGAGGGCGAGCCGCTGGAATTCCTCGACGCGGTGGTGGGCGGCCGGTCCGTGGGCACCCCCGGCACGCCGCTTCTGCTCGAGGAGGCGCACCGGCGCTGGGGCAGGTCCGGCTGGTCCGACCTCTTCGATCCGGCCATCCGTCTGGCCGAGGAGGGCTTTGCGGTCTCGCCGCGTCTCGCGGGGCTCGTGGCCGAGGATCCCGAGGGGCTCTCGCGCTTTCCCGCCACCGCCGCCTATTTCCTGCCCGAGGGCCAGCCGCTGAAGGCCGGAGCCCTCCTGAAGAACCCCGACTATGCCGAGACCCTTCGCCGTCTGGCGGCCGAAGGCGCGGATGCGTTCTACCGCGGCCCCATCGCCGAGGAGATCGTGGCCACCGTCCGCGGCGCCGAGGGCAATCCGGGCGTGCTCGCGCTCGAGGATCTGGCCGCCTACCGCGTGGTGGAGCGTCCGCCCGTCTGCGCCGACTACCGCGGCGCCGAGATCTGCGGCATGGGTCCGCCCTCGTCGGGAGCGCTGACCGTGGGGCTGATCCTCGGCGCGCTCGAGCCCTACGATCTGGCCGCCCTCGGGCCCGAGAATGCCGAAAGCTGGCGCCTGATCGGCGATGCGACCCGCCTCGCCTTCGCCGACCGCGGCCGATACATGGCCGACAGAGATTTCGTGCCGGTGCCCGTCGAGGGGCTGCTCGATCCCGCCTATCTCGCCGCCCGGGCCGAGCTTCTGCGCGGAGACGATGCGTTGCCCGAGGTGGCGGCCGGCACGCCCGAATGGGATCACGCGGGGCTCCTCGCCCCCGACGAGAGCCTCGAATTGCCCTCGACCTCGCATATCTCCATCGTGGATGCGGCGGGCAACGTGCTCTCGATGACGACGACCATCGAGAACGGCTTCGGCTCGCGGCTGATGACGAACGGGTTCCTCCTGAACAACGAACTCACCGACTTCTCCTTCCGCACCCATGCGGAGGGCTGGCCCATCGCGAACCGGGTGGAGCCCGGCAAGCGCCCGCGCTCGTCGATGGCGCCCACCATCGTACTCCGCGACGGCAAGCCCGTGCTGGCGGTGGGCAGCCCCGGCGGCTCCACGATCATCGGCTATGTGGCACAGGCGCTGATCGCCCATCTCGACTGGGGCATGGATGTGCAGCAGGCGGTGGCCATGCCGCATCTCGTGAACACTTTCGGCCCGTTCCAGATCGAGGCCGGCACCCGCGCCGAAGCGCTGAGCCAGCCGCTCGCCGATCTGGGTTATGACGTGAAGCCGGTGGACCTGACCTCCGGCCTCCATGCGATCTCGCTGGGCGAGAGGTTGCAGGGCGGCGCCGATCCCCGCCGCGAGGGAATCGCGCTGGGCGAGTGACCCGCCCGCCCGCGAAACGTGATCCTGCAAAAGCCGAGGCCGGGCGGATGCCGCCCGGCCCTTCGTCAAAAGCCCTCAGGCCGCGCGATGCAGCCGGTCGCGCCAGCCCGGATAGAACTTGTCGGCATCCGCCGGGAAGCTCTCGAAGGCACGGGCGAGCTCGCGATGCTCGCGGGCATAGGTCACGAGATCCACCCCCGCCATCCAGGCTTCGTGCGACTGGCGCAGCGACTTCGCCCCCGCCGTGCCGCCGTCGAGATGGCCGAAGGCGCCGCCGCCCGAGGTCTGGATCACGTTGGAATGGCCGAGATTGTCGAAGAAGCCCGGCAGCCGCAGCGCGTTCATGCCGCCCGAGATGATGGGCGTCGTGGCCTTCAGCCCCAGCCAGTCCTGACGGTAGAAGGGCCCCTCGGCCGCCTCGTCGGTCAGCATGTAGGCCATGATCTTGTCGGCCGCCTCGCCCTCCATCTTGCCATAGCCCATGGTGCCGGTGTGGATGCCCGAGGCCCCCTGCAGGCGCGCCATCTTCGAGAGCACGAAGGCCGTATAGCCCCGCATCGACTGCGGCGAGGTGACGGCGCCGTGCCCCGCCCGGTGATAATGCAGGAACTGGCGCGGGAACTGGCGCCGCGCGGTGGTGATGGCCGCGGGGCCCGTCACATAGCCGTCGACGAGGAAGGCCACATGGTCGGCATTCTCGCCGAAGGTCTCGAGGATGTATTCCCCGCGCGCCACCATCTCGTAATGGTCGTCCGCGGTGATGTTGGCCGAGAAGAGCTTGGCCTCGCCGGTCTCGTCCTGCGCGCGCTTCATCGCATCGGCCACGAGGCGGATGGTCTCCTTCAGCGGCGCGAAGGTCTGGTTGCCCTGCGGCTCGTCGTTCTTGATGAAGTCGCCGCCCAGCCAGAACTCGTGGCAGGCATCCGCGAAGGGTTTCGGCCGCAGCCCGAGCTTCGGCTTGATGATCGTGCCCACCACCATGCCGCCGTTGCGCACATCGCGCCCCAGCACGCGCCACATGTCGGCGATGTTCATCGAGGGGCCGTCGAACAGGCGCAGATAGCAGGGCGGCACATAGAAATCGTGCATCTTGGCATATTCGACGTCGCCCATGCCCTGGTTGTTGCCGATCGTCAGCGTCAGGAACGAGCAGAGCATCGCCCGCCCGTCGATGATGTTGCGGTCGAAGAGCTCGACCGGATAGGCGATCTTCATGATCTCCTTCTCCGGGTCGATCTCATAGACGAGCGCATCGACGCCGCGGGTGAAATCGTCGGTGGTCGAGACCTCGACGTTGGTGCCGGTGGAGCTTTCGGCCGCGAAATGCGCCGCCGTCTCCAGATAGCCGTAGCCCGCCTTGGGCTTCATGACATAGGCGCAGAGAACGTGACGGCCGCCGGCGATCAGATCGGCTTCCTGCAGATCAAGCCGGGCGTAGCGGTTGGACTGGTCCATGATCGTATCCTTTCACACGAGGCTTTTCAGGCGGTCTTGGGCGCAAGCGCGCCGCTGGCATAGCGTTTGGCCATATCGTCCATCGGGATGATCCTGATCTTCCCGGCCTGGCCTGCGGTGCCGAAGGCTTCGAGCCGCTGCTTGCAGAGGTCGCGCATCGCATCCATCGCGGGCTTGAGGAACTTGCGCGGGTCGAATTCGGAAGGCGTCTGCTGCGCGATGCGGCGGAACTGCCCGGTCATCGCCATGCGGCAGTCGGTGTCGATATTGACCTTGCGCACGCCCATCTTGATGCCGCGCACGATCTCCTCGACCGGCACGCCGAAGGTCTGCGGCATGGCGCCGCCGAACGCGTTGATGATGTCCTGCAGCTCCTGCGGCACCGACGAGGATCCGTGCATCACGAGATGGGTGTCGGGCAGCTTCTTGTGGATCGCCTCGATCACCGACATGGCGAGGATCTCGCCGTCGGGCTTGCGGCTGAACTTGTAGGCGCCGTGCGAGGTGCCGCAGGCGATGGCCAGCGCATCGACCTGGGTCTTCTTCACGAAATCCACCGCCTGATCGGGGTCGGTCAGCAGCTGGCTGTGATCGAGCTTGCCTTCCGCGCCATGCCCGTCCTCGGCCTCGCTCTCGCCGGTCTCGAGGCTGCCCAGAACGCCCAGCTCACCCTCGACCGAGGCGCCCACCCAATGCGCCATGTGGCTCACGCGGGCGGTGATATCGACATTGTAGTCATAATCGGCAGGCGTCTTGGCATCGGCCTTCAGTGAGCCGTCCATCATCACCGAGGTGAAGCCGTGCCGGATCGCGGTCATGCAGGTGGCCTCGTTGTTGCCGTGGTCCTGATGCATGCAGAGCGGGATCTCGGGATAGATCGCGGCCAGCGCCTCGATCATCTTGGCCAGCATGATGTCGTTGGCGTAGCTGCGCGCGCCGCGGCTGGCCTGGATGATGACGGGCGCATCGCAGGCCCGCGCCGCCTCCATGATCGCGAGACCCTGCTCCATGTTGTTGATGTTGAAGGCGGGAACGCCGTAGCCCTGTTCGGCCGCGTGATCGAGAAGCTGGCGAAGCGTGATGAGTGCCATGGGTGAAGTCCTTGCCTGTCGGCCCTTTCATTCTGGCCGAAATATCCCGGGGGGTCCGGGGGGCAGCGCCCCCCGGCTTGGTCAGAGAAGCCGGCCCATCGCCACGGCGGTGTCGGCCATCCGGTTCGAGAAGCCCCATTCGTTGTCGTACCAGCTGAGGATGCGGACCATGCGGCCCTCCATCACCTTGGTCTGGTCCATGTGGAACACCGACGAATGCGGGTCGTGGTTGAAGTCGGACGAGACGTTGGGCTCGGTCGTGAAGCCCAGCACGCCCTTCAACGGTCCGCAGGCGGCGGCCTCGATGGCCGCATTCACCTCCTCCACCGTCGTGTCGCGGGCGGCCTCGAACACCAGATCCACCACCGAGACATTGGGCGTGGGCACCCGGATCGACACGCCGTCGAGCCGGCCCTTGAGCTCGGGCAGCACGAGGCCCACCGCCTTCGCCGCTCCCGTCGAGGTGGGGATCATGCTCAGCGCCGCGGCGCGGGCGCGGTAGAGATCCTTGTGCATCGTGTCGAGCGTGGGCTGGTCGCCCGTATAGCTGTGGATCGTGGTCATGAAGCCCTTGGCGATGCCGATCGCATCGTGAAGCACCTTGGCCACCGGCGAGAGGCAGTTGGTGGTGCAGGAGGCATTCGAGACCACGAGGTCGTCCGCGGTGAGCGTCGCATGGTTCACCCCATAGACGATGGTCCGGTCGGCCCCGTCGCAGGGCGCCGAGACGAGCACCCGCTTCGCCCCGTTCTGCAGATGGGCCGCGGCCTTCTCCTTGGTGGTGAAGATGCCCGTGCATTCCATCGCCATGTCGACACCCGCCCAGGGCAGCTCCGCCGGATTGCGGATCGCCGTCACCTTGATCGGGCCGCGGCCCACATCGATCCAGTCGTCTCCGCTGGTGACCTTGGCCGGGAAGCGGCCGTGCACGCTGTCGAAGCGCAGAAGATGCGCGTTGGTCTCGACCTGACCCAGATCGTTGATCGCGACCACCTCGATATCGGTGCGCCCCGACTCCACGATGGCCCGCAGCACGTTGCGGCCGATACGGCCGAAGCCGTTGATGGCAACCCTGATTGTCATCCTTCTTCCCTCAGATCCGTTCTTTTGCCGATTTGACAATGGCTTCAGCGGTGATGTTGAAATGTTGATAGAGTGCGGGCGCGGGCGCCGAAGCGCCGAAGCCCGTCATGCCCACGAACCCGTCCTGCGGTCCGAGGAAGAGATCCCACCCCTGCCGCAGCGCCGCCTCGCATCCCACACGCGGGGCCCGTCCCAGAACCGTCGCCCGGTAGTCCGCCGGCTGCGCGGCGAAGAGCTCGAAGCAGGGCGCCGAGACCACGGCGGCGGCGATGCCTTCCGCGGCCAGAAGATCCGCCGCGGCCAGCGCCAGCTCCAGCTCCGAGCCGGTCGCGATCAGCGTCACCTGTCGCTCGCCCGGATCCCGCAGGAGATAGGCGCCGCGCGCGGTCAGGTTCTCGTCCCGATGTTCGGTCCGCACCGTGGGCAGGTTCTGGCGCGACAGCACCAGAAGCGTGGGCGTGGATGTCGCCGTCATGGCGATCTCCCAGGCCTCGGCGGTCTCGACCGCATCCGCAGGCCGGATCACCGCAAGGTTCGGGATCGCCCGCAGGCTCGCCAGATGCTCGACCGGCTGGTGCGTGGGCCCATCCTCGCCGAGCCCGATGGAATCGTGCGTCATGACATAGGTCACCGGCACGCCCATCAGCGCCGAGAGCCGGATCGAGGGCCGGCAATAGTCGGCGAAGGCCATGAAGGTGCCGCCGTAGGGGCGCAGGCCGCCATGCAGCGCGATCCCGTTCATCGCGGCGGCCATGCCGTGCTCGCGGATGCCGTAATGGATATAGCTGCCCGCGAAGGCGCCCGGCGCGACCGAGACCATGCCCTTCGAGCGGGTCAGGTTCGAGCCCGTCAGGTCGGCCGAGCCGCCGACCGCGAAGGGCAGCGCCTCGTTGACCACACCCAGCGCCATTTCCGAGGCCTTGCGGGTCGCGACCTTGGGCGCCTCGGCCGAGAGCCGCGCCTTGTAGGCCGCGATGGCCGGCGGCAGCGCCGAGGTGTCGGCCGCCTCCGCCGTCTCGAAGGCGGCGCGGAGGGGGCTCGCCTGAAGGCGTGTTTCCCAGGCCGCGCGGGCGTCGGCGCCGCGGGCGGCGATCCGGCCCCAGGCCTCGTAGAGATCCGCGGGGATCTCGAAGGGCGGATGGTCCCAGCCGAGCCGCTCGCGCGCCGCCGCGATCTCGGCCGCGCCCAGCGGCGCGCCATGGACATCGTGGCCGCCCTGCTTGTTCGGCGCGCCGTAGCCGATCACCGTGCGGCAGGCGATCATCGAGGGCCGGGGGTCGCGCCGTGCGGCCTCGATGGCGGCGGCGATCTCCTCGGGCGCATGACCGTCGCAGGCCAGCACATGCCAGCCCGAGGCGGCGAACCGCGCCTTCTGGTCGGTCGAGGTCGAGATGCCCGTGTCGCCGTCGATGGTGATGCGGTTGTCGTCCCACAGCACGATCAGCCGGCCGAGGCCCAGATGACCCGCCATGTCGATGGCCTCGTGCGAGATGCCCTCCATCAGGCAGCCGTCACCCGCGATGACATAGGTGAAATGGTCCACCAGATCATCGCCATAGCGCGCGTTCTTCATGCGCTCGGCCAGCGCCATGCCCACCGCGGTCGCGATCCCCTGACCGAGCGGCCCGGTCGTGACCTCGATCCCCTCGGCATGGCCGTATTCCGGGTGGCCCGCCGTCCGCGCGCCGAGCTGGCGGAAGGACCGGATCTGATCCATGTCCATATCGGCATAGCCCAGCAGATGATGGATGGCATAGAGCAGCATCGAGCCATGCCCCGCCGACAGCACGAACCGGTCGCGGTCGGGCCATTTGGGCGCCGAAGGATCGACCGTGAGAAAGCGGTTGAAGAGGACGGTCGCCACGTCCGCCATCCCCATCGGCATCCCGGGATGGCCCGACTTGGCCTTCTCCACCGCATCCATCGCGAGGGCCCGGATGGCGTTCGCCATCCGCGTCTCCTGCGCGGCTCCAATGTCCTTCATGGCTCTCATCCTTCGCTGTGCGTCCCGGTTGCCGGGCCGCGGCTCGATCCGCGGCCCCCTCTCCGTCTGTCTGTCGCGCCTCAGGCCCGCGCGCGGCGCGCCTCGCGCACCATCCGCTCGATGAGCGGCGTCAGGATCAGCTGCATCGCCAGATCCTGCTTGTTGCCCGGCACCACGATGGAATTCGCCCGGCTCATCCACGAGCCCGCGATCATCGAGGTGAGATAGGGGAAGTCGATCCCGCGCGGGTTCTTGAACCGGATCACGATCAGGCTCTCGTCCGGCGTGGGGATCCAGCGCGCGATGAACGGGTTCGAGGTGTCCACCACCGGCACGCGCTGGAAGTTGATGTCCGTCTCGGAGAATTGCGGGACGATACAGTGGACGTAGGCATACATCCGGCGCAGGATCACGTCGGTGACGGCTTCGGTCGTATAGCCGCGCTGCGCCCGGTCGCGGTGGATCTTCTGGATCCATTCAAGGTTGATGACCGGCACCACGCCGAGCTTCAGATCGGCATGGCGGACGAGGTTCACCTCGTCATTGACCACGCAGCCGTGCAGCCCCTCGTAGAAAAGCAGGTCGCTGTTGTCCTCGAACGGCGCCCATTGGGTGAAATTGCCGGGGGCCACGCCCGTCCGGGCGGCTTCGGCATCGTCATGGACATAGGTGCGGGTGCGGCCGCGCCCCGTCTCGCCATATTCGCGGAAGACGCGCTCCAGCTCCTTCAGTTCGTTCGCCTCGTAGGAGAAATGCGAGAAGGTCGCATCGCCCGCCGCATAGCGCCGCTCGAGTTCGGCCTTCATGTCGGCCCGGTTGAAGCGGTGGAAGGCGTCGCCCTCGATCGAGACGGACTTGACCCCCTCGCGGCGGAAGATCTGCTCGAACGTGTTCTTGACCGTCGAGGTGCCCGCGCCGGACGAGCCGACCACGGAAATGATGGGATATTTCTTCGACACTCTTTAACTCCGGAACAGGCCCCGGCTGCCGAAGAGAGCGGACGTCTCTTCGCAGGCCAGATCGTGATAGGCGGCGACGCGGGCGACCTTGCTCGCGCAGCCGAAGACGAAGGGGGTGCGGGCGTGCAGCCGGTCGGGCAGCGCGGTCAGGATGTCGGCGCAGCCGTCGGTGGCGCCCCCCCCGACATTCGCGATCAGGAAGGCGATGGGCGCGCATTCGTAGACATGGCGCAGCCGGCCCCGCTCGTAGCCCTTGCGCTCGTCGCCGGGATAGAGAAACACCCCGCCCCGCATCAGGATGCGGTGCGTCTCGGCCACCAGCGAGGCGATCCAGCGCATGTTGAAGTTCTTGCCGCGCGGCCCCTCGGCCCCGGCGACCAGATCGTCGACGAAGGCGCGGATCGGCTGCGGCCAGTGGCGGTAGTTCGAGGCGTTGATCGCAAACTCGGACGTCTCGGCCGGCAGCGGGCGGATGTCGGGCATCCGCCGGAAGATGCCCGCATCGAGGTCGAGCACCCAGTGCTGCACGCCCTGCCCGAAGCTGCAGACCAGCGCGCATTGCGGCCCGTAGATGATGTAGCCGCCGGCAATCTGCTCGGTGCCCGGGCGCAGGAAGCTGGCCTCGGGGCCAGCCGCCGCCGGGAAGATCGAGAAGATCGTCCCGATCGACACGTTCACATCGATGTTGGACGAGCCGTCCAGCGGGTCGATGGCGAGCGCGAGGCTTCCCTCGCCCAGCGTCACCACTTCGTCCTGCTCCTCGGAGGCGTAATAAGCCACCGCAGAGCCTTCGAGCGCCGCGCGGAACGCGTCGTCCGCGATCACGTCGAGCGCCTTCTGCCCGTCTCCTCCGGCATTGGTGCCGACGCCCGCGCCCAGATCGCGCTCGAGCCCGTTGCGCGAGATGATGCGGGCGATGCCTGCCCCCACGCGCGCCAGACGCTGCATCACGTCCGCCACATCGGGGCTCAGCCCCAGGTCCTCCAGCTCGATGGCCATGGCTCCTCCTGCCTCTGTCGCGGCGGACGTTGCGTCAGGATCCGGTTCATGAATATTTGAAAATAGCCAAGATGCCTTCTAAAAATTTTAATCTCTCGGCCAGGAGAGGGCCATGTTCTGCACTCCGCGCGTCGAACAGTGGGGCGCCGGCATTGGTCGAGACCGTCCGCTCACCCCGCTCCGAGGATGGCGGCACAACATTCTTGCGTCCCGCCAATCGGTTAAGAACTTTTCCGTAGCGACGACTCCGATCCGGAGCCATTCGGAGTTTGGCGCAGGGCCGGTCCCCCGCCTCCGACTTCATTCGGAGAACGTCCGGGATGAAAGACGCTTTGCCGCAGGGGACACGAGGCCAAGGGGCAGCGTGGAGGGCTTGCAGCGACCCCAAGGCAGGGAAGATCCGCCTGGCGGAGACCGACTCTCCCGGCAGCCCGTCGGGCCGAAACAGGTCGGGAAGGTCCTCGCCGAAAAGATCATGGCCCTGAGCGGGTTCCAGGGGGCCCGGCCGTCCATGCGGCTCGGAGGCGGGGCCTCTGCCGTTCCTGCTCGGCAGAGGCCCCGCGCTCCTTGCCGGGGGGAGGTGTTGCAGCCCTGCCCAAGCCTGACGCTTTCGTGAGACCTCTGTTTGTCGCGGAACGAGAGATATATCCTCTTCGCATGATCCGCTTCCGACTCCTCGAGTTCTGCCTTGCGGCCTTGCTCGCCCTTGCCTTCGTGGCGGGGCCGGCTCTGCGCTCGGCCCCCTCGGCGACGCCTGCGGACACGGACCATCATGTCGCGCAGATGGAGCCCTCGACAGGGCCCTGCGCGGAAATGACCGGCAAGAACCTGAAGGATTGCGCCGCCGCCTGTGCCACCATGCCGGTGGTCCTGCCTGCGGCCCTTCAGCTTCTCGCGCACCGCCGCGACAGCCTGCACCACGCCGGCTGGAGCGAGCGTCTCGCCGGGCGGCGGCCCCCGCCCGAGCACAGGCCACCCAGAGGGTCGTCCCGCGTCTGAACCGGCGGGCTCCGCGCCTGCCTGTCTGAAGACATCCGCCCTTGTCGGCGGACCGTTGGGATTGAACCGATGCCCACCCTCTTCCACAGCGGCCCCCGTGCCGCCCTTTGCCCTGCCTTGCCACCGCACGGGGTGTCCTCCGGCTTGAGGAGGCGCAGATGAAGCGCCTTCTCCTCGCCGCCCCGCTTGCAGCCATCCCGGCGCTCTGGCTGCTTCTGCCGGACGCGGCCCCGACCGGACCCGATGCCGACACCATCGCGCTCGGCCGGCAGGTCTATGCGGCGAACTGCGCCTCCTGCCATGGCGCAGAGCTCGAGGGGCAGCCCGACTGGGGCGAGCCTCTGCCCAACGGCCGCTATCCGGCCCCGCCCCACGATGCCTCGGGGCACACCTGGCACCATCCGGATGCGCAACTGCTCGCGATCGTCCGGCAGGGCACCGCAGCCCTCGTCGGCAATGGCTACGAGAGCGACATGCCGGGTTTTGCCGACCTCCTGACCGACGCGGAAATCCGGGCCGTGCTGGACTATATCAAGAGCACCTGGCCCGAGCGCGCCGCCGATTACCAGCGGCAGGTCTCGGGCAGCTGACGCGTCCGCGACACCGTCCGGAGCCGCAGGAGCGGCCCCGGCCCGATCCTCAACCGGCCGCTGCGGCGCGCCGATGCCGACATGGGATGAAAGAGATGAAACTTCTGACGATGACTCTGGTCGCCGCCCTCGGGGCCGGCGCTGCACAGGCGGACGGCTCGCACGGGCACGCGCAGGGGGCAATGGGTAAGCCCGAGGGCGGCCTGTCCGCCATGGATCACATGCACGACGCGAAAGCGGCGATGCCCCTCGGCGCGCCGGCCTCTGCTGCGGCAGAGGCGCGCGCCGTGACGGTGACGATGCGCGAGACGGAGGATGGCCGCATGATCTTCGAGCCGGCGAACCTGTCCTTCGCCGCGGGCGAGACGGTGCGCCTCGTGATCCGCAACGCGGGCGAGCAGGAGCACGAGTTCGTCATGGACACGTCGGGCGAGATAGAGGAGCACAAGGCCATGATGGCCGAGATGCCCGACATGAGGCATCGGGAGGCCAACGCGCTCCGGCTGACCTCGGGCGAGAGCGGCGAGATCCTCTGGACCTTCGGCGATCCGGGCCGCTACGAATTCGCCTGCCTCATTCCCGGCCATTACGAGGGGGGGATGCACGGGCCGCTCACGGTTCACTGACAGCGAGGCTCCCTCGGGTCGGGGGAGCCCGCGCACCTGCAGGATGGGCGGGCGCTGCGCGCCGCGTCGGGCCGTTCCCGCGTCCGGCGTGGCGCTTCCGGGTCCGACCCCTGCGCCCGGGTCCTCTGTCGGAGCCTCCGGCGGGGATATTTCTGCCAGAATGAAAGCGCAGGAGAGCGCTCTAGCGGAGAGTTTCGAGGGCCGCCCGCAGATCCGGCGGCAGCGGCGCGGGCCTGCGGGTCGCTCGATCCACATAGACATGGACGAAGAACCCTTCCGCTGAGGCCAGCTCGGCCTCGTTGCGGAAGAGCCCGAGTTCGTAGCGCACGGAGGAGGTGCCGAGATGCGCGACCCTGAGCCCCGCCGCGATCCGGTCGGGATAGGCCATCTCGGAATGGTAGCGGCATCCGGTTTCGGCCACGAGGCCGATCCGGGCCCGCGCGGGGCCGATGAGCCCCGCCTCGATCAGCCAGCCGTTCACAGTCGCATCGAACAGGGCATAATGAACGACATTGTTCAAATGGCCGTAGGCATCATTGTCCATCCAGCGCGTGCTGTGCTCGCGGAAGATCCGGTAATCGGCCCGGCCTCCCGGTGCGGGACGGGCCGCCATGTCTCAGATCAGCCCCTCGGCCCGGGCCCAGTCCGCCGTCCGGTCGAGCGCACGGCCCATCCGTTCGAGGATGCGGCCCACGTCGGCCTCGGTCACGATCAGCGGCGGGCAGAGCGCCAGCGTGTCGCCGAGCGCCCGGCAGAGGAGACCTTCTTCGGCCGCGAAGGCCGCGGCGCGCGCCCCCACCTTGCCCAAGGGCTCGAAGCTGCGCTTCGTGGCCCGGTCGGCCACCATCTCGATCGCGGCGATGAGCCCCGTGCCCCGCACCTCGCCCACCAGCGGATTGTCCCGGAACGCGCGCAGCCCGTCCTGGAACGGGCGCTCGAGACGGGCCGCATTGCCCATCAGGTCGCGCTCCTCGATGACGGTCAGGTTCTCGAGCCCCACCGCCGTGGCGACCGGATGGCCCGAACCGGTGAAGCCGTGGCCGAGCGTGCCCAGCGTCTCCGTATGGTCGGCGATGGTCTGATAGACCTTGTCGGTCATCAGCACCGCCGCGAGCGGCATATAGGAGGAGGTGAGCTGCTTCGAGGTCACGAGGATGTCGGGCGTGAAGCCGAACTTCTCGCATCCCCAGCGCGCGCCGGTCCGGCCGAAGCCGTTGATGACCTCGTCCGAGACGAGAAGGATGTCGTATTTCCGGCAGAGCGCCTCGATCCCCGACCAGTAGCCGTCCGGCGGCACGATCACCCCGCCCGCGCCCATGACCGGCTCGCCGATGAAGGCGGCGACGGTCTCGGGCCCCTCGGCGAGGATCGTCTCCTCGGCCTCGCGCAGGAGGCGGGCGCAGAACTCGGCCTCGCTCTCGCCCTCGGCGCCGAAGCGCCAGTGGTGCGGGCAGCCCAGATGCACGACCGGGATGGCGGGCAGATCGAAGCCCTTGTGGTTGACGGGCAGCCCCGTGAGCGACCCCGAGGCGATGGTGATGCCGTGATAGCCCTTGATCCGCGACAGGAACTTCTTCTTCTGCGGCCGGCCGAGGGCGTTGTTCATGAACCAGACGAGCTTGACCACCGTGTCGTTGGCCTCGGAGCCCGAGTTGGTGAAGAACACCCGCGTCAGCGCCTCGGGCGTCATCTCGACCAGCTTCTCGGCCAGCCGGATCTGCGGCTCGTGCGCCTTGCCGGCGAAGGTGTGATAATAGGGCAGCTCGGCCATCTGCCGCGCGGCAGCCTCGGCCAGACGCGGCTCGGAGAAGCCCACGGCCACCGACCAGAGCCCTGCCAGACCCTCGATATATTCCCGCCCCTCGCTGTCATAGACATGCACGCCCTGACCGCGCGTGATGATGAGGGGTCCGTTCCGTTCGTGTGCGCGGGCGTTGGTATAGGGGTGCAGCGAATGGGCTATGTCTGCGGCGGCGAGCGAGTTCGAGAGGCTGTTCATCATAAGGCCATGCGAGGGTTGCATCTTTGCATCTAGCCGTTTCCGGGCCGTTTGTCGATCTCTGTCCCGGATGCCATGGACCCGGTGCTCACGACAGGTTCGACTGCCGGATCTTCCCGCGGCGCACAAAAGATGCGCAGCAGCCCTGACGGATTGACGTAAATTGCGCCATGTTGCCCGCAAAACCCTGCATCGCCCATGTGGGAGTCCTTGACGCCCCCCCGGACTTCGGGCCAAGGATGGAACCCATATACCGGGCTCGTCCCGGACCGGCATTCGCGCCCCGTATCCAGTTGGTCCCCCTCTGGAGCGGGGCTTTTGCGTTCTGGAACCCATGAAGCGACGCATCGACCTTGGACTTCTCTACTCCCGCTCGGGCAGCTACGCGCTGATCTCGGACGCCTGCCGCACCGGGGCGCTGGCCGCCGTGGCCGAGGTGAATGCCGGGCCCTTCGATCTGGAGCTGGTGCCGGTCGAGCGCGATCCCGGTGGCAACATCGACTTCTATGCCCCTCTGTGCGAAGAACTTCTGGCCCATGAGGGGCTGCGTCACGTCGTGGGCTGCGTCACCTCCTGGAGCCGCAAGGAGGTGATCCCGACGCTGGAGAAGGCGCGTGGGACGCTCTGGTATGCGGTGCCCTACGAGGGCTTCGAAGCCTCGGACCATGTGGTCTATACCCATGCCTGCCCGAACCAGCACCTGCTGCCGCTGCTCGACTGGGCCTTTCCGGCCTTCGGCCGCCGCGCCTACCTGACGGGGTCGAACTACATCTGGGGCTGGGAGATGAACCGGCTGGCGCGCGAGCGGATCGGGGCAGCGGGCGGCAAGGTTCTGGGCGAACGCTACCTGCCCATCGGATCGCTCGAGATCGACCGGATGATCGAGGAGATCCGCGCGACCGCGCCGGATTTCATCCTGAATTCGCTGATCGGCCCCTCCTCCTATGCCTTCCTCAAGGCCTATCAGGCGCTGGGGCGCGAGGATGCCCGCTTCCGTCCGGACCGCTGCCCGGTGATGTCCTGCAACCTCACCGAATGCGAGCTGCCCGCGCTGGGGGATGCGGCCGAGGGGCTGATCGCCGCCGGACCCTACTTCCGCGGCGAGGGCCGGTTCGGCTCGTCGCACGAGGCGGCGGCCCATGCAGCGGTGATGGAGCTTGCACGCCTGCTCTCCGGCCGTCCGGGCGCCGAGCGGCTTCCGCTTTCGCAGCTGCTCGCAGGGTCCCCTCCGGGCATCGTCGATCCGCAGACGCATCACACCGCGCTGCCGGTCCTGATCTCACAGGTCTCGGGCGGCCGGTTCACGGTGCGCGAGCGCCTGCCCGCACGTCCCGGGGATCCCTACCTGACCCATCCCGCGCCCGCACGCCCGGCCACGCTGCGGATCGTGTCATGAAGCGCGGCGTCCGGCACCAGAATCTCGGCGGCGCGCGGGCGGTGATCCTGCACCGGCCGCACCCGGTCGTTCAGGCGCTGACCCGCCAGCTTCACGCCATCGGCCTCGAGGTCGGAGACTGCTGGCCGGACCTCGAGCCGCAGGCGATCTCGGCCGATTTCATCTTCTTCGACGCGGACATGGGGCACGATGCTCAGTTTCCGTGGAAACCCGGCGAAAGCCCGATGCCCATGATCGCGCTGATCGGGTCGGAGGCCCCGGGGCGCATCGAATGGAGCCTGCAGGCCGGCGCCCATGCCCAGCTTCTGAAGCCCATCGGCGACAGCGGCGCCTATTCGGCGCTGCTGATCGCGCGGGCGGCCTTCGACGCGCACCGCGCGCTGTCGGCCGAGATCGCGGACCTGAGGCGGCGGCTCGATCAGCGTCAGACCGTCGTGCAGGCGGTGACGCTGCTGGCGCAACGGGCCAGGGACGAGAGCGCCGCCTACGGCCAGCTCCGCCAGATGGCGATGGCCTGGCGGGTGAGTATCGAGGAGGCCGCGCACCGCATCGTCGCGAGCCAGGGAGGACCGGATGACCGACGCGACCGCGGCTGAGCGCCCCATCCGCGCCAAGGGCGCGCTGCGCCGGCTGGCCGAGCGGCCGCTGGCGCTCTTCGGCCTGTTCCTGATCCTCCTCGTGGTGGGCGGCGCCGTCCTCGCGCCCCTCGTCGCGCCCTTCGACCCGAGCGAGCAGCATTTCGACGGGCTGACCATCGAGGGCGCGCCGCTGCCGCCCGGAGGCGCCTTCCTTTTGGGGACCGACCTGCTGGGCCGCGACCTCTTCTCGCGCATCCTCTGGGGGGCGCGCACCTCGCTCATCATCGGGGTGGCCGCGAACGGGCTTGCGCTTGTGATCGGCACGCTCGTGGGCCTGACGGCGGGCTATTTCCGCGGCTGGATCGGCGCGGTGCTCATGCGCTTCACCGACCTGATGATGGCCTTCCCGGCGCTTCTGCTGGCGATCTGCCTTGCCGCGATCTTCCAGCCCTCGCTCTGGATCGTGGCCATGGTGATCGCCTTCGTGAACTGGGTGCAGACCGCGCGGGTGATCTTCACCGAGACCTCGGCCCTGTCCGAACGCGAGTTCATCGCGGCCGAACGAACCCTGGGCGCGGGCACGGCGCGGATCCTCTTCCGCCACATCCTGCCCCACCTTCTGCCCACCATCATCGTCTGGGGCACGCTCGGCATCTCGACGACGGTGCTGCTCGAGGCCACGCTCTCCTACCTCGGCGTGGGGGTGCAGCCGCCGACGCCCAGCTGGGGCAACATCATCTTCGAGAACCAGACCTACTTCCAGTCGGCGCCCTGGCTCGTCTTCATTCCGGGCGCGGCCATCCTTCTTCTGGCGCTCGCCTTCAACCTCGTCGGAGACGCGCTGCGCGACGTGCTCGACCCGACCCAGCGCGGGAGGGACTGATGCCCGCCTATCTCCTTCGCCGCCTGTTCCAGTCGGCCCTGATCCTGCTCGGCGTCTCGCTCGTCACCTTCATCCTGCTCTATGTGCTGCCGGCCGATCCGGTGCGCCAGATCGCGGGCCGCTCGGCCACGCCGCAGGTGGTCGAGAACATCCGCCGCCAGCTCGGTCTCGACCAGCCCTTCCTCGTGCAGTACGGTCGCTATCTCTGGGGGCTCATGCAGGGCGATTTCGGGCGCAGCTACCTGCAGAAGACCGATGTGGCGACGCTGATCGCGGCGCGCCTGCCCGCCACCCTGCAACTGATGGGCGGCGCGATCCTGTGCGAGCTGGTGCTGGGCCTGACCATGGGCATCGTCGCAGCCCTCCGGCGCGGACGGGCGCTCGATCAGGGGCTGATGATCGTCTCCTTCGTCGCGGTCTCGGCACCGCAGTTCGTGGTGAGCCTGCTCCTCCTCTATGTCTTCGCGGTCAAGCTCGGCTGGTTCCCCATCGGCGGCTACGGCACGCTCTCGCATCTTGTGCTGCCCGCCGTCACGCTCGGGATCCTCGGCTCGGGCTGGTACAGCCGGATGATGCGCTCGAGCATGATCGACGTGCTGCGTCAGGACTATATCCGCACCGCCCGCGCCAAGGGCCTCACGCGCGGCCGCGTGATCCTGCGCCACGCGCTGCCGAACGCGATCCTGCCCATCGTGGCCATGATCGGCATCGACATCGGCATCTTCATGGGCGGCATCGTCGTTGTGGAAAGCGTGTTCGGCTGGCCCGGCATCGGCCAGCTGGCCTGGCAGGCCATCCAGCGCATCGACATCCCGATCATCATGGGCGTCACCATGGTCTCGGCCTGCGCCATCGTGCTGGGCAACCTTCTGGCCGATCTCGTGACGCCCTTCATCGACCCCCGCATCAAGCTGAAATAACAGGACCGACAGGAGAGACCCATGAACAGACTGCTCGCCTCCACCGCCGTGATGCTGGCGCTCGCCCTGCCCGCCGCAGCCCAGGACTATACGCCCGACCCGAATGCGAAGCCCGGCGGCACGATCACCATCACCTACAAGGACGATGTGGCGACGCTCGATCCGGCCATCGGCTACGACTGGCAGAACTGGTCGATGATCAAATCGATCTTCGACGGGCTGATGGATTACGTCCCCGGCACGACCGAGCTGCGCCCCGGCCTCGCCGAGAGCTACGAGATCTCGGAGGACGGGCTCACCTATACGTTCAAGCTGCGCCCGGGCGTGAAATTCCACAACGGCCGCGAGATGACGGCCGAGGATGTGAAATATTCGCTCGACCGCGTGACCCTGCCTGCGACCCAGTCGCCGGGCGCAGGCTTCTTCGGCTCGATCAAGGGCTTCGATGCGATGGCCGACGGCTCGGCCAGCACGCTCGAGGGCGTGACGGTGGTCGATCCCTCGACCGTCAGGATCGAGCTCTCGCGTCCCGACGCCACCTTCCTGCATGTGATGGCGCTGAACTTCGCCTCGGTGGTGCCGAAGGAAGCCGTCGAGGCGGCGGGCGCGGACTTCGGCAAGCAGCCGGTCGGCACCGGGGCCTTCAAGCTCGCCGAATGGACGCTGGGCCAGCGTCTCGTCTTCGAGAAGAACGCCGACTACTGGCGCGAGGGCGTGCCCTATCTCGACAGCATCGTCTTCGAGGTGGGACAGGAGCCGATCGTGGCGCTGCTGCGGCTGCAGAACGGCGAGGTGGACGTGCCCGGCGACGGCATTCCGCCTGCGAAATTCACCGAAGTGATGGCCGATCCGGCGCAGGCCGAGCGCGTGGTCGAGGGCGGGCAGCTGCACACGGGCTACATCACGATGAACGTGACCCAGCCGCCCTTCGACAATCTGCAGGTCCGTCAGGCCGTCAACATGGCGATCAACAAGCAGCGGATCACCCAGATCATCAACGGCCGCGCGATCCCCGCGACCCAGCCGCTGCCGCCCTCGATGCCGGGCTATACCGAAGGCTACGAGGGCTATCCGCACGATGTCGAGAAGGCCAAGGCGCTGCTCGCCCAGGCGGGCTTCGCCGACGGGTTCGAGACCGAGCTCTATGTGATGAACACCGACCCGAACCCACGCATCGCGCAGGCGATCCAGCAGGATCTGTCGCAGATCGGCATCAAGGCCGCGATCCAGAGCCTCGCGCAGGCCAATGTGATCGAGGCCGGCGGCAATGGCTCGGCGCCGATGATCTGGTCGGGCGGCATGGCCTGGATCGCGGATTTCCCCGATCCGTCCAACTTCTACGGCCCGATCCTGGGCTGCGCGGGCGCGGCTGACGGCGGCTGGAACTGGTCGAAATTTTGCGACGAGGCGCTCGACGCCAAGGCCACCGAGGCCGACAGCCTCGCCGATCCGGCCCGCGCCGAGGAGCGGCTGAAGCTCTGGTCCGACGTCTATATGGGCGTGATGGAGAAGGCCCCGTGGGTGCCCGTCTTCAACGAACAGCGCTACACGATGAAATCCGCGCGCATGGGCGGCGACGACAGCCTCTATGTCGATCCCGTCTCGATCCCCGTCAACTACGACTATGTCTTCGTGACCGAGTAAGACCCATGTGCAAGGCCTGCAATTACACGATCCACGGCGCGCAGCATCACTTCGGCTGGGACAATTCGCTCCCCCCGGCCGAGCGTGTGGAGCCCGGCTCGACCATCCTCTTCCACTGCCAGGATTCCTCGGCAGGCCAGCTCGGACCCTCGTCCGTGCTGGCCGACGTGGTGGCGCTCGATTTCGGCCGGATCAACCCGGTCTCGGGCCCGATCCATGTCGAGGGGGCCGAGCCGGGCGACGCGCTGAAGGTCACGATCGAGAGCTTCACCCCGCAGGTGCGCGAGGGCACGGGCTGGGGCTGGACGGCCAACATCCCGGGGTTCGGCCTCCTGGCCGACCAGTTCACCGAAGCCGCGCTCCATATCTGGAAATACGATGCCGAGAGCCTCGCGCCCGCGCTCTGGGGCAAGGAGGGGCGCGTGCCGCTCAAGCCCTTCGCGGGCACCATCGGCAATGCGCTGGCCGAGCCGGGGCTGCATTCGGTGGTGCCGCCCCGGCGCGTGGGCGGCAACCTCGACATCCGCGACCTCGCGGCGGGAACGACGCTCTACCTGCCGGTCGAGGTGGCCGGGGCGCTGTTCAGCGTGGGCGACACCCATGCGGCGCAGGGCGACGGCGAGGTCTGCGGCACGGCCATCGAAAGCCCGATGGATGTGGTCCTGACGCTCGATCTGGTGAAGGGCGCGAACCTCAAGACCCCGCGCTTCACCACGCCCGGGCCCGTCACGCGCCACCTCGACGCCAAGGGCTACGAGGTCACCACCGGCATCGGGCCCGACCTGATGAGCGGGGCGCGCGATGCGGTCTCGGCGATGATCGACCATCTCTGCGCCACGCGGGGCATGGCGCCGGTCGAGGCCTACATGCTGGTCTCGACCTGCGGCGACCTGCGGATCTCCGAGATCGTGGACATGCCGAACTGGGTCGTGAGCTTCTACTTCCCGCGCGCCGTCTTCGAATGAGCGGCGCCGCACTCCTTTCCGGGGCGGCCTCCGCCCCGGACGCAGAGGCCCTGCCCGCGCTCACCGTGGAGGGGCTCGAGGTTTCGGTCCGCACCGAAGCGGGCCTGCGCCCGCTGGTCTCGGGCCTCTCCTTCACGCTCGCCCGCGGCGAGACGCTCGCCATCGCGGGCGAGAGCGGTTCGGGCAAGTCGATCACCTCGCTTGCGATCATGGGCCTCCTGCCCCCGCCCGCGGTGCGGATCACCGGGGGGCGCGTCAAGCTCGGCCGGACCGAGCTCACCGACTTGCCCGAGGGACGGATGCGCGCCATCCGCGGCGACCGGGTGGCGATGATCTTTCAGGAGCCGATGACCTCGCTGAACCCGGTGCTGACCATCGGCACGCAGCTCGCCGAGGCCATCCGCGCCCATGAGACGGTCTCGAAGGCCGAGGCCCGCGCCCGCGCGCTCGAGGCCCTGCGGTCGGTGCGCCTCTCGCAGCCCGAGCGGCGGCTCGACCAGTATCCGCACGAACTTTCGGGCGGCATGCGCCAGCGGGTGATGATCGCCATGGCGCTGGCGCTCCGCCCCGAGGTGCTCATCGCCGACGAACCCACCACCGCGCTCGACGTGACGGTGCAGCGCGAGGTGCTGGACCTTCTGCGCGACCTTCAGCGCGAGCTGGGCACGGCGATCATCCTCATCACCCATGACATGGGCGTGGTGGCCGAGATGGCCGACCGGGTGATCGTGATGCGCGACGGGCGCATGGTCGAGGAAGGCCCGGCCACGCAGATCTTCACCGAACCGCGGGCCGAGTACACCCGCGCGCTTCTGGCCGCCGTGCCGCGCATGGGCGCGGGCCGGGGCCGCCCGCCGGTGGAGGCCGAGCCCATCGCGCGGCTTTCGGACCTGCAGGTGCGCTTCGACCTGAAGGGCGGGCTGCTCGGGCGCACACAGGCGCGCGTCCATGCCGTCGAACATGTAAGCTTCGACATCCGCCGCGGCGAGACCTTCGCGCTCGTGGGCGAGTCGGGCTGCGGAAAATCCACCATCGCCAAGGCCATGGTCGGCCTCGTCCCGCACGAAGGCCGGATCGAGATCGGCGGCGACAGGCTCGGAGCGCTCGACGCGGCCGGGCGCAAGGCCCTGCGCCGACGGGTGCAGATCGTCTTTCAGGATCCGATGGCGGCGCTCGATCCCCGGATGCGGATCGGAGACCTGATCGCCGAGCCGCTGGTGATCCACGGCATCGGCACGCCCGAGGAGCGCCGCGCCCGCGTGGGCGACCTGCTCACCCGCGTGGGCCTCAGCCCCGCGCAGATGGAGCGCTATCCGCACGAATTCTCGGGCGGCCAGCGGCAGCGGATCTGCATCGCCCGGGCGCTCGCGCTGCGCCCCGAGCTCATCATCGCCGACGAATCCGTCTCGGCTCTCGACGTCTCGGTGCAGGCGCGCGTGCTCGATCTGCTCGCGGCACTGAAGCGCGAGTTCGGCATCGCGCTCCTGTTCATCAGCCATGACATGGCGGTGGTCGAGAATGTCTCGGACCGGGTGGCGGTGATGTATCTCGGCCAGATCGTCGAGATGGGCACCCGCGATCAGGTCTTCGGCAACCCGCAGCATCCCTACACCCGGCGGCTGATCGAGGCGGTGCCGGTGCCCGATCCGCTGCATCAGCGCCCGCCCGCGCCCCGGCTGGCGGGCGAAATCCCGAGCCCGGTCCATCCCGTCGGCTCGGGGCCCGAGCGGGTGCGGCTCACCGATGTGGGCGCGGGTCACCTTGTCGCACGGTGAACCGGAGTCGCGCTTAAGATTCTTGCAGATATGCCTTCTGTCGCGCAAACCTTGTGCGCAATCAACCGCTGCAGGAGACGTGCGTCTTTGTGCTTGACCTTACGGTCGCAGGGAGCCGAACGTGGGCCCCACATATCGGCATTCGAGCCCTTCGGATCGGCGCGGCCCCAGCGGCCCTGCGCCGGGCGAAGGGCTGTTTCTTTAAGGAGCCTCATGACTTGCCCTCGTCCCGGCCTCTGCGCCGCCCGGACCCGCTGAGGGAGCGCCATGCACCGCTACCGCTTCGTGCTCTTCCGCCCGCTCCAGTTCCTGCCCGTGCTCTTCGGCATCTCGGTCATCACCTTCGTGCTGGTGCGGCTGATCCCCGGAGATCCCGCGCGCATCCTGCTCGGCACCCGCGCCACGCCCACGGCGCTCGCCCGGATCCGCGCGCAATACGGCCTCGATGAGCCGATGTGGGCGCAGTATCTCTATTTCCTGAAGAACCTCGCTTCCGGCGAGATGGGCCGCTCGACCCTCTACAAGATCGACGTCCTGCCGCTGATCGCCACGCGGATCGAGCCGACGCTCGCGCTCGTGACCATGGGCGTCCTCCTCTCGCTCGCCATCGCCGTTCCCTTCGCCGCCATCTCGGCCCGGCGGCAGGGCCGGGCGGCGGATCAGGCGGTGCGGGTCGTCTCGACGCTGGGGATCGGCTTTCCGCCCTTCTGGCTGGGCCTCGTGCTGATCCTGCTCTTCAGCGTCACGCTGGGCTGGCTGCCGGTTTCGGGCTACGGCGAGACGCTGGGCGAGAAGATCTCGCACCTGATCCTGCCGGGGCTGACGGTGGCGCTGTCGCTCTCGGCGGTGCTGACGCGCAGCCTGCGGGCGGGCATGATCGCGGGGATCCATTCCGATGTGGCCACCGCCGCCCGCGCCCGCGGCCTGTCGGAGAATGCGGTCTTCTGGCGCCATGTGGTGCCGAACGCGCTGGTGCCCACGGTGAACCTTCTCGCCGTCAACATCGGCTGGCTGATCGGCGGCACCGTGGTGGTCGAGAGCGTCTTCGCCCTGCCCGGCATGGGGCAGCTTCTGGTGCGGGGCATCTTCTCGCGCGACTACATGGTGGTGCAGGGCGTGGCCATGACCTTCGCGGTCGCCACGGTTCTGGTGAACTTCCTGGCCGACATCGTGACGGTCGCCCTCGACCCGCGGGTGAAGCTGTGATCGCCGCGCTCGGCCTGCCCGTCCGCCGCCGCCCGATGCTGGCCATCGGGACCGCGCTCCTTCTGGCCTTCCTCCTCGCGGCGCTGCTCGCGCCCTGGATCGCGCCCTTCGATCCGATCGCACAGGACGGATCGATCCGCCTGCAGCCGCCGAGCCTCGCCCATCCGTTCGGCACCGACAATTTCGGCCGCGACGTGCTCTCGCGGGTGATCTGGGGCGCCCGGATCGATCTGCAGATCGCAGTGCTGGGGGTGCTCTTTCCCTTCCTGATCGGCACGGCCGTGGGCACGCTCGCGGGCTTCTTCGGCGGCTGGATCGACGCGCTCTTCATGCGCCTGATCGACGTGATCCTGGCCTTCCCCTTCCTCGTCCTGATGCTCTCGATCATCGCGATCCTCGGGCCCGGGCTCACCAGCTTCTACATCGCCATGGCGCTGGTGGGCTGGGTCTCCTATGCGCGGCTGATCCGGGCGCAGATCCTCGTGCTCAAGACGCAGGATTTCGCGGTGGCGGCCCAGAGCCTCGGCTTCTCGCGCACCCGGATCATGTTCCGCCATCTGCTGCCCAATGCGCTGGCGGGCTCGCTCGTCTTCGTCATGTCGGACGCGGTGCTCGTGCTGCTCAATGGCGCGGCGATCAGCTACCTCGGGCTCGGGGTGCAGCCCCCGCTCGCGGAATGGGGGGTCATGGTGGCGGAGGGTCAGGCCTTCATCACCACCGCCTGGTGGATCACCCTGTTCCCGGGCCTCGCCATCGTCACACTGGCCTTCGGCTTCAGCCTGCTGGGCGACGCGCTCGGCGATCTTCTGGGGGTGAAGGAATGAGCCTGCTTGCCATCCGCGACCTCGAGATCCGCTTCCGCGACGGCACCGAGGAACGGCTTCTCATCGACCGGGTCTCGCTCGAGCTGAAGAAGGGCGAGATCCTGGGCCTCGTGGGCGAGAGCGGCTCGGGCAAGAGCCTGCTCTGCCGCGCGGTGATGGGACTTCTGCCCTCGCGCAAGCTCTCGGTCACGAAGGGGCATGTGAGCCTTGCCGGGCGCGACATCACCCGCCTGCCCGAGCGCGAGATGCTGGACATCCGCGGGCGGCGGATCGGGATGATCTTTCAGAACCCGACCAGCCACCTCGATCCGGTGATGCGGATCGGCGATCAGATCGCCGAAGGGCTCTGCCGTCACCGCGGCCTGCCCCGCGCCGCCGCGCGCGAGGAGGCGGTGACGATCCTGCGGCAGGTGGGCTTCACCGACCCGCCGCGGCAGGCGCGGATGTATGCGCACGAATTCTCGGGCGGGATGCGCCAGCGCGCGATGATCGCGGTGGCGCTTGCCTGCGATCCCGATATCCTGATCGCGGACGAGCCCACCACCGCGCTCGACGTGACGATCCAGGCGCAGATCCTGCGCCAGCTGGCCGATCTGCGCGAGAGCCGGGGTCTCTCGATCATCCTCATCACCCACGATCTGGGCGTCGTGGCCCAGACCTGCGACCGGATCGCCGTCATGCGCGACGGGCGCATCGTCGAGGAGGGCGAGAAGCGCCGCCTGCTCGCGGCCCCGCAGCATCCCTATACCCAGGCGCTGATCGCGTCGCATCCCTCGCTCCCCCACGAGGAAGCGGTGGGCGAGCCCTATCAGCCCCACAGCCGCCCGCTGATCGAGATCGACGATCTCGAGGTGAGCTTCCCCGCCGGAGGATCGCCCTGGGCGCGGCGGCGCTTCAAGGCGGTGGACGGGGTGAGCCTGCGCATCGGGCGCGGCGAGACGGTGGGGATCGTGGGCGAGAGCGGCTCGGGCAAGAGCACGCTCGCCCGCACGCTTCTGGGGCTTCAGCCCGTCACCTCGGGTCATGTGGCCTTCGACGGCTCGGTGCTGACGCTCGAACGCGCACGGACGCTCGCCCGGCTGCGGCGCGAGGCGGCGATGGTGTTTCAGGATCCGTTCAACGCGCTGAACCCGCGCCTCACCGTGGGCGAGACGCTGGCCGAGGTGCTGCGCGTGCAGGGCAAGGTGGCGCGCGCAGCCATCCCCGCGCGGGTGAACGAGCTTCTCGACATGGTGGGGCTCGACCGCGGCTTCGCCGACCGCAGGCCCCGCAGCCTGAGCGGCGGCCAGTGCCAGCGCGCGGGCATCGCGCGGGCGCTCGCCGTCGATCCGACGCTGATCGTGGCCGACGAATGCGTGGCGGCCCTCGATGTCACGATCCAGGCGCAGATCGTGGAGCTCTTCCGTACGCTCGTGGCGGCGCAGGGGCTTACGCTCCTCTTCATCGCGCACGATCTGGCCATCGTCCGCTCGCTCTGCGAGCGGGTCGTGGTCATGCAGCACGGGCGCGTGGTCGAGGACGGGCCCTCGGCCGAGGTCTTCGCCCGCCCCTCCCATCCCTATACCGCGGCGCTGATCGCGGCCATCCCGAGCATCGACCCCGACCAGCCGCTGGCGGCCGCGATGCCCGACCCCAGAAGCCAGACCCAACAGGAAGGACTGCTCACATGACAGGAAAATGGGCCCGCGTCGGCCTCATCGCGCTGAGCGTGACCCTCGGCCTCGGCAGCATCGCCGAAGCCGCGGGCGTGCTGACCATCGGCCGGCGCGAGGACGGCACCACCTTCGACCCGATCGCCACGGCGCAGAACGTGGATTTCTGGGTCTTCTCGAACGTCTATGACGTGCTCGTGCGCGTGGACAAGACCGGGACCAAGCTCGAGCCCGGTCTGGCCGAAAGCTGGGAGATCTCGGAGGACGGGCTCACCTACACGTTCCATCTGCGCGACGCGAACTTCTCCGACGGCTCGCCCATCACCGCCGAGGACGCGGCCTTCACGCTGCTGCGCATCCGCGACAGCGAACTGTCGCTCTGGTCGGACAGCTATGCGGTGATCGAAACTGCCGAGGCGACCGATCCGAAGACCCTCGTCGTCAAGCTGAAGACCCCCTCGGCGCCCTTCCTGTCCACCATGGCGATGCCCGCCGTCTCGATCCTGTCGAAGGCGGGCGTCGAAGCCATGGGCGAGGAGGCCTATGCCGAGAAGCCCGTGGCCTCGGGCGCCTTTACCGTCAAGGAATGGCGCCGCGGCGACCGGGTGATCCTGAAGAAGAACCCGGAATTCTGGCAAGCCGACCGGGTGAGCCTCGACGGGGTCGAATGGATCTCGATCCCCGACGACAACAGCCGGATGCTGAGCGTGCAGGCGGGCGAACTCGACGCCGCGATCTTCGTGCCCTTCTCGCGGGTGGCGGAACTGAAGAAGGATACCAACCTCAAGGTCATGGTCGAGCCCTCGACGCGCGAGGACCATCTGCTCCTCAACCACGAGCACGAGCCACTGAACGATCCCAAGGTGCGCGAGGCGATCGATCTCGCCATCGACAAGCAGGCGATCGTCGACACGGTGACCTTCGGGCAGGCGCAGATCGCCAATTCCTACATCCCCGCCGGCGCGCTCTATCACAACGACAACAACCTGCTGCGGCCCCACGACCCCGAGAAGGCCAAGGCGCTTCTGGCCGAGGCGGGTGTGTCCGACGTGAGCCTCGATTATGTGGTGAATGCGGGCAACGAGGTGGACGAGCAGATCGCCGTCCTCCTCCAGCAGCAGCTGGGTCAGGCCGGGATCACGGTCAATCTGCAGAAGATGGACCCAAGCATGACCTGGGACATGCTGGTGAATGGCGAATACGACCTGTCGGTCATGTATTGGACGAACGACATCCTCGATCCCGACCAGAAGACCACCTTCGTTCTGGGTCACGACGTCAACATGAACTACATGACGCGCTACGAAAACGACACGGTGAAGCAGCTCGTGGCCGATGCCCGGCTCGAGATGGACCCGGCCAAGCGCGAGGCGATGTATACCGAGATCCAGGAACTGTCGAAGGCCGATACCCACTGGATCGACCTCTATTACAGCCCCTTCATCAACGTGACGCGTGCCAATATCGAGAACTTCAACCAGAACCCGCTGGGCCGCTTCTTCCTCGAGGATACGGTGAAGAACTGAGGCTCCGCCTCTGGCGGACCAAGGGGGTCGGCGCGGTGCGCCGGCCCCTTTTTTGGCTCAGACCCGGGCGTAGTCGATGCGCCGCGCGAGCCAGCAGCCGAGGCGGAGGCCGGTCACGGCCCCGCCCTCGCGCCGGACCTGCAGGGTCCAGTCGCCCGGCGCGGGCGCATCCATCGACCGCCGCGTCGTGACGATCCAGACATCGGGCCCGACCGGATGCAGCCGCTCCATCGGCCCTGCACCAAGAAGCCCCTCGAAGCCCGCATAGGCGCCGCCGTCGCGCGCCTCGATCACGAGATCGGCCTCGAGCTCGCGCGCATGGTAGCGCCCGGCGATCTCGCCCGCATCCGCCACGGCGACGACGGGCAGCGGCTCGGCCCGCACGGTCAGATTGTCGGAGGTCCGGTTCATGACGAGCATCGCGCCCTCGCGCGCAAGGCTCACGCCCGCCCCCCGCGGCACGCCATCCTCGCCCGCGGTCAGCCGGTCCGGGCCGGTCGCGAAGCGCAGCGTCAGCCCCTCGGCATCCTCCCCGACGCGCAGCAGAAGCCCGCTCTCGGGATCGAGCCATTGGCCGGCCCAGCCCTCCGGGCGCGCGCCCTTCGGCGCTTCGTGGCCCAGAGCCGCCGCCAGCAGCGAGCTTGCCGCCGCATGGGCGCTGGCCTCGTGGTTGAAGATCACCACGACCGAGAGCCGCTCATCGGCCGCATGGAACCGCTGCGCCCGGAAGCCCCGCAGCGCGCCGCCGTGGCCCGTGACCTTCACCCCCGCCACCGTCTCATGCGAGAGGCCGAAGCCGTAGCTTGCGGGCGTGCCGCAGACATAGGCGGGCGGCACCGAAATGCGGCGGTAGATCGAGTTTTCATCGTTGCGCGTGGCATCGATCCAGCTCTCGTAGGCCAGCATGTCCTGAAGCGAGGCCGAGATGCCGGCATCGCCGATCCAGAAGATCCCGTTGTCGGCCGGGAAGAAGCCCACTGCATCGCTGCCCTCGTAGCCCACCACCTCATCGGCCGGGTGGCGCGTGTCCGAGGTGAGCTCGGCCGTCCGCATCCCCGCCGGCCCGAAGATCCGCTCGGCATAGAGATCGCGCAGCGCGCGGCCCGTCTCGCTCTCGAGGATCTCCGAAACGATGCGGAAGTTGCAGTTGCAGTAGGAATAGGCGGTGCCGGGCGGGAAATGCCCGGTCTTCATCCGCGCGATCAGCGGCAGCGCATCCTCGCGCCGGAAGGTCTGGGCGGCCTCGGCCCCCTGCAGTACGGTCAGCGCCCAGTAGTCGCGCAGGCCCGACTGGTTGTCGCAGAGCTGGCGGAGCGTCGGCAGCGGCCCCTCGAACTGCGGCAGGAACTCGGCCACCCGCGCATCGTAAGCGGCGGTGTCGCCCAGCGTGTCGAGCAGCGCGCCGCAGGTGAACTGCTTCGAGATCGAGCAGATCGGCAGGCGCGTGCCTGTCTCCATCGGGCGGCGGCGGGTCAGGTCCGCGTAGCCCCAGGCGCGGCTGGCCACCACCTGCCCGTCCTTGACCACCCCGGCCACGCCGCCGGGTCCGCGGAAGAGGTTCGGCAGCGCATCGAGGGCGCGGTCGAGCGCGTCGAGATCGAGTGTCATCTTGGTCCTGCTGGTCGTTTCTCGGCCGGAGAGTGGCCCAGCCGCGCCCTCGCTGCAATGGCCGGATGTCGCACGCGCCCCGCGGGCGGCGCGAGGCGATTTTGCGCGCCCGTCTCGGGCCGTCAGCGCCGACCGTGGGCCATGCGCTCGGCCTCGGGCATCCGGCGCAGCGCGAGCATGGCCCAGGTTCCGAGGAACGGCCCCGGCACGAGCAGGAGAAACACCCAGCGCCAGCCGATCGCCTCTGCCAGAAGCGGCACGGCCCAGATCGTCACGATGGTCAGCGCGAAGCCCACGCCCATCTGGAAGGCCAGCGCCGAGCCCACGAGATGCGGCGGGGACAGCTCCGTCACCGCAGCCGAGAACTGCGCGCTGTCGGCCACGATCGCGAGCCCCCAGAGAAGGGCCAGCCCCACGAGGAGCCAGACGGGCCCGCTCCAGGCGAGCCCCACCGCCAGCGCACAGCTGCCCGAGATCGCCATGGCGAGCGCCGTCGTGCGGCAGCGCCCGATGCGGTCCGAGAGGATCCCGCCCAGCACGCAGCCGGGCGCGCCCGCGGCGACCACGGCGAAGGTCAGGAGCGAGAGGTTGCCGAGCCCCAGCCCCGCCTCCGACGCCGCGCGGGCCCAGGCGAGAAACCAGCCCCAGACGGCATAGAGCTCCCACATGTGGCCGAAATAGCCGAGGTTCGCGGCCATCACCGGGCGGTTGCGCAGGACGCCGAAGGTCTGGCGGAGGTCGATGGCGGCGGCCCGGCCGAACGGATGCGGCCCCTCGCGCAGCGCCAGCCCGAAGATCGGCGCGGCCAGGAGGCTGAAGAGTCCGGCCGCCCCGATCACGAGACGCCAGTCGAGCGCCTCGCCCAGGCCCCGCACCAGATGCGGCAAAGCGGAGCCCAGCGTGAGCGCGCCGATGAGGCAGCCCAGAGCCAGCCCGCGGCCCTGCCGGAACCAGGTGGCCATGAGCCGGATCGCGGGCGGGTAGACGCAGGCCAGAGCCGCCCCGGTCAGCATGCGTGCCGCAATCGCCGCGGCGGGGCCGGGCTCCAGCAGAAGAAGCAGTGTGGCGAGCCCCGCGACCGTCGCTGCCGCTCCCATCAGCCGGTTCGGATGGAGGCGGTCGGGCAAGGCCAGGGCGCTCGAGATCAGCGCCCCGGCGACGAAGCCCGCCTGCACGCCGTTCGTGAGCCACGCCGCCTCGGACGCGCCGAGCCCCCAGCGCAGGATCAGCTCGGGCATGACGGCGGTGGCCGAGAACCAGGTCGAGAGCGAGAGGACCAGCGCGGCGCAGGTCACCGCGAGGAAACTCCAGCGGTTGCCGCTCATGCCGCCCTCGGTCCCGTCAGATCCTGTGCTCATGCCATCCCTCCGCCCCGGCGCATCATTGCCGGGAACGGGCTGTGGGCCAACGGGTCCATGAAGGTTTTATCGTCGAGGCGGGCACCTGCGGCGGGACCGCCCCGGCTGACGGGCCCGAGAGGCGACGGGCGGCGGGGTGCCGCCGCCTGCCCCCTCACGTCCGGCTCAGAGGCCGCGGGCCTTCTCGATGGCCGCGAGGCAGGCCGCCTCGTCGCCCCGGGCAAGAGCGGTGCGGGCTTCCTGAATGACGCCGGCGCGGGTGTTCGCGCCCTCCCCCGATCCGGCCTCGGCCGACTGGGCCGCCGTCGGCTCGCCGTTCTGCTGGGCTTCGGCATCGGCGCCGGACATGGCCGTGGTCGCGCTGTTGCTCCCGCTGCCGTCTGCGCCCTCCAGCGGCGCGAGCGAGCCGTCCTTCGAGATGCCCTCGCCCTCGGCCATGCCCGAAGCGCCGTCCGATCCGGCGGTCCCGGGGCCGGTCGCGCTCGTGCCGGTCGTGCCCGAGCCCGTTGCTCCGGAGCCCGCCATGTCGGTCCCGCTGCCCGAGCCGGAACCCGTGGAGGTAGACCCGCCGGCCACGTCGGAGCTGCCGGTCATCGCGGAGCTGGAGGTGCCGCCGGCACCCGACCCCGCCGCCATGTCGGAGCCTCCGGCAGCCGAACCGGTCGTGCTCATGTCGGAGCCGCCCGCGGCGGACATGTCCGTTCCCGAAGCGCCGGTGGTGGATCCGCTGTCCGCAGCGGCCCCGCTCGAGGACGGCATGTCCGCGGACGCGCCGGTCAGGGATGCAAGGTCCGCGGCACAGTCGGCATGGGCGGCGGTGGCTCCGGCGAGCGCCAGGGCGCAGGTCGTGAGGGTCAGGCGTTTCATGGATCTCCTCCTCTCCAGGTTGGACGCAGGGCCTGCAACCGCGGGAGGGGATGCTTGTTCCGGGTGCGGGCAGAATGGACCCGCCGGGAAAGACCCCGATCGCCCGGGCGCTCAGCCGGAAACGCCGATACGGGCCCCGATGTGGGGCCCGTATCCGCTTCACGGGCCGGTCGATCCGGCAGAGCGCCCCGGGCCGCGCGGGACGCGCCCGGGACGGCGGCGCTTGTCAGGACGAGGCCACTTCGGCGCCCACATAGACCGGGTTGCCCTGCCGCAGCACCTTCATCAGCATCACGCCCTTGCCGCGCGCCTCGCGCATCGCCGAGGCCAGATCGCGCGGCGTCTCGATCGGGTGGCCGGCCGCTTCCTGGATCACGTCGCCCGGCGCGAGCCGGTCGGCGTTCGGCCCCGAGGGATCGACCGCCGTCACCACGACGCCCGAGGCGCCGTCCGGCAGGCCGAGCTGGCGTGCCAGCGCGGGCTCGAGCGGCTGGACCTCGATGCCGAGCGGCCCGCCGAGCCCTTCGGGCGACTCGGCCGAGGCGACCTGCGCCCGGTCGGGGGTCAGTTCTCCGATCGTCACGGTCATCTCCTGCTGGCGTCCATCGCGCTGGACCGTGAGTTGGGCTTTCTCGCCGTTCGGGATGGCCGCGATCAGCCGCGGCAGGCTCGCCCGCTCCGTCAGCTCCTGACCGTTCACCGCCGTGATGACGTCGCCGCTCTCGAGACCGCCCTCGTCGGCGGGGCTACCCTGCTGCACCTCGGCCACAAGGGCCCCGTCGCGCCCCTCAAGCCCCATGGCCTGAGCGATCTCGGGAGTCATGCCCTGAACCGTGACCCCGAGCCAGCCGCGCGAGACCGAACCCTTGTCCTGAAGCTGCGCCACGACATCCTTGACCGTGTTCGCGGGGATCGAGAAGCCGATGCCCACCGAGCCGCCGGAGGGCGAGAAGATCGCGGTGTTCATGCCGACGACCTTGCCCTCGGTGTCGAACAGCGGGCCGCCCGAGTTGCCGCGGTTGATGGCCGCGTCGGTCTGGATGTAGTCGTCGTAGGGGCCCGAGTTGATGTTGCGCCCCATGGCCGAGACGATGCCCGAGGTCACGGTGCCGCCCAGCCCGAACGGGTTGCCGACGGCCACCACCGCATCCCCCACGCGCAGCTTCTCGCTGTCGCCAAGCTCGACGAAGGGCAGGTCCTTGGCATCCTTCAGCCGGATCACCGCGATGTCGGTCATCGGATCGGTGCCCACGACTTCGGCCTTGAACTCGCGGCCGTCCTCGAGCTTGACCTTCATGTCGGTCGCATTTTCGACCACATGGTTGTTGGTGACGATGATGCCGTCCTGCGAGATCAGGAAGCCCGACCCGAGCCCGTGCATGACCTGCCCGCCCTCGGGGGCCTGCGGCATGCGGAACTGCGGGTCGATCTCGCCGAAGCGGCGGAGGAATTCCTCGAAGGGAGAGCCCGCCATCGGCGTGGACTCCTTCGACTTGGCCGTCACCTCGATGAAGACGACGGCGGGCGAGACGCGGGCGACGAGATCGGCATAGCCCTGCATCGGCACCTCGGCCCGGGCCGCGGTCGGCGGCAGGGCCGTGCCGGCGACACCGGCGGTGATGAGGGTGCTGGCGATCAGGACGGCCTTCAGCGAGGAACGCGGGGTGGGCATCGGCATGGAACTCTCCTTGGTTACCGGGGCGCGCCCGGCCCGGCGGCCGGAACCGCGGACCGCAGGGACGCGGGCCTTGGGGGACAACATGGGCGCGGCACTTGCGGGTCCGATTACCGCCGGATTACCATTCCGTAAGCTCGCGGGGACGTGATCGGGATCGGGCCGCCTCGAACCTTACCGAACCGTGAGAATGCGGAAAGGTTGCGGCAAGACGGGGGGCGCAGACTCCCGTCGATGGAGAATGACATGAAGATCCTGCTTGCCGAGGACGACCGCCAGACCGCCGACTACCTCCGCCAGGGTCTTCTGGCCGAGGGCTACAGCGTGGATCATGTGCCCGACGGGCGCGACGCGCTGGTGCAGGCGACGCTGCAACCCTACGACCTCCTCGTGGTCGACCGGATGATGCCGGGGCTCGACGGGCTCTCGCTCGTCAAGGCGCTGCGCTCGGCGCAGATCAAGGCGCCGATCCTGATCCTCACCGCCATGGGCGGGGTGACGGACCGGGTCGAGGGGTTGCAGGCCGGGGCCGACGATTATCTGGTCAAGCCCTTCGCCTTCTCGGAACTGTCAGCGCGGCTGGCGGCGCTGGCGCGTCGTCCTGCCCTGGCCGAGGGGGCGCGCGATCTTCTGCGGGTGGGCGATCTCACGCTCGACACCGTGCGCCGCACCGTCAGCCGCGGCGGCACCGAGATCGACCTCCAGCCGCGCGAATTCCGGCTTCTCGAACATCTGATGCGGGCCGCGGGGCGCGTGCAGACGCGCACCATGCTGCTCGAAGCGGTCTGGGATTTCCATTTCGATCCCGGCACCAGCGTCGTCGAGACCCACATGAGCCGCCTGCGCGCCAAGATCGACCGGCCGTTCGACAAGCCGCTGCTCCACACGGTCCGGGGCGCGGGCTACATGCTGAAGGCATGAGCCTGCGCCCCTCCCCCGATCCGCAGGCGGGGATCTCGCGCCTGTCCGGCTCCTCCTCGCTGCGGCTGGCGGCGCGGCTTGCGCTGATCTTCGTGGGGGCCACGCTTCTGGCCGGGCTCGTGTCGGTCCCGCTGCTGACGGGCGCGCTGAAGGACCGGCTGCGCGCGGATGCCCGGCAGATGGCGGAGTCGCTGGCCGCGACCTGGCAGGTGGCGGGGCTGGTCGATCTGCACGCCCAGATCGCGGCGAATGTGGCCACCACGCGCGACTTCGCCAACCTCTATCTCTTCATCGACAATTCCGGCCGGATCGTCTTCGGCAACTTCCACCTGCCCGAGCCCTTCGTCGGGTCGCGCGAACTCGTCTCGGGGCGAGACATGCTGCTGCCGGGCGCGGCGCCCGACGGGATCGGCTTCTCGGCCTACGGGTTGCGCATCCCGGCGGGCTATGTGATCGCGGCCCGCCAGACGAGCGCGCTCGACGAGGTGCGGGCGATCGTGATCCGGGCGGTGGCCTCGGGGCTGGCGCTCGCGCTTCTGCTGGCACTGGGGGTGGCGGGGATCCTCGCCTGGGGGGCGGAACGGCGGATCGCGCGCCTTTCGAGCGTGCTCACGCGGGCGTCGGCCGGCGATCTGTCCGAGCGGGTGCAGGATGCGGGCAGCGACGACATCGGCCGCATCGCGGGCGCCGTGAATGCGACGCTCGACCAGCTGGAGCTGACGGTCGAGAGCCTCCGGCAGGTCTCCTCCGACGTGGCACACGATCTGAGGACGCCCATCACGCGCCTGCGCACCTCGCTCGAACCCTTGATGCTGCGCGAGGATCTGCCTGAGGATGCCGCGGCGGACATCGCCTCGGCGGTCGGTCAGGCGGACCGGATCGTGCGGATCTTCAACGCCGTGCTGCGCATCGCCCAGATCGAGGGCGGCGGCGCCCGCCCGCGCTTCGCGAGGCTCGATCTGGGGCGGCTTGCCGACGATCTCCACGAACTGCTGGAGCCGGTGGCCGAGGAGATGGGTCACCGCATCGACGCCCGGATCGAGCCCGTGGCGGTCGAGGGCGACCGCGATCTGCTCGCGCAGGCCATCTCCAACCTCGTCGAGAATGCCTTCCGCCATTGCCCACCGCCCGCCCATGTCGCGCTGACGGTGAGGCGCGAGGGGGCGGAGGCGGTGGTGACGGTCGAGGATGACGGGCCGGGCATTCCCGCGGCCGAGCGCGAGGCGGTCTTCCGCCGCTTCTACCGGCTCGAGCGGAGCCGCAACAGCGAGGGAAGCGGCTTGGGCCTCAGCCTCGTCGCCGCGGTGGCGCGCCTTCACGGCGGCCGCGTCGAGCTGCACGACGCGGAGCCCGGCCTGCGCGTTACGCTGCGGCTGCCGGTCGGAGAGTGAGACGAGCCGTAGCTTATGGGCTGCCCGAAGCAAACTCCCGAGCCGGGCGGAGCGCCTTTGAGAAATCGCCGGCACCCGTGCCTCATTCAACGGCCGACCGGCGACCGTGCTCTCTTCAACCGCCGGCTCCACCCTCAGCTCTCGGATCACGAGCAGAGGGCGCCGTCCGAGGAGGCTCAAGGCATCGTGCTCCGGCTCGCTTCCCGACATCGGATCGCGTCGGACCGCAAGCTGTAAGGCGTCGAGCGGGAGACAACGGCGACCCTCGCCCGGCGGAGCCCGGCGAGGGTCAGGGGCTTCCGTCTCAGCGGCGGGCGATCTCCATGCCGGCGAGCGGGCAGCTGCCGGTCTGCGCCTTGGCAAGCTTCAGCGCCTCCGCCTCCTTCACCAGCTGGCACAGCATGGGAAAGCTCGAGGAGCCGCTGCCGCCCTCGGGGTCGGAGAGCGTGAGGAGACCATCGGTCACCTCCCACTTGCCTGAAGCCGAGGTGTCGAGTTCGACATTCCGCATGGTGAAGGAGCCGTCGGGAGAGAAGGTCGCGAACAGCGGCCCGATCCCGTAGGTCCCGGCTCCGAGGTCCGGAGCCTCGGCCTTCGCAGGCGCCTCGGACGGAGGCGCGGCTTCGGGTTCCTCGCTGGCGGCGGTCGATCCCTGGGAGGCCGCGTCATCAGACGCTCCAGCCGTACTCCCGGATGCCTCAGGTGCCGCTTCGGCCTCTGCGGTCGATCCTTCGGCTGCGGCGTCATCCGGCGCATCCTCCGATGCGCCAGTCGGGGCCGGCTCGGCCGCGGCGTCGGCACCCTCGTCCTGCGCACCCGCCTCCGGCTCCTCGGCTGCGCCATTCCCGCCGTCGGCCTCGGCCGCCTCCGGTTCGGCCGCAGGCTGGGACCCTGCCTCCGAGCCTTCGGCCTGCGAAGCGGTCTGCCCTGCGGCGTCCGTCTCCGGCGCGGCGGTCTCGGCCTCCTTCGCGGCCGGCTCTGCGGCGCCCGCCCCGTCCGGGGCCTGCGAGGCCGCACCCGCGGCAGCGGCGAGCGGAGCCGGGCCTGCGGCGGGCACCTTCAGATCCTGCTCGCCGATCCGCCGTTCGAGCTGCACCAGCTCCTCCGACCGGGTGGCGAGGAGGCCCGCCAGCGTCTCGACCATGCCCTGCAGATCCGTGCGCTGCCGGGCGGCCGACTGGGCCGCCGCCACCAGCGCCCCGCTTTCGGCGCGCAGGCCCTCCATCCGGCGGTCGAGATCCTGCACCTCGGCCGCGAGCTTCGAGACGGTGGCGCGCAGGTTGTCCTCGCGGTCCGTCAGCTCCTTCAGCCGCGCGTCCGCCGCCTGAAAATCGGCGATGGCCTTCGCGGTGCTCTCCTCGGCCTCGGCCTTCCGGCTATCGAAGCTCGCGATCTCCGCGCGCATCGGCTCGAGCTCGGAGGAGAGGCGGTCATGCTGGCCCTGAACCTCGGCCAGTTCGGCCTTGGCGGCCTCGAGCTGGCCGTTCAGATCGCCAAGCTGCCCCTCGGCGGCCTTGACCTGCGAGGTCAGGCCCGCGACCTCGGTCTCGAGCGTCGCAATCGAGCCGCTCAGCTCGGACTGCCGCGCCAGTTCCTCGAGCGCGAGGTTGCGCTCGTTGTACATGTAGGCCCCGACGCCGGCACCCCCGGCCGCGATGACCGCGAGCGTCACCGGCACGGCGACGGCCATTCCCATGCTCTTCGGCATGATACCCCCTTGCTTCCAACTGAGACCGGAGCGCTCCGATCGACCCGGGCGCCGGCACCGGGCGGAAGCTTACTTGTAGCGGCCGCCGCGCTCCAAGACTTCAATCTGGTATCCGTCGGGATCCGCGATGAAGAAGAAGCGGGCGATCACCTCGCCGCCGGGGGCAAAATCCACTATTTTCCGGGGGTTGAGGCCCGCCTCCGTCAGCCGTGCATGCTCGGCTGCGACATCTGCGACCGAGACCGCCAGATGGCCGTAACCGTCGCCAAGGGCATAGGGCTCCGCGCGGCCCTTGTTGACGGTGAGCTCCAGCTCGAACTCGCTTTCGGCGTTCGAGAGATAGAGCAGCGTGAAACTCTCGAAATCGAGCCGCTCGGCCACCTCGAGGCCGAAGGCCTCGCGGTAGAAGGCAAGCGAGCGCGCCTCGTCCTGCACGCGGATCATGCTGTGGATCATCTTGGCCAAGGGTGGTCCTCCTGAACAGGTGCCGCAGGGAAAGGGAGGGGCGGCAGCGCTGCCGCCGGAGGTCGCCTCCCTCGGCCGGACGGGCCGCGCGGAGGCGTCACGAGGTCGGTCACGAAGGGAGGAGACGGCCGCGGGCGGCCGCCCCCGAAGCCTCACGCGGCGGGGGCGCCGATGCCGGCCGCCCGGCGGCGCTCGACGCGGGCGCGGATCGCCGCCACATCGGTCACGGGCGTCGCCGCGAACAGCGTGCGGGTATAGGCATGCTGCGGCGCGCCGAACACCGCGTCGCGGGTGCCGTATTCCACCACCTCGCCCTTCCACATCACCATCACATCGTCGGCGATGTAGCGCACCACCGAAAGATCGTGGCTGATGAAGACATAGGTGAGGTCGAACTCTTCCTGCAGGTCGGCCAGAAGGTTCAGCACCTGCGCCTGCACCGACAGGTCGAGCGCCGAGACCGGCTCGTCGAGCACCAGAAGCCGCGGATTCACCATCAGCGCCCGCGCGATGGCGAGGCGCTGGCGCTGGCCACCCGAGAACATGTGCGGGTAGCGGTGGAAATGCTCGGGCAGAAGCCCGACCTTCACCAGCATCGCCATCGCCTTCTCGCGCCGCTGGGCCGCACTGTCCTCGGTGTTGAGGATCAGCGGCTCCATCAGCATGTCGCCCACCTTCTGGCGCGGGTTGAGCGAGCCGTAGGGGTTCTGGAATACGATCTGCACCTTGCGGCGCAGGCCCGCGGGCAGGCCCTGCGTCGCGATGTCGATGGGCTCGCCGTCGATCAGCAGCTCGCCCTCGGTCGCGGGATCGATCAGGGTGATGATCCGCGCCAGCGTGGACTTTCCGCAGCCGCTTTCGCCCACCACGGCCAGCGTCCGGCCCTGCTCGACGGTGAAGGAGATGCCCTTCAGCGCGCGCACGGGCTTGGCCCGGCGGAAGAGGCCGCCCGAGCCGGCATAGTCGCGCACGATGTTGCGGGCTTCGAGAACCGGGGCCATCACGCGCCTCCTGCCAGAGCTTCGGTGTCGATGAAATCCGAGACGGTGGGCAGCCGGTCGCCGGTGGCAAGCTCCGGCAGCGCCGACAGGAGCGCCCGCGTATAGGGATGTTTCGGCGCCTCGAAGATCTCGAGCACGCCCGCCTCCTCCATCTTGCGGCCCTTGTACATGACCACCACCCGGTCGGCCGTCTCGGCCACCACGCCCATGTCGTGGGTGATCATGATGAGGCCCATGCCGGTATCCTCCTGCAGCTTCATCAGCAGGTCGAGGATCTGCTTCTGGATCGTCACGTCGAGCGCGGTCGTGGGCTCGTCGGCGATCAGGAGCTTCGGCTGGCAGGCGATGGCGATGGCGATCATCACCCGCTGGCACTGGCCGCCCGACATCTGGTGCGGGTAGGACGAGAGCCGCGCCTCGGGATCGGGGATGCCCACCGCTTGGAACAGCTCGATGGCGCGGGCGCGCCGCTCGCGGGCCCCGAGGCCCAGATGGACGCGCAGCACCTCCTCGAGCTGGAAGCCCACCGTGAAGCAGGGGTTCAGCGAGGCGATCGGCTCCTGGAAGATCATCGAGATGTCGCGCCCGATGAGCTTGCGCCGGTCGGCGTCCGACATGGTGAGCATGTCGCGGCCGTCGAAGCGCAGCATGTCGGCCTCGACCGTGGCGGTGGCGGGCAGGAGGCCCATGGTGGCGAGCATCGCCACCGACTTGCCCGAGCCGCTTTCGCCCACGACCGCCAGAACCTCGCGGCTGTTGACGGTCATGTCGATGCCCCGCACGGCATGGAAGCGGCCGGTCGAGGTGGCGAAGCTGACGGAGAGGTTGCGGATTTCGAGTAGCGCCATCGGCTCAGCTCCGCTTCAGTTTCGGGTCGAGCGCGTCGCGCAGCCCGTCGCCCACGAGGTTGATCGCGAGCACGGTGATGAGGATCGCGAGACCGGGGAAAGTCACCACCCACCAGGCGCGCAGGATGAACTCGCGCGCTTCGGCAAGCATCGTGCCCCATTCGGGGGTCGGCGGCTGCGCGCCCATGCCGAGGAAGCCGAGCGCCGCCGCGTCGAGCACGGCATTCGAGAAGGAGAGCGTCCCCTGCACGATCAGCGGCGCGAGGCAGTTGGGCAGGATGGTGCGGAACATCAGCCGCAGGCGCCCTGCCCCGGCCACGCGCGCGGCCATGACATATTCGCGGTTCTTCTCGGCCATCACCGCCGCCCGCGTGAGCCGCGCGAAGTGGGGCTGCAGCACGATGGCAATGGCGATCATCGCGTTGGTCAGCCCCGGCCCGAGGATCGCCACCATCACGAGCGCGAGGAGCAGCGACGGGAAGGCCAGGATCACATCCATCACCCGCATGATGACCGCATCCACCCATCCGCCGAAGAAGCCCGCAACGAGGCCGAGGATGATGCCGCCCGTGAGCGCGATCGAGACCACCACACAGCCGATGAAGAGCGACTGCCGCGCGCCGAAGATCAGCCGCGAGAGGATGTCGCGGCCGACCGCATCGGTGCCGAGAAGGAAGCTCGGGTTGCCGCCCTGCTCCCAGAACGGCGGCACGAGCAGCGCGTCGCGGTTCTGGAGCGTCGGGCTGTGCGGCGCGAGCAGCGGGGCGAAGGCCGCGATCAGCACGAGCGCGAGGAAGACGCAGAGGCCGATCACGGCACCACGGTTCTCGGAGAAGTAGAACCAGAACTCGCGCAGCAGGCGCTTCGTTTCCGAGCCCTGCGAAACGGGCTTTGTCACGTCGGTCATGGAGCCCTCACGAATGACGGATGCGGGGGTTGATGACCCCGTAGAGGAGATCGACGATCAGGTTGACCAGCATCACGACGCCCGCCATGAGCAGCAGGCCGCCCTGCACCGACGGATAGTCGCGGCGCGAGATGGAGTCGATCATCCATTTGCCGATGCCCGGCCAGGAGAAGATGGTCTCGGTGAGGATGGCCCCCGCCATCACCACGCCGACCTGCAGGCCGATGGTCGTCACCACCGGGATCAGCGCGTTCCTCAGCGCATGAACCGAGATCACGCGGAAGGGGCTCATGCCCTTGGCCCGCGCGGTGCGGACATAGTCCTCGCCCAGCACCTCGAGCATGGCCGAGCGCGACTGCCGCGCGATCACCGCCATCGGGATCGTGGCCAGCACGATGGCGGGCAGGATCAGGTGGCGCACCGCCGAGAGGAAGGCGCCCTTCTGCCCCGAAACGAGCGAATCCCACAGCATGAAGCCGGTGCCGTTCGGGAAGAAGTAGAGCAGGTCGATTCGCCCCGAGACCGGGGTCCATTTCAGGATGCCCGAGAAGAAGATGATGAGCAGCAGCCCCCACCAGAAGATCGGCATCGAATAGCCCACCAGCGCCGTGCCCATCGAGATCTGGTCGAACCAGCTGCCGCGCTTGATGGCGGCGAAGACGCCCAGCGGAATGCCGATCAGCGTGGCGAGCGTGACCGCCACCAGTCCGAGCTCGACCGTCGCCGGGAACAGCGTCAGGAACTCGGTCAGGACGGGTTTCTTGGTGGTCAGCGACAGGCCGAAGTCGCCCTGAAACAGGTTCCCGAGGAAGTCGAAATACTGCACCCAGATGGGTCGGTCGAAGCCGAGCTGGGCCGAGAGTTCGGCGTGACGCTCGGGCGTGATGCCGCGTTCGCCCGCCAGGAGCAGCACCGGATCGCCCGGCAGGAGCCGCACGAAGCCGAAGGCCACGATGGTGATGCCGAGGAAGGTCGGTATCAGATAGGCAAGCTTGCCGAGGAGGAATCTGATCATCTGAGCCCTGAATGATGAGAGGCGCGCCGGGGTGCTCCCGGCGCGCCTGCCCGTTACTTTAGCCGTTTCACTCTTCGATATCGACGCCCGAGAAGCTGTGCTTGCCCAGCGGGTTCATCACATAGCCCGAGACCTTCTTCGACATCGGCATGAAGACCGTCGAATGGGCGATGGTGGCCCAGGGGTTCTCGCGCTTGAAGACGACCTGCGCCTCTTCGTAGAGCTTGGTGCGCTCCGCCTGATCCGCCGTGACCTTCGCCTTCTGGATCAGGTCGTCGAACTCCTTGTTGCACCATTGCGCGCGGTTCGCGCCGCCGTCGCCGGTGGCCGAGCAGCCCAGCAGCACGCCCATGAAGTTGTCCGGGTCGCCGTTGTCGCCCGTCCAGCCGAGGATGACCGCGCCCTTGCGCGACGGGTCGGTCGATTTCTTCAGATACTCGCCCCACTCGTAGGAGACGATCTCGACCTTGACGCCGATCTTGGCGAAGTCTTCCTGCATCAGCTCGGCCGTGCGCCGGGCGTTCGGCATGTAGGGACGCTGCACCGGCATCGCCCAGATCTCCATCGAGAGATCCGACACGCCGGCTTCCTCGAGGAGCTTCTTGGCCGCTTCGGGATCGAAGGCCGTGTCCTCGACCGCGTCGTTGTAGCTCCACATGGTCGGCGGGATCGGGTTCTTGGCGACCTGCCCCGTGCCCTGGAAGACCGCCTCGAGGATGGCCTCCTTGTTCATCGCCATGTTGAGCGCCTTGCGGACGTTCGGATTGTCGAAGGGCGCCACGGTGGTGTTGTAGGCGAGATAGGCCACGTTCAGGCCCGGCTGCTCCATCACCTGCAGGTTCTCGTCGGCCTTCAGCGCCTCGATGTCGGCGGGCGCCGGATAGGGCATGATGTGGCATTCGCCGGCCTGCAGCTTCTGCATCCGCACCGCCGGATCGGGGGTGATGGCGAAGATCAGATCGTCGATCTTCTCGCGCCCGGCCCAGTAGTCGTCATTGGCCTGATAGCGGATGACCGCGTCCTTCTGGTAGGCCACGAACTTGAACGGGCCGGTGCCGACCGGCGCGTTGTTCAGGTCTTCCTTGCGGTTCTCGGCCTCCAGCTTGTCGGCATATTCCTTCGACAGGATCGAGGCGAAGTCCATCGCGAGATTGGCGAGGAAGGGCGCCTCGGGACGGGTCAGCACGAACTTCACCGTCAGGTCGTCGACCTTCTGGATCTCCTTGATCACGGTCGGCATTTCCATGCCGCTGTAATATTCGTAGGTGATCCCGGCCACATACTGGTGCCACGGGCTGGATTCGTCGCCCTGACGCAGGAACGAGAAGATCACGTCGTCGGCGTTCATCTCGCGCGTGGGCGTGAAGAAGTCGGTCGTGTGGAACTTGACGCCCGGCCGCAGGTGGAAGGTGTATTCCAGCCCGTCGTCCGAGATCTCATAGCTCTCGGCCAGCGCGGGGGCGATCTCGGTCGTGCCCGGCTTGAACTCGACGAGCTGGTTGTAGACCGCCTGCGAGGCCGCGTCGAAGGTGGTGCCGGCGGTGTAGGGCGCGGGGTCGAACCCCTCGGGCGACCCTTCCGAGCAATAGACCAGCGTCTTGGCGTGGGCTCCGGCAGCAGCCATCAGGGCCAGCGAAGACGCGGCCAGCAGATGTGCGAATTTCATGGGTGAACCTCCATCATGTTGGAAGTGCCGCCTTCTTGCGAACGAGCGGCGCCTCGACAGGATCAAATGCGCTGTTGAAAACCTTTGCAAGGCGAATTCTCAAGGGTGACGTTGCGACGCTCCGGCAAAACAGGAACGCGGGGTCGCCGTTTGCGTTGCGCGCATGGGCCGCAAGGACGGTCCCCCTGACATGCGCGGCGGGTCGCCGCAGGGCCGCTCGAGGAGGACGGATGACCGATAAACTCAAGAAGGGCGATGCCGTGGTCTGGAACACGAGCCAGGGCCGGACCGAGGGCCATGTGGTGAAGAAGCAGACGCGCGACACGAAGATCAAGGGCCATGCGGTCAAGGCCTCGACAGACGATCCGCAATATATCGTCGAAAGCGACAAGACCGGCGCCCGCGCCGCGCATAAGCCCGATTCGCTGAAGAAGAAGTAGCCTCGGACCTGAGACGGACGGTCCGACCAACGGGCCGGCCGCACCGCTCCTGCAGATGTGCCACCCGCGCACGGGCGGCGGGTGCGCCTGAAGGCAGAAGCTCAACCGCGCGCTTTGATCCGATTGCGCCCCTCGGGCAGCCGTGCAGGCTGGGCCTTCGCTTGCTCTTGTCCCGCGAAAGGCGCTCGCGTCCATGGGCCGACAGGATCGGCGGCAGTTCAGGCCGCGGGGCCTCGCTCAGGCGCCGCCTCGGCAGGGCGCCGCCGAGCCAATTGCGCCTGCGCCCGTTTCCGTTAGGCTCCGGTTCGAGGCAGGATCACAAGAACCCGGAGGAAACGGAATGCAGGCGACGCGGCGCGCGGTGATGCTCGGACTGTTGGCGACGGGGCTCGCCGGCTGCGGCGGCGGCTTCGGGATCGGTTCCGGCGCGGCGCCGGAGCCCGCGATGCGCGCCGTGCCGAACCCGGCCTGGGACGCCTGGGTGGCGGGCTTCCGGCCGCGTGCGCTCGGCGCGGGCATCGACCCCGGCACCTTCGACCGCGCCTTTCGCTCGGCGGGCTTCCTGCCCGACGTGATCGAGCGCGACCGCAACCAGACCGAATTCACCCGCACGACCGAGGATTACCTCTCGATCGCCGCCTCCGAGGAGCGGGTGTCGCTGGGTCGCGCGGCCCTCGCGCGTCATGCGGGCGTGCTCTCGCAGATCGAATCCCGCTACGGGGTCGAGGCCGAGGTCGTGACCGCCGTCTGGGGCGTCGAGAGCCGCTATGGCGAGCGGCGGGGCGACGTGCCGATCGTCTCGGCCCTCTCCACCCTCGCCTTCGAGGGCCGCCGCGGCGCCTTCTTCGAAAGCCAGCTGATCGCCGCGCTGAAGATCCTGCAGTCGGGCGACACCGATCCCGCCCATCTGACCGGCAGCTGGGCGGGCGCGATGGGGCACACCCAGTTCATCCCGACCTCGTATCTGGCCTATGCGGTCGATTTCAACGGCGACGGCCGCCGCGACATCTGGTCGGACGATCCGACGGACGCGCTTGCCTCGGCCGCGGCCTATCTGTCGCGCTCGGGCTGGCGGCGCGGTCAGCCGTGGGGTGTGGAGGTGCAGCTTCCGGCCGGGTTCAACAGCGGCCTCGCGGGGCGCGGCACCACGCGCAGCCCGGCGGCCTGGACGGCCATGGGCGTGCGCGACATGGACGGGCGCGCGGTGCCCGACCACGGCGCGGCTTCCATCCTCATCCCGATGGGGCTCGCCGGACCCGCCTTCATGGTCTTCCGCAACTTCACCGTCATCACCCGCTACAACAATGCCGAGAACTACGTCATCGGCGTGGGGCACCTGTCGGACCGTCTCCGCGGCGGGCCGCCGATCCGGGGCCGCTTCCCGCCGGACGCCCGCGGCATGACCAAGGCCGACCGGCAGGAGCTGCAGCGCCGCCTGACCTCGGCGGGCTACGACACCGGCGGAACCGACGGGGTGGTGGGAAGCAAGACCGAGGCCGCGATCTCGGCTTACGAGGCGGCGAACGGCCTGCCGGTCACCGGCCAGCCCTCGGTTCCGCTCCTGCGCCGGCTGGGCGGCTGAGGGCGGGCCTCCCCGCCCCGCAAAGCCGCGCGTCTCAGGGCACGAGAGCCTCGAGCTCGGGCAGGAGCGTCACGCTCTCCTGCTCGTTCGGATCGGTGCGCGAGATGACCGCCACGGCCGGCCGGTCCGAGAGGTTCATCGGCAGATGCGGCATGTCGGCGGGGATATAGAGCAGCTCGCCCGCGCCCACCTCCATCCGGTGCTCGAGCCGTTCGCCCCAGAACATCACTGTCTCGCCCTCGAGCACATAGATCGCCGTCTCATGGCTCGCATGCTTGTGCGCCCGGGCGCGGCCGCCGGGGGGAATGGTCAGGAGATGCATGCAGATGCCCTGCGATCCCACGGATTGCGCCGAGACGCCCTCGTTGTAGGTGAAGCCCTGACGGCCGTCGTAGAGACCCGTCGGACGCAGCTTGCGACAGTCGGCCATGGCGCGGCTCCTCCCCCGATGATGGGCCCGAGCCTAGCACGCCATCGATCATCCGTCAGTCGGGATCGGCGTAGGGATGCAGGCCGCCCTGCGGGTCGCGCACCTGCCAGCGGCCGGGACCGTCGGCGATCAGATGGTCGTACGTGAGGGGAACCTTGCCGAACCCGCCCGGCAGGTCGAGCACATAGCTCGGCAGGCCGATCCCGGTGATCCGGCGCCTGAGCTCGGCCATCAGTGCGCGGCCCTCGTCGATCGTGGGGCGGAAATGGCCCGCGCCCTTTGCGAGGTCGCAATGATGCAGGTAATAGGGCTTGACCCTGAGGCGCAGCAGCGCCCGGAACAGCTCCTCAAGCGTGTCGACGGTATCGTTCACCCCGCGCAGCAGCACCGACTGCGACAGGAGTGGAATGCCCCGGTCGGCCAGCCGCCCCAGCGCCGCGCGCGCATCGAGGCGCAGCTCGCCGGGATGGTTCACATGGACCACGATCCAGACGGGGATCGGCCCGAGCAGCGCGCGCAGCATGTTGTCGTCGATCCGGTGGGGCGCCACGACCGGCACGCGACTGTGGATGCGCACCTGATCGAGATGGCCGATCTGGCCGAGCCGCCCGATGATCGCGCGCAGCCGCCGTGGCGACAGGGTGAGCGGATCGCCCCCGGTGAGGATCACCTCGCGCACCGAGGGCGTGGCATCGATATAGTCGAGCGCCGCCGACAGGTCGGCCTCGGGCAGGATCCCCTCGCTGCCCACCACCTCGCGGCGGAAGCAGAAGCGGCAATAGACATCGCAGGTGCGGGTGACATGCAGGATGACCCGGTCGGGGTAGCGATGGGTCAGGCCCGGCACCGGGCTGCGCGCCGCGTCGCCGATGGGATCGGCCAGTTCCTCGGGGCGGATCTCCAGCTCGTCGAGCGTGGGCACGAACTGGCGCGCCACGGACGGGTCGTCCGAGGCGGCCACCATCTGCGGCGTCAGCCGGATGCGGAAGGCGCGCGCAACCTCTTCCAGCCGGTTCTCGGCCGGATCGGTCAGCCCGGCGTCGCAAAGATCCCTGAGATTTTCCAGCGCGCGGTCCATCAGGACAGCCTCCATCGCAAAAGAGGGGCGCCTTATCGTCGCACCCTCGCGCGGACGCAAGCGGCGAATCCGCCCTGTCGGCGGGAATGTCCCCCGGCTGCGGCGGGGGCTAGTCGCGCAGGAGCCCGGCCACCCAGCGCGGCACGACCTCGGTGGCAGGCCCGTAGAGGCCGCGGTCGAACAGGCCGCGGCGTCCGCTCGGCTCGAGATTGATCTCGAGCGTGGGAATGCCCTGCGCCGCCGCCTCGTCGACGAAGCCCGCGGCGGGATAGACCTCTCCGGAACTGCCGATCACCACGAAGAGCGTGGCCCGCGCCAGCCGCTCGAGGATCTCGTCCATCCGATAGGGCATCTCGCCGAACCAGACGATGTCGGGGCGGGTGGCGGGCCGGCCGCAGCTCGGGCAGGCGTCCTCGGACCTCATGCGCTCGGGCGCAGGCCAGCGGTGGCCGCAGGCCGCGCAGAGCGCGCGGCGCAGCTCGCCGTGCATGTGGATCACGCCGGTCGAGCCCGCCCGCTCGTGCAGGTCATCCACATTCTGCGTGACCAGCGTCACCTCGCCCGGATGGTCGCGCCCGAGCCGCGCAAGGGCCGCATGGGCTGCGTTGGGGGCCGCGTCGAGGCAGTTCTTCCGGCGCATGTTGTAGAAGTCATGGACCAGAGCGGGATCGGCGCGAAAGCCCTCGGGCGTGGCCACGCGGCTCAGGTCGTAGCGGGTCCAGAGGCCGTCCTTGTCCCGGAAAGTGCCGAGCCCGCTTTCGGCCGAGATCCCGGCGCCGGTCAGGATGAAGATCGAATCCATGGGCCGAAGCTACCAGTCCGCCCGCTCCGGCGCCAGCCGCGGCAGGTCGACCGGCGCCGCCCCGGCGCTTGCATCTTTCGGAAACGAATTCTGTATGTTGCGCGATCAATGTCGCGCAGAGCACGAGCTGCGCCCGCCGCAGGACCGGGACCGCATCGAGACCGGCGTGCCTTGACGCGGACGCTGCCTCTGGTGGCGGTCTTTTCGGGTCCCGAGGTGGGCGTCCCTGCCCGTTCGAGCCGAACCCTCATCCTCAGATCAAATTTGAACTTCAGCCTCCAAGGCTTTTCTTGCAAATAAAAATACGATCATCCCGCCTTGCGCGCGAGGGTCCGGCTCGGAAGGTCGGCCGTGGTATGGCCGCGGATCGGGAAGGTGAGGCGGAAGCAGGCGCCGCCCTCGTTCCGGCGCTCGAGAACGGCGTCGGCCTGCGCCACGAGGGCCTCGACGATCGCCAGCCCCGAGGGCTTCGGTTCCGCCCCCTCGGGCAGGCCCACGCCGTCGTCGGCGATCTCCAGCCGCGCGGTGTCGGCACCGACATGGTGCAGCGACACGCGGATCCGCCCCGGCCGCCCGTCGGGAAAGGCATGCTTCACCGCGTTCGTCAGCAGTTCCGCCGCGACGAGCGCCAGCGGCACCGCGCTGTCAGGCCCGATGCGGATCCCCTCCTCGACGTCGCGGTCGACGGTGATCGAGCGTTCCGGCGGCACCAGCGCCTCGCTGAGGCTCAACCGTTCGATCAGCCGGCCGAAATCGAGATCGTAGCGCTCGCCCGCCGCGAAGAGCATCGAGTGGACCTCGGCGATGGCCATGATCCGGCCGCGCAGCTCCAGCGGTTCGATCCCGCCGCGCGTGCGGATCTGCCGGTCGATCAGCGCGAGCACGAGCGCGAGGTTGTTCTTCACCCGGTGGCTCAGCTCCTGCATCAGCCGGGCCCGCTGCTCGGCGATCTTCTGCGTCGCCTCGAGCTGCTGGCGGGTCTCGAGCGCGATGACACTCAGCTCCATCGCGCGACGGATGCGCCCCGAGAGCACGAAGATGAAGAGCGCGAGCAACCCGAGGAACATCCAGATCGGCACGACGCGCCAGAGCCAGCCGGCGCGGATCTCCGAGACGGGCGCGCCATAATTGGCCACCAGCGGCAGGTCGGGCACACGGGTGAAGCTGTAGAGCCGGTTGATGCCGTCCGAGATCGCAACGGTACGGTAGCTGCCCGAGACATGACCCTTGGTCGCCTCGACCGCGGGGGCGGTCTCGTCGAGCATGATCGGTCGCGAGACGTTCCGGCGCAGGAGCAGATATCCGTCCGTGCGCAGCAGCGACGCGGCATCCGTCGGGCTCGGGGCGATCTGCTGCAGGAAGGCCCGGATCGATCCGAGGGTGAGCATCGACACGAAGATGGCGTCCTGCCCCTCGTCGGAGAAGTCGGTGGCGACGAAGAGCCGGTCATTGACCGGGTCGGCGGTTTCGAAGCGCCCGACGAAGACCGTCCAGCCCGCGGCGCGTGCGGCACGGAAAGCCTCGATGGGAAAGCGGAAGTCGGAAGGATAGAGCCGGCCCTGGGCGAGCACCCGCCCGTCCGGCGCATGGACGGCAATCCCGCCCGAGGAGGTCTGCGCGCTTTCGATGGCCGTCAGGAAGCCCTCGAACGGCGGCGACGTCAGATAGTCCGGTCCCTGATCCTTGAGATCGCGCAGCGCCGCCTGCTGCAGGATCACCTGGGTCTGCACCAGCCGCTCGACATAGAGCGAGATCAGGCGCGCCTTGGACTGCCCCTGCTCTTCGAGGGCGGCAACCTCTTCGTTCCACGACCAGACGGCCCAGACCACCATGCCGAGCACGGCCAGAATGGCCGCTCCCATCCTCAGCGCGATGAAGTGGGTCGATCGCAAGGGCTTGCCTGCCGGGCTGGTCATGTTGCGCATCTGGCGCACACCCTAGGCCGCCCGTCCGCCGGGCTCAAGCACCTCCGTGGCCGCAGGTTGCCGCCGCGGCAGGCCCGGACCCGGGGCCGCCGCGGACAGTCGCGGGTCAGAAGTTTGCGGTGAGCCCGACCCAGAGCCTCCGGCCCGAGCCGGAGGCGTTCTGCTCCTCGACGGAGATGCCTTCGTCGAAGAGATTGTAGACGGCCGCGTTCAGCATCATGGCCTCGGAGACCCGGTAGCTCGCGCCCACGTCCACCGTCGCATAGGAACCGTATTTGTAGGCGATCACCTGGCCGGCGTCATTCTCGGCATAGGGCCGGCCGTTGCTGCCGATCCGCGCACCCGCGTTGATCTCCGAGCCGTGGTAGGTCGCGGCACTCCAGGCCTCGAGCCCATCGACGGGCGTCAGCCAGTCGAGCCGGAGCGAGGCCATGTGCTCGGGCGTGCGGGCGAGCGGCAGGCCCTCGTAATCGCCCGACTCCTGTTCCGAATGGGTCCAGGTGTAGCTGCCGCGCAGAGACAGGCTGTCGGTGATCTCGGCCCGTGCCGTCAGCTCGACCCCGGTCAGGGTCGCATCCTGAACGTTGTACCATTCCCACCGGTTGTAGTCGGTGCCGCCCACTGTGATCCGCCGGTCGGTCTTGCGGCTCTCGATCTTGTCCGCGAAATCGGTCCGATAGGCGGTGGCCCCCAGTTCGAACCGGCCCGACTGCCAGAGCGCCCCGATCTCGTAGCTGGTGCTGCTCTCGGGATCGAGGTCGCTGTTGGCCACGATCACGCCCGCGCCGCGTTCGGTGGTGTAGTAATAGCCCGCCGCGGTCTGGCGGATCTCGGGGGTCCGGTAGCCGGCCGAGGCGCCCCCCTTGATCGTGAGGTCGGGCGTCACGTTCCACACGCCATAAAGACGCGGCGTGACATGGCCGCCGAAATCCTCGTTCTGCGTGTAGCGCGCCCCGAGCGTCAGGGCGAAGTCGGGATGCAGGCGCCATTCGTCCTCGAGGAACAGCGCCCATTCGTCGAGCTGCCAGTCGTAGTCGCGCCCGTCGCCGATGCCCGGATTCTGGTCGGTGAGGTCGGCGCGCTTGTATTGCCCGCCGCCCACGAGCGTATGGCTGCCCGCCCATGTCAGCGGCACCGTCACCTTGGCGTCGAGCACCGAGTTCACGATCTCGGGCGCGCGCTCATCCTCGACGAGGCGGCCCTCCACCGTGCTCCAGGTGGTGCGGCGGCCCTTCTCCTGCTGGAACGAGAGATCGGTCGTCACATCGCCCCAGCGCCCGCTGTGGCTCACCGACCAATGCTCGCGGATGTTCTTCTGCCGGCTGGGATTGGCGGTCTCGTCCAGAGTGCGCCCGGGGGTGAGATCGCGGTCGAGGCCCGTCCGCCCGGCCTCGAGCCGCAGTTCCTGATCCTCGGTGAGCGCCCAGGTCAGGCGCGCGGTCAGGTCGCGGTCCTCCTGCCCGGGCTGACCCGAGAGCAGCTCTGCCTCGTCCTGATCGAGGACCCTGCCCCAGATCTGGAGCCCGAGCCTGTCCGGCACCACCGGCCCCGAGAGATAGAACGAGAGCTGCCGGTTGCCGCTGTCCTCGGAGGCTTCCGGCAGCACGGTCTCGGCCGTGACCGAGCCCGACCAGCGGTCGGCCACCTTGCGGGTGATGATGTTGATGACGCCACCCATGGCATCCGAGCCGTAGAGCGAGGACATGGGCCCGCGCACCACCTCGATCCGCTCGATGGCGGCGACCGGCGGGATGAAGCTCTGCTCCCAGCCCGCATTGCCGTTGGTGCGGCTCTCGCGCGTGCCCTGCCGCTTCCCGTCCACGAGGATCAGCGTATAGGCCCCCGGCAGGCCGCGGATGAAGATGTCCTGCTCGCCGGCCACGCCCGTGGTCACGACGCCCTGCGCCTCGCGCAGCGCGTCCGACAGGCTCGTGACATTGCCGCGTTCCAGATCCTCGCGGGTGATGATCGAGACAGAGGCGGGCGCGTCGGCCACGTTCTGCTCGAAGCCGCCCGCCGTCACCGTGATCTGATCGAGGGCGATGGGCTCGGCCGCGGTCTGGGCCTGAGCGGTCAGGCCGGTGGAGAGGAGGGTGCCGGCGGCAAGGAGGGCGCGGCGCCCCCGTCTGGGGAAGGGGGCGATGGGACGGCGGCTCGGCACGTTGAAAGACAAGCCGCGTCCGGCATGGGACGTCGGAGGCATGGGAGAATCCCTTGAGTTTTTCGATGGATGCGCCTGAGCTCGCAACCGTGGGTGCGATACCTGAGTAATTCGCTAGTATTAGCGCCCGACGGCCGAGTCAACCGCGCCCGGTCAGACGTGGTGCAGCACCAGAGGCCGTCCGCGATGCTCGGCCACTTCCATCTCGATCCCGTAGAGCCGGTGCAGGATCGGGGTCGTCAGCACCTCGGCCGGGGTGCCTTCGGCCGCGATCCGCCCGTCCTTCAGGGCGAGGATGTGGTCGGCCCAGGCGGCGGCATAGTTCACGTCGTGCATCACCACGACGACGCTGCGGCCCCCGGTGCGGACGAGGTCGTTCAGCCGCGACAGAAGGGCGCGGGCATGGGCCATGTCGAGATTGTTCAGCGGCTCGTCGAGCAGGAGCCAGTCCGTTCCTTGGGCGAAGGTCATGGCGAGGAAGGCGCGCTGGCGCTGGCCGCCCGAGAGCTCGTCGAGGAAGCGGTCGGCGAGCGGGCCCAGCTCGAACACCGCGATGGCCTCCTCCACCGCCGCCGCATCGGCGGGCGTGCGGCGGCCCTGATGGTGCGGCCAGCGGCCGAAGCCCACCAGCTCATGCACCCTGAGGCGGCTGCCCACCGCCGTCTCCTGCCCGAGCACGGCCATCTTCAGCGCGAGCTGGCGCGACGGGGTGCGGGCCACATCCAGCCCGTCCACCCGGATCCGCCCCTGCCCCAGCGGCGCGAGCCGCGCGATGAGCGAGAGCAGCGTGGACTTGCCCGCCCCGTTCGGCCCGATCAGCGCCGTGAGCGCCCCCTTCGGCAGCCGCGTCGTCACATCGGTCAGGATCTCGGCCCCGTCGATCCGGTGGCCCACGCCCTCAAGCTCGATCATCGGATCCGTCCCTTCATCAGAAGCCACAGGAAGAAGAGCCCGCCCGCCAGTTCGACCACGACGCTGAGCGTCCCCTCGAGGCGCAGCAGCCGCTCGAAGAGGAACTGTCCGCCCACGAGCAGCGCCACGGCCGACAAAGCCGCCGCGGGCAGCAGCGCCGCATGGCGCGCCCGCTCGGTCAGCGCATGGGCGAGCGAGGCCACGATCAGCCCGAAGAAGCCGATCGGACCCACGAGCGCGGTGGCGCTGGCAACCAGCACCGCCACCAGCCCCAGCGTGAGAAGCGCGAGCCGGTCGTGTCCGAGCCCCAGCGGCACCGATGTCCGCCGCCCCAGCGCCAGCACATCGAGCCGCGGGGCGAGCACCAGTGCCGTGCCCATCGCCGACAGCGCAAGGAGCCCCGCCCAGGGCAGCAGGCCCGCCTCCACCCGCGAGAAGGTGGCGAAGCTCGCCTGCTGCACCACCGCATAGGCGTTCGGATCGAGCAGACGGCCCACGAAGCCCGCAGCCGAGCGGAAGAGGATCCCGAAGATCACGCCGGTCAGGATCATCCGCGGCAGATCCTGCGCCCCCCGGGCGAGCAGCGTCCCGAAGAGGAGGAGCGCCGCCGCCACCAGCCCCCCGGTCTCGAGCAGGAACTTCGTCCCGCCCGGCAGGGCCGCGAAGCCCGAGATGCCCAGAACCGCCACCAGCGCCGTCTGCATCAGCACATAGAGCGCGTCGAACCCCATGATCGAGGGCGTGAGGATGCGGTTGGTGCTCACCGTCTGGAAGAGCACCGTGGCCACCCCCACCGAGGCCCCGACCACCGTCAGCGCCGCGAGCCGCGTGGCCCGCAGCTCCAGCGCGAAGGCCCAGTTCGCCGCCCGGAGCCCCCAGAAGAGATAGAGTCCGGCGACGACGAGGCAGATCGGCACCAGCCAGCGGATCGACCTATCCACGCGCGGGCCTCCAGAGGAGCCAGAGGAAGAGGAGCGAGCCCAGCACGCCCAGCACCGTGCCCACCGGCAGCTCGTAGGGATAGCGCACGAGGCGGCCGATCAGATCGCAGGCCAGCACCAGCGCCCCGCCCCCCGCCGCCACCACGGGCAGGGTGGCGCGCAGGTTGTCGCCCATGATCCGGTTGACGAGGTTCGGCACCACGAGGCCCACGAAGGGCACCATGCCGACCGTCACCACCACCATCGCCGTCACCACCGCCACCACAAGGAGTCCCAGCCGCATCACGCCTCTCGCATCGAGCCCGAGCCCCACCGCCGTCCGCTCGCCGAGGCCCAGGATCGCGAACCGGTCGGCAGCCAGAAAGGCGAGCGCGGCGGCCGCGGCCGCCACCCACAGAAGCTCGTAGCGCCCCGCAAGCACGCCCGAGAATTCGCCCGTCATGAGCCAGATCCCCACGAGCTGCATCATGTCCGCCTGCCAGGCGACGAAGGTCGCGGCCGACTGCAGCACGCCCGAGAGGATGAGGCCCACCAGCGGCACGAGCAGCACCTCGCGCGGCGGCAGGCGGCGGATCAGCGCGAGGAAGAGGCCGGTGCTTGCCATCGCGGCGAGGCTCGCCACGATCATCTTCACCCAGAGCGCCGCGCCGGGCGCCGCCAGCGTGACGACAAGCAGCCCGATGGCCGCGCCCTCGGCGGTGCCCGTTGTGCCGGGCTCGACGAAGCGGTTGCGCACGAGCTGCTGCATGACGACGCCCGCCACCGCAAGCGCCGAGCCGGTGAGGATCACCGCCAGCGTGCGCGGCAGGCGCGAGACGATCAGAAGGAGGTGCCCCTGCGGATCGGACCAGAGGGCCGCCGGGCCGAGCCCCGCGGCCCCGACGAAGAGGCTCAGCACCGCCAGCGGCAAAAGAGCCACGAGGGCCAGGCGGAAGGCCATGTCAGCCCCGCTCCCGCCCGGGAAGGCCCGGGCCGAGGCCGGCCGAGAAGGGTCGGATCATCGCGCAGATCTCCCGAAGGGTTCCGGCGTGTGGCTGGAACTGGCTCCACGCGACGCGCCGACGGATAACCGCCCCCGCAGCCGGGGTCCAGTGCGGGCGATCACCTTTCCGGGGGCGGAGAAGACGTCGGGCCCGAGGCCCGCCCGTCCCATGACCACTCGCCGGTCGAGAGGGAGAGTCGGGCCGAAGTCGCGAAGCGGGAGGGAAATGACGCTCGATCAGCCAGACATCCGGGGCAGGAACGCGCCGCAGTCAGCAACGATAAAGTCCACGAAAAAGGGGCGCCGAAGCGATCCGGCCCGGCACCCCTGCGTCCCGGACTTTTTCACGACGATCCGACAGGACACGCAAGACGCTTGAAAAGGCGCGCCTCTCGGGTATTCCTCATGTCGCACGAATAAGTGCGACCGGTCCGGCACCCACGGCCCGCGGCCCGATCCTTTGGAGAGCAACCCCCTTCCAAAGAGCCACAGCTCCTCTCTCTTGGTGCGAAATCTTTACAGGTTGGGGGCACACAGCTAGCTAAAATCGTCGCGTCGCGTCTCAGGTTCCCGGGAATCACCGCTCATGTCATGGACAATCGATGCCAGAGGGCATGGGCCGATTCCGCTGAACAAGTGGCTCTGGCGCTCCTATATCAAGGCCGCCCTCGTTCCGCTGCTGCTGATCGAATTCGGCTTCGTCGGCGTCTATCTCATCACGAGCCAGGTGGTCTACGACCGGAGCGCCTCGGCAATCACCCGCATTTCCGAAACGACTTTGCGCGACGATTCAACCCGCGAGGCGGATATCATCGCCCACAGGTTGCAGAGCATCAGCGCCACCACCCGGATCTTCTCCGAAGAAACCGCCCGTGCGCTCGCCGCGCCTGCTACGGTGTCGGAGGAGGAAAAGGCGCGCCACCGCCTCTCGCCCGAGGGGGTCTTCTACACGACGAAGGACACGGGCGGAGCGGCCGTCTTCTATTCCGGAATTGTCCCGATAGGCGAGGCCGAGCGCGAAAAGGTCTGGCGCACGGCGCGGCTCGATCCCTTGATGAAATCCATCAAGGACAGCGATCCCCTGATTGCCCAGCTTTATCTGAATACATGGGATTCCTATAACCGGATCTATCCCTACTTCGACGTGCTCGACATCTACCCGCCGAAGATGGATATCCCGAGTTACAATTTCTACTACGAGGCCGATCGCGCGCACAATCCGGCGGGCGGGGCGGTCTGGACCGATGCCTATGTGGATCCGGCCGGAGAGGGCTGGATGGTCTCCTCGATCGCGCCGGTCTACGGGCCGGACCGGCTCGAAGCGGTGGTGGGCATCGACGTCACCATCAAGACGATTGTCGAACAGGTGCTCGACATCAAGATGCCGGGCGACGGCTTTGCCGTCCTCATCGGGCGCGACGGCACGATCCTGGCCCTCCCGCCGAAGGGCGAGGATCGGCTGGGGATGAGCGAGCTCATCGGCCACACCTATGCCGAGGCGATCCTTCAGGACACGTTCAAGCCCGCCGAGTTCAACATCTTCCGCAGGCCCGATCTGGCGTCCATCGCGCTCCAGATGCAGGCCGAGCCGGCGGGCGTCTCGAAGGTCGATCTGCAGGAGCCGATGATCGCCGCATGGTCCACCGTCGCGGGGCCGAACTGGCGCCTCCTTCTGCTCACGAGCGAACGGAGCCTGCTCACCGAGGCCACGAACCTGCGCGACCAGCTGGGATTCGTCAGCACGAGCATCGTGGCGATCCTCGTCCTCTTCTACGCGGGCTTCTTCGCCTATCTCTGGCGCCGGTCGGTCGCGATGAGCGCGCGCGTGGCCCGGCCGCTCGGGGATCTCGAGCAGCGGATGGTCCTCATCAGCGAGGGCGGCACCGTCCCCCCCTCGGCGCCGTTCGAGATCCAGGAACTGCAGACCGTGGGCGAGCATCTCGCCACCATGGGCGACAAGCTCGACGCGGCGAACCGCGCCAAGTCCAGCTTCCTGTCCTCCATGAGCCACGAGCTGCGCACGCCACTGACCGCGATCATCGGCTATGCCGAGCTGCTCGAAGCCTCGGAAGGCCGCAAGCTCGACGGGGAGCGGCTGCAGCAGGTGCAGGCGATCTCGACGGCGGGCTGGACGCTGGTGAAGCTGGTGGATGCGGTGCTGGAACTCAGCCGGCTCGAACATCGCGACCTGCGCCTCGCGACCAGCTCGATGGATCTGATGCCGCTGATCGAGGAGGCGCTCGGCCGCGCGCGGCCCGACGCGGAGCGCATGCGCGTGACGCTGCGCCTCATCGCGCCCGAGACGCCGCTGCCGTCGGTGGTGAGCGATCCGGCGCTCCTCCGGCGCATCCTCGACCAGCTTCTGTCGAACGCGGTCAAATACAACCTGCCCGGCGGCCTCGTGGAGGTCAGCTTCGGCCTCGAGGCGCCCGACACGGTGGATCTGTCGATCCGCGACACCGGCCCCGGCATCCCGACGGACCGGCAGGCCGAGGTGTTTCAGGCCTTCCAGCGGCTCGGGCACGAGAACGGCGCCATCAGCGGCGCGGGCATCGGCATGACCATCGCGCAGCGGTTGGCCGAGGTCAGCGGCTGCCGTCTCAGCCTCGAGAGCACCCCGGGCAAGGGCACGGTCTTCCTGCTCCGCATCCCGCGCACCCGTCAGGGCGCGCCAGGCACCGCCTGATCTCACCGCAGCGCCCGGACGGGTGCGCAGCTTCGGCACGATTCCTGCAGGAGGCCCCCGGACCGAACCGAAAGGGAGACCCGGATGTCCTGCACCCCCTGTCGCCTCGCCCGTCGCGGGCTCCTGACCGGCCTGCCCGCGATCGTCCTGATGTGGCAGCTCGGCCTGACCGAAGCGGGCGGTCACGCGGGCCTCGGGCTTGCCCTGCTTGCGGCGGGCTTCGCGCTCGTCCTCCTCTCGCTGATGCTGCGCGCGCTCCGCACGTCCGGTCATTGAAGCCGCGGGCGGCGGTTGCGGACCCTGCCGGCCCGGCAGGAGGCCCCCTCGGAAAGACCCGTCAGACCGAGGCAGACGCCCGCCCCGAGCGCCCTCGACAGGCGCTCGACGCCCGAACGGCCGTCGAGCGCCGAGGCCGCGCCCGCCTGCGCCCTCACAAAGCGCGGTCGGCCTGCCAGCCTTCCTCCATGAGCAGATCGTCGAGCGGCAGCCGCTGACGCCAACCCTTCAAGGCCAGTTCCGGCGCGCTGTAGAAGCGGTCCACATGGCCCACGCAGAGATAGGCCACGATCTTGACGCGCTCGGGGATGCCGAGGATCGCCCGCAGCTCCTCCTCGCGGTAGATGCTGACCCAGCCCACGCCCAGCCCCTCGGCCCGCGCGGCGAGCCAGAGGTTCTGCACCGCGCAGACGGTCGAATAGAGATCCATCTCGGGATTGTGGGTCCGCCCCAGCACCACCTCGCCGCAGCGGTCGCGGTCGCAGGTGACGCAGATGTTGAGCGGCGCCTTCAGGATGCCCTGCAGCTTCAGCGCGCGGTAGGTGTCGCGCTTCTCCTCGGGGAAGAGCAGCGCCGCCTCGTCGTTGGCGCGGCGGAAGGCCTTGTGGACCTCGGCCCTGCGCGCGGCATCGCGGATCAGGAGGAAGTTCCACGGCTGCATGAAGCCCACCGAGGGCGCGCGGTGCGCGGCCTCGAGCACCCGGCGCAGCGCCTCGGGATCCACCGGATCCGGCAGGAACTCGTCGCGCACGTCGCGCCTCTCGGCGATGATGTCATGGAGCGCCTGACGCTCGGTTTCGGTGAAGCGGCGCGCCGGGCGCGGCTCGACGGGAGGAAAATCCGGCATGGGATCGCTCCTTGGCTCGTGACGATCCCGCCGCCGTCCACGCGGCGGGAACCTCTGCGTCAGGCCGGTCTTCTGGCTCCGGTTCATCTGCCGCCGGGCGCCTTCCCGGCGAACCGGTGGCCTCTTGCCCGGAGCATCCCCGTCACAGCGGCGGGCCCGCGCCGGATTTCCACCGGCTTCCCGATTCTCCGCCCGAAGGCGGCACCTGACCCCTGCCACAAAGCAGAACCGGCGCGCCCGGGCAACCGTCCGCATTCCAGCCGCCCCTCAGAGCCTTGAAGGCCGCGGCGGCGCGCCCCATAGTCGCCCGAGGCGTCCGGAGGGGCGCGTTCCGCAGGCAGGTCTCTTGGCGTTCACGTTCCTTCATACGGCCGATCTCCATCTCGACGCGCCGCTGCGGGCTGTGGCGCTGCGCGATCCCGAGCTTGCAGCCGAGATCGGCGTGGCCTCGCGCACCGCCTTTTCGCGCATCGTGGATCTCTGCCTTGCCGAGGCGGTGGCCTTCCTCGTGATCGCGGGCGACCTCTGGGACGGAACCTACAGCTCGACCAAGACCCCCCGCTTTCTCAAGCAGGAGCTTTTGCGGCTCGAGGCCGCGGGGATCGGCTGCTATATCCTGCGCGGCAATCACGATGCGCTGGCGCGGCAGACGGGCGAGCTCGAGGCGCCGGCCAACACCACCGTCTTCGGCGCCCGCCCCTCGACGGTCGAGCTCTCGATCGACGGCCAGCCGGTGGCCCTCCACGGGCTGAGCTTCCGCGAGCCGCACGCGCCCGAGAGCCTGCTGCCGCGCTATCCGGCGCCGAAGCCGGGGGCGTTCAACCTAGGCCTCATGCATACGAGCCTGAACGGCAGCCCGGGGCACGATCCCTACGCGCCCTGCAGCCTCGCCGAGCTCGAGGCCCACGGCTACGATTACTGGGCGCTCGGCCATATCCACCGCCGCTTCGTGCATCGGGGGCGCGCGACGGTGGTGATGCCGGGCACGCCGCAGGGGCGCGACATCGGCGAGGCGGGCGCGGCCTCGGTCACGCTGGTGCAGGTGGGCGACGACGGGGCGGTCACGCTCGAAGAGCGCAGCGTGGCGCCGCTGCGCTTCGACCGGCTGGCGCTCGACTGCACGGGGATTGCGGACTGGTCCGACCTGCTCGCCCATCTCGACCGGGCGCTCCGTGCCGCGGCCGAGGCGCCGCGCGCGGAAGACCATCTGGTGCTGCGTCCGGTGCTGACCGGGGCCACGCCGCTCGCCTGGCGCATCGCGCGCGATCGCGACCGGCTGACCGAAGAGGCGCGCGCCCTCTCTGCGGGACGCAGGCTCTGGATCGACAAGCTCGAACTGCGGCTATCGGAGGAAGGCGCAGAGCTGCCCGGCGCGGCCCTGCCCGAGGATCTCGTCCGCCTCGTTCAGGAGGATCTGCCCGAGGATCCGGCCCTGAACGCCGCGCTTCTTGCGGCCACACAGGAGCTCGCGCGCGACCTGCCGCCCGAGGCGCGCGATCTGCTGGGGCAGGATGAGGCGGCGATGGCCGCGCTCTGCCGCAGCCTTCTGGCCGAGGGAACGCCCCTGATCCTCGCCGAGCTTGCGGCGGAGGCGTCGGACTGATGCGCCTCGACCGGCTCGACCTCACGCGCTACGGCCATTTCACGGACCGGCGGCTCGCATTTCCCGCGCCTGCGCCGGGAGAGGCGGACCTGCATGTGGTCTACGGGCCGAACGAGGCAGGCAAGTCCACGCTCTTCTCGGCCTGGCTCGACCTCCTCTTCGGCATCCCGCTCCGCACCCGCTACGACTTCCGCCACCCCGGCCCCACGATGCGCGTGGGCGCGCGGCTCAGCCATGCGGGCGGCGCGCTCGATCTGGCCCGGGTGAAGCGGAACACCGGCAGCCTCCTCGACGCGCACGACCAGCCGGTGCCCGAGGCGCTGCTGCAATCGGCGCTGGGCGGCCTCACGCGCGAGGGCTATTCGGCCATGTTCTCGCTCGACGACGACACGCTGGAAAAGGGCGGCGACAGCATCCTTGCGAGCCGCGGCGATCTGGGCGAGATGCTCTTCTCGGCGAGCGCGGGGCTGGCCCAGCTGAGCCCCCGGCTCGAGGCGATCCGCGTGAACCTCGACGGCTTTCACCGCAGCGGCAAGCGCAGCGGCTGGCTTTGGGACACGAAGAAGCGGCTGACCGAACTCGATGCGGAGCGGCGGCGGCTGGACGTGTCGGCCGGAACGATCCAGAAGCTCGCACGCGAGGCGGAGGCGGCCGAGGCCGCCTGGCGGGCGGCGCGCGGTGCAGAGGATGCGGCGCAGGCGGATCTGGGGCGGCTGCAGGATCTGGCGGCGACCCTTCCGATCCGGGCGCGGCTCGAAGGGCTGCGGGCGCGGCTCGCGCCGCTGGCCCATCTGCCCGAAGCCGGGGTGGCCGAGCGCGACCGGCTCGACCAACTCGACCGCGAGACCGAAGCGCTGCGCGCGCGTCGCGCCGACCGGGCCCGCCGCCTTGCGGATCTCGCGGCAGAGGCCGATGCCTTGCCGCTCGATCCGGCGGTGCTGGCTGCCGCCGGCGACATCGAGGCGGCCGAGGCGCTGCGCCCCGAGCACGAGACGGCGCAGAAGGACCTGCCCCGCCGCGAAGCCGAGGCGTTCGAGGCCCGCGCCGAGGTGACGGCGCTTCTGGCCGAACTCGGCCATCCGGGGGCAAAGCCGGAGGGGCTGGTGCTTCCGGCAACCACGCTCGCACGGCTCCGCGCCCTTGCCGCAGAGCGCTCTGGCCTCGAAGCGACCGCGGCCGCCTCGGAGGCGGAGCGACGCGCGGCGGCCGAGCGCCTCACGCGCGAGCGCGACCGTCTGGGCGATCCGGGCCCCGAGGGCGAGGACGACACGCTGGTCGCGCTGCTCGCGCGGCTGCGGGCGCAGGATCCGGCCGAGGCCCATGCCCGGGCGCGGCTCGACCGCGATCTGCATCAGGCGCGCCTCACCGCCGCGCTCGAGGCGCTTGCCCCCTGGCGGGGCGATGCCCCGGCGCTCGCGGCCCTGCCCGTGCCCTCCGCCGCCCTGCTCGACGGGTGGGAGCGCGGCCTCGAAGAGGCCCGTCAGCGCGTGGCCGACGCCCAGAGGACGGCAGAGGCGATCCGCGCCGATCTCGACCGGCTGCGCCACGATGCGGCGGCAGAGCGAGGCGCCGCCTCGGCCACCGGCCTCACCCTCGCCGAGGCCGCCGCCGCCCGCAGCCGACGTGAAGCCGCCTGGGCCAGCCATCGCCGCGCCCTCGATGCGGCCAGTGCCACCGAGTTCGAACAGGCGCTCCGCGAGGACGACCGCATCTCCGCCCTCCTCGCCGAGGCGCTGGCCGAGGCCCGCCGCGCGGCCGGAGCCGAAGCCGAGGAGGCGCGGCTTCTCCGCACGCTGGCCGAGGCGGACGCGGCCCGTGAGGCGGCGCGCGCCGGGCAGGCCCGGATCCGCACCGCCCTTGCCGAGGCGGGAGGGGCCTTCGGCCTCTGCGATGCCGACATCTCCGCCCTGCGACACTGGCTCGGCCTCCGCGACGAGGCGCTGGCCCGGCAGGCGGCGCTCCGCGAGGCCGAAGCCCATTGCACCCGCCAGTCGGAGGCGCTGGACGCGGCCACCCTTGCCCTCGCCGCGGCCCTCGGCGCGCCGGAGGGCACGCCCTTCGAGGCCCTCCTCGCGACCGCCATCGCCCGCACCGAAGCCGCCGAACGTCGGCGCGAGGCGCGGCGGCAGCTGGCCGGGCTGGCCGCCGATCTCAAGGCCCGCGAGGCCGCCGAGGCGCAGGCACAGCAGGCGCTCGCGCGCTGGCGCGAAAGCTGGCACGAGGCGAGCCGGGACACGATCCTCGCCGACGGCCCTTCCGAGGGTCCGGTGCTCGATCTCCTCGATGCGCTCGGCGCGGCGGCCCGCAGCCTCGCCGCGCTCGAGGACCGGATCGCCAAGATGGAGGCGAACCGCGCAAGGTTCGAGGCCGCCCGGACGGCGCTCCTCGCGCGGCTCGACCTCGATCCCGACACGGGCTGGGAGGCGCTACGGTCCCGGCTGCGCCGCGCGCAGGATGCGGCGCGGGACGCGGAACGGCTCGCCCAGCAGCGCACCACCGAGGAGCGTCAGGAGGCCGAGGACCGCCGCACCCTCGCCGCGCTGGAAGAAGACCGGGCCGCGCTCGCCCAAGCGCTCGGCTGGTCCGAGGCGGACGGGCCGCTCGCGGCCCACCTCGCCTGCTGCCTCGAGGCGGCCGAGCTGCGCCGTCAGGTGGCAGCCCTTCTGTCGGACCTCTCAGGGCGGCCCGAACCGCAGGAGACCGACGATCCCGCGACGCTCACTTCCCGGATCGAGAAACTGCGCACCGACCTCCAGCTCCTGCGGAGCGAGGCCGAGAGCTGCCTCACCGCCCATCTGGACGCCGGGCGCAGGCTCGAGGCGGTCGGCGGCGACGATGCGCTGGCCCGGATCGCCTCGGACCGCGAGACCCTGCTGGTGGAACTGCGCGACCGCGCCCGCGCCCATCTCGCCGCCCGCTTCGGGCTGATGGCCTTCGAGGCGGGGCTCCGGCGCTACCGCGACCGGCACCGCAGCGCGATGCTGGCCCGCGCCTCGGACGCCTTCTGCCGCCTCAGCCGTGGAGCCTATGCCGGCCTCGCGGCCCAGCCCGACGGCGCGCAGGAGGTGCTGGTGGCGCTGGCCGCCGAAGGCGGGGCGAAACTGGCGGCGGATCTCTCCAAGGGCACGCGGTTTCAGCTCTATCTCGCGCTGCGCATCGCGGGCTTCCACGAGCTCGCCCAGAGCCGCCCGCCCGTGCCCTTCATCGCCGACGACATCATGGAGACCTTCGACGACGACCGCTCGGCCGAGGCCTTCGCCTTGCTGGCCGACATGTCCCGCGTGGGGCAGGTGATCTATCTGACGCACCACCGCCACCTCTGCGACATCGCCCGCGCCGCCTGCCCCGGCGCCTCGCTGATCGACCTCACGGCGCCCTGACGCAGGCGGGAGCGCCGTGCCCCGCCCGGCACGTCTTCCGCTGGAAGCCCGCTCGCGCTCCTTACGACACCTCTTCCGAACCCGTCCGCACGCCGTTCGAGGATCGCGGGCGCAACATCCGCCTTCAGCGCTCTCGCGGGCCCCTCGCGCCGCCTCTGCGGCCGCGCCCTTTACCGGTGCCGCCCCGGAAACGGAGCCCGCGCCCGAAACCGGGACTCGTGGCGACGGCTCATGGTGCGCCGTCTTTGCACCGGATCTGGAAAGGCTTTCTCAACCCTCGGCCGCTACAAGAAGGCGGGATCGGTCAGGGAGACGCGCATGTCCGAAGCGCACGGCAGCAGGGACACGGGATTGGCACTGGGCGGAGGCGGTCCACCCGCGGGACCGGCCCCCACCCATCTCCTCACGATGGCGCGCGGGGTGGCCGAGGCCATTCCCCAGCGGCTGCTGCCCGCCCTCCGCGCCATGGGCATCACCACCTGCGTCCTGCCGGGCCGCGGGCTCGGCCTGACGTTCGAGGGGCCGGTTCCCGCCTTCCTCTCGTCCGATCCGTTCCGTCTGGCCGAACTGTCCCTGCCCGAGCCGGTTGCCGAGCCTCCTGCGCCAGCCGAGGAGTCCCCGCCGGAAGAGCCCGCTCCGGTCGAACCTGAGGAGCCCGTCGATCCCGAAGCCGCCTGCTCATCGGCAGAGGAGACGCCTGCGGATGAGGTCGAAGCCGGCGCTCCCGAACCCCGGGCCGAGGATCCGGAACAGCCGTCCCTCGAAGCCCCGGAACCCGAGAGCGTGCCCGATGCACCCTCGGGCGCGTGGGCCGAGCGGCTTGCCGCGATCGAGACGGCCGTGACGGCCGTCACCGAGGCTCTCGCGACACAGGCTCAGGCACAAGCAGACCTGTCGGCCCAGGGCGCACGGCTGGAACAGCTGGTGACGGCCCTCGGCAACCGGCCCCTGCCGCCGCTCAATCTGACCGCGCAGCACAAGAGTTTCGCCGCCTTCGGCACCGCCATGGCCTCCTTCATGAGCCGCATGGAGGCCTTCCTCGAGCGGGAAGAGCAAACCCGCGCCCGGTTCCTGTCCGAGGTGAGCGACCTGCTGCGCAGCGCCACCGGCCCCGCCTCCTCCGACGGCTCGGGCAGCGTGGAACTGGATGCCATGTCGCGCGCGCTGGCCGCCGTGACGGAGGAACTGAGCCAGACCCGCGCCGCGCCGCAACTGGGCGAGCTGATGACGACCATCGGCGCCCTCACGCAATATCAGGAGCGCATCCTCGCCCTCCTCATGCGGCATGACGAGGTTCCGGACACCCGGATGCAGGCCGCGCAGGAGCAGTTCCTCCGCGACATCCGCGTGGTGATCGCGGAACTGCTGGCAGAGAACCGGAGGGCCGCCCTCTCCGGCACCACCGCGGGCCCGGGCGAGTCCCTTCGCCGCTTTCAGGAGGGCTGAGGATCCCGATAAACGCGAGGAGATTGCTCCCGCTATGGGCGCATCCCGCTGCCCCGACTGTCCGGCCGATGCGGAAGCCTCCCGCCGATGCTGTGGCGACGGGCTGATCGAGATGGCGGCCGGGCTCGGCCTCGTTCTGCTGGCGACCGGCCCCTATTTCTGGTGGCCGCGCCGGGGGCGGAGCCTGCGCGAGGCGTTTGTCTCGCCGCTCTCCCTGCGCGACCGGCCTTCGCCGCGGCGCGCCCGCGACCTCGTGCCGCACCTGCGCAGGGGGTGTTTCGCATGTGCAAACTCTCGTGAGCGGCTTGCCCTCGGCCCGCGGGCGCTAGATGGGGCATCGAGCCCGGACAAACGAGAGCAGACACCATGCTGACCGCGGAAATCCTGGCACGGATACAGTTCGCCTTCACCGTGTCGTTCCACATCATCTTTCCCGCCTTCTCGATCGGGCTGGCGAGCTTCCTTGCCGTGCTGAACGTGCTCTGGCTGAGGACAAAGGACGAGACCTACCTCAAGCTCTTCAATCACTGGAAGAAGATCTTCGCCGTGGCCTTCGGCATGGGGGTCGTCTCGGGCATCGTCATGTCTTACCAGTTCGGCACCAACTGGGCGGTCTTCTCGGACCGGGCCGGGCCGGTGGTGGGCCCGCTCATGGCCTACGAGGTGCTGACGGCCTTCTTCCTCGAGGCGGGCTTCCTCGGGATCATGCTCTTCGGACGCAAGCGCGTGGGCGACGGGCTGCACATGCTGGCGACCGCCATGGTCGCCATCGGCACGCTGATCTCGGCCACCTGGATCCTCGCGGTGAACAGCTGGATGCACACGCCCGCGGGCTTCTCGATGGGCGAGAACGGCCAGTTCCTGCCCGAGGACTGGTGGGCCATCATCTTCAACCCCTCCTTCCCCTACCGGCTCGTGCATATGGTGCTGGCGGCCTATCTCACCACCGCGCTTGTGGTGGCGGGAACGGCGGGTTACCATCTGCTGCGCGACCGGACCAACCCGGCCACGCGGCGCATGTTCTCGATGGCGACCGGGATGATCCTCGTGGTGGCGCCGATCCAGATCCTCGCGGGCGACATGCACGGGCTGAACACGCTCGAGCATCAGCCGGTGAAGGTCATGGCGATGGAGGGCCATTTCGAAAGCCACCCCGAGGGCGCGCCGCTGATCCTGTTCGGCCTGCCCGATCAGGAAGCGCAGGAGATGCGCTGGTCGGTCGAGATCCCCAAGCTCTCGAGCCTGATCCTGAAACATTCGCTGAACGCGCCGCTCGACGGGCTCGACGGGGTGCCGCGCGACGAACAGCCCCCGGTGGCCATCGTCTTCTGGTCGTTCCGCGTGATGGTCACGCTCGGGATGCTGATGCTGGGTCTCGGGCTCTGGTCGCTCTGGGCGCGCTTCCGCGGCCGGCTCTACGACTGGAAGGCGCTGCACCGCGCGGCGCTCGCGATGGGGCCCGCGGGCTTCGTGGCCGTGCTCGCGGGCTGGATCACGACCGAGGTCGGCCGCCAGCCCTGGACGGTCTACGGGCATCTGCGCACCGCAGACAGCCTCTCGCCGCTCGATGCCTCGGCGGTGGGCACGTCGCTCGTGGCCTTCATCGTGGTCTATTTCTTCGTCTTCGGGGCTGGCACCTTTTACCTGCTGCGCATGATGTCGATGACGCCCGGAACCGAGCGCATGGGCCTGCGCGACGGGCCGATCCGCACGGCGGGCATAACGCCCGGCCTGCACGAGGACCCGCGCGAGAGGAGCGACTGACATGCTGGGACTGGAGCTTTCCTTCATCTGGGCCGGGATCATCGCCTTCGCCGTGCTCGTCTATGTGATCCTCGACGGGTTCGATCTGGGGGTGGGCATCCTCTTTCCCTTCGCCAAGGACGAGCGCGAGCGGGACGTGATGATGAACTCGGTCGCCCCCATCTGGGACGGCAACGAGACCTGGCTGGTGCTGGGCGGCGGCGGGCTCTTCGCGGTCTTTCCGCTGGCCTATGCGGTGGTGATGCCCGCGCTCTATGCGCCCATCGTGGCGATGCTGCTCGCACTGGTCTTCCGCGGGGTGGCCTTCGAATACCGCTGGCGGACGGTGCGCTGGAAGCGGCTCTGGGACTGGTCCTTCGCGATGGGCTCGCTGGTGGCGGCGCTGATGCAGGGGATCGCACTTGGCGCCATCGTGCAGGGGATCGAGGTCGAGAACCGCGCCTATGCGGGCGGCTGGTTCGACTGGCTCACGCCCTTCTCGCTGCTGACGGGCTTCGCGGTCGCCACGGGCTACGGGCTTCTCGGCGCCACATGGTGCAACATGAAGCTCGAGGGCCGCGTCCAGACCCACATGCGCCAGCTCGCGCGGCCGCTGTCCTTCGCGACGCTCGCCTTCCTCGGGCTCGTGAGCCTCTTCACGCCGCTGCAGGATGCCGTCTATGCCGAGCGCTGGTTCCGCTGGCCCACGATGGTCTGGACCCTCGCCGTTCCGGTGCTGGTGGCGCTGCTTGCGCTGCGGCTGTGGCGGGGCCTCGAGCGAGGCGACGATGTGGCGCCCTTCCTCTGCGCGCTCGGCTTCTTCGTTCTGGGCTTCGTGGGCATCGGGATCAGCTTCTACCCGATGATGGTGCCGCCCGAGCTGACCATCGTCGAGGCGGCGGCCCCGGACGAGAGCCTTCTCTTCACGCTGGTGGGCACGCTGGTGCTGGTGCCGATCATCCTCACCTATACGGCCTATACCTACTGGGTGTTCCGCGGGAAGATCGACGCCGACGAAGGCTATCACTGATGCGCCGGGTGGGCTGGTTCGTCCTCCTCTGGTTCGGGGGCGTGGCGGTCGTCTCGCTCGTCGCACTGGCGATCCGGTCCGTTCTGCTCTGAGATGGGGCTGTGGAGCAGCCGCGGCGCGAGCCGCCCGGCGCGGAGTTCCATCGCCCGCGTGGCGAGATCCCCCACGAGGCTCTCGTCATGCGAGACGAGGATCATCGCGCCCTCGAAGGCCGCAAGGGCGGCCCGCAGCCGTCGGCCGTTCTCGCCATCGACGCCATTGGTCGGCTCGTCGAGCAGAAGCACCTCGGGCCGCATGGCAAGAAGCCCCGCGAGGCACACGAGCCGTTTCTCGCCGCCCGAGAGGCGATGCGTCACCCGGTCTGCGAGCGACGCCAGCCCCAGCGCCGCAAGCGCCTCCATGGCGGTCGCGCGCGCGCGCCCGTCGCTCAGCCCGAGGTTCAGCGGGCCGAAGGCCACGTCCTCGAGCACCGTCGGACAGAAGAGCTGATCGTCGCTGTCCTGAAAGAGAAAGCCCATGCGCCGCCGCGCCACGCGGAACTGCGCCTCGCTGCGGCAGTCTTCGCCGAAGAGGCACACCCGCCCTGCGGCCGGCCGTTCGAGCCCCACGAGCGTGCGCAGGAGCGTGGTCTTGCCGCTGCCGTTCGCGCCGAGGATGGCAAGCCGCTCGCCGGGGTGCAGGGTAACAGAAGCGCCGGCCAGCACCGGGCGTCCGTCGCGCGCGAGGTGCACGGCGTCGAGGCTCAGAAGCGGGCTCATGTCCGGTCCCACCAGAGAAGCCCCGCCCCCAGCGCGAGCAGCAGGGCCCCGCCCCGCCAGTCGCGCAGCGCGGGCGGCGGCAGGTCCGGCCGCAGGAACCGGCCCGAGGCATGGCGCAGCCGCATCGCCTCCTCCACCCGCTCGGCCCGGGCATGGGCGCGCACCAGCATCATGCCCACCAGATGGCCGTAGCTGCGCCAGCTGTGCCAGCCCGACCGCGGGCGAAAGGCGCGGAGCCGCATCGCCTCCTGCAGACGCCGCATCTCGTCGCGGATGAGGCCGAGATAACGCACGAGCCCGAGATGGATCCGCACGAGCGCCTCGGGCAGCCCGAGCGACCGCAGCGCCGCACCGATCCGCTCGGGCTCGGCCGAGCCGAGAAGCAGCGCGAGCAGCAGGACCGAGGCGGTGACCTTCAGCCCGATCACCAGCGTGCGGGCAAGCCCCTCGGCGCTGAGGCGGAGCGGCCCCCACTGCCAGAGGGGCGGACCCGGCACGGTGAAGGGCAGCGTCAGGAGGAGGAGGAGCAGGAAGGCCTCGAGATGCCAGAGCCTGCGCCAGGGCACTGCCCGCCGCTCGGCGGCGAAGAGCGCAAGCGCCGCGGCCACCGCCGCGGCGGCAGGCCCCGGATGGGCCAGCGGCGCGATGAGAAGAAGAAGGCCCAGACCGGCCAGCAGCCGGAGCCTCAGATCGTCGGGCAGGATCATCGCCTGCGGCCGCGTGCCCAGAGGGCGATGCCCGCGCCGCCGAAGATCAGGAACAGGCCCGAGACGATGTCAGTGACCCGCATCCGCGCATCCATCTGCTCGATCCGCTCGAGAAGCGGGGCGACCTCGGCCTCGACCGCCTGCGAGACGATGGCCCGCAGCACCTCGGGCGACGGGGCTTTCTCGGTCGGCGCAAGCGCCGACGGGGGCTCCTCGGCCGCGGGCAGCGCCGGGCCGCCGGCCTTCAGCGGGATGGCGCCTGAGGGCACGGGCACGCCGCCGAACCGCTCGGGCGGCAGCGTCACGCGGGCCATGTGCCCCTCGCCCGTGTCGAGCGCGATCACCACATCCCCCGTCACCGCCTCGGGCACCTCGAAGCGGAAGCCGCCCTCGGCGTCGGTTTCACCTTGAGCGAGCGGCAGGCCCGCCATCCGGGCGCTCCAGCCCGCGCCGTGGGGCCGGCCGCCGCCCACGAAAAAGCCGTAGCCGCTGACCTCGCGCCCCTCCACCTTCGCGAAGAGCCGCAGGCTGTGCGCCGCGGCGGGACCGGCGAGCAGGAGCGCGAGGAGGAGCAGCAGAGCGCGGCGCATCTCAGGCCCCTCCGGCGGACGGCTGCAGCATCCGCGGCTCGACGCGCATCAGGAAGGCCACGACCATGCCCGCCACGGCCGCCTCGACCAGCGCGAGCGGCAGGCAGGTCACGAGCAGCACCCGCGCCACCGGCACGAAATCCGACGACGAGAGCCAGAGCGTCAGCGCCACGCCGCCGCCGGAGGCGAAGATGCAGAGGGCCGAGCCTACCCCGGCGAGCACGCCCGCGACTAAGGGAGAGGTCTGCCGCCGCACGAGCGGGCCGAGCAGGAGTCCCGCCGCCGCGCCCGGCAGGGCGATGTTCACCGTGTTGACGCCGAGCGTCGTGAGCCCGCCGAAGCCGAACAGCACCGCCTGCAGGGCCAGCGCCACCAGAACCGCCGGGAAGATCCCGAGGCCCAGCACCAGCCCCATCAATCCGGACAAAAGCAGATGCACGCTCGACGGCCCCACCGGCACCGACACGAGCGAGGCCGCGAAGAAAACCGCCGACAGGAGCGCCACCCGCGGGATCCCCCGGTCGTCCAGCCCGCGGAGACCTAGGCCCACGCCGACTACCGCCAGCGCACCGCCCGCCGCAAGGACGGGCAGCGTCAGGATGCCGTCGGGGATGTGCATCTCACTCACCCGCCTTGCGGGTGCGCACCCAGATCAGCGCGCCCTCCTCGACCGGCACTTCTGTGCCCTCGGGCGAGACCATCGGATCGTCCGCCTCGATCAGCGCGGCAAAGCCCCACCAGCCTTCGAAGGGCATCGCGTAGGAGAAGGTGCCGCTCGCATCCGCCCGGAGGACCTGCGTGATGTAGGCATCGTTCGGCGCGGGGATCCCGGCCGTGTTCACGAACTCCACCTCGACCTCGGCGTGAGGAACCGGCGCGCCGGCCTTCGTCACCACGCCGGTGAAGAGGTTGCCGGTCCAGAGCCCGGTCGGCCGCGTCAGCGGGCGGATCTCCACCGGCAGGCCCACCATCTCGTCCCAGCCCTCGCCGCTCGCATAGGCATCGACCACCACCTTCGCGTGATGGACGATGAACTTGCCCTCCGCGGGCTCCCAGTAGGGTTCGGGCGTGACGTAGAAGACGGCGGCGCCCGGCTGGTCGAGCGTGTGGCTGAGACGCCAGCTTCGGGCCTCGCCGGTCGCGGTCTCCTCCAGCGCGGCCGACAGGTCGGTGCGGGTGCCGTGCGCCAGCACGCCCACGGCGGCGGGACGCGCCATCTCCATCGCGGGACCGCCCTCGAACGGATGGGTGAAGAGGAGATCGAGCGTCACGGCGCCCCCGTCGGGCAGCACGTCGTCCGACGGCAGGATCTCCTGAAAATGTGCGTGGACCGGCGAGGCAAGGCCCGCCAGCAGGAGCGCCGCAAGAAGCGGCCGGGAAGAAAGCAGCATCGGCACCCATCCGTATGAACGATCGCAGGCTCGATCATACGATCTGCGGCGGCAAGGGATAAGCCGTCGCAGCAAGCGATGGGTCGTCCGCGCGGGGCGCTGCGCGGACGCCAATGCCCGTTCGTTGGGCGCGACAGAAGCATCGCGCTTGGAAAAGCAGCAGGATTAAGCTTTGTCGGCAGTGTGGGACGCCGACGTCCCTGCCCTTGGCATGCTTTCCGACGGTCTGCGGGCAGGCCATCAGCCTGCCCGCAAGTCCGGTCCTACCGCCCGAGGGCGCAGAGGCCGTCCAGCACCTTGTCCGGCGTGGCCGGCAGATCGCGCACCCGGACGCCGCAGGCGTTGTGGATCGCGTTGAGGACGGCGGCCCCCGATCCGCAGATCCCGAGTTCCCCGATCCCCTTGGCCTGAAGCGTGCCGCCGTAGCTGTCGCGCTCTTCGAGGAAGTGAACCTCCAATGCGGGCACGTCGGCATGGGCGGGGATATGGTAGTTCGCCAGATCCCGGCTCACCACCTGACCGAAGCGGCGGTCGTGCACCATCTCTTCCATCAGCGCCATGCCGATGCCGAAGGTCATCCCGCCCAGACATTGCGAGCGGGCGGTCTTCTCGTTCAGGATCCGCCCGGCGGCAAAGGCGCCCAGCATCCGGCGCACGCGCACCTCTCCCGTGATCTCGTTGACCGCCACTTCGGCGAAATGCGCGCCAAAGGTCGAGCTGCGGACGCCCTTCAAGGCCTTGCCGGGCTCGAAATGGCCCTCGGCCGACAGCGGCTGGGTCACGATCTCGGCCAGATCGCGGGTCCGGTTGCCGCAGGTGGCGCGCCCGTCCTTCAGGGTCAACTCCTCCTCGGGGCAGCCCATCCCCGCCGCGATCTGCCGGCGAATCTCCTCGCAGGCGAGGAACGCGGCCGAGCCGTTCGAGGCCGCGCCGATCGAGCCGCCCGAGCCGGAGCCCTCCGGCAGATCGGTGTCGCCGAGGACGGTGCGCACCCGGTCGGGCGCGAGGCCCAGCATCTCGGCCACGATCTGGGTGAGGATCGTGTAGGTGCCCGTCCCGATGTCGGTCATGCTGCTCTCGACGAGGGCGCCCTCGCCCGTCAGCGTGACGCGCACGCGCGCCTTGTGCAGCATGTTCACCCGCACGGCCGAGGCCATGCCCATCCCGATCAGCCACTCGCCCTGCCGCCGCTCGCCCGGCGCGCGCCGGTCCGACCAGCCGAAGCGGTCGGCGCCGTCCCGCAGCGCCTCGGCCAGCATGTGCGAGGTGAAGGGCTTGCCGGTCTCGGGATCCTCTTCGGGAATATTGCGAAGCCGCAGCTCGAGCGGATCGAGGCCCGCCTTCTCGGCCAGCTCGTCCAGCGCCATCTCGAAGATCGTGACCCCCACCGCCTCGCCCGGCGCGCGCACCGACCCCGCGCAGGTGAGGTTCACCCGCGCCACCTCGTGCCGGATCTGACGATGCTCGCCGCGATAGGTGAAATGGGTCGCCTGCTGCACGGGCTCGGAGAAGCTCTCCCCGTCGAGGTTCGACACCCGCGCCTCGTGCCCGATCCCGGTGAGCCGTCCGTCCGCGTCGAGGGCGAGGCGCACCCGCTGCTCGGTTTCGGAGCGGCGGTGGGCAATCTCGAACTCCCGCTGCCGGGCGAGCGTCACCATCACCGGCCGGCCGAGCGTCTCGGACGCCACGGCCGCCGCCACGGCCTCGGGCGCGATCCCGAGCTTCGAGCCGAAGCCGCCGCCGATGAAGGGCGCGAGAACCCGCACCTTCTCGGGCGCGATCCCCAGCGCATCGGCCAGTTCCTCGGCATTCTGCGACACCATCTGATAGGCGCCGCAGAGCGTCACCCGGTCGCCCTCCCACCAGGCGAGGGCCGCGTGCGGTTCCATCGCGGCGGCGGCCATCGAGGGGGTGCTGTAGGTCGCATCGAGCGAAACGGCGGCCTCGCGCAGGGCGGCCTCCAGATCCCCCTGCGCCGACTGCTTCTTCTCGGGGAATTCGGACGGCGCCTGGGCGGGGTCGAGCTCGGCGTCGGCCGAGGTCTCGTAGTCCACCCGCACCAGCCGCGCGGCTTCGCGGGCGGCCTCGAAGCTCTCCGCCACCACCAGCGCGAGGGGCTGGCCGAAATAGGTGACCTCGGACGGATCCTGCGGCGGCGACTTCCGCGCCATGCCCTGCGCCGGATGGCGCACGAGGCGGGGATCCTGCAGCACCTTCAGCACGCCGGGAACCGCGCGCGCCGCGTCGGAGGCAAGCGAAGCGACCCGGCCCAAGGGCACGGTGGCCCGCACGAAGACGCCGTAAGCGCAGTCGGCGCGCTTCTCGGACCAAAGGCTCGACGCCTGTTCGGCCGCATAGACGGCCCGTCCGGACACTTTCAGCGCGCCTTCAGAGCGGTCGATGGGGCGCCCGACCACCTCCTGCGCCATGGCATCCAGCCGGTTACGCTTGTCGGGCTCGTCGAATACGAGATGAGCGGTCATGCCATGCCTCCGGTGGCTTCGCGCAGCGCCGCCGTCAGGGCGCGCCGCGTGAGCGGGATCTTGAAATCGTTCTCGCCCTGACCTCGGGCGCTCTGCAGCAGCCGGTCGGCTGCCCTGTCGAAGAGATCGTCCGAGGGGGTCTCGCCTTCGAGACAGGCCTCCACCTCCGGATCGCGCCATGGCTTGTGGGCCAGTCCGCCGAAGGCGAGCCGCGCGGTGGCGATCCGGCCCTCTTCCATCCGCACCACCGCTGCCACCGAGATGAGCGCGAAGGCATAGGAGGCGCGATCCCGGATCTTGCGATAGACTTGCCGCTCGCCCGCGGGCGCGGGCAGGATCACCGCGGTGATGAGGTCGCCCGGGTCGAGACAGGTCTCGATATGGGGCGTGTCGCCCGGCAGGCGGTGGAAATCGGCCAGATGCACATGCCGACGCGCGCCGCCCGGCGCCTCGATCTCGACCACCGCCTCGAGTGCGGCCATCGCCACGGCCATGTCGCTCGGATGGGTGGCGATGCAGGCCTCGGACGCGCCGAGGATCGCGTGGTAGCGGGTAAAGCCGCCGATCGCCGAGCAGCCGGCACCGGGGGTGCGCTTGTTGCAGGCCATGTCCGTGTCGTAGAAATAGGGGCAGCGCGTGCGCTGAAGAAGGTTGCCGGCGGTGGTGGCCATGTTGCGGAGCTGACCGCTCGCCCCGGCCAGGAGGGCGCGGGACAGGACGGGGTAGCTGCGCCGCACCCGCGGATCGGCCGCCAGATCGCTGTTGCGCACCGTGGCCCCGATGCGCAGGCCGCCGTCCAGCTCTTCGATGAAATCCAGATCGAGCCGGTTCACATCCACCAGCCGGGCGGGCGTCTCGATCCCGAGCTTCATCAGATCCAGAAGGTTGGTGCCGCCGCCCAGAAAGCGGGTCGCGGGCTCCAGCGCCTCGGTCGTGGCCTCGTCGCGGGAGGAGGCGCGAAGATAAGCGAAATCCTTCATTCGGCAGCCTCCGCCATGCGCGCTTCCGCAACCTTCGCGATCGCTTCGACAATGTTCGGGTAGCAGGCACAGCGGCAGAGGTTGCCGCTCATCCGCTCGGATATCTCCTCGCGGCTGAGCACGGCCTCGCCCTCTAGGTCTTCGGACACCCAGCTGGGCCAGCCCTTCGCGGCCTCCTCGATCATGGCGGTGGCAGAGCAGATCTGGCCCGGGGTGCAGTAGCCGCACTGGAACCCGTCCTGCGCAAGGAAAGCCTCCTGCAGCGCCGAGAGCCGCCCGGGCTCGCCCAGACCCTCGATGGTCGTGACCTCCGCCCCCTCCTGGGTGCAGAGGAGCGTGAGGCAGGAATTTATGCGCCGACCGTCCACGATCACCGTGCAGGCGCCGCACTGGCCGTGGTCGCAGCCCTTCTTCGTGCCCGTCAGCCCGACGTCGTGACGCAACGCGTCGAGCAGGGTGACGCGCGCCTCGGCCTCGATCTCGCGGTGCTCGCCGTTGATCGTGAGCGTGGTCTTCATGCTTGCCCTCCGGCTGGCTGTTCAGCCGGAGCAACAGACGAGGCTGCCCGAGGTTCCGTCTGCGACGGGACGGCCGCCTCTGCGCGGCGCTCTCCTGCCGGTCCTGCGGGGGAGCGGGCGGCAGTCCGACCAGCGCCGCCCTACGGGCGCGTCAGGCCCCCGTCTAGGCGCGCGCCATCCGGCTCGGGCTGCGGCTGCGGTGGCTGAAGCGCGTGGGCACCGTCCCGAACCGCGCCTTGAAGCATTTCGAGAAATGCGAGACCGAGTTGAAGCCGCAGGCGGTCGCCACTTCGAGCAGCGTCATGTCGGTGGTGCTGAGCAGATTGCGCCCCCGGTCGAGCCGCAGGCCGCGGTAGAAGCCGTTCGGCGTCTCGCCCACCGTGGCCTTGAAGAGCCGTTCGACATGGCGGCGCGAGCAGCCCGCGGCGTCGGACAGTTCCTCGAGCGAGAGCGTGTCCTCCAGATGCTCGTTCATGAGTTTCACCACCGCGATCAGCGCGGGGCTGCGCGAGCGCATCAGGGCGGCGAGCGAGCTGCGCTGCTCGGGCGCGGCCCCCGCGAGCACGGTGCGCAGGCACATGTCCGAGACCATGGCGGCGAAATCGGCGCCGTGGTCCCGGGCGATCAGCGAGAGCATCATGTCGGTCGAGGCCGCCCCGCCGCCGCAGGTCAGCGTGCGACCTGCGCTCTCGAACCGGTTCGAGGTCGGCACGAGGCGGGGGAAATCCTCGAGAAAGCCGGGCTGGTTCTCCCAATGGAGGGTGAAGCGGCGGTCTTCGAGCACGCCCGCATGGGCGAGGGCGAAGGCGCCGGTGCAGATGCCGCCCACCGTGCCGCCGAAGCGGTGGTGGCGCTGGACGGTGGCCACCACCGCCGAGCCGGCTGCGGCCGAGGGGATGTTGCCCGCGCAGACCATGAGGTCGGTCTCGCGGTCGAGCGGTCCCAGCGCCTCATCGGCCGCCACCGTGATGCCCGAGGAGCTGGCGACCGGACGCCCGCCTTCGGACAGGACGCGCCACCGGTAGAGCGGCTTCTGCGACAGCTGGTTGGCGATGCGCAGGGGCTCGACGGCGGAACTGAAGGCCAGAAGCGTGAAGCCCGGCACCAGCAGGAAGGCGTAGCTGCGCGTGTCGCCTGCGCTCTGCACCGGATAATAGGCCGCGCCCGGCGGCACGAGAGGGGCGTGGGTGGGCAAGTTCCTGGCCTCCGAGGCGGCAGCCAGACGGCCGCCTTCCCGCGCTTGTGCCGGGTCCGGAGGCAGCCCGCAATCGTGCGAGCGGCGCAATTCGGCTCACCCGCGTCATCCGGGGGTCCGCGGCGGCCGGGTGGCAAGTCTCTGCCGGGTCTCGCGAGGGAGACGCGGTTGATTGGGGCGTGTCCGTTCCCGGGCACGCGGGATGCCATGGCGACTGCTGCCCGAACGGGCCGCCTAGAGGCGGAGGGACGCGGGCGCCCGGATCTCGCGGCGGATCTGGGCCCCGTCGCGGCCGGGAGGCGCACCGAACAGGCGGCGATATTCGCGGCTGAACTGCGACGGGCTCTCGTAGCCGATGGCGAAGCCCACCCGCGCCACGTCGGCCCCGTCCGAGAGGAGCAGCCGCCGCGCCTCCTGCAGGCGCAGGCTCTTCTGGAACTGCACCGGGGTCATGGCCGTCGCCGCCTTGAAATGGCGGTGGAAGGTGGCCGGGCTCATCCCCGCGAGGCCCGACAGCCGCTCGATGCTGAGCGGCTCGGCGAAATGGTCGCGGATCCAGGCGATGGCCCGGCCGATGCGCGACATGCGGCTGTCGGCGAGCCCGATCTGGCGCAGGGCCGCGCCCTGCGGGCCGGTCAGCAGCCGCCAGACGATCTCGCGGCGGATCATCGGCGCGAGCACGGGGATGTCCTGCGGCCGCGCCGGCAGCGCAAGAAGCCGCTCGAGCGGCCCGATCAGCTCCTCGGTCAGCGGATGCACGGCGAGCGCCGGGGACGGCATCCCGGGCTCCATCGGCAGGCTTCCCTGCCCGAGGATCAGGTCGGCCACCGTTGCTGGGTCGAGCGTGAGCGCGAAGGCGAGATAGGGCGCGCCCGGCGCGGCCTCGGTGATCTCGGCGCGGATCGGCACCTCGAGCGAGGCGATCAGGCATTTCCCCGCATCGTAGCGGAAGGCGCGGTCGCCGAGACGGCTGGTCTTCGCGCCCTGCAGCACGACGCAGAACGAGGGGTCGTAGACCGTGTGGATCGGCCCGGTCGGAGCGGTTTCGCAGGAAATCCTCAGCCCCTCGAGCGGCCCCTGCCGCCCGTGCCGGTCCCATTGCTCGCGCGTGAGCCGCTTCAGCCTGTCGAGTCGCGATCCATCCATGCCCCGGATCCTAGCCGAGCCCACGGCCCGCCCCAAGCGCCGCCGCCCACGCTTGAGAGGATCGTGCAGCATTTCGAGAGGATCGGCGTCGCGGGAACCGGCCCCTCTGCCCCATGTTCGGAAACGTGGCGGAGCCAGCGCCCGGCCGACAAGGAAAGGATTTCATCCATGCGTTACCGTCGTCTCGGCCCGAGCGGCCTTTTTGTCTCCGAGCTCTGCCTCGGCACCATGACCTTCGGCGGCTCGGACGGCATCTGGGGCCAGATCGGTCAGCTCGGACAGGACGAGGCGGATGCGCTGGTGCGCACCGCGCTCGATGCGGGCATCAATTTCATCGACACGGCCAATGTCTATGCGGGCGGCGAGAGCGAGCGCATCCTCGGCCGGTCGCTGCGCAACCTCGGGGTGCGGCGCGAGGATGTGGTGATCGCGACCAAGGTGCTCGGGCCCATGGGCGCAGGCGTCAATGCGCGCGGGGCCTCGCGCGTCCATATCCTCGATCAGTGCAAGGCCAGCCTCGAGCGGCTGCAGCTCGACCATATCGACCTCTATCAGATCCACGGGTTCGACGCCGAGACCCCCATCGTGGAGACGCTGGAGGCGCTCGACACGCTCGTGCGCCACGGCCATGTCCGCTACATCGGCCTGTCGAACTGGGCGGCCTGGCAGGTGATGAAGGCGGTGGGGATCGCCGAGGCGCGCCGTCTGGCGCCGATCCTGTCGCTTCAGGCCTATTACACTCTGGCCGGCCGCGATCTCGAGCGCGAGGTGGTGCCGATGCTGAAGGACACGGGCATGGGCCTCATGGTCTGGAGCCCGCTGGCGGGCGGCTTCCTGTCGGGAAAGTACGACCGCGAGGGCAAGGCCGCCGACGGGCGCCGCGCGGCCTTCGACTTCCCGCCGGTCGACAAGGATCGCGGCTGGACCGTGATCGAGGCGATGCGCCCCATCGCGGAGGCGAAGGGCTCGTCTGTCGCGCAGGTGGCGCTGGCCTGGCTCCTGCATCAGGAGGCGGTCACGAGCGTGATCGTGGGGGCCAAGCGCGTGGATCAGCTGGCCGACAACATCGCCGCGACCGAGGTGCGGCTCGAGGCCGAGGATCTGGCGGCGCTCGACCGGGCGAGCGCGCTGGCGCCGGAATATCCGGGCTGGATGCTCGAGCGGCAGCGGAGCTACCGCGCCCGGTAGGCCGCTCCGGAGCCTGCCGCCGCGGACCCGCGGTCTGCGGCGGCGCCCCGGGCGGGCCCGCGGCCAAGGCCAGCTCGTCCACCATCGCCGTGACGGCTCCGGCGCTCCGCAGCAGGGCTGCGAGACAGCGGGCGCGGGCCTCGTCGGCCTCAGCCCGGCCGGCCGATCGCCAGCGCCAACCCGTCCACCACTGCCGTGAAGGCCTCGGCGCTCCGCAGCTCGGCCGCGGGACAGAGGGCGCGGGCCTCCTCGGCCACCAGCCGCATGAGGCTCGAGCCGCCGACGAGGATCACCGTCTCGACCTCCTGCGGCGCCACGCCCGCGCGGCCGCAGGTCTCTTCGGCGGCGGCCCGGAGGTCGGCGCGGTGCCGTGCCAGCGCCTCGGCCAGCGAGGCCTGGCTGATCTCGGCATAGAGCCCGCGCTCGATCCGGCCCATGCGGATCGCGGCGCCGGGCTTGTCGGCATTGGCCTCGATCTTGCCGCGCTCCACCGCGAAGGCCAGATCGTGCCCGAGCTCATGCTCCAGCACCTCGGCCAGACGGCGCAGCAGCCGCGGCTCCTCGGCGCGCTTCACCATTTCGGCCACGGCCGAGCGCGTCTCGCGGGTATAGAGGAACGGGATCTTGGCCCAGGTCGCGAGATCGACGAAGAGGTCGTTCGGCATGGGCAGAAGCCCCGGCCCCATCTCGCGCCGCAGCCGCCCGCCATGGCCGAGGCAGGGCATAGCATGGGCGAGCGAGACCGACCGGTCGAAGTCGGTCCCGCCGAGCCGGATGCCGTGGCTGGCGAGGATGCCCACCTGCCCCGCCTCGGCGCGGAAGAGCGAGAAGTCCGAGGTGCCACCGCCGATGTCCACGATCAGCCCCGGCGCGCCGTCGCGGCCGAGCGCGTGGCTCGCGAGCGCGGCGGCCTCGGGCTCGTAGAGGAACGCGACCTCCTCGAAACCGGCCGCGAGATAGCAGGCCCGCAGATCCTCTTCGGCGCGGGCGTCGCGCGCCGGATCGGCATGAAAGCGGACGGGGCGTCCCGAGAGGGCGCGACGGAACGGGCGGCCCGTGGTCTGCTCCGCGCGCGCCTTCACCTCGGCGAGGAAGGCCGTCACCACTTGGGCGAGCGTACGCCGCCGCCCGCCCACCAGCCGCGCTTCGTGAAAGAGCGGCGCGCCCAGCACGCTTTTCAGCGCGCGCATGTAGCGCCCCTCCTCGCCCGCGATCAGCGCCTCGGCCGCCGCGGCGCCGATCCGCATCGGGCCGCGGTCGGCGGGGAAGAAGACCGCCGTCGGCAGCGTGTCGGCGCCCGGTTCGAGCGCGAGCCTCTGCACGCGGCCCTCCTCGAGCACCGCGGCGGCGGAGTTCGAGGTTCCGAAGTCGATGGCGAGCGTGTCGGCTTGCATGGGGCCCTCCCGGAGAAAGCCTGCGCGGCTAGCCGAGATCGGGCCGGGGTGCAAGTCCGCCCTGCCGCACCGCTCCGGCCGCAGAGGCGCCGGAGCGCCCGTGCCCTGCGCTTGCGACGCTCCGCGCCCGGCCGTTCCCCTCAGGCGAGGTGATCCGTGGCCGCCCGCGCCGACCGGAGCGCCTCGGCCACGGTGCGCGGGGCCGACTTCCGCGCGTCGCCCAGCACCAGCGCCTCGCGCCGCAGGACGGACCGGCCCGCCGCATCGCAGGGGCACCAGCCGCTCGTATCGGCAAGGCCCGCCGCCGCGGCGATGGCCCCCGCCCGCAGCGCCGGCACGAAATTCACCACATCCGCGCGGATCGGTCCCGCCTCGGTCTCGATCAGCCCTGCCCGCGCATCCACCGCGCGCACCCGCCCGCCCTGTGCGGCCGAGACCCACTCCACCCGGGCAGCCGCCTCGGCAGGGGCACGGTCGGCGAAGGCGCGGGCGAGATCCGCGCCCTTCGAGCCGTCGAGCACCGTCAGCCGCGCGCCCGGCCGCCGCGCCACATGGCCCGCCAGCGCCAGCGCCCGGCCGAGCGCCGCCGCGGGATGGGCGGCCTCGCCCTCGGGCAGGCGCAGGACGACATGGCCGCGCTCGGGCAGCGCCTGAAGGCCTGCGAGCAGACGTCGGGCCTCGCGCGGGCTGCCCCAGGCGGCGGGCCATGCGTGGCGGGCCACCGCATCGAGCCCCGAAATCGCCTCGTCGCGCGGCGCCGTGCCGGGCGCGAGCAGTAGCCGGTCGAAGGCCAGATCGCGGCCCGAGAAGAGGACGGCCCGCCCCGCGGCCCAGTCGACGCTCACCACCTCGTCGAGGGCGAGACCCACGCCCGCGGCCTTCAGGGCCGCAAGCCCCGCCTCGGCGCGCGGGCGCAGGAAACCCGCAAGGCCCGCCTCATCCGGCTCGCGCGCAAGCCGCGTCGGATCGCGCTCGACGAGCAGCACCGAAGCCCGGGGATGAGCGGCCCGGAGCGCAAGCGCCGCCTCGGCCCCGGCGGGACCGCCGCCCACGACGAGGACGCGCTCGCCCGGACGAAGCGCGAAGGCGGCGCCTCCTGCCGCGAGACTGGCTGCGGCGGCAAGGCCAAAGGTGAAATGGCGGCGGCTCAGGCTCTGCATCATCAGGTCTCCTAGCGGGACCGGGCCCGGCCCGCGGCCGGGACGCCCGGGATCAGCGTTTCTTTTCCAAGAGCTCGGCTTCGGGATGGATCGGGCGGTAGATCTCGACGCGGTCGCCCTCGGCGAGTGTCCGGTCGAGCGGGCAGATGGCGCCGAAGATCCCCACCTTGTTCACTGCAAGGTCGATCTCGGGGAACTGGGCCAGAAGCCCGGACCGTTCGATCGCCTCGCGCGCAGAGGTGCCCTCGGGCACGTCCACATGTTTCCAGACCTGCACGGTCGGCTTGGCATAGGCCACTCCCACGATCATGCGTCGTCCCCCGCCTCTTGCAGCCGCGGCGTCAGCACGCCGGCCGCGGTGAACACGCGTTCGACGCGCAGATCCCGGATCTCCTGCTCGAGGCTCTTCTTGCGGCTGTCGACGATGGACTTCAGCGCGAGGATGACGCCGAGCAGGATGAAGCCGCCCGGCGGCAGGATGGCGATCAGGAAGCCCGGATAGTCGGGCAGGATCGTGAGCTCCATGAAGGCGAAATGCGGCCCGAGCAGCACCGAGGCCTGCGCGAAGAGCGTGCCAGACCCCACCAGCTCGCGCACCGCCCCGACGAGGACCAGCGCCAGCGTGAAGCCCACGCCCATGGTCAGCCCGTCGAAGGCCGAAGCGAGGATGCCGTGGCGCGAGGCGAAGGCTTCGGCGCGCCCGAGAATGGCGCAGTTCGTGACGATCAGCGCGATGAAGAGGCCCAGAACCTTGTGCAGGTCGTGGACCCAGGCATTCAGCGCGAGATCGACCACCGTCACGATGGCCGCGATCACGAGGACGAAGGCCGGGATGCGGATCTCGGGCGTGATGGCGCGGCGCAGGGCCGAGATGGCCGCGTTCGACAGGATGAGGACGGCGGTGGTGGCCAGCCCCATCCCGAGCCCATTGGTGGCCGTGCCGGTGATGGCGAGCGTGGGACAGAGCGCCAGCATCTGGCCCACCACGATGTTCTTGTCCCAGAGCCCGTCGCGGGCGATCTTGCCGAAGTCCGTGGACATGGGGGGCCTCCTCCCTCAGGAGCGGGGTGGGAGCGGGGCGAGCAGCTCCGCGCGGTGACGGTCGAACAGGGTGAGGCCGCGGTGGATGGTGCCCACCACCGCGCGCGGCGTGATGGTCGCGCCCGAGAACTGGTCGAACACGCCGCCGTCGCGGCGCACCTTCCAGCCCGCGGGCCCCGGATCGGTGAGCGAACGTCCGGCGAAGCCCTCGATCCAGTCGTCCTTGCCGATCTCGATCTTGTCGCCGAGGCCCGGCGTCTCGGTGTGCGAGAGGACGCGCGCACCGAGGATCGTGCCGTCGGCGGCCACAGCCATCAGGACGCGGATCGCGCCGCCGTATCCATAGCCCGTGAGCTCGAAGGTGACGGCCGTCACCGCCCCGCCCCTGGCCGCGACATAGACCCGCACCGCCCCTTCGTCCGCGTCCGAAAGGGTCCGGATGTCGGCGGTGGGATCGTTGTCGTGCAAGGTTTCGGGCAGCACCTGCGCCAGCGAGGCCAGCAGATCCTCGGCCGAGCGGGCGGCGATGGGGCCGCGGGTGGCGTCGCTGGCCAGCGCCAGCATCAGCGCCGAGACGAGCGAGAAGAGGCCGAGGAGCAGCCCCGAGACGAGGGGCGAGCTCTTCCAGTCGCGGGCGGGGCCCCGGGGCGGCGGAGCGGCGGTGTCGTCGGTCATCTCTTCCCTCCGCGCGGCGTCCGGGCCTTGACCGGCAGGGACTTGCCCGTCCGGGTGCGGCCGAAGACGCGCGGGCGCACATAGGTTTCGATCAGCGGCGTGCAGGCATTCATCAAAAGCACCGCGAAGGCCACGCCCTCAGGGAACGATCCCCAGGTGCGGATCACGAAGACGAGCGCGCCGATCGCCACGCCATAGACGAGCTTGCCCATCGCAGTGACCGGCGAGGTCACATAGTCGGTCGCGATGAAGAAGGCGCAGAGCATCGTCGAGCCCGAGGTCAGATGCAGGAGCGGCGGCGCGAACCGGTCGGGGGCGAGGGTCGAGGCCACCGCCGAGAGCCCGGCCAGCGTGCCCAGCACCGAGAGTGGGATCACCGGCGTGATGATGCGCAGCGCCATCAACGCGATGCCTCCGAGGAGAAGGAGGATCGTGCTGGTCTCGCCGAGGCTGCCCGGAACGAGGCCGATCAGCCGCGCCTCGAGATCGGACAGATCCGGCGCGATCTCGGACATGGTGGCGCCCGCGCCGATCTGGCTCTTGATGTGGCTCAGCGTGGACGCGCTCGAGACCGCGTCGAACTCCTGCGAACCCGCGAAGGTGATGGCGAGGCCGTCGAGGAAGCCCGGCCCCTCGGGCAATCCCACCGGCGCGACCCAGGTCGTCATGTGGACGGGCAGCGCGATGAGCAGCATGGCGCGGGCGACCATGGCCGGGTTGAAGAGGTTCTGGCCGAGGCCGCCGAAGAGATGTTTCGCGATGACGATGGCGATGGCCGAGCCCGTCATGCCGAGCCACCAAGGCGCATAGGGCGGCAGCGTCATGGCCACGAGCCAGCCCGTCAAGATGGCCGAGCCGTCGCCCGCGAACCGCGCCACGGGCTTGCCCGCGACCCGGAGGCAGGCCACCTCGAACAGCCAGGCCGAGGCCACCGTCACGAGGAAGAGGAAGATCGCGGGCCAGCCGAACATCCACAGGCCGAAGAGCGTGGCGGGCGCCAGCGCCGCGCTCACCGTCAGCATGGTGCGCGAGACGGTGAAGAGCGTGTGGGTATGGGGACCCGAGATGATGAGCGGGGCGGTCATTGCGCGGCACCTCCGGGCTGGGCCATCGCCTGAGCGAGCGGTGGCGGCGGGGGCGCGGCGGCCTCGCGCTGCTTCCTGGCCTCCATCTCGGCCTTGCGTTTCGCCATCATCTGCCGCTTGGCCTCGGCCGCGGCCTCCTCGCGCGCCTTCCGCGCGGCGGCGAGGCGCTTCGTCTCTTCCTGTTGGTGCCTGCGCCCCTCGGCCTCGGCGAGCTTGCCCTTGGCGTAATGGATCGTCTGCACGAGCGGGAGGTTCGAGGGGCAGGTGAAGGAGCAGCAGCCGCAGGTGATGCAGTCGAGAAGCCCGATCCGCCCCGCCCCCTCGAGATCCTCGGACTGGATGCGGGCATTGAGTTCGAAGGGCGTGAGGCCCACGGGGCAGGCCTGCGCACAGCGCCCGCAGCGGATGCAGGGCATCGTATCGACGCCGGGGGTCTCGGCGCGCGTCAGGGCGAGGATGCCGCTTGTGCCCTTCACCACCGGCACGCGCAGGTTCTGGATCGGCTGGCCCATCATCGGCCCGCCGAGAAGCAGCCGGTCGGGCTCTTCGGCATAGCCGCCGCAATGGGCGACGACCTCAGACACCGGCGTGCCGATCAGGACGCGCACATTGGCAGGCCGCCGCACCGCCCGGCCCGAGACCGTGACCACGCGCGACAGGAGAGGCTCGCCGTAGCGCACCGCGAGATGGACGGCATGGGCGGTGGCGGCATTGTGGACGACGACGCCCAGATCGGCCGTCAGCGCCCGCGCCGGCGTCTCGCGCCCGGTCAGGATCTTCACCAGATGCTTCTCCGAGCCCATCGGATACTGGGTCGGCACCACCTGCACCCGGAGCGGGATGTCGAGCGCGCGGTCGAAGCGCTGCATGGCCGAGATCGCCTCGGCCTTGTTCGACTCGATGGCCACGACGATCTGCGTCACGCCCAGAGCCCTTGCCATGATCCCCACGCCGTCGGCGATCTCCTCGGCCCGCTCGCGCATCAGCCGGTCGTCGCAGGTGAGGTAGGGCTCGCATTCCGCCCCGTTGATGACGAGCGTATGGAGGTCGTATTTCGCCCGCAGGTTCAGCTTCACCGCCGAGGGGAAGGTGGCGCCGCCCATGCCCACGATCCCCGCCTCGGCCACCTTGGCCGCGATCTCCTCGGGGGTGGCATTCTCGGGCCGGAGGCGACCCAGCCGGGGCCCCCAGCTGTCCTGCCCGTCGGTGCGGATGGTGATGGTGGGAATGGGCAGCCCCGAGGGATGGGGAGCCGCGAAATGGCCCACCGCGATCACCCGGCCCGAGGTCGGCGCGTGTATGTTGGCCGAGACCGGGCCGCGGGCGCGCCCGATCAGCTGGCCCTTCACCACCAGATCGTCGCGCCTGACCAGCGGCTCGGCCTCGGCGCCGATATGCTGCTGGAGCGGCACGCGGATCAGCGTGGGGATCGGCATGTCCTCGATGGGGCTTTCCGAGCTCAGATGCTTGCGCGTCTCGGGGTGGACGCCGCCGCGGATGCCGAAGAACTGCGAGGGCCGGAAGAGGGCCGCGAAATGGGGAAAGCTCATGCCGCCACCTCCGTGCCCCGGGCCTCGAAGGCCGTGCGGGGCTTGTCCCAGTACCAGCTCTTGAGGGTCTTCGGCTTCACGCGCGCCACGATGGCCTCGGTCGGGCAGGCCTCGATGCAGGCGTTGCAGCCGATGCAGGCGTCGGTGACCACGGTGTGGATCTGCCTGTTCGCGCCGATGATCGCATCGGTGGGACAGCGCTTGAAGCAGCGCATGCAGCCCGTGCAGTGGTCCTCGAAGATGAAGGCCACGGTGGGCTCGGCCTCGGCCATGCCCGGAACCGCCCCGCCGCCGCCGTCGGTCTCGACGATGGCCGCCAGCGCCAGCGCCACGTCGCGTCCGCCGGGCGCGCAGGCGGTGACGGGGGCCGCGCCCTCCGACATGGCCTCGGCGAGGCCCCGGCAGCCGGGATAGCCGCAGGCGCCGCAGTTGGTGCCGGGCAGGATGCCCTCGATCGCATCGACGATGGGCGGGCTCTCGACATGGAACCTGCGGGCGGCCACCCCGAGCAGGAGGCCCAGCCCGAGGCCCAGGGCAGACATGGAGACGGCGGCTTCGATCATGGTGGGGCTCCGGTCCGGGTCAGTTCGGGGCAAGTCCCGCGAAGCCCATGAAGGCCATCGACAGGAGACCTGCGGAAATGAAGGCGATGGGCGCGCCCGCGAAGGGACCGGGCACCGAAAGCTGCGCCAGACGCTCGCGCATACCGGCGAAGATCACGAGGACGAGGGTGAAGCCCGAGGCCGAACCGAAGCCGTAGAGCAGGCTCGAGGCAAGCCCGTGCCCCTCCTGGATGTTCAGGAGCGCCACGCCGAGGACGGCACAGTTGGTCGTGATGAGCGGCAGGTAGATCCCGAGCGCCCTGTGCAGCCCCGGGGCCAGCTTGCGCATCACCACTTCGATGAACTGCACGATCGCCGCGATCACGAGGATGAGGCTCAGGATGCGCAGGAAGGTGAGATCGAGCGGCTCGAGGATCAGCGCCTCGACCATCCAGCTCGCGCCGGCGGCAAGGGTCAGCACGAAGGTGGTGGCGAGGCCCATGCCGATGGCCGCGTCGGTCTTGCGCGACACGCCCATGAAGGGACAGAGCCCCAGAAACTTGACCAGAACCACGTTGTTCACGAGCGCGGTGCTGAGCAGGATGAAGAAGAAATCGCCCATGGCCTGTCCCGTCTGACGCCCGCCTCCGCGGAGATCGCGGGAGGGGAGCGGCGCTGTCGCACATCTGTCACGACCCGGAAGAAGCAGCCGCCGTGCCAAGTGGCGGAAGGAGGCGCCTCGCGCCCGCCCGCACGACGCGCCCCCGCGACCGTCAGAGGAAGGGTCCCGTCCCACGGGCCGCTCCGTCACACGGGGGCGTGATGTCGCGTTCCCGACAGCTCTGTCGGGGTTCCGCCCGTTTCGGACAAACGGCGCGGGAGGGATGACCTTTCCGAGAGTTTCCCTGCGGCCCTGGTCCTTGCTGCCCATCCAGGTCCGGGAGGCAAGGGACCAGGGCCCTTCCCGGCCTCCCGGGCTCTGGCGCTGGCGGAAGGAGACGCGCTTCCCCGTCAGCCCCGGCCGCGCCCGAACGGTCGCCGGACCGGCGCCGCCGCACTTGGCATGCCGCCTGCTTCTTCCGCTCCAGATGCCAGCCGAAGGAGCGTCCCTTGACCGCCGCCGCCGCACGCCCTGCCTCCGTGCCGCCCCTTCCCGCAGAAGGGCCGGTCGAGATCGTGCCCGGCGTGCACTGGATCGGTGCCTTCGACCCGGGGCTGCGCAGCTTCGACACGCTGATGAAGACGGCCAACGGCACGAGCTACAACGCCTACACCGTCCGCGGCGCGGCGGGCGTGGCGGTGATCGACACGGTGCATGCGGATCATGCCGAGACCTTCTTCGCGCGCCTCGAAGCCGTGGCCCGCTACGACGAGATCACGCAGATCGTGCTCAACCACCTCGAGCCCGACCATTCCGGCGCCCTGCCCGAGCTGCTGCGCCGGGCGCCGCAGGCCGAGATCCGCCTCTCGCCCCGCGGCCTGCCGATCCTGCGCGCCCTCCTCCGCGATGCCTTCGAGACGGCCCGGATCCTGCCCGTCACCACCGGCGCCGAAGCGGATCTGGGCGGCCGGCGGCTGCGCTTCCTGACCACGCCCAACGTCCACTGGCCCGACACGCAATGCACCTATCTCGTCGAGGAGGGGATCCTCTTCACCTGCGATCTCCTCGGCAGCCACTATTGCGACGAGCGGCTCTTCGACGACCGGGTGGGCGATTTCCGCTTCGCCATGGACCATTATTTCGACCGGCTGATGCGGCCCTTCCGCAGCTTCGTCACCCAGGCGCTCGACCTGATCGAGCCGCTCGACCTCACCGTCATCGCCCCCTCGCACGGCCCCGTGCTGCGCACCGATCCGCGCGCCTATCTGCGCCAGTATCGCAGGCTCGCGGGGCCGCGCTCGGCCCCCGGACCCGACCGGACGCTGGCCATCCTCTACATCTCCGCCCATGGCGCGACCGCACGGCTCGCGCAGGCGATCCGGGACGGCGCGGCCGGAGAGCCGGGCGTGCGCGTCTCGCTCTTCGATCTCGAAGGGGGCGAGCTTCATCCCTTCCTCGACCTGATCGAGGAGGTCGACGGGATCGCGCTCGGCACGCCCACCATCAACGGCGATGCGGTCCGCGCGATCTGGGAGCTTCTGGCCATGCTCGTGGACATCGAGACCCGCGGCAAGCTCGGCGCGGTCTTCGGCTCCTACGGCTGGTCGGGCGAGGCGGTCCGTCAGGTCGAGGCGCGGCTTCAGGGGTTGAAGATGCGCCTGCCCGAGCCGGGGCTGAAGGTGAAGCTCGAGCCCACCGACGAGGATCTTCAGGAGGCGCGCGCCTTCGGCCGCCGCCTCGCCGCCCATCTCACCGGCCGCGCCCCGCCGCGCGAGGTCGATCTGGCCGATCTGGCCTCCCGCTGACACGAGCCCCGACACGAAAAGGACCCGCGATGGAAAAGGCCACCCTCACGTTCACCGATGTCGCCATCACGGTCAATGTGCCGCCCGGAAGCCGCATCATCGAGATGTCCGAGAAGGTCGGCTCCGGCATCACCTACGGTTGCCGCGAGGGCGAATGCGGCACCTGCGTCACCCACATCATCGAGGGGAGCGAGAACCTCTCGGACCCTTCGGCGCTCGAGCTCCGCGTGCTCTCGGAAAACATGGCCGGCAAGGACGATCGCCTCGCCTGCCAGTGCCGTGTGCTGAGCGGCGCGGTGAAGGTGCGCCCCGGCTGAGGCCGGGCGCGTCCAAGGCAGGCTTCTCCCACCCCAGAAAGGAACGTCCCATGTCCATGACCATCTCCGCCGATCTCTGCACCGCCTGCGGCGACTGCGAGCCCGTCTGCCCCACCCATGCGATCGTGCCGCGCAAGGGCATCTATTTCATCAAGTCCGAGGTCTGCACCGAATGCGAGGGCGCCTTCGACATGCCGCAGTGCATGAGCGTCTGCACCTCCGACAGCATCGCCCCGCTGGAGGCCTGAGCCGATGGCGGGCGCCGGCACCCCGGCCGATCCGCGCCTGCTGCGCGAACGGCTGAGGGTGGTCGCCGCACCTGCCGGGCGCTTGCGGCTCACGGCCCCGCGCGCCGCGGGCTGCGCCGGCTGCGGCGCGCGCGCGGCCTGCGGCGGGGCGGCGGCCTCCGGCCCCGCCCGGCTGCTCGAGATCGCCTGCCCGCCGGACCTCGCGCCCCGGCCCGGCGATGAGGTCGAAGTCGCTCTGTCCGGCGGGCGCTTCCTCGCGGCGGTGGGGCTGGCCTATCTGCTGCCCACGCTGGCGGTCGTGATCGCGGCCGGCGCGGGGCTGGCGCTGCAGCTGTCCGATCTGGGCGTGGCGCTCCTCTGCCTGCCCGCCCTTGCGCTCTCGCTCATCCCCCTTGCCCTCGCCGGCCGGGGCGAGGGGCTGACAGAGGCGCTCCGCGTCGAGGCCCTCCACCCCGCCGGGCCTTCCGAACCCGACCCATGCGGACCGTGACCCTCCCGCGCCGGGCCTTCCTTGCTACCCTCGCCGCGCTCGCGCTCGGCGGGGTGGCGGCCCTGCGCCTCGAGCCCGCCTCGGACGTTCGCGAGACCTTCTATCTCTTCGGCACGCTGGTAGAGATCGAGACCCACGGCGTGCCCGAACGCATGGCCCGCGCCGCCATCGCCCGCGCGGGCCAGAGCCTTGAGGCCGCGCATCGCGACTGGCACGGCTGGCGGCCGGGCGAACTCGGGACCTTGAACACGGCCATCGCGGCGGGGCGCCCGCAGCGCGTGGATGCGACCCTCGCGGCCCTCCTGCGCAAGGGGCGCGCCCTCTCCTGTGCGAGCGGCGGGCTGTTCGATCCGGCCATCGGCAGGCTGGTCGGCGCCTGGGGCTTTCACGCCGACACATTGCCCGAGGGCGATCCGCCATCCGCCGCCGCCATCGCGGCCCTCGTCGCGCGCCACCCGCGCATGACCGACCTGCGCTTCGACGGCACCGAGGTGCGCTCGCTCAATCCCGCGGTTCAACTCGATCTCGGGGCCTATGCCAAGGGGGCGGCGCTCGAGATGGCGGCGGCCGAGCTTCGGGCGGCAGGCGTCGAGGATGCGGTGCTGAACGCCGGCGGCGGTGTGCAGGTCATGGGCCGCCACGGCGCGCGGCCCTGGCGGGTGGCGATCCGCGATCCGTTCCAGTGGGGCGTGGTGGCGGGCGTTTCGCTCCGCCCCGGCGAGGCCCTGCATACGTCGGGCAATTACGAGCGCTATTTCGACCGCGGCGGTGTGCGCTTCTCGCACATCCTCGATCCGCGGACGGGCCGTCCGATGCAGGGCATCGTCTCGGTCTCGGTGCTCGACACCGACGGCGCGCGGGCCGATGCCGCGGCCACCGCGCTCTGCATCGCGGGCCGCGAGGCCTGGCCGCGGGTCGCGGCGGCGATGGGCGTGCGCGCCGTCCTGATGATCGCGGACGATGGCGCGGTCTTCGCCACGCCCGAGATGATGGCGCGGCTCGAACCGGCGCAGGGCGGCTACCCCGCCCCGGTGCAGATCGTATCGCTGCCGGAGGATGTCACACCGCCCGCCTGTCCCGAGGACTGACGGACCCCGCACCTCCGCTTCCGGCGGAAGGTATCGCGAGGCCCGGGCGACCGGCAATCGCACGACATGGGTCGCGGAGGCCGCCCAATCAAGCGCTTCGCCTCCGATGGGCGATCCTCCGCGGGCGGAGCGCCCAAAGGCTGCGCTTCTTGGGCGCAGGGCCGCTGAACGGCGGCGGCCGCTGCAAGTTGGTCTTGATCTGGCGCCGATTCGCCCACATCGCATCGCTCGGGCTTCCGCGCCGGAAGCATAATGGAGCAGACCTTGTCCTCGCCGCCCTTCAGACTGACCGCCCTCAGCCTCCTGGCCGCATTGTCGCTGTCAGGCGCCGTTCTCGCACAGGAAACCCCCGTCCCCGCGGCGGCCTCCTCCGGCCCGGTGTTCTCGGCGCCGTCCGCCTTCTCCTTCGACCTTCTGGCCGAGCGCGCCGCAACCCTTGCGCGCCAGCCCTATGCGCCGACCCCGATCGAGCATCCCGAGGTGCTGGAGAAGATCGACTACGACGCGCACTGGCGCATCCGCTTCCGCGATGCGGCCTCGGTGCAGGTGGGAGACACGTTCGCGCAGTTCTTCCATCTCGGCACCTACTTCCGCCAGCCGGTGAAGATCTTCACCGTGGCCGAGGGCGAAGCCCGCGAGGTGGTCTACAGCCCCGACTATTTCGAGATGCCCGAGGACAGCCCGGCGCACGGTCTCGAGACGAACGCGGGCTTCGCGGGCTTCCGGCTCATGCGGCCGGACATGAAGAGCGACTGGATCTCGTTTCTGGGCGCGGCCTATTTCCGCAGCGACGGCGCCCTGCGCCAGTACGGGCTGTCGGCGCGCGCCGTGGCGCTGAACACCGGCCTCTCGATCCCCGAGGAGTTCCCGCGGTTCACGGAGTTCTACCTCGAGCCCGGGCCGGACGGCGCGACCATCGTGAACGCACTGATGGACGGGCCGAGCGTGACCGGCGCCTACCGGATGGTGATGCGCGACACGCCCGGCAAGGGCCAGGTCATGGACATCTCGAGCCGCCTCTTCTTCCGCGCCCCGGTCGAGCGTCTGGGCGTGGCGCCGCTCACCTCGATGTTCTGGTATTCCGAGAGCAACCGCTTCCAGTCCGCGGACTGGCGGCCGGAAGTGCACGACACCGACGGGCTCATGATCCATACCGGCGCGGGCGAGCATATCTGGCGGCCGCTGAACAACCCCGACCGCGTGGTGACCTCGAGCTACCTCGACCGCGGGCTCAAGGGCTTCGGCCTCGTGCAGCGCGACCGGGATTTCAACCATTATCAGGATGACGGGGTCTTCTACGACAAGCGCCCGGCCGTCTGGATCGAGCCCACCTCGGACTGGGGCGCGGGCGCGGTGCAGCTGGTCGAGATCCCCACCGACGACGAGATCTACGACAATATCGTGGCCTTCTGGAACCCGGAGACCGCGCCCAAGGCCGGAGACGAGCTGCGCTTCGACTACCGGATGCACTGGGTGGACGAGCCCCCCGTCGAGATGCCGCTCGCCCGCACCGTCGCCACGCAGGTGGGCAATGGCGGCGTGCCCGGCCAGCCCCGTCCGAAGGATGCGATCAAGGTCGTGCTCGACTTCGCGGGCCCGGCGCTCGAAGGGCTCGACCCGCGCGAGGGGGCCACGCCCGAGATCTCGGCGCCCGAAGGGGTGAAGGTGGTCAATCCCTTCGTCGTGCGGGTGGTTGGGACGGATCGCTGGCGGCTGACCTTCGACCTGAAGGCCCCGGCCGAGACGGACACGGTGGACCTGCGCGCCTATATCGCGCAGGACGGCGTGCCGCTCACGGAGACCTGGCTCGGCCAGTTCCATCTGGCCCAGATCCATCGCCTGCGCTGAGGCGGGGGCGTGCGCCACAAGGGAAAGGCCGGACCCGAGGGTCCGGCCTTTTGCTGTCAGCGCGGGTCGCGCGGGCGCGGGGTGCGCTCACTGCGAGGCGAGGCTGAAGGCCACGGGTTCGGCGGTGATCGTCACCTGATCCGCAACGCGGGCGAAGGTATAGACCGTGCGCAGGTCGGACGGCATCGAGAACTGCACCCGGTCCTGATCGGCGAGGAGCATCTTGACCACCTGCGGCTCGCCCGACGGCGTGCGGGCGCGGAAGGCGGCAGTGACTTCGAGCCCGCCTTCCGCGAGATCGCGGCGGTAGGCCACGAGATCGAGCGCGCCCTCGTGCAGGCTCTGGGCCTGCATCGGGGCCTTCAGCGCGATCTCGCCTGCAAAGGCGGCGGGAACCAGCATCATCGTAGCGGCGGCGGCGGCCATGATCGTTTTCATCTTGAGACTCTTTCCAGAAGGGCGGGCCCATGACGGCAGGCCGATTGATGGCGGGAACATATTGCTGCGGCGCAGCAGCGTCTACCGGCGCCCCTGCAGTCCCGTCATGCAGCGAACGGGACGCTGACCGCTGCATTATGCCGCAGGATGAGCGGCTTGACGGCCGAAAGTCATGCGCGGACCGCATCTTGCTGCACCTGCGAGGGAGCGCGCTCTTGCCGCGGCCGACAGCCGCCGCGGGGCCCCGGGCGCGCGGCCGCGACGTCCGGTCGCTGGCTGTCCGCCTTGGGCAAAGGCCCGGCCTGCCCGTGCCGCAGTTGACGCGGGCACCGGGATCTGTCACGCCGGGCTATGACGGTTCCCGAACGCCGCAAGGTCAAGGGATGAAAAGGGAACGCGGTGAGGGGTGCTGACCCCAGTTCCGCGACTGCCCCCGCAACTGTGAGCGGCGAGCCCGCCCCGAAGACGCCACTGGACCGAAAGGGCCCGGGAAGGTTCGGGGAAGGCCGCGACCCGCGAGTCAGGAGACCTGCCGTCGAGCGCGCAAGCGCCTGTCCGCCGGGAGACCGGCTCCACCCCACCGCCGTCGGGGATGACGGCCAGGAGGACCACATGCATATCGAACCCGGTCTGGTGACCGGCGCCAAGCTCATCGCAGGCTATGCCACCGCCGCCACGGCGGGTCTCTACACGCTGAAGCTGGGCTGGGAGGCCATTCGCGAGAAGGGTCTCCTGTCCCTCGCGGCACGCGCGCTGATCGCCACGGCCTGCGTCTTCACCTTCTTCGAGATCTTCCCGCATTATCCGGTGGGCGTCTCGGAGGTCCACCTGATCCTAGGCTCGACCCTTTTCCTGATCCTCGGAGCGGCGCCGGCAGCCCTAGGGCTCGCCCTCGGGCTGCTGGTTCAGGGGCTCTTCTTCGCGCCCTTCGACCTGCCGCAATATGGCATGAACGTCACGACGCTGCTCGTGCCGCTCTTCGCCGTCAAGGCGCTTGCCGACCGGATCATCGCTCCCGACTGTCCCTATGTGGAGCTGCGCTACGGCCAGGCGCTCGCGCTCTCGACCGCCTATCAGGGCGGCGTGGTGGCCTGGGTCGCCTTCTGGGCCCTGCTGGGCCAGGGGGTGGAGGCCGGGAACCTGACCTCCATCGCCACCTTCGGCAGCGCCTACATGCTGGTGGTGCTGATCGAGCCGCTGGCCGATCTCGCGGTGCTGGCCGCGGCCAAGGCCGGCAGCCGCTTCGCCTCGTCGGGGCTCTTCACGCCGCGCCTGCATCAGGCGGCCTGAGACGGAGACCTGCGCCCGGACGCGCGGCGTTGTGCCCGGGCGCGCCGACAGAGAGGGGGCTGTCTGCCCCCCACGGGCCCGGCCTCGCGGCCGGACCCTCCCCCCGAGGATATTTGGGCAGAGTGAAAGCGGGCTTGGACGGGTGACGGCCCGGAGGCGGTGCGCCTGCCGGAGCGCTGCGCCCCGGCCCCGGGCGGGCCTCGATCTGCCGCCACAGAGGAAGAGCCCATGTCGACCGCGTCCCTGTTGCCGCCCGGCCTCCTGATCGCAGCGCCCGGGTCGGGATCGGGGAAGACCACGGTGACGCTGGGCCTGCTGCGGGCCTATCGCACGCAGGGGCTCGCCGTGCAGCCCTTCAAGAACGGGCCGGATTACATCGATCCGGCCTTTCATCGGGCGGCGGCCGGGCGGGCTTCGGTCAATCTCGACGGCTGGGCGATGCCGGACGCGCTGCTCGCGGCGCTGGTCCGGGCGGCGGAAGGGGCGGATCTGGCCCTGGCCGAAGGATCGATGGGTCTCTACGACGGCACCTCGCTGCCCGGGATGAGCGGGCGCGGCTCGGCCGCCGAGATCGCACGGCGCTTCGGCTGGCCCGTGCTGATCGTCCTCGATGTGAGCGGGCAGGCGCAGTCGGCGGCGGCGACCGCGCTCGGCTTCGCGCAGCATCCCGACGCACCGGCGCTCGGCGGCGTGATCCTCAACAACGTGGCCAGCCCGCGCCACGAGACCCTGATCCGGCGCGAGATGGAGCGGCTGGGGCTGCCGGTGCGGGGCGCCCTGCCGCGGCGGCGCGATCTGGCGCTGCCCGAGCGGCATCTGGGTCTGGTGCAGGCGGGCGAGCATCCCGATCTGGAGGGGGCCATCGGGCAGTTCGCGGCTTTGCTGGCGGAGCATGCCGATCTCGACGCGATCCGGGCCGCCGCGGGCGACACCCGGGCCGGCCCGCCGGGCGCCCTGCCCCGACCGCCGGCGCAGCGGATCGCGCTCGCGTCGGATGCGGCCTTCTCCTTCGTCTATCCGCATCTGATCGCGGGCTGGCGGGCGGCGGGGGCCGAGATCCTGCCCTTCTCGCCGCTCGCCGACGAGGCGCCGCCCGAGGCCGATCTCGTCTGGCTGCCGGGCGGCTATCCCGAGCTGCACGCGGGCCGGCTGGCCGCGGCGGCAACTTTCCGGGCAGGCCTCTGCCGCCATGCCGCGACGCGGCCCGTCCATGGCGAATGCGGCGGCTACATGGTGCTGGGCGAGGCGCTGATCGATGCGGCGGGAGAACGCCATGCGATGACCGGGCTTCTGGGCCTCGTCACGAGCTTCGAGCGGCGGCGGCTGCATCTGGGCTACCGCTCGGCGCGGCTTCTGGCGCAGGCGCCCGGCCATGCGGCGGGCGCGCGCCTGCGGGGCCACGAGTTCCATTATTCCACCATCCTCGAACAGCCGGATGCGCCGCTGGCGGAGGTGCGGGATGCGGAGGGGCGGCCCGTGGCCGAGACCGGATCGAGCCGGGGGCCGGTGACGGGGAGTTTCTTCCACCTGATCTGCGCCGAAGCGGAGGCGTAAGCGAGATCCGCCTCCGCGGGGGCGGGGCGCCACTCCGGCACGGCACCGGCGGTCGCAGGAACCGTTACGGAACGTCACGGCATGGTGCGGGGCCTTTCCCCTTCCCCGGCGCGGGCAGGCCGGATTAGCCTCCGCCGGTCAGCAGGCAGGGGAGGGCTTCATGGCAGCGGAACCGATCGTGATCGCGGGGGCGGCGCGGACGCCGATGGGCGCCTTTCAGGGTGCGCTCAAGGGCCGGACGGGGGTCGAGCTCGGCGCGGCGGCGATCTCGGCCGCGCTCGCGCGGGCGGGCCTCGCCCCCGAGGCGGTCGAGGAGGTCGTGATGGGCTGCGTGCTGCCCGCGGGCCTCGGGCAGGCGCCGGCGCGGCAGGCGGCTCTGGGCGCGGGGCTGCCGCTCTCGGTGCCCTGCGCTACGCTGAACAAGGTCTGCGGCTCGGGGATGAAGGCCGCCATGGCCGCGCATGACATGATCCGGGCGGGCAGCGCGGGCATCGTCGTCGCGGGCGGTATGGAGAGCATGTCGAACGCGCCCTATCTGCTCGACAAGGCGCGCGGCGGCTACCGGATCGGGCATGGGCGCGTGCTGGACCACATGTTCCTCGACGGGCTCGAGGATGCCTACGACCGCGGCCGCGCCATGGGCACCTTCGCCGAGGATTGCGCCGAGGCCTACCAGTTCACCCGCGACGCGCAGGATGCCTATGCGCTGGCCTCGCTGGCCCGGGCGCAGGCGGCCATTGCCGAGGGGCGCTTCGCGGCCGAGGTGGTGGCAGTGGACGGGGTGGCGGTTGACGAGGCCCCGGGCCGCGCCCGCCCCGAGAAGATCCCCCAGCTCAGGCCCGCCTTCCGCGAGGGCGGCACGGTGACGGCGGCCAACAGCTCCTCGATCTCGGACGGGGCGGCGGCGCTCGTGATCGCCTCGGCCGGCGCGGCCGAGGCGCAGGGGCTGACCCCGCTCGCCACGATCCGCGGCCATGCAAGCCATGCGCAGGCGCCGAACCTTTTTACCACGGCGCCGATCTTCGCCATCGGGAAGCTTCTCGAGCGGTTGGGCTGGAGCGCGGCCGAGGTCGATCTCTTCGAGATCAACGAGGCTTTCGCAGTGGTGGCCATGGCCGCGATGCGCGACCTAGACCTGCCCCACGACAAGGTCAATGTGAACGGCGGCGCCTGCGCGCTCGGCCATCCGATCGGCTGCTCGGGGGCGCGGATCGTGGTGACTTTGATCGAGGCGCTGCGGGCGCGGGGATTGAGACGCGGCGTGGCCTCGCTCTGCATCGGCGGCGGCGAGGCGACGGCGCTGGCGGTGGAGGTGATCTGATGGACCTTCGGGATCAGGCGGCGCTCGTCACCGGCGCGGGATCGGGCTTGGGCGAGGCCACGGCGCGGGCGCTGGCGGCGGCGGGGGCGCGGGTGGCGCTCCTCGATTTCAACCTGCCCGCGGCCGAGGCGGTCGCGGCCGAGATCGGCGGGCTCGCCATCGGCTGCGACGTGGCCTCGGCCGAGGGCGCCGAAGCGGCGGTGGCGCGGGCCGCGGCCGAGCAGGGCGTGGCGCGCATCCTCGTCAATTGCGCGGGGGTGGCGCCGGCGAAGAAGATGCTCGGGCGCGCGGGCGTCATGCCGCTCGAGGAGTTCCGCCGCACGGTCGAGGTGAACCTCGTGGGCAGCTTCAACCTTCTGCGCCTCTTCGCGGCGGGGGCGGCGGAACTCGCGCCGCTCGAGACCGGCGAGCGGGGGGTGGCGATCCACACCGCCTCGGTGGCGGCCTGGGAGGGGCAGATCGGCCAGACCGCCTATGCCGCCTCGAAGGGGGGCATCGTGGGCCTCACCCTGCCCGCCGCGCGCGAACTCGCCCCGCTCGGCATCCGGGTCTGCGCCATCGCCCCCGGCATCTTCGAGACCGCGATGCTGAAGGGCCTGCCCGAGGCCGCGCAGGAGAGCCTCGGCGCGGCGGTGCCCTTCCCCTCGCGGCTCGGCCGGCCGGCCGAATTCGCGGCCCTTGCGCTCCACATCCTGTCGAACCCCATGTTGAACGGCGAGACGATCCGGCTCGACGGCGCGCTGCGGATGGCACCGAAATGAGCGTCCTGACCGACGAGCAGCGCCTCGTGCAGGAGATGGCGCGCACCTTCGCCCGCGAGGTGCTGGCACCCGGCGCCGCGGCCCGCGCGAAGGCCAAGGCGATCGAGCCGGCCGTGCTCGCGCAGATGGGCGAGCTCGGGTTCTTCGGCATGACGGTGCCCGAGGAGATGGGCGGCGTCGGCGCCGACTATATGAGCTATGCGCTGGCGCTGATCGAGATCGCGGCGGGCGACGGCGCGGTCTCGACGGTGATGAGCGTGCATAACGCCCCCTTCAACGCGATCCTCCAGCGGTTCGCGAGCCCCGCGCAGCGCGAGAGGGTGCTGCGGCCGGCGGCACAGGGCGCCTTCATCGGCGCCTTCGCCCTGACCGAGGCCCATGCGGGTTCGGACGCCTCGGCGCTGCGCAGCCGGGCGCGGCGCGCGGGCGGAGACTATGTGATCGACGGCGAGAAGGTCTTCATCACCTCGGGGCGGCTCGCGGGCTGGGCAATCCTGTTCGCGCGGATGGAGGGAAGCACGGGCAAGGAGGGCATCACCTGCTTCCTCACCCCCACCGACACGCCGGGCTACGAGGTGGTCAAGGTCGAGGACAAGCTCGGGCAGGAGGCGTCCGACACCTGCGCGCTGCGCTTCGACAGCCTGCGGGTGCCCGAGGCGCTGCGGATCGGGGCCGAGGGCGAGGGCTACCGGATCGCGCTCTCCAGCCTCGAGACCGGGCGCATCGGCATCGCGGCCCAGTCGGTCGGCATGGCGCAGGCGGCGCTCGAGGCGGCGGTGGCCTATGCGCGCGAGCGGACCTCGTTCGGGCGGCCGCTGATCGAGCATCAGGCGGTGGGCTTCCGGCTTGCCGAGGCGAAGACGCGGCTCGAGGCGGCGCGGCAGATGGTGCTTCATGCGGCGCGGATGAAGGATGCGGGCCAGCCCTGCCTGACCGAGGCCGCGATGGCCAAGCTCTTCGCCTCGGAGGCGGCCGAGCGGATCGTGTCGGACGCGATCCAGACCTTCGGCGGCTACGGCTACAGCCGCGACTTTCCCGTGGAGCGGATCTACCGCGATGTCCGGGTGTGCCAGATCTACGAGGGCACCTCGGACATCCAGAAGATGCTGATCCTCAGGGGCATGGCGTGAGCCTCGCCGAGGGCGGGCCGGAGGCTTCCGGAGAAGCCCCTGCCGGACCGCTGGCGGGGCTGCGGATCGTCGAGATGGTGGGCCTCGGCCCCTGCCCCTTCGCGGCGATGATGCTCTCGGATGCGGGCGCCGAGGTGATCCGCGTCCATCCGCTCGCGGCGCGCGCCGAGATCCCGCTGATGGACACGGAGTTCGACGTGCTGGCGCGCGGGCGGCGCTCCATCGCGATCGACCTCAAGCGGCCCGAGGGGGTGGCGCTGCTCCTCGATCTCGCGGAGCGGGCGGACGGGCTGATGGAGGGCTTCCGGCCGGGCGTGATGGAGCGGCTGGGGCTCGGGCCCGCGGAGTGTCATGCGCGCAATCCGCGCCTCGTCTACGGGCGGATGACGGGCTGGGGGCAGGACGGGCCGCTGGCCGCCACCGCCGGGCACGATCTGACCTATATCGCGCTCTCGGGCGTCCTCGGCGCGCTGGGGCCTGCCGACCGGCCGCCGGCGGTGCCGCTGAATCTCATCGGCGATTTCGGCGGCGGCGGCATGATGCTGGCCTTCGGGATGGTGGCGGCCCTCCTGCAGGCGCGCACGACCGGGCGCGGGCAGGTGGTCGACGCGGCCATGACCGAGGGCGCCTCGCTGCTCGCCGCGATGATCTGGGGCTTCCGGGCCGGCGGCGCCTGGCAGGACGGGCGGCAGGCGAACCTCCTCGACGGCGGGGCCTGGTTCTACGGCACCTACGAATGCGCCGACGGCCGCTTCCTCGCCGTGGCCCCGATCGAGGGCCGGTTCGCGCGGACCTTCCTCGAGCGGCTGGGCCCCGAAGCTGCGGAGCTGCGGCAGGGACCGCCCGCCGACTGGCCCGCGCAGCGCACGCGGCTGGCCGGGATCCTGCGGACGAAGCCGCGGGACGAATGGGTCGCTCTCTTCGCTGGAACCGACGCCTGCGTGGCGCCGGTGCTGGACTGGTCAGAGGCGCCGGAGCATCCGCAGGCCCGTGCCCGCGAGACCTTCGTGACCGTGGGCGGCGTGCCCCAGCCCGCCCCTGCCCCGCGCTTCTCCGACTTCCCGGGCCCGCGGCCCTCTCCGCCCGCGCGGCCCGGGGCCGACACGGCCGAGATCCTCGCCCGCTGGGGTGTGGACGGAGGCCCGGCCGCCGCCGCAGGCGCCATCCCGACGGGCTGAGGCTCAGCCCGTCTCCGCCACTTCCTCGCAGCGCACGAAGAAGTTCGTGAGCAGATGCGGCCCGAAGGAATGGACCATCGGCACGTCCGCCGCATCCCGGCCGCGTGCGATGACGATGCGGCCGATCCGGCGCTGGTTGTTGCGCGGGTCGAACACATGCCAGCGGCCGCCGAGATAGACCTCCATCCAGGCGCAGAAATCCATCGGCCCGCCGGGAGGCACGCCGATGTCGCCCAGATAGCCGTTGATGTAGCGGGCGGGAATGTTCAGTGCGCGGCAGAGCGCGATGCCCAGATGGGTGAAGTCGCGGCAGACGCCCGTCCCTTCCTCCCACGCCCCGTAGGCCGTGCGGAACGAGCTTGCGGCGGCATAGTCGAAGCGGATGTGACCATGGACGAAGTCCGAGATCGCCTGCACCCGTGCCCAGCCGGGCGTCACCTGTCCGAACATGTCCCAGGCGAACTGGCTGATCCGGTCGGTCTCGCAGTAACGCGAGCCGAGGAGGAACGGCAGCACCTCGTCGGGCAGTTCCGCCACCGGGATCTCGGCCGCGCCCCAATCCTCGGGATCGGGCGTGCCCGGATCCTCCATCACCCCGCCGCCGGTCAGGCGCAGGGTGCCGGCCGGCGCCACCAGCCGCCGGCAGCGGTTGCCGAACATGTCGTGATGCACCGTCATCGGCACCGAAGGATCGGCCTCCGCGGTCTCGGGGATCCGAAGCGCCCCGCGCTCTTCATCGCGGATGTCGAGAAGGCAGATCATCGGCGTCGGGACCTCGCATTGCAGCGAGATGTCGTAGCCGAACCGTATCAGCATAACCTGCCCCCTTTCGTGGTCCAGGCTCCGCCAACACATGGCCGGGCCACCGGTTCCGCGGCCGGGCCGGCTAAAGCGACGCCTGCCCGCAGAAGCGGCAGACGCTGCGCAATAAAGCGGGAATTGCCGATCAGGTACGCTTGAGGCGGATGACCACGTCGACCCGGCTCAGCTCGGCGCCCGGCGGCAGTTCGGGAATGCGGCTGATCTCGAGCTGGTCGGCCGGGGCGTCGAAGAGGTCGGCCGTATCTTCCCAGTAGAAGTGGGGATGGTTGTCGACGCGCGTATCGAAATAGCTGCGTGCGCCATCCACCACGACCTCCTGCATGAGGCCCGCTTCGCAGAAGGCGCGCAGCGTGTTGTAGACGGTGGCGAGGCTGACCTTGTCGTTGGACTGGCCGGCTGCGGCGAAAAGACTTTCCGCCGTCACATGCCGGTCGCGACCGTCGCCGACCAGAAGCGCCGCCAGCGCCACGCGCTGCCGCGTCGGGCGCAGGCCGCCCTTCGCCAGCCAGTCGGTGCCGCGTTCGATTGCCGATCGTGCCATCATTCCATCTGCCATGAAATGCATCTTATCCCATTGCGGGCGCAAAATTCAAACGGAAAGACCCATGTTTTTCTGACGGCCCGCTGCCCCGGTGACGCAGGGCGCCGCCCTTGCCAGCCCTTCCGTACGGGTGCTAAGGGGAAGCGGTTGACCCAGGGACGGACGGGAGAAAAATGGCGGACTATCCGACGAGCTTCGACAAAGAGGCGCTGCTGGCTTGCGCGCGGGGCGAGCTCTTCGGGCCTGGCAATGCCCAGCTCCCGTTGCCGCCGATGCTGATGATGGACCGCATCACCGACATTTCGGCCGATGGCGGGCTGCATGGCAAGGGGCATGTCGTGGCCGAGTTCGACATCCATCCCGACCTATGGTTCTTCGAATGCCATTTCCCGGGCAATCCAGTCATGCCGGGCTGCCTCGGGCTCGACGGGCTCTGGCAGCTCACGGGCTTCAACCTCGGCTGGCGCGGCTGGCAGGGCCAGGGCTTCGCGCTCGGCGTGGGCGAGGTGAAGCTCTCGGGCATGGTCCGCCCGGACCGCAAGCTCGTCACCTACCACGTCGATTTCACCCGCGTGATCGACCGCCGCCTCAAGATGGGCGTGGCGGACGGCCGCGTCTTCGCCGATGGCGAAGAGATCTACAGCGTCAAGGACATGAAAGTCGGTCTGGCCGCTGCGGCCTGATCGAGGGGGAGGAACACCGATGCGCCGCGTCGTCATCACCGGGATCGGCATCGTCTCGCCGATCGGGAACAATGCCGCCGAAGTGGAAGCGAGCCTGCGCGCCGGCCGCTCGGGCATCTCCTTCTCGGAGGACTATGCCCACCACGGCTTCCGCAGCCAGATCCACGGGATGCCCGATCTCGTGCTCGAGGACCATGTCGACAAGCGCGACCTGCGCTTCATGGGCGCCGGAGCCGCCTACAACTTCATCGCGATGGAGCAGGCGATCAAGGATTCGGGCCTCGAGGCCACCGAGGTCTCGAACCCGCGCACCGGTCTCGTGATGGGCTCGGGCGGGCCGTCGACCTCGAACTTCTTCCAGGCCCACAAGATCGTCATCGAGAAGGGCTCGCCCAAGCGGATGGGTCCCTTCATGGTGACGCGCTGCATGAGCTCGACCAACTCGGCCTGCCTTGCCACGCCCTTCAAGATCAAGGGCGTGAACTATTCGATCACCTCGGCCTGCTCCACCTCGGCCCATTGCATCGGCAACGGCACCGAGCTGATCCAGATGGGCAAGCAGGACATCGTCTTCGCCGGCGGCGGGGAAGAGCTCGACTGGACGCTCTCCTGCCTCTTCGACGCGATGGGGGCCATGTCGTCGAAATACAACGATGCGCCCGAGACCGCCTCGCGGCCGTTCGACGCCACGCGCGACGGGTTCGTGATCGCGGGCGGCGGCGGCGTGGTCGTGCTGGAAGAGCTCGAGCATGCGCTGGCGCGCGGCGCGAAGATCTATGCCGAAGTGACCGGCTACGGGGCCACCTCGGACGGGGCCGACATGGTGGCGCCGTCGGGCGAAGGCGGCGAGCGGTCGATGCGGCTGGCGCTCGGCACGCTGCCCGAGGGGCGCCGGGTCGATTACATCAACGCACACGGCACCTCGACGCCCGCGGGCGACGTGACCGAGGTGCGCGCGATCCGGCGGATCTTCGGCGAGGGCAAGGTTCCGCCGATCTCCTCCACCAAGTCGCTCACCGGCCATTCGCTGGGGGCCACCGGCGTGCACGAGGCGATCTATTCGATCCTGATGATGCAGGGCGACTTCATCGCGGCCTCGGCCAACGTGACCCAGCTCGACCCCGAGATCCAGCCGGACGAGATCGCCACCACCCTGCGCGAGGGGGTCGAGATCGACTCGGTCCTGTCCAACAGCTTCGGCTTCGGCGGCACCAACGCCAGTCTGCTCCTGAGCAAGTTCAACAACTGAGGGTGCGGCGATGGCCGATCTGATGAAGGGTAAACGCGGTCTGGTGATGGGGGTCGCGAACGACCGCTCGATCGCCTGGGGCATTGCACGCGCCCTGGCCGCCGAAGGGGCCGAACTCGCCTTCTCCTATCAGGGCGAGGCGTTCGGCAAGCGGGTCGAGCCGCTGGCGGCCTCGGTCGGCTCGGACTTCCTCGTCGATGTCGATGTGATGGACGATGCCTCGCTCGACGCCTGCTTCGGCGCGCTGAAGGATCGCTGGGGCACGCTCGACTTCGTGGTCCATGCAATCGCCTATTCGGACAAGACCGAACTCGCCGGACGCTTCATCAACACCTCGCGCGAGAACTTCCGCAATTCGCTGACGATCTCGTGCTATTCCTTCATCGACATCGCGCGGCGCGCCTCGGAGCTCATGCCCGACGGCGGCGCGCTGCTGACGCTGACCTATCAGGGGTCGAACCGGGTGACGCCCTATTACAACGTGATGGGCGTGGCGAAATCGGCGCTGGAATCGGCGGTGCGGTATCTCGCCAATGACCTCGGGCCGCAGAAGATCCGGGTGAATGCGATTTCGCCCGGCCCGATGAAGACGCTCGCGGGCGCGGCCATCGCGGGCGCGCGCGCCACCTTCCGCCACACCGAGGCCAACGCGCCCCTGCGGGCGAACGCGACGCTCGAAGCGGTGGGCGGCACGGCGGCATGGCTCGCCTCGGACTATGGCGCCTGCACCACGGGCGAGATCGTCCGGGTGGACGGCGGCTATCATGTGCTGGGGATGCCGCAGCCCGACCATCTCTGACGACGGGGATGCGCCGGAGACGGCGCGTCCGGGATCCTGAGGAACGGGCCTGACGGCGGCCCGTTCAGTCCTGTCCCGCGCCTCTCGCGCAGCGGCGGAGGGAACGGCGGGCCCCGTCGCTCCGTTTCCTGTCCATGCGGCCCGGCCGCACCATCGGACAGCGAGGGAGCCCCATGCCCCAGTCGATCTATGTCAACCTGCCCGTCGCGGACCTCGATCGGTCCATAGCCTTCTATCTGTCGCTCGGCTTCCAGCTCGAGGAGGCCTTCACCGACGAGACGGCCGCCTGCATCGCCATTTCCGGCTCGATCCGGCTCATGCTGCTCACCCATGCCCGGTTCGATCAGTTCGCCACCCTGCCGCGCGCCGATCCGCGCACCGCGACCTCGGTGCTGCTCGCCCTGTCGCGCGACAGCCGCGACGCGGTGGACGATCTTCTGAATGCGGCGCTCGGGGCGGGGGCGACAGAGCCCAAGCCCGCGGACGACCACGGCTGGATGTATCTGCGCACCCTGCACGATCCGGACGGCCATGTGTTCGAGATCTTCTGGATGGATGCGGAAGCCGCCTCGGCCGCAGGCAGGATGCCGAGCGGCTGACGGGCCGCCGCACGCCCGGCGGCTTTCGCGCAGAGGCTCCGGCCTCTGCCGAGCCCGGCCTCATCAGGCCACGGCACGCGGCACCGGAGGCGCTTGACCTCCGGCGCCGGACGCGAGACATGCGCGCCGGGGGCCGCGCGCCGGACCCCGATGCGCAGAGCCGCGCGGCGGCGCCCGGTTCCTTCCCGACAGGCGGCGGACCGGCCCGCCGGCCGTCCAACGGGGAGAAAAAATGACACTGGCCGACCAGCTGCGACGCGCCGAGCACGACCGCTCGGCCCTGATCGAGGAATCGATCCTGCCCACCCACCTCAACCAGCGTCCCATCGGGATGATCGGCTATGGCTGGATCTGGGTCGGCATCGCCGTCATCATCGCCACCTACTCGCTGGGCGCCGCGGGCGTGGGCGGAGGCGTGCCGCTTGCCACGGTGATCCTCACCATCTTTGCGGCCAACCTCACCATCGGCGCCTTCATGCTGCTCACGGCCGACATCGGCACCGAGCATGGCGTGCCCTTCGCGGTCTATCTGCGGGCGCCCTTCGGCATCCACGGCACCCACCTGCCCTCGCTCTCGCGCGGGCTGGTGGCGGCGATGTGGTTCGGCATCCAGACCTATCTCGGTGCGCTGGCCCTGAACGGGATCGGCGAATATGTCCTCGGCGTCTCGAACTGGTTCGTCTGGTATCTCCTCTTCGGCCTCCTCCAGATCGCGAGCACCATGGCGGGCATCCGCTCGGTCGAGCGGCTGGCGGCGCTGGCCGCGCCCGCGATCATCGCCATCTCGGTCTGGATGTATTTCAGCCTCGAGGGGATCGCCGAGACCAAGGGGCTCAACATCTGGACCTTCCGCGCCGAGGGGCAGATGTCGCTGCTCGCGCTCTTCATCGCCAACCTCGGCTTCTGGTCGACCATGGCCATCGACATTCCGAACCTGACCCGCTTCATCGCGGTGAAGCCCGGCGCGCGCGGCTTCCTCAGCCGCAACCGCGCGGTGTTCCTGGGCCAGCTCGTGGCGCTGCCCGTCACTCAGGCGCTGGTCGCGGGCATCGGCGGGGTCTCGTTCATCGCCACCGGCAACTGGAACCCGATCGAGGTGATCCAGGGGGATGCGCAGGGCCTCTCGCTCCTCACGCTTCTCCTCCTCGTCGTGCTGGCGCAATGGTCGACGAACAACTCGGCCAACCTGATCCCGGCCGCACTGACCTTCGTCAACCTCGCGCCGCGCCGGATCGATTACCGCATCGGCGTAGCGCTGGCGGGGGTCGTGGGCACGCTCTGCTTCCCGTGGGAGATCCTGAACAACCTCTTCACCTTCCTCGGCTACTGCGGCGCCTTCCTGCTTTCCATCGGCGGGATCATGGTGGCGGATTACTATGTGCTGCGCGGCCGGCGGGTGAACGTGCCTGCCCTCTACGATCCGCAGGGCCAGTACCGCTACGCGGGCGGCTTCAATCCCGCGGGCCTCGTGGCCTGGATCGTCGCGGGGGCGGCGGCAGCCTGGTGGTCGGACTATTCCGTCTTCGTGGGCTTCCCGCTGGGCGCCCTCCTTTATCTCGCGCTGATGAAGCTCGTGGTGCTGCCGCGCCATCCGCAGCCCGAGATGGCCGCGGCCGAGGGCTATCTCGCCACCTCCGAGGGGGTGAGCTGGGCCTATCTCGGCGGCGGCCGGTTCACCCGCCTGCGCCCCGGCGAGACGGCGGGCGCGGTCGTCCCGCGCGAGGATCTGTAACGCGCGCCGGGGGCGGGTCCCCTCACCCGTCCCCCGCGATCATCGCCACGAGGAACCGCGCGCAGACAAGGAGCAGGAAGCAGCCGAAGCTGCGCGCTAGCCATTCCTTCGACAGCCGGTGCGCCAGCGCCACGCCGAAGCGCGTGGTCAGGATCGAGGTCGGGATCGTCAGGAGGAAGGTCGCCACCGAGACGAACCCCAGCGCGTCGGGCGGCAGGTCGGGCCGGCCCCAGCCCGCGATCATGTAGCCTATCGTGCCGGGGACGGCGATCAGCACGCCCACGCCGGCCGCGGTCGAGACGGCACGGTGGATCGGCACGCCATGGAGCGTGAGGATCAGGTTCGAGACCGCGCCGCCGCCGATGCCCATCAGCGCCGAGACGAGCCCCACCACCGCGCCGTAAAGGCGCAGGATCGCGCGGCGCGGCAGGCCCTCGGACAGCCGCCACTTGCCCCCGGTCAGGAGCTTCGTCGCGATGAGCAGCGCCACGCAGACGAAGACGCCCTGAAAGAGCCGCGGTGGCGCGACGCTGGCCAGCGCCGAGCCGAGCGCCACGCCGATGAGGATCGGCAGCGCCCAGACCTTCAGCAGATCCTTGTCGACCGTGCCGCGCTGCAGGTGCCCGTAGGCCGAGACGAGCGAGGTCGGCACGATCACCGCAAGCGAGGTGCCCACGGCGAGCGGCATCGCCACTTCGGGATCGTGGCCGAGCAGCCGGAAGACCTCGAAGAAGACGGGAACCGAGATCGCGCCGCCGCCGATCCCGAACAGGCCCGCGAGGAACCCCGTCACCGCACCCGCCGCGGCCAGCGCCGCGATGAGCGCGAAGATCGTGCCCGAGGAAAGGAGCTCCATCAGCCTTCGGCCGTCCGCCGCGCGAGGCTTGCGCCGTCGAACCGGCCGAGGCCCGCCTCCAGCGCCGCCCGATAACGCTCCTCGGCGGCGGCGGAGAGCGGCAGCGCCGCCCCCTCGCGCTCGGCAAGGGCCAGAGCCAGATGCAGATCCTTGGCGAGGCCCGCGATGTCGAAGGTGCCGCGCTGATCGGCCCCTTCCAGGGTCTCCACCACCACCTGCGCGCGGTTCTTCAGCACCGCGGGACCGCCCGAGCTTTCGGCCATCAGGCCGATCGCCTGCTCGGCCGGAATGCCCGCCCCGCGCAGGAGGAGGAGGCTCTCGCCCAGCGTCTGCCAGTAGAGCGCGAGCGGCAGGTTCACGGCGAGCTTCATCCGGGCCGCGGCCCCGACGGACCCCAGATGCTCGACGCGACGGCAGAGCCGTTCGAGCACCGGCCGGGCCTGTTCGAGGGTCTCGGCCGGCCCGCCCGCGAAGCCCAGAAGCTGGCCCTTCAGCGCGGGGGCCACGGTGCCGCCCACCGGGCAATGGAGGAACTGCGCCCCGAGCGCCGTGGCCTGCGCCTCGAGCGCCTCGGCCTGATCGGGCAGGAGCGTCGACATCTCGACCACGATGCGGCCCGCCAGCGCCGCGCCCATGCCCGCCAGCACCGCCTCGGCTGCGGCGGCATCGGTCAGCGACAGAAGAACGAGATCGGCCTCGGCCAGCGCTTCGAGCGCCACGGCCTCGGCGCCGGCATCGACCGCGGCGCCCGTCCGGTCGGAACTGCGGTTCCAGACCCGGACCGGGGTCCCCGTCTCGCGGAGGCGGCGGGCGAAGGCCGTGCCCATGCGCCCGGTTCCGGCAATGCCCACCACGGTGTCGCTCATTCAAGCCTCCTTCATCAGTCCGAGTATCGCGAGCGTCGTCTCGCCCGCGGCGATCCGGCGCTTCATCTCTTCCTCGCGGCCGGCCCGCGCGCGGCCCGCGGCCAGCGCCGCCCCGGCCTCGTCGCGCGGCAGGATCAACACGGCATCCGCATCCGCCACCACCATGTCGCCGGGCCCGACAGAGGCCCGCCCGAACCTCAAGACCGCGCCCAGCTGGCCCCGGTCGGTCTTGGTCGTGCCGCGGATGTCGAGCCCGCGGGCGAAGACCGGAAAGCCCAGATCCGCGATCTGGGCACTGTCCCGCACCGCTCCGTCGATCACAAGGCCCGCGAGACCCCGCGCCATGGCCGCGAGCGCCATGATCTCGCCGAAGGGACCGCTGTCGAGGCTGGCTTCGTAATCGACCACCAGCACCTCGCCCGGCCGCGCCACCGCAAGCGCGCGGTGGAGCGCGAGATTGTCGCCCGCCCGGCAGCGGACCGTGAAGGCCGGCCCCGCCAGCGCCATGCCCGGCGCGAGCGGGCGGAGCGGCAGGCCCGGCAGACGCGCGCCGGGCCAGGCCTCGCCGAGCGTCGCCGTGCCGAGCGCGAGGAGATCGGCCGCGCGCACCACGGCTGTCAGACGGCCTTCGGCCCGATGCGGACCTGCATCGGCTCGAGCCCCTCCATCGTGCAGTCGAGCACGTCTCCGGTCACCACCGCGCCCACGCCCGCGGGCGTGCCGGTCATGATGATGTCGCCCGGCTGAAGGCGGTGCTGCTCGGAGAGCTTGGCAATGATCTCGTCGACCTTCCAGATCATCAGCCCGATGTCGGCATCCTGCTTGACCTCCCCGTTCACCTTCAGCGTGAGCTGGCCCGAGGTCAGCACCCCGCACTCCTCGGCGCGGGTGACGGGGCCGATCGGGGCCGAGAGGTCGAAGGCCTTCGTGACCTCCCACGGCAGGCCTTTTTCCAGCACGCCCTTCTGATGGTCGCGCCGCGTCATGTCGAGGCCCACGGCATAGCCGTAGATGTGGCTGGCGGCATCGGCGACCGAGATGTTGTAGCCGCCCGACTTCAGCACCACCACGAGCTCGCATTCGTAATGGAAGTTCTCGGTGAAGACCGGATAGGGGATCTCGCCGCCGTTGCGCACCACCGCATCCGCAGGCTTCATGAAGATCACCGGCGGGTCGCGCTCGTCCGCATTCATCTCGCGGATGTGGGCGACGTAGTTCTTGCCGATGCAATAGACGCGGCGCACCGGGAATTTCTCGTCGCTGCCGACGACATCGAGGTGGGCTTGCGCCGCGGTGGGTAGGACGTAGGCCGCCATCTGTCACTCCTCCTGAACAGTCGCGTGCGGGCCGCAGCCCTCCCGGCCGCGACTCGTGATGACAAAGCGTTCCCGGTATCGGGCGGCAGATCAAGATATGAAAACGCCTGATCTTCCGTTTCGTATATTTTTTTGAATTGTGGCTCGAATGGTATACGCTGAGTCGCGGAGGGAGCGCCCCTCGTCGGGGCGGAACGTCCGACAACGGGAGGAACAACAAGATGACCAGCACGACCAGACTGAGCCGTCGCAGCTTCGGCCTTCTGACCGCCGGAAGCGTCGCGAGCCTTGCCATCGGGGCGCCGAGCCTGATCCGCGCCCAGACGGCGGTGAATTTCGCCGTCCCCAATCCCTCCGCCCTGACCTGGCTGCCCTACTGGGTGGCGGTGGGCGAAGGCTACTTCGCCGAAGAAGGCTTCGAGCCCCGGCTCGAGGCCATCGACGGCTCTTCGGCCGTGCTTCAGGCCATGTCGGCGGGACAGGCACAGATCGGCGCGCCGGGACCGGGCCCGACGCTCGGCGCGCGCGCGCGCGGGGTGGACGTCAAGTTCCTCTACAACCTCTATCCGAAGTCGGTCTTCGGCCTCCTCGTGAAGGAGGACAGCGCCTATCAGACCCCGGCCGACCTCAAGGGCCAGGTCATCGGCGTGGGCACCGCGGACGGGGCCGAGGTCTCCTTCACCCGCGCCATCCTGACCGAGGCGGGCATGACCGAGGGGGCCGATTACAGCTTCCTGCCGGTGGGCGACGGCGGCACGGCGGCGGTGGCCTTCCTGCGCGACGAGGTGGCGGCCTATGCGGGCGCGGTCTCGGATGCGGCGATCCTTGCCGCGCGCGGCCTCACGCTGCGCGAGATCACGCCCGAGGCCTTCCTCGGCTTCTTCGGCAACGGCATCGCCATGCTGGAAAGCCAGATGCAGGCCATGCCCGAGCTTGCCCCCGCTTTCGGCCGGGCGCTGGTGCGCGGCACGCGCTTTGCCTCGGATCCGGCCAACAAGGAGAAGGCACTGGCCCATTGCGCGGCCGGCAACCCGCAGGAGGGCGAGCAGGATTACGCGGCCTCGCTCTATGACGGCGTGGTCAACCGCATGACCCCGACCGAGGCCTTCATCGGCAAGGGCTACGGCTACCAGCCGCCCGAGCACTGGCAGGCGATCCACGATTCCGCCGTGGCTTCGGGCGCCCTCTCCGAGCCGATCGAGGATCTGGCCTCGGTCTATACCAACGAGTTCGTCGAAGGCTGGAACAGCTGATGGCGATGGCAGAGCCCCGTGCCCGGATCCCGGAGACGGCCGCCCCCGCGCGGCCGATATACGAGATCGAGCGCCTGTCGAAGACCTATGCCAACAACCGGCTGGTCGCCCTGCAGGACGTGCATCTGACCCTGCGCAAGGGCGAGTTCGTCTCGGTCGTCGGCTCCTCCGGCTGCGGAAAGTCGACGCTTCTGAAGATCATGTCGGGGCTTCTGCCGCCCACGCGGGGGCGCGTCGTGCTGGACGGCAGGCCGGTGACGGGGCCGCGCCCCGATATCGGCATGATGTTCCAGCAGGCAACGCTCCTGCCCTGGAAGACCACGATCGAGAACATCGTGCTTCCCATCGAGATCCGCGAGGGGCGGGCGGCGGCGAAGGCCGCGCTGCCGCGCGCACAGGCGCTGCTGTCGCTGGTGGGTCTCGGCGATTTCGCCCGGGTCTTCCCGGGCGAGCTGTCCGGCGGCATGGCGCAGCGGGCCTCGATCTGCCGGATGCTGATCTCGGAGCCGGCGGTCCTGCTGCTCGACGAGCCCTTCTCGGCGCTCGACGAGCTCACGCGCGACTTCATGAACATGGAGCTGCAGCGGATCTGCGCCGAGCAGGAGGCCACGGCCTTCCTCGTGACCCACTCGCTCGCCGAGGCGGTGATCCTGTCCGACCGGGTGCTGGTGATGAAGCCGCGTCCGGGCCGGGTGGTCGAGGAAATCGTGATCGACCTGCCCCGCCCCCGCACGCTCGAGATGATCAACACGCCGAAGTTCGGCCAGATCGTCGGCCACATCCGCGACCTGCTCGGCAAGGAGGCCCACCAATGACCGACACTCTCGACAGCCGCGATACCGTCTGGGTCGAGCATGAGGCGCTGATCGACCGGGTGCCGCGCTGGGTGGCGATGCTCGCCCTCGCCGTCGTCGTGGTGGCGATCTGGGATCTGGCCACCGCGCGCATGGCCTGGGTCTCGCCCATCATCCTGCCGAGCCCCGGCGAGACGCTCGACGACCTGATCTTCGTGGGCAAGAACCTCCTTTCGGGGGGGTACATGCTCGAGGCGCTCTGGACGACGACGCGGACGGTGTTCTGGGCCTTCCTCTTGGCCACGGGCATCGGCTTCTCGCTGGGCGTGCTCGTCGGCGAGACGAAGTTCGGCGAGCGCGCGGTCATGCCCTATCTCGTGGCGATCGACACGATGCCGAAGGTCGCCTTCGCGCCGCTCTTCATCGCGTGGCTCGGCTTCGACATCGCCTCGAAGGTGGCGCTCGCGGCCTTCATCGCCACCTTCCCCATCGTGGTTTCGACGGCGGCAGGCCTCTATTCCGCTTCCGAGAACGAGCGGATGCTGTTCAAGGCGATGGGCGCCTCTCGGCTGCAGACGCTGCTGCGGCTCAAGCTGCCGAACGGGCTGCCGCACATCTTCACCGGGCTGAAGATCGCGGCCGTGGGGGTGATGGCGGGCGCCATCACGGGCGAGTTCCTCGGCGGCGGGCGCGGCTTCGGCGCGCTCATCCGCCAGTCGGCCAGCCAGATGGACACGCCGCGCGTCTTCGCGCTGATCCTCTATCTGAGCCTCCTCGGACTGGCCCTTTTCTTCACCGTGGCCTGGCTGCAAAAGCGTCTCGTCTTCTGGAACAAGGCGAATCAGCCCATCGGAGCTGCGTGATGACGAGTGCTGCGGAGAAGGCGCCGCCCGAAGCGCGGAACCTGTCGGAACAGGCCCACGACCGGATCCGCCGCGACATCCTGAGGGGCGAGCTCTTTCCCGGCGTGAAGCTCCATATCGAGGGCATCTCGGAGCGCTACGGCATCGGCATCGCCCCGGTGCGCGAGGCGCTGAACCGCCTCTCCTCGGAAGGGCTCGTCGAGCGCAAGAGCCAGCGCGGCTTCTTCGTGGCGGGCATCTCGATGGCGGGGCTCGAAGAGCTGGTGAAGACCCGGATCTGGCTCGAGACCCTGGCCCTGCGCGAGTCCATCGCGCAGGGCGACGTCGCCTGGGAGGAGAATCTCGTGCTCGCCTATCACCGGCTGGCACGGACCAATCGGCGGGTGCCTGACGCGTCCGGGCGCGATCTGGCCGAGGAGTGGGAGCATCTGCACAAGGCCTTCCACATGCTGCTCCTCGAGCGGTGCGGCTCGAGCTGGCTGCTCGGCTTCTGCTCGACCATGATGGATCAGGCGGTGCGCTACCGCAGCCTGTCGATGAAGGTCCACCCCAACGTCCAGCGGCGCGAGGGCGCGGCTGCGGAACATGCGGCCATTCTCGCAGCGGCCATCGACCGCAAGACGGATCTGGCCTGCGAGCTGCTGACCGAACATTACCGGGCCACCCTCGAGGCGCTGCGGGGCGTCGTCGGCGGCGACGAGACCGCGCCTGCCGCCGGGACGGGCCGCGAGGCCGGCTGAGCGGAAAGCTCCGCCGAGGGAGCGCGACCTCTTGACGCAGCGCCTTCGGCCGCTAGGTGGCCGCCAAAGCCACCGGGAGGCCGCCATGATCCACCTGACCGTCAACGGGCGCGAGATGTCCCTCGACGTCGATCCCGACACCCCTCTGCTCTGGGTCCTGCGCGACGAGCTGCGCCTGACCGGCACGAAGTTCGGTTGCGGGGTCGCCCAGTGCGGGGCCTGCACCGTCATGCTGGACGGGATGCCCCGACGGTCCTGCGTGACGCCGGTCGGGATGATCGAAAATGCGTCCGTCACCACCATCGAGGGGATGGAGGGGCCGGAGATCTCCGCCGTGCAGGCCGCCTGGGCCGCGTCGGACGTGCCGCAATGCGGCTGGTGCCAGTCGGGCCAGGTGATGTCGGCGACCGCGCTCCTGCGCCAGATCCCGAAGCCCACCGACGAGGAGATCGATCACGCGATGGGCGGCAACCTCTGCCGCTGCGCCACCTATGTCCGCATCCGGCAGGCGATCCATGACGCCGCCCGCACCCTGGAGGGCTGAGCCATGACCATGCTCTCGCGCCGCCGCTTCCTCGCCTCGACCGCGGGCTTCACCCTCGCCCTCGTGCTGCCCACTCCCTTCGCCCGGGCGCAGGGCGCGCCGCCGGACCTGCCCGCCACGCCCAACGCCTTCATCCGCGTGGGCGCGGACGATACGGTGACGGTCATCATCAAGCATCTCGAGATGGGCCAGGGCCCCTACACCGGCCTTGCGACGCTGGTGGCCGAGGAGATGGACGCGGACTGGAGCCAGATGCGCGCCGAAGCGGCCCCCGCCGACGATGCGCTCTACAAGAACCTTGCCTTCGGGGCGCAGGGCACCGGCGGCTCGACCGCCATCGCCAACAGCTACATCCAGATGCGCAAGGCGGGTGCTGCGGCCCGCGCCATGCTGGTCGAGGCCGCAGCCGAGGAATGGGGCGTGGCGGCCTCCGAGATCGCCGTCCGCGCGGGGCGGCTCTCGCATCCCGGCGGCAAAGAGGCGGGCTTCGGCGCCTTCGCGGCCGCCGCGGCCGAGCGCGCGGTGCCGCAGGATCCGCCGCTGAAGGACCCGTCGCAGTTCGTGCTGATCGGCGGCACGGGCAAGCGGCTCGATTCCGCCGCCAAGTCGGACGGCACCGCCGAATTCACGCTCGACATCTACCGCGAGGGGATGCTGACGGTCGTGGTGGCCCATCCGCCCGCCTTCGGCGCCACCGTGGCCTCCTATGACGATGCCCGCGCGCTGAAGGTGAAGGGCGTGGAGATGGTGCGCCAGATCCCCGAGGGGATCGCGGTCTATGCCCGCAACACCTTCGCCGCCATCAAGGGCCGCGACGCGCTGGAGATCCGCTGGGACGAGAGCAAGGCCGAGCGGCGCAGCTCCTCCGCCATGCTGGAAGACATGGCCGGTGCGCTGGCCGAGGCCCGGGTGGTCGAGGAATCCGGCGACAAGGGCGCCATCGAGGGCGCCGCCGAGGTGCTTCAGGCCGATTACCGCTTCCCCTATCTCGCCCATGCGCCGATGGAGCCGCTCGATGCGGTGATCGAGGTGAAGGAGGGCCGCGCCGAGCTCTGGTATGGCTGCCAGTTCCCCTCGATCGACCGGCCGACCGTGGCCCAGACCCTCGGCCTTCCGATGGAGTCCGTCAGGATCAACGTGCTCCTCGCGGGCGGCTCGTTCGGGCGGCGCGCGCAGGGCAACGGGCATCTCGCCGCCGAAATCGCCCATATCGCGCAGGCCGCCGGGCGCGACGGCGCCTTCAAGCTGCTCTGGACCCGCGAGGACGATCTGAAGGGCGGCTACTACCGCCCGATGACGCTCCACCGGCTGCGTGCCGGTCTCGATGCCGAGGGCCGGATCGTCGGCTGGGAGAATGCCGTCGCGAACCAGTCGATCATGGCAGGCACCGCGCTCGAGGCCTTCATGCAGGACGGGCTGGATCCCAGCTCCTACGAGGGATCGAACGATCTGCCCTACGACGTGGGGGCGCGACGCATCTCCTGGGCGCGGGTGGAAAGCCCGGTGCCCGTGCTCTGGTGGCGCTCGGTCGGCCACACGCACACGGCCTTCGCGGTCGAGGTCTTCCTCGACGAGGTGCTCGAGCGGGCGGGCAAGGATCCGGTGCAGGGGCGGCTCGATCTGATGACGCCCGAGGCGGGGCGCTACCGCGGCGTGCTGGAAAAGGTGGCCGAGATCGCGGACTGGCAGGGCCGCACCCGCGAGGGACGCGCCTATGGCGTGGCGGTCGCCAAGAGCTTCGGCACCTATGTGGCCCAGATCGTCGAGGTCGAGAACGGCGGGGCGCTGCCGAAGGTCACGCAGGTCTGGTGCGCCGTCGATTGCGGCGTGGCGGTCAACCCCGACGTGATCCGCGCCCAGATGGAGGGCGGCATCGGCTATGCGCTTTCGGCCGCGCTTTACAGCGCGATCACGCTCGATGGCGAGGGGCGGGTGCAGCAGTCGAACTTCGACGATTACCGCCTGTTGCGCATCCACGAGATGCCGCAGGTCCATGTGGCGATCCTGCCCTCGACCGAGCCGCCCACCGGCGTGGGCGAGCCCGGCGTGCCGCCGCTTGCCCCGGCCGTGGCGAATGCCTGGCGCGCCCTCACGGGTCAGCCGGTGCGCCAGCTTCCCTTCGCGCAACTTCTGTCCTGAGGTGACCATGCGCCTTTCCTTCCTCGCCGCAGCAATGCTCGCGGCGGCCCCTGCGCTCGCGCAGGACCTGCGCGGGCCCGACGCCTTCGCCGACATCGCCGACGAGGGCGCGCGCTCCGAGGCCCTCTTTGCCGAGATGGGCAAAGTCCTCACCCATCCGCGCTGCCTGAACTGCCACCCCGTCGAGGGCGGCCCCACGCAGGGCGACCGGATGCAGGCCCACAACCCGCCGGTGGTTCGGGGCGCGGCCGATTTCGGCGCGGTCGGGATGAACTGCACCACATGCCACGGGTCGCGGAACGTCTCCTTCACCGGCAGTCCCGGCAGCATCCCGGGCCACGAGCCTTGGGCGCTGGCACCGATCAGCATGGGATGGGTCGGCCGCAGCCTGGGCGAGATCTGCGCGCAGATGAAGGACCCCGAACGCAACGGCGGCAAGACGCTGGAACAGCTGCACGAGCACAATGCAGAGGACGGGCTCGTGGGTTGGGGCTGGGACCCCGGCGAGGGCCGCGAGCCCGCGCCCGGCAGCCAGAAGATCTTCGGCGAGCTCACGCGCGCCTGGATCGACAGCGGCGCCGCCTGCCCCTCCTGATCCCGGTGACCGCCGCCGGCCGGGGTCGGTCCGGCGGCAGCGCGGCCGCGCCGACCAGCCCCGGCCGATGCTCCTTGGATACGAGCAGCTTGGCCAGATGCACCGCCGACAGGATCGGGCAGGTGCGCAGCATCCCCGGTCGACGGCAAAGCGGGTCGCCCCAGCGCCTTCGGCAGCCGGTCGCGCTGTCGGCAGGCGTCCGTGGGGCGGATGAGGCTGCGCCCGGAGATCCCGTCGCGCGACCGGCGGCAATCGATCTTGCCGCCCTCGATGGCCGAGGTCAGAGGCAGCTCGCCCACATCGATGGTCACATGGGTCATGTACTGGCGCCCCGGATGGTCGCTGTGGTTCCCGAGCCCCTCGGGCCGGACGTTGCGCGAGGCGCCCGCCCCGGACGGTAGAGGCACCGCCGAGCATCCGGCGCCGGAAGCGATGGGCGGCGGGATGGCCGTCGCCCGACAGGCTTCAGGCTCCTCATCCGCGCGGTCGCGGCGCCGGCTTCCGGCCTCGATCAGCGCGAGGCTGAGCCCGCGTCCCACGAGGCGGCTGACGATGGCGAGCCGGCCGGGCCGCGGCCCGCCACCGCACCGTCGAAGGGGGGATCCGACGGTCCGCCGCCCAACCAGCATCAACCCTCGGGCAGCCATCCCGCGTGCCGGACGATATGCCGGAACCAGCCTTCTCCCCACGGGACTGTCGGCAGATCCTGTCCCTGAGCAGCCGGTTTGCCCGCCGCTGCGCAGCGATCGGGCGCAGGCCGGATCCTCGCGGAGCGCGCCGTCGAGAGCGGTTAAGGCTCCCCTTCCGAGGGGCGCAGACGTCTCTCATCCTGAGGGAGAGAGTGCCCCTTGCCCGGACCCTGACGACGGATGCCGGCGGAGGGGGAAGGATGACGGAGATTTGGCGCAGCTGGGGAGCCTTGAGCGACGCCGCGGCAGGCCCGGGCGGCCCGGCGCCGGAGGGGCTTGGCGGCAGCGCGGGCGCAGGCTAGAAGGACCCGCGACACGAGCGTCGGGAACCGACGATCTTCAGGAGGCTGTGCGCCGCGCCCCGGGCTTTCTTGCCGGGCCGGGCGCAGCATGAGGAGCAACGCCGGAGCCGTCAGGCGGGCGATCCAGAAGGGGCACTGCATGTCCTGGCGCAGCGAGACGCCCGAAGACGCGACGCCTCCGGACGAGGCCCTCCCGCCCCGGTCGCGCCCCGTGCGCGACTGGCTCAGCCGCAACCGCACCGTGCTGCTCGCGCTGGTGACATGGGTCGTGTTCGCGGCAGTCGCCTACACGACCTACCGGATCACGGGCGACATCCGCTACAAGGACATCCTGCACGCGCTCGAGGCGACGACCTGGACCGACATCCTGATCGCGGGCTTCTTCACCGTGGTGAGCTTCGTCCTGCTCGCGGGCTACGATGTCAACGCGCTGCGCCATCTGGGCAAGCAGGCCAATCTGGTGCAGGTGGGCATGATCGCCTTCAGCGCCTATGCGATCGGCAACACCGTGGGGTTCGGCCCGCTGTCGGCCGGGGCGGTGCGCTACCGCGGTTACAGCCGGCTCGGCCTCTCTGGCGAGCAGATCGCCGGCGTGATCGCCTTCGTGACCCTCTCCTTCGGCCTCGGTCTGACGGTCACCACCGCGCTCGCGGCGCTGGTGGCGGCCGATCAGGTGGCGGGCTTTGCCGGTCTCACGCCGCAGATGCTACGGCTTCTGTCGGCGGCCCTCCTGCTCGCGCTGACGGTGGCGGCCGTGATCCTCTGGCGCAGCGACGGGTGGCTGCGGCCGCACATGCCGCGCCCGGGCATCGCACTGGGCCAGCTGGCCATCACCGCGGCCGATCTCATGGTCTGCGCCACTGTCCTCTGGGTGCTCCTGCCGCAGGATCTGGAGGTCAGCTGGATCTCCTTCGTCATCATCTATGCCATCGCCATCGGCCTCGGCGTGCTGAGCCACGTCCCGGCGGGACTGGGCGTCCTCGAGGCGGTGATCCTGACCACGCTCGGCGGCTCGACGGGGACGGACGCTCTGCTGGGGTCGCTCGTCCTCTACCGGGTTATCTACCATGTCGTGCCCCTCCTGATCGCGGTGGTGGTGGTGGCCTGGACCGAGGCGCTCGAGGCGTTCCATTCGCCGCGCCTCGAATGGGCGGAGCGGATGGGCACGCTGCTCGCGCCCTCGCTCCTCGGCTCGCTCGCGGTGATCTGCGGCGTCATGCTGATCTTCTCGAGCGTGATCCCCGCGCGCGAGGCGAACCTCGTCTGGCTCGCGGGCTACGTCCCCGCCCTGCTCATCGAAGGGGCGCATTTCCTGTCGAGCCTGATCGGCCTCGTGCTGTTCGTCGCGGCCCGGGGCCTCACGCAACGGCTGGACGGCGCCTACTGGCTGACGCTGGGTGCGGCGAGCGCGGCCTTCCTCTTCACCTTCGTCAAGGCGCTGGCCCCCTACGAGGCGGTGATGCTGGCCGCCCTGATCGGCTTTCTCCTCCTGAGCCGGCCGCTCTTCGACCGGCCCGCCTTGCTCTTCTCGCAGACGCTGACGCCGCCCTGGATCGCGGGGATCGCCACCGTGGCCATTTCGGCCATCACGATCCTGCTCTTCGTTCAGAAGGACGTGGCATACAGCCACGACCTCTGGTGGCAGTTCGAGATCTCGGCCGAGGCGCCGCGCGGGCTGCGCGCCCTTCTGGGCGTAGTGGTGCTGTCGGCGCTGATTGCGATCCGCAGCCTGCTGCAGCCCTCCCGCCCCGAGCCCGGGATGCCCGACGAGGCCGAGCTGCAGAAGGCGCTCGCCATCGTCGAGGGGCAGGACATGGGCGAGGCCAATCTCGTGCGGATGCGCGACAAGAGCCTGATCTTCTCGGACGCGGGCGACGCCTTCCTCATGTATGCGGTGCAGGGCCAGTCCTGGATCTCGCTCTTCGGGCCCATCGGCGCCCCGCGCGCGCAGGCCGAACTGATCTGGCGCTTCATCGAGACCGCGCGCGCCAAGGGCGGCCGGCCGGTCTTCTATCAGGTGCCGCCCTCGCTTCTGCCGCTCTGCGCCGACGCGGGCCTGCGCGGGCTGAAGCTGGGCGAGCGGGCGGTGGTCGATCTCGAGGCGATGGACCTGCAATCGAGCCAGTGGGCCGAGCAGCGGCAGGCCCTGCGCAAGGGCGAGCGGATGGGGCTGGCCTTCGAGCTGCTGGAGCCCGCCGACCTCGGCCCGATCCTCGACGAGCTCCAGCAGGTTTCGGACGCATGGCTCGCGCATCACGACACCCGCGAGAAAGGCTTCGCCCTCGGCCGGTTCGAGCGCGACTATGTGGCCGAGCAGCCGGTGGCGGTGCTGCGCGCCGAGGGACGCATCGTGGCCTTCGCCACGGTCATGCAGACGGGAACGAAGGCCGAGGCCACGCTCGATCTGATGCGCTTTGCCCGCAGCGCGCCGCCGGGCTCGATGGATGTGCTGCTGTGCAACCTGCTGGTCGAGATGAAGCGGCAGGGCTTCCGCAGCTTCAACCTCGGGATGGCGCCGCTGTCGGGCATCACCGCACATCAGGCCGCGCCGTTCTGGAACCATCTCGGCCAGTCCGTCTTCGAACATGGCGAGCGGTTCTACAATTTCCGCGGCCTGCGGTCCTTCAAGGCCAAATACCGTCCCGACTGGCAGTCGCGCTACCTCGTGACGCCGGGCGGGGTCTCGCCTCTGGCGGCACTGGTCGATGTCACGCTGCTGATCGGCGGCGGCCTCCGGGGCGTGATGCGGAAGTGAGCCGCGCGGCTGCGGCCGGAGCCGCGCCCTCCGCAGCACCCGAGGCCCGCGGCGGAATGCCGCAGCGCCGGTGCCCGAAGCCCTTGCTGCAGGGCGGCAGAGGCCGCAGGACCGACCGTGGCGGCCGATCCCCGACCGGCGAGACACTGGACGCTCGCCCCCCGGAGGTCATTATCGCCTCACGGGCCCGGCTGCCCGGTCCACGGGAGACTCAGTCCATGATGCGCGCCCTCCTTCCCTTCCTCCTCGCACCGGCGCTGGCCTGTGCGCCCGCGATGGCCGAGACGCCGTTCGAGAAGCTCAAGGCCCGCTTCTTCGCCGAGGAGACCGAGGGCATCGCGCGCTCGAACGGGCGGATCGAGGCGCAGACGGTGGATGTGGCGGCCAAGCTCGCCGGGCGCGTGACCGAGGTGCTGGTCGCGGAGGGCCAGATCGTGTCGCCCGGCGATCCGGTCGCGCGGCTCGACGACCGCGATGCGCAGGCGCAGCTTCTGGCGGCCAAGGCCGCGCTCATGCGCGCCCACGCGGGCAAGAGCGTGGCCGAGGCGAGCGTGGCGCAGGCGGACAGCGCGCTCACCGTGGCCGAGACCAACCGGGACCGGGTGGTGCAGCTGCACGCCGACAAGCATGTGTCGGACGCGGTGCGCGACGATGCGGTCAATGCCGCCGTCTCGGCCGAAGCGGCGCTGAAGATGGCCCGGGCGCAGGTGACGGAGTCCGAAGCGCTGATCGCTGCCGCCGAGGCCGACCTCGCCCGCGCCGAGATCGCGCTCGAGGATCTGACGATCGCGGCCCCGGTGCGCGGGCGCGTGGTCTACCGGCTGCGCGAGCCGGGCGAGGTGGTGGCGGCCGGCGCGGCGGTGGTCTCGATCCTCGACCTCTCCGACGTCTACATGAACATCTACCTGCCCGCCGCCGACGTGGGGCCGCTGGTGCTGAACGACGAGGCGCGGCTGATCCTCGATCCGGTGCCGCGCTACGTCATCCCCGCCACCGTCACCTTCATCTCGCCCGAGGCGCAGTTCACGCCGAAGTCGGTCGAGACCGCCTCGGAGCGCGAGGATCTGGTGTTCCGGGTGAAGCTCCGGGTGCCGCCCGAGCTGCTCTCCCGGTTCGAGACCCAGATCAAGACCGGCGTCCGCGGTCTGGGCTTCGTGCGCACCGAGCCCGGCCGCGACTGGCCCGCCGATCTGGCCGTGAAGCTGCCGGACTGAGGGCATGGAGAGCGTAGCCGAGATCGCGGGCGTCTCGCACCGCTACGGCACCGTGACCGCCCTCGATGCGGTCAGCCTCGCCATTCCCGCGGGCCGGATGGCGGGGCTGATCGGGCCGGACGGGGTGGGCAAGTCCACCCTTCTCGCGCTGGTCGCGGGCGTGCGGCGGCTGCAGGGCGGCGGGCTCACCGTGCTCGGCCACGACATGACCCGCCGCGCCGAGCGGCAGGCGGTGGCGCCGCGGGTGGCCTACATGCCGCAGGGGCTCGGGCGGAACCTCTATCCCACCCTCACGGTGCGCGAGAACCTCGAGTTCTTCGGCCGGCTCTTCGGCCAGAAGGCGCCGGAGCGCGCGCAGCGGATCGAGATGCTGCTCCGCGCCACGGGCCTCGACCCCTTCCCCGACCGCCCCGCCGGCAAGCTCTCGGGCGGCATGAAGCAGAAACTTTCGCTCTGCTCGGCGCTGATCCACGACCCGGACCTGCTGATCCTCGACGAGCCCACGACCGGGGTCGATCCGCTCTCGCGCCGTCAGTTCTGGGAGCTGATCGCGGCCATCCGCACCCACCTGCCGGGGATGAGCGTCCTCGTCGCCACCGCCTACATGGAGGAGGCCGACCGGTTCGACTGGCTGGCCGCGATGGACGGGGGCCGCGTGATCGCCACCGGCAGCCCGGCCGAGCTGCGCGCCCGCACCGGGGCCGCCACGCTCGAGGCGGCCTTCATCCGTCTCCTGCCCGGCGGGGCCGATGCCGCCCCCGTCATCCTGCCGCCGCGGGGCGATGCGCCCGACGCCACCCCCGCCATCGAGGCGCGCCACCTCACCAAGCGGTTCGACGACTTCACCGCGGTGGACGATGTGAGCTTCACCATTCCCGAGGGCGAGATCTTCGGCTTCCTCGGCTCGAACGGCTGCGGCAAATCCACCACGATGAAGATGCTGACCGGCCTTCAGGACGCGACCGAAGGCGAGACGCGGCTCTTCGGCGAGCGGCTGGGCGCCGCCGACATGCAGAGCCGGATGCGCATCGGCTACATGTCGCAGGGCTTCTCGCTCTATGGCGAGCTCACCGTGCGGCAGAACCTGACGCTCCATGCCCAGCTCTATGCCCTGCCCGCCGCGCGGCGCGCGCCCCGGGTGGCCGAGGTCATGGCCGAGTTCGATCTGGCCGAGGTCGCCGATCAGAAACCCGAGAGCCTGCCGCTCGGCATCCGCCAGCGCCTCCAGCTCGCGGTGGCCACCATCCACGAGCCGCGGATCCTGATCCTCGACGAGCCCACCTCGGGCGTGGATCCGCTCGCGCGCGACGACTTCTGGCGCAAGCTCATCGTGCTCTCGCGCGAGCGCGGCGTGACCATCTTCATCACCACCCATTTCATGAACGAAGCCGAGCGCTGCGACCGCATCTCGCTCATGCATGCGGGCCGCGTGCTCGAGATGGGGACGCCGGCCGAGATCGTGTCCCGCCGCGGGGCAGCCACGCTCGAGGAGGCCTTCATCGCCTGCCTCGAGGAGCAGACCGGCTCGGCCGGCGGCGAGGCGGCGGCCATGGTGCCGCCCGATCCCGCCCCGCCCGCGGGGCGAATGCGGCAGGCGCTGACCCGCGCCGGGGCCTACAGCTGGCGCGAGACGCTGGAGCTCGTCCGCGACCCGATCCGGCTCTTCTTCGCGCTAGCGGCGCCGGTGATCCTGCTGCTGACCATGGGGTTCGGCATCTCCTTCGACGTGAACCGCCTGAGCTTCGCCGTCAACGATCAGGACCGCAGCGCCGAGAGCCGCGCCCTCGTCGACGAATTCGCGAGCATCCGCCAGTTCGACCGGCGGGCGGACTTCGCCAGCCGGGCCGATCTCGATGCCCGCATGACGCGCGGCGCGGTGACAGTCGCGCTCGAGATCCCCGACGGCTTCGGCCACGACCTCCGGCGCGGCACCGTGCCCGAGGTCTCGCTCTGGATCGACGGGGCCATGCCCTTCCGCGCCGAGACCGCGCGCGGCTATGCGGCGGGCGTGCTGCAGACCTTCGCGGCCCGGCTCGCGCGCGAGGAGGGACGCGGCACAGCCTCGCCGGTCACGGTCGAGACGCGCTTCCTCTACAATCAGGCGTTCCTCTCGGCCAATGCCATGGTGCCCTCCATCATCATGCTGATCCTGATGCTGGTGCCCGCCATCATGGCCGCGGTCTCGGTCGTGCGCGAGAAGGAGAGCGGCACCATCGCCAACTTCCGCTCGACGCCGGTCGGGCGGGCCGAATTCCTCGTGGGCAAGCAGCTGCCCTATGCCGTGATCGCCTGGGGTAGCTTCTGGGTGCTGTTCCTTCTGGCCCGCCTGCTGTTCGAGGTGCCCTTCTCGGGCGATCTGGGCGCGCTCGCCGCGATCTCGGCGGTCTATGTGGTGGCGACAACGGGCTTCGGGCAGTTCATCTCCTCCTTCACCGCGACGCAGGTGACGGCGGTCTTTGCCACCGCGATCATCACCATCATCCCCACCATCAACTTCTCGGGGCTGATCGTGCCGGTCTCGTCGCTGGCCCCGGCCGCGCGGATGCTGGGCCGCGCCTTCCCCGGCGCGTGGTATCAGCCGGTCTCGGTCGGCAGCTTCGTCAAGGGGTTCGGCTGGGCCGAGCTCTGGCCTGCGGGGCTGATGATGCTGGGCTTCTGCGCGGCCTATCTCGCGCTCTCCGTCCTCGCGCTGCGCAAGCAGGAGGCCTGAGATGGGCGGACAGAGCCTGAAGAACATCCTGCGGCTCACGGTCAAGGAGCTGCGCGCGATCCGCGGCGACCGGGTGATGATCGTGCTGATGATCTATGTCTTCACCGTCGCCACCTGGCTCGTGGCGGGCGCGGCCGACACCGACATCAAGAACCTCTCGGTGGCGGTGGTGGACGAAGACCGGAGCCAACTCTCGGACCGTCTGGCGGGCGCGATCCGCGCGCCGCTCTTCACCCCGCCCGAGCTTCTGACCGCCGCCGAAGCCGAGGCCGCGCAGAATGCCGGGCGGCAGGTACTGGTCGTCTCGATCCCGCCCGACTTCGAGCGGAGCCTGCGCCGCGGCGATCCCGCCACGCTCCTGATCCTGATCGACGCCACCGCGGTCGCGCAGGCCGGCAACGGCGCGAGCTTCCTGCGCCAGCTCCTGCTGGACGAGGTCCAGAGCTACCTCGCCCCCGGCGCGCCCGCCGCTGCGCTCGTCGCGGTAGAGACGCGCAACCGCTTCAACGAGAACCTGACCGGCAGCTGGTTCACCGCCGTCATGCAGCTGATGAATTCGGTGACGATCCTCACGCTCATCCTGTCGGGCTCCTCGATGATCCGCGAGCGCGAGCACGGCACCATCGAGCATGTGCTGGTGATGCCGGTGCGCCCGCACGAGATCGTCTTCTCGAAGGTGCTGGCCACGGGCGCGGTGATCCTCCTGGCCTCGGTCCTGAGCCTCGCCTTCGTGATCGAGGGGGCGATGGGGGTGCCGATCGAAGGCTCGCTCGCGCTCTATGCCGGAGGCGCCGCGCTCTATGTGGTGGCGGTGGCGAGCCTCGGGCTGATGCTGGCCTCGTTCACGCAGAACATGGGCCAGTTCGGCCTGCTGGTGCTGCCCGTCATCATCGTGATGTTCATGCTCTCGGGCGGGATCACGCCGCTCGAGTCGATGCCGGGCTGGCTGCAGGTGGTCATGCGGCTCATCAGCCCCTCGCCGCATTTCGTGGCCTTCGCCCAGTCCGTCCTCTACCGCGGGGCGGGCCTCTCGCTCGTCGTCTGGGAGATGGCGGCGATGGCCGCGATGTCGGTCGTGGCGCTGGCCATCGTTCTCGCCCGCTTCCGCAAGGTGCTGGCGGGCTGAAGGGCGCGAAGGCGGCGGCCCTTCGGGGGCCGCGCGGCGCGGCGCGCAGTCCGGACGCGGCTCCTGCGCGACCTATCGCGGGCATCAGGGCCGGGCGGCCGGCCGCACCCGCCGATCCGGGATCAGAGCGCCATCAGCGCCTTGCCCAGTTCCTGCACGAGGATGCTCGCCCCCGAGACGAAGAGGAGCAGGATCAGCAGGCGCTTGAACTGCGCGTCGGTGAGCCGCGCGAAGAGCCGGACGCCCACCTGTGCCGCGAGCATCGTCACCGGCAATGCGCCCGCGATCAGGAGGAGCGTCTCGGCGGTGTAGGCGCCCTGGAACGCGAGGAGCACCACCGTCGCGCCGAGGATGGTGACGTTGAAGGGCTGCATAACCCCGCGCTGCTCCTGCCGCGTCCAGGCATGGAGCGTGCACCACATGGTGGGCAGCGCCCCCGAGAGCGAGGCCGCGCCTCCGAGAAAGCCGCCGGAGAAGCCCACCGCCATATCGGCCACGGGCATTCGCAGATCGAGCGCGGGCAAGGTGCGGCGGAAGGCGAAGAAGAGCCCGTAAAGCCCCATGAAGCCACCGATAACCAGCTTCAGCCACCCCGCCTCGACATATTGAAGCGAGAGCACCCCGAGCGGGACCGCCACGAGCGCGGGCAGCACGAAGCGCAGGATGCGCCGCGGCTGGCGCGAGATCGCCTCGCGCACGGCCCAGAGGCCGGGCAGCCCGCTCGTCACCGACATGACCGCCGAGATCGCCACGGCCTGCGCCGGCGGCAGGATCTCGAGCCAGAAGGCCAGCGCGAAGAGCGCCGTGCCGAAGCCCGCGAGCCCGTTGACGAACCCGCCCGCCGCCGCGCCGAGCCCGAAGAGAAGGAGGAAGTCGAGGGTCACGAAAGGGCTCCGTCAGAGGGAAGAAGGGTCGAGCACGCCGATGCCCACCGCCTGCACCAGCTTCTCGTGCAGGATGCGCAGGACGCGCGGGCGCGCATTGTCGGCCCGGCTGCTGAGGCCGAGCTGGCGTCGGAGCCCGCCCGCGTCGAGCGGGATGTGCTTGAGCGGCAGAGGGTTGATGTGATCGACACAGGGACGCGGCGCGATGGAGACGCCGAGGTTCGCCAGCACCATGCTCGAGATCGTCTCGAGGCTCTCGAGCTCCATGCTCTCGCGCACCTCGATCCGGCGCTGCTGGAGCCAGGCCTCGATCAGCCCGCCCACCACCGCTTGCCGCGAGAAGCGGATGAAGGGCTGCGTGGCCAGCAGTTCCAGCGGGTCGTCGCTCGCCGTGTCGTGCGAGGCCAGAAGCTCGAGCGGCTCGTCGGCCACATGGTTCCAGACCATCCGCCGCGGCACCACATGGGGCCGCGTGAGCACCGCCGCATCGAGCGAGCCGCGCTCGACCTGCTGGAGGAGGTTCGTGGTCAGCCCCGGCACGATGGTCACGCTGAGCGCCGGAAAGTCGCGCTTGAGCAGCGTCACCGCGACCGGGATGAGCCCGATCAGCGTGGTGGGCACGGCGCCGAGCCGGATCGTGCCCTCGACGCTGCCCTCTCCCGTCACCGCGAGCGCGAGCCCGTCGTAGGCCGCCACCACGTCGCGCGCGCGGCTGACGAAGGCCTGCCCCAGAGGCGTCAGTTCGGGGCTGCGCCGCGAGCGGTCGAAGAGGCGGATGCCGAAATCCTCTTCCAGCTTCTGCATCTGCTGGCTGACCGCGGCATGGGTCAGGAACACCGACTCCGCCGCCGCGCTGAAGGTCCCGTGCTCGCTGACCGCGATCAGCGTGCGGAGCATCCGGATCGACATCCGCCCCTCTCTTTCGTCAGATTTTCTTACATCACATGTCAGCTTTTATTTGTTTTTATTAGATTAGCTTTCGATTAGCCTGTCAATGGGAACAGGTGGAGCCTCGCCGAACCGCTCCGCCCCCTTCGTTCGAGACCAGATCGCGGCCGATGGCCGTGCACCAGCCGGAGGCATGATCCCGATGAACGACCGCCGCCCCTTCCTGCTTCGCGGAGCGGATCTTCTCGTCTCCACGCTGGTCGATTGCGGGGTGACCCGGATCTTCAGCCTGTCGGGCAACCAGATCATGCCGCTCTACGACGCCTGTCTGGGCTCCGGGATCGAGATCGTCCATGTGCGTCACGAGGCGGCCGCCGTTTTCATGGCCGAGGGCTGGGCGCAGCTTACGGGCGAAGTGGGCGTGGCGCTGGTCACGGCGGGCCCGGGGGCTGCCAATGCGGTGGGGCCGCTGATGAGCGCGCGCCAGTCCGAGACGCCGCTGCTGCTCCTTAGCGGGGACTCGCCCCGGGCGCAGGACGGGATGGGGGCGTTCCAGACCCTCGATCAGGTGGCCGCGACCGCGCCCTTCACCAAACATTCCGCGCGCGTGGGCTCGGTGCCGACGCTGGCGCACGAGCTCAGGGCGGCGCTGACGCTGGCCCGGGCGGGGCGGCCGGGGCCGGTGCATCTGGCGCTGCCGCAGGATCTTCTGACCCAGCGCGCCGAGGGTGTGCCGAGCAGCAGCCGGACCGCAGCCGCCACGGTGCCGGCCAGCGAGCGCGAGACCGCGAGGCTCGCGGCCGAGATCGCGGAAGCGCGCCGCCCGCTGATCGTGACGAGCGGCCTCTTCAGCCCGACCCGCGGCGGCGATCTGGCCCGCAGGCTCGGTCAGAGGCTCGCCGTTCCGGTCGTGGCGCTGGAGAGCCCGCGCGGCCTGCGCGATCCGGCCCAGCCCGGCCTGCGGCAGCGGATGGCCGAGGCGGATCTCGTGATCTCGCTCGGCAAGTCCGTCGATTACATGCTCGACTTCGGTCGGGCCACCTCCGCGGACTGCGGCTGGATCGTGGTCGAGCCCGAGGACGGGGCGGGCGAAGAGGCCGTCCGCAACCTCGGCCCGAAGCTGCGCCGCCTGATCGCGGCTGATCCGCGGGCGCTGGCGCAGGGGCTGGCGGACCTGCCCGAGGCCGGCTGCGACGCGGCGCGCCGCGACTGGTGCGCCCGCTTCGGACGGCGGCCCGCGCCGCCCGCACCGGATGAGACGCCGGGGCCGATCGATTCCGGGCTGCTCTGCGCCACCCTGTCCGACGTTCTGGGCGCGGACGGGGGCGAGACGATCCTCGTCTCGGACGGCGGCGAGTTCGGCCAGTGGGCGCAGGCCCTCGTGCAGGCCGACCGACGGCTCATCAACGGGCCCGCAGGCGGGATCGGCGGGGCGCTCGGGCATGCGGTGGCGGCAAGCCTCGCCTGCCCCGAGGCCCGTATCGCGGTCGCCAGCGGGGATGGCAGCATCGGCTTTCATCTGGCAGAACTCGAGACGGCGGTGCGCGCGGGCGCGGCCTTCGTGGTGGTGATCGGCAACGACCGCCGCTGGAATGCCGAGCATCTGCTGCAGCTTCGCGAATTCGGCCCCGACCGCGTCCATGGATGCGAGCTTTCGGGCGCCCGTTACGATCTGGTCGCCGCGGCCCTCGGGGGCACGGGCGCCCATGTGACATGCCGGTCCGAGCTTCGGGGCGCCCTGCGGCGCGCCTTCGCCGCCGGCGGAGTGGTTCTGGTGAATGTGGAGATCGAGGGCCGCGCAGCCCCTTCCGGAGAGGAGCCGGAAGCGGCGGAGACGGCGCAGCCCGACGGATGATGGCCAGGGGTGCGCGCTTCGGCGCGCCGGCCGAGCAAACGGGAGGAAACATGACACACAGCGAGCCCTTGCTGTCGGTCCGGGGGGTCACGATCCAGTACAAGACCCCTCAGCATCTGATCACGGCCACCTATCGGGTCGATTTCGACGTGCATCAGGGGGATCGCTTCATCCTTCTCGGGCCGTCGGGCTGCGGCAAGTCCACGCTGCAGAAGGCGGTGGGCGGCTATATCACGCCCTGCGAGGGCGAGATCCGGCTGAAGGGCCAGAAGGTCAAGGAGCCCGGCCCCGACCGGATGATGGTGTTTCAGGAGTTCGACCAGCTTCTGCCGTGGAAGACGGTGAAGCAGAACGTGGCCTTCGCGCTTCAGACCGCGAAACGGCTCTCGCGTGCCGAGGCCGAAGAGCGGGCGATGCATTACGTCTGCAAGGTCGGCCTCGAGAAATTCGCCAACAGCCATCCCCACATGCTGTCGGGCGGCATGAAGCAGCGCGTGGCCATCGCGCGCGGCATGGCGATGGAGCCCGACATCCTGCTGATGGACGAGCCCTTCGCCGCCCTCGATGCGCTCACACGGCGGCGGATGCAGGACGAGCTGCTGGCCCTCTGGGAGGAGACGCATTTCACCGTCCTCTTCGTCACCCACTCGATCGCCGAGGCGATCAAGATCGGCAACCGCATCCTGCTGCTCTCGCCCCACCCCGGCCGGGTGAAGGCCGAGATCAACAGCACCACCGACCCCATCGAGGCGGCGCGGCTGGAGAAGCGCATCCACGAGATGCTGTTCGTGAACGAGCCGGACGAGGAGGAGGCCGAGCATGCTTAATATGACCGCGACCATGCCGCGCGACGCGGGCCCCGCCACGCCCGTCCGGGCCGAGATCTACCACGACGACCGCGCCCCCACCTCGGAGGACGAGATCAGCGTCATTCAGGCGCGGCTGACCTGGGCCGAGGCGCTCTACAACGTGCCGGTGCTGCGCAAGGGGCTGATCCTCGTCGTCCTCGCCCTCGCCTGGGAGATCTACGGGCGCACGCTGAACAACGACCTGCTGTTCCCCTCCTTCTCGCAGACCATCGCGGCGCTCTGGGACAGCGTGCTGAACGGCGGACTGCTGATGCGGGCGCTCGCCTCGCTCAAGGTGCTGGTGACGGGCTATGCGGTGGGGATCCTGCTGGCCGCGGTGCTGACGGCGCTGGCCATCGCCTCGCGGATCGGGCGGGACTTCCTCGAGATCATGACCTCGATGTTCAACCCCCTGCCCGCCATCGCCCTTCTGCCGCTGGCGCTGATCTGGTTCGGGCTGGGCAACATGAGCCTCGTCTTCGTGCTGGTCCATTCGGTGACCTGGGCCATCGCGCTCAACACCCATTCGGGCTTCCTCGGCGTGAGCCGGACCCTGAAGATGGTGGGGCGCAACTACGGGCTGAAGGGATGGGGCTTCATCACCAAGATCCTGATCCCGGCGGCCTTCCCGAGCATCCTGACCGGCCTCAAGATCGGCTGGGCCTTCGCCTGGCGGACGCTGATCGCGGCCGAGCTCGTCTTCGGCGTGAGTTCGGGCTCGGGCGGTCTCGGCTGGTTCATCTTCGAGAACAAGAACCTGCTCGAGATCTCGAACGTCTTCGCCGGCCTTCTCACGGTCATCATCATCGGCCTCGTGGTCGAGAACCTGATCTTCGCCACTATCGAGAAGCGCACGATCCAGCGCTGGGGGGTGCAGCACTGACAGGGCGCCGGGGCGGGGAGGCCCCGGCACCCGTCCCTGCCACGGCCGCATCCGCAGGCCCGCAGGGACGGCGCGCGCGCAAGGGACCGGCCGCAGGGCCGGGCCCGGCCAGCAAAGCCGCGAAACGGCGGCACAGGGAGGACCATCCATGAAGATCCACAAGACACTGACGCCTTGGGCGGCGGCGCTTCTGCTCGCCTCGACGGCCTGGCCCGCGCTGGCCGAGGTCTCGACGGTGCGCTTGGCCAAGCAGTTCGGCATCGGTTACCTGCCGCTCACGCTGGTCGAGGAGCTGGACCTGCTCGAGAAGCACGCGGCCGCCTCGGGCCACGAGATCACGACCGAATGGCTGCGCTTCACCGGCGGCTCGGGGATGAACGAGGCGCTGCTGTCGGGCAACCTCGATCTGGCGGCGGGCGGCACGGGGCCGCTCTTCACCATCTGGGCCCGCACGCGCGAGAACCTGAAGATCAAGGGCGTGGCGGCGCTGGCCTCGATGCCGCTGCATCTGATGACCTCGAACCCCGAGGTGAAGTCGCTGGCCGACTTCAGCCAGGGCGACAAGATCGCCCTGCCCGCCGTCAAGACCTCGATCCAGGCCGTGACGCTGCAGATGGCCTCCAAACAGGCCTTCGGACCGGACAAGGCCACCGCGATGGATGCCTTCACCGTTTCGATGGGCCATCCCGACGCGCAGCTCGCGCTGACCGGCGGGCAGTCCGAAGTGACGGCGCATTTCGGCTCGCCGCCGTTCCAGAACCTCGAGGCCAAGGTCGAGGGCATCCACAAGGTGCTCGACAGCTACGACGTGCTCGGCGGCTCACACACCTTCACCGTCGTCTGGGCGGCCGACAAGTTCATCTCCGAGAACCCCGAGATCACCAAGGCCTTCATGGCGGCGCTCGAGGAGAGCATGGAGCTGATCAGCACCAACCCCGAGAAGGCGGCCGAGATCTGGATGGCGGCCGAGCGCAGCCCTCTGAGCCGGGAAGAGGTCGTGGCGCTGATCCGGGACGAGCAGACCGTCTGGACCACCACGCCGGAGCGGACCCTGCCCTACGTCGAGTTCCTGAGCGAGTCCGGCCTCATCAAGACCTCGGCCGAGGACTGGAGCGAGATCTTCTTCGACACGATGTCGGGCAAGGAGGGAAGCTGATGACCATGGATCTGCGCACCGGACTGGCCGCCCTCGCGCTCGCGGCGGGGCTTGCCCTGCCGGCCGCCCCGGCCCTCGCCGAAATGTCCGAGATCACCATCGCGCGCCAGCCGAGCATCGGGCACCTGCCGCTGATGATCATGCAGGAGCGGCGGCTGATCGAGACGATGGCCGAGGCCGAGGGGCTGGGCGAGGTGAAGGTGAATTACGCCACCTTCGCCGGCGGCTCGAACATGAACGACGCGCTTCTGTCGAACACGATCCAGTTCGCCGCGGGCGGCGTGCCGCCGCTGATCCTGCTCTGGTCGAAGACGGCCGGAACCTCGAACGAGGTGAAGGGCGTGGCGGCGATGAACTCGATGCCGCTCCTGATGAACGTCAACCGCGAGGACATCCGCTCGATCGAGGATTTCAAGCCGGGCGACAAGATCGCCCTGCCCTCGGTCAAGGTGTCGGTGCAGGCGATGGTGCTGCAGATGGCGGCGGCGAAGATCTGGGGCGACGAGAATTACGGCAAGCTCGACCCGCTGACCGTCTCGATGTCCCATCCCGACGGGCTCGCGGCGCTCCTCGCCAGGCAGGAGGTGACGGCCCATTTCACCGCGTCGCCCGCGCAGGACATGGCGCTGCGCGAGCCGGGCGTCCATACGGTGCTGAACTCGTTCGACGTGATGGGCGGGCCCGTGACCTTCAACGTCGTCTGGACGACCAAGGCCTTCCATGACGACAATCCGAAGCTCTTCGACATCTTCCGCCGCGCGCTGGCTCAGGCGGTCGAGGTGGTGAACGAGGATCCGGCCGAGGCGGTGCAGGTCTACCTCCGTCAGGCGGGCAATGCGACGGACCCCGAGCTTCTGGCCTCGATCCTCGCGGATCCTCAGGTCGACTATACCGTCGAGCCTTCGGGCATCGACAAGTATCTCGACTTCATGCGCCGGATCGGGACGGTGAAGGACAACGGCCAGCCGTGGGAGGCGATGTTCTTCGAATAGGCTCGCCCTGCCCGTCAAACCTGACGCGGCACCCGCCCGAAAGAGATCGCCCACCCGAAGAACACGGCCTTCCAGCCCCTTCCTGCGGTCAGGAGCGCTCCCTCCGGCTCGGGGCACCTTCATCCGCCATCGGCCCCCGTTCGGGGGCCGATGTGCGTTTCAAAGCACCCCCTCGGATCTTCTGTAAGTCTGACTTTCTATAACCGTCAGAATTTCTCGTTTTTTCTTCAGTTTGTCTTTCAATAAGCTGGGGAAGACGAAAGCGCGGAGGAAAGCGATGCTTGACGGCCCTCAGACCCTGTCCGTCTCGATCTGGCGCGGGACCGGCACGACCGGGGCGTTCCAAGGCTTCGAGGTGCCGCGGCAGGGCAGCCAGACCGTGCTCGACGTGGTGTCCTGGATCCAGCAGAACCTCGATCCGACGCTGACCTACCGCTATGCCTGCCGGGTCGGCATGTGCGGCTCCTGCGCCATGATGGTGAACGGGGTGCCGCGCTGGACCTGCCGGACCCATGTGAACAAGGTCGATCAGGGCGGTGCGCTCACCATCGGGCCGCTGCGCAACCTGCCGGTCATCAAGGATCTCGCGGCCGACATGGACCCGTTCTTCGAGAAATGGGTCAAGGCCGAAGGGCTCTTCCACCCCGCCCGCACGCGCCACGAGGAAGTGGCGCGGGTCGATCCCGCTTCCGAGGCGCGGCGCACCGCCGACCGGGCCATCGAATGCATCAACTGCTCGGTCTGCTATGCCGCCTGCGACACCGTGGCGGGCAACCCGGATTATCTCGGGCCCGCCGCCCTCAACCGCGCCTGGAGCGTGGTGAACGACGAGCGCGACGCGGGCCGGGCCGAGGTGCTGGCGGCCGTCTCGGTCTCGGGCGGCTGCCACAACTGCCACAGCCAGGGAAGCTGCACGCGCCACTGCCCGAACGAGCTTTCGCCGCTCGATTCCATCGCGGGCCTCAAGCGCGAGACGGCCCGCAGTTTCTGGCGCAAAGGACGCTGACCCATGCTCGATCTGCGACTCTACATGCTGCAACGGCTCTCGGCGCTGGTGATGGCGCCCCTCGTGCTGGGCCATCTGGCGCTGATGATCTACGCGGTGCAGGGCGGGATCAGCGCGGGCGAGATCCTTGCGCGGACGCAGGGCAGCCTCGGCTGGGCGCTCTATTACGGCCTTTTCCTCGTGGCGGCGGCGATCCATGCGGCCATCGGGCTGCGGGTGATCCTCGCCGAGACGCTGACGCTCCGCAACCGCCCGCTCCTCGACCTCTTCACCCTCGCGGTGGGTGCGGTCTTCCTGATCCTCGGCCTGCGCGCCCTTCATGCGGTGACGCTCGCATGATCTCGCTCGCCCACCGCTCGCACCCTCTGTGGCTCGCCTATCTCGTCCACCGCCTCTCGGGGCTCGGCCTCGCGCTGTTCCTGCCCGTGCATTTCTACATGCTGGCCATGGTGCTGACCGACCCCGAGGGGTTCGACAGCTTCGGACTCTGGACCCAGAACCCCCTGGTGAAGATGGCCGAGTTCGGCCTCGTCTTCCTCCTCGCCGCCCATTTCTTCGGCGGCCTCCGGCTTCTCGCGCTCGAGATGCTGCCCTGGAGCGGGCGGCAGAAGACGCTGGCCGCCGCCACCGTCGCCGGCGCCTTCCTCGTGGCCGCGACCTTCCTTCTGAGGGCGATCTGACATGCAGCACGACCGGCTGGAACGGCAGGAGACCGACATCCTGATCCTGGGCTCGGGCGGCGCGGGGCTCTTTGCCGCCCTCCACGCCCAGCAGAGCGCGCCCACGGGCACCCGGATCACCATTGCGGTGAAGGGGCTTCTCGGGAAATGCGGCTGCACGCGCATGGTGCAGGGCGGCTATAATGTGGCGCTCGGCGCGGGCGACACGGTCGAGCGGCACTTCATGGACACGATCCACGGCGGCAAGTGGCTGCCCGATCAGGACATGGCCTGGCGGCTCTGCCAGGAGGCGGTGACGCGGGTGCGCGAACTGGAGAACGAGGTCGGCTGTTTCTTCGACCGCAACCCGGACGGCACGCTGCACCACAAGGCCTTCGCGGGCCAGACCGCCGACCGGACTGTCCACAAGGGCGATCTGACCGGCATCGAGATCATCAACCGGCTGATGGAGCAGGTGCTCGCGCGTCCGATCGAGCGGCTGCAGGAGCATCGCGCCGTGGGCCTCATCCCGGCCGAGGGCGGCGGGGCGATCTCGGGCGTGCTCTTCATCGACATGCGCACGGGCCGCTTCCGCTTCGTGCGGGCGAAGAAGGTGCTGATGGCCACGGGCGGCGGGCCCACCATGTACAAGTATCACACGCCATCGGGCGACAAGACGATGGACGGGCTGTCGATGGCGCTGCGTCTGGGCCTGCCGCTCCGCGACATGGAGATGGTGCAGTTCCACCCGACCGGGCTACTCGCGGGGCCGGGCACGCGCATGACGGGCACCGTCCTCGAGGAAGGTCTGCGCGGCGCGGGCGGGCATCTGCTGAACGGGCACGGCCACCGCTTCATGTATGACCATGATGCGGCGGGCGAGCGGGCCACGCGCGACGTGGTCAGCCGCGGCATCTATGCCGAGATGCGCAAGAGCAACACCTCCGAGAACGGCGGCGTCTATATCTCGATGGCCCATCTCGGCCCCGACGATGTCCGCCGCCGCTTCAAGGGCATGGTCAAGCGCTGCGCCGACTGCGGCTTCGATCTGGCCGGCGGGCTGGTCGAGGTGGTGCCCACCGCGCATTACTTCATGGGCGGCGTCGTGGTGGATCCCGACACCCGCACCGAGATCGACGGGCTGCATGTCGCGGGCGAGGATGCGGGCGGCGCGCATGGCGCGAACCGGCTGGGCGGCAACGGTGTCGCCAACTCCACCGTCTTCGGCGGCATCGCGGGCGACGTGATGGGCGCCGAGGTGGCCTCGATCCGCCATCTGCGCCCCGCGGACGAGGCAGTGCTCGCGGCCGAGATCGACCGTGCCATGGCGCCGCTCTCGAAGCGGCCGGGCCAGGTGCAAGTGCTGCGCGAGGCGCTGCAGGAGGCCATGTGGGAGGATGTGGGGGTCCTGCGCACCGGCGCGGGCCTCGAGCGCGGCCTCACGCGGGTGGCGGCCATCGGCGCGGAACTGGCCGAGACCGGCGTCGATGGCGCGAACCTCGCCTTCAACCTCACCTGGCACGACTGGCTGAACATGCGCTCGCTCGTGGACATATCCGAGGCCATCGCCACGGCGGGCCTTGCGCGCGAGAATTCGCGCGGGGCGCATTACCGCGAGGATCACCCCGAGGCGGGCGATCTGGACGCCTCCTACTTCACGCAGGTGCGCCGGTCGGGCGACGAGCTGCCCGTCACGCGCGAGCCCGTGCGCTTCACCATCGTGCGGCCCGGCGAGACGATCCTGCCGGCCGATGAACCCACCACACTGGTAAAGGCAGCGGAATGATCTCACTCGATCTGATCCAGCGGACGGCCGAGCGGCTGATGGAAAAGGCCGCCATCGAAATTCCCGAAGATTATCTCGACGGGCTGAAGGCCACGGCGGCGGTCGAGGATGGCGACCTTTCCTCCTTCGTGCTGCAGGCCATGCTCGAGAATTACGAGGCGGCCAAGGAGGACCGCCGCGCGATGTGCGGCGACACGGGCTGTCCGCGCTGGTATGTGAAGATGGGCAACGAGGCGCATATCGAGGGCGGGCCCATCGCGCTCGAGGCGGCGCTGCGCCGTGCCACGGCGCGCGCCACGCATGACATCCCCCTGCGGCCGAACCGGGTCCATCCGCTCTGGCGGACCGACCACGACAACAATGTGGGCATCGGCGCGCCCGAAATCGAATATGGCTTCGAGCCGGGCGGCGACTGGATCGACCTCATCACCGTGCACAAGGGCGGGCTCTTCGGCACCGATTACCGGATGCTCTTCCCCTCGGACGGGATCCAGGGGATCCGGCGCTTCTTCCTCGACAGCCTCGTGGCCTTCGGCAAGCGCGGCCTCGCCTGCCAGCCCGCCATCATCGGCATCGGGCTCGGCGGGTCGAAGGATGCCTGCATGGTGCTGGGCAAGCGCGCGGCCTGCCTGCGCACCGTGGGCAGCCGCAACTCCGATCCGCGCATCGCGGCGCTCGAGGGCGAGCTGAAGGAACTCGGCAACTCGATCGGCATGGGCGCCATGGGCTTCGTGGGCAAGTCCATGGTGGTCGATTGCAACATCGAGGTGGGCTACTGCCACACGGGCGGGATGCAGATGAGCGTCCATGCCTTCTGCCTCTCCTCGCGCCGCGCCGTCGCGCGCCTCTGGGGGGACGGTCGCGTCGAATACCGCACCGACCCCGACTGGTTCACCGATTATCAACGCCGGGAGACAGTGGAATGGACCGTTCCGCAGGACCAAAACGAATTCGCCTGAGCACCACCCCCTCGCGGGAGGATCTGGCCCGGCTGCACATCGGCGATGTCGTGCATCTGGACGGGCTGATCTATACCGCGCGCGAGGGCGTCTACATGCGCGCCTGCGAGCAGGGTGACGCGCTGCCCATGGATCTGCCGCGCGAGAGCGCCGCGAACTTCCACTGCTCGCCCGCGGCAACGGTCGAGCCCGACGGCTCCTTCACCATGGGCGCGGTCACCGCCACCGCCTCGTTCCGCTTCAGCAAGTGGATCGGCGAGTGGTTCCGCCTGTCGGGCGCGAAGCTCATCATCGGCAAGGGCGGCATGACCTCGGCCGACTACCGCGAGCATTTCGTGCCGAACGGCGCGATCTACCTCACCACCGTGGGCTATGGCACGGGCGCGCTGCTCGGACGCGGCATCAAGCGGGTGAAGGCGCTCCACTGGCGCGAGGATCTGGGGCTCGCGCAGGCCATGTGGGTGCTCGAGGCCGAGAACATGGGCCCCTTCATCGTCGAGAGCGACCTCGAGGGCAACAGCCTCTTCGAGCGCGAGAACGAGCGCGTCTCGCAGAACCTCGCCCGCGTCTACGAGGGTACGAAGCCCGCCGTGCTGCGCCGCTTCGGCGAGACCGACGACCGCAGCGATGAATTGATCGGATGACGGTTCTCGCCCTCGCCTCGCCCGTGACGCTCCTCGTGCCGGGCCTTCTGTGCGCCGTCACGGTCGCGCTCGCCGCGACCTTCCTGTCGGAGCATTACGGCATCCCGGTGATGCTGATGGCGCTTCTGCTCGGGATGGCGCTGAACTTCCTGAGCGAGCCGGGCAGCCGCTGCCTTCCCGGCATCGAATTCGCCTCGAAGAAGCTCCTGCGCTTCGGGGTGGCGCTCCTCGGCCTCGGCATCACCGTGCAGCAGGTCATGGCTTCCGGCCCAGAGGTGCTCGCCATCGCCGTCTCGGGTGTGGCGGTGACGATCGGCTCGGGCCTGCTGCTCGCGCGCCTTCTGGGCCTGCCCCTGCAGATGGGCATCCTTGCCGGCGGCGCGGTGGGCATCTGCGGCGCCTCGGCGGCGCTCGCGATCTCCTCCGTCCTGCCCCGCCGCGAGGGGACGGAGCGCGCGACCGTCTTCACCGTGATCGGCGTGACGGCCCTGAGCACGGTCGCGATGATCCTCTATCCGATCCTGACCGAGCGGCTGGGGCTGGGCGACGTCGCGACAGGCGTCTTCTTCGGCGCCACGATCCACGATGTGGCGCAGGTGGTGGGCGCGGGCTATTCCGTCTCGCAGGAGGCGGGCGACACCGCCGTCTTCGTCAAGCTCTTGCGGGTGGCCCTGCTGATCCCGATCGTGACCGGCCTCTCGCTCGTCATGGGCACGGGCCGCGGCGGCGAGGGCGGCGCGCTTCCCATTCCGTTCTTCGTGCTGGGCTTCGCGGCGCTCGTCGTGCTGGGCTCGGCCGGTCTCGTGCCCGAAGAGGTGAAGGTCGCGCTCCTCTCCTTCTCGCGCTGGTGCCTCGTGGTGGCCATTGCCGCGCTCGGCACCAAGACCTCGCTCGGACGCCTCGCGGCGGTGGGCGGGCGGCCGATCCTGCTCATCTGCACGCTCACGCTTCTGCTCGCGCTCTATGCGCTCGGGCTCATCGGCCTTCTGTTCTGAGGAGACATCATGTTCGTCGACGAAAGAATCTACACCCTCCATGCCGGGCAGGTGCCGGTCTTCCTGAAGCTCTACGAAGAGGAGGGAATGGAGTGTCAGGTCCGCATCCTCGGGCGGATGGTGGGTTATTATTACACCGACTTCGGGCCGTTGAACCAGATCGTGCACATGTGGGGCTATGAGAGCCTCGACGAGCGGCACGAGCGCAGGAAGGCGCTGCAGGCCTCGCCCGAGTGGCAGTCCTACGCGCGCCAGATGCGCCCCCTGGTGGTGCGGGTCGAGAACAAGCTCCTGCTGCCCGCGCCCTTCCTCGAGGCGCAGCGCTGGCGCGAGCCTCAGGCCGCGGCCTGATCCGTCCCGCCGGCACGAAAAAGCCTGCCGCCCCGAAGGGCGGCAGGCTCGTTTTCTGAAGGCTTCAGTGCGCGGAGGCGGCCGCGGCCCCGATGCCCGTCTCGGAGCGGACCTGCTGCGCCACGAAGCCCGCCCGGTCCTGCCGTCCGCGCAGGCTGCGGTCGAGCGTCGAGAAGAGCCAGATCCCCACGAACCCCGCGGTCATCGAGAATAGCGCGGGCGAGGTATAGGGGAAGGGCGCCGAGCCCTTGTCATAGCCCAGCGTCGCCTCCCAGACCGAGGGCGAGAGCACGGTCAGCACCACCGACACGACGAGGCCGATGAAGCCGCCGATCACCACGCCCCGCGTCGTGCAGCCCTTCCACAGCACCGACAGAAACAGCACCGGGAAGTTGGCCGAAGCCGCGATGGCGAAGGCGAGCGAGACCATGAAGGCGATGTTCTGCTTCTCGAACACGATGCCCAGAGCCACCGCCAGCACGCCGAGCGCCAGCACCGTATAACGCGAGACCTTGAGTTCCGCGGCGCTGCCCGCCTTGTTCTTCTTGATGACCGTCGCATAGATGTCGTGCGACACGGCCGAAGCGCCGGCGAGCGTCAGGCCCGCCACCACCGCGAGGATCGTGGCGAAGGCCACCGCAGAGATGAAGCCGAGGAAGAGGTTGCCGCCCACGGCCTTGGCGAGATGGATCGCCGCCATGTTGCTGCCGCCCACCAGCGCGCCCGTCTCGTCGAGGAAGCCCGGGCTCGTCAGCACGAAGGTGATCGCGCCGAAGCCGATGATGAAGGTCAAGAGGTAGAAGTAGCCGATCCAGGTGGTCGCCCACATCACCGACTTCCGCGCCTCCTTGGCGTCCGGCACGGTGAAGAAGCGCATCAGGATGTGCGGCAGGCCCGCGGTCCCGAACATCAGCGCCATGCCGAAGGAGATGGCCGAGATCGGGTCGGTGATGAACTTGCCCGGCCCCATGATCGATTGTCCGGCCGCCGCCGCATCCTCGGGCGTGGTGCCCGGGGTCTGGGCCGCGATCTGCGCCTTCACCTCGACCGCTGCCGCGAAGAACCGCTCGAGGCTGAAGCCATACTGCATCATCACCATGACGGCCATGAAGGTGGCGCCGCCCAGAAGGAGGCAGGCCTTGATGATCTGCACCCAGGTCGTAGCCGTCATTCCGCCGAAGAGGACGTAGATCATCATGAGCCCGCCCACGATGACGACCGCCACCCAATATTCGAGCCCGAAGAGAAGCTTGATGAGCTGCCCCGCCCCCACCATCTGCGCGATGAGGTAAAAGGCCACCACGACGAGGGTCGAGGAAGCCGCGAACACGCGCACCGGCGTCTGGGCGAAGCGGAAGGCCGCCACGTCCGCGAAGGTGAACTGCCCGAGGTTCCGCAGCCGCTCGGCCATGAGGAAGGTCAGGATCGGCCAGCCCACGAGGAAACCGATGGAATAGATCAGCCCGTCGAAGCCCGAGGCCATCACGGCTGCCGAAATCCCGAGGAAGGAGGCCGCCGACATGTAGTCGCCCGCGATGGCGAGCCCGTTCTGAAAGCCGGTGATGCCGCCGCCCGCGGTGTAGAAGTCGGCGGCGGACTTGGTCTTGGCCGCGGCCCATTTGGTGATGAAGAGCGTGAAGACCACGAAGGCCGCGAACATGCCGATGGCGGTGAAGTTCGTGGCCTGCTTCTGGACCTCGCCCAGATCCGGGCCCGCGGCCAGCGCCAGCGTCGGCAGCAGGATCAGCGCGGCCATGGCCACTGCAAGGCGGCGCGAAGACGTGAGACGGCTCATTGGATCGCCCCCCGCCGGACCTTCTCGGTCAGATCGTCGAATTCGCGGTTGGCCCGCATCACATAGAAGGCGGTGATGACGACCGTGAAGACGATCACGCCGAAGCCCACCGGGATGCCCCAGGTGATGACGCCCGCGCCGATCCGCGTGGCCAGCACCTGCTTCTCGAAGGCGATCAGCAGGATGAAGCCGTAATAGACGAGCATCAGCGCCGCCGTCAGCCACCAGCCGAGGCGCGACCGGCGCGCCTTCAGCAGCCTGTAATTCGGATCGGCCAGGACCCGATCCACCAAGTTCGTTTTCATCCGTGACCCCTCTCGCTCCACCCGGTGCGCCACCATTTCTCATCGGGAAACGACCGGTCGGAGATCCCGCCCGGACGCTCCCCAGGGATCTCTCCGGACGAGCGTCCTCGGTCGCGGGCGCAATGCTGCTCCGCGGCGAAACGGCCCTGTCCGTTCTCCATCCCCCTTCACGCGGGCGCCGCAGGACCGGCACTTGGCCGAACGTCTGGGGCGCCCGTTCCCGGATCTGATAATTTGAAAAATGTTTACATACAATGATTTAGTTTGTGAATTTCTTTACAGGCAAGGATCCGCAAGCCTGAGCCGCTGGACCGCCGCGCGCAACGCCGCGCTGCGGCATTCCTGCATCCGCGAGAAGGATGACGGTGCGGAAGCCATTTCTCAGACGGCAGGCCCACTTAGAGACTGACGGCCTCAGGACACGAGGCCGCCACCGCAGAACCGCCGCCCGGTCGCGAGGACGGACTCCTCCGGCGTCCGCGGCGCGGGAAGCGTCCGGGAGAGCGCCACCAGACGCCTTGGAACGCGATATCGGAGAAGACGACTGCGCCCGTCCGGCCGCAGGATTCGCAGGGCGCGCTCCGACAGGGCGGTGTCCGGCCTGAAGCCTCGTCTGGGACGCCCGCTTTCCGTCTCTGCGGACGTCCGGCTAGAGCTTGCGCAGCCGGTCCGAAAGCCGCACCACCCCGCTCTGCTCGATCGAACAGAGCACCCCGCGCAGCCGCAGCGGCGGATGGCCCTCGGCCACGATCCAGTCCTTCGCCGCCCGCCCGTAGCGGACCTTCCACTTCACGCAGCCGTCGTTGAAGACATCCGAGACCCTGAGCACGGCAGTGCCCGCCTGCAGAAGACTGCCCGTGGGCAGGTTGGCCTCGCTCATGTCGAGATCGGCCACGATCGTGTCGCCGGGATGCGGCGTGCCGGTGCGGTCGCGCCAGACGAGGTCGCAGACCCGGGTGGGCAGGATCGAGACCTGAATGCGCGGATCCGGCGAGCCGTCCGGGAGGGTGAGCCACGGATGCTTGCGCCACCGCTCGCCCGGCACGCCGCAGCCGCGGGTCAGGAGGAGCCGGTCGGGGAAGCTCCGGGCATTGAAGCGGGCCCGCCAGCAGAGGCTCGCGATCGGCGCGTCGGTCTTCGGCGCCGCCAGAACATGCGGAAAGGCCGCGGCAAGCTCCTCGGCGGTGACCGGGGCGGCGGCAGGCGAAGCGGCGGGGGCGGCAGAGGTCAAGTCTGGCTCCGATCCTGAGGCAGGCGAGAGGGTGCGGTCACGTCCAGCGATAGAGGCACGGGCCCTCCCGCGCCAGAGCCGATGCGCAGGCCCCGGCGCGCCTGCGCGGCGGGTCGCTCCGGCAGGGCGGCACGCGCCTTTGGGAACGGGACGGCGCGCCTCCGGTTCCTTCGGGACGCATCCCCGGGAGTGGCCATCGACCGACCACGCTTCCCCCCCCGGCGCCGGCATCCTCCCCGGCCTCGGCGGCTTCTTCGACGGCATCGTGCCGCACCGGATCCTGCAATGGCATCACATGGCGACGAGTGCCGGCTATCCGCCGCACAGCGTCGAGAACCTCCAGCTCAACACGCAGCTCGACAGGCTTTTCCACACGGCCACCTATCTCTGCCTGCTGGGAGGGCTCGTCCTTCTCTGGCGGGCAGCCCGACGGCCGCACGCGCTCTGGCCCGCGCCTTCCCCGGCACGGTCGTCATGGGGTTCGGCCTCTTCAGCCTCCGCGAAAGGGGTCGCGAGCCACCAGGTCCTCGGGATCACCGTGTGACCGAGACGGTCCCGCGGAGCCAGTGGACCCAGCGGGACATGGCCTTCCCGATCCCGGCCACGGCGATGCGCGTCGGCGGCCGGAGGCTCTGGCGCAAACGGAGAGCAAGGAGCCCATGACATCGCAACCAGGTCCCCCACGATCCGGCGCCGGCAGACGCGAGATCCGGGAACGAAGCGTCGCCCGAGCTTCGCTCAACCACAGGGGCCTTGCCTGAGGCAGGAGGGACTGCTGGCACCTCGAGCACGGCGCGATAGCCGCGGAACCTCTCCCTTTCTCCGCGTCCGACAGGAACTCACATCGACAGGAGGCGCTCCCGGCATCAGAGTGACCCCGGCCGCGTCAGAGCGTCACCCGCGGCTCGGCCAGCCCGCGGAGACCCGGCCGCAGGAGGTAGGGCAGGCCCTCGCCCGGGCCCGGATCCTCCATCCCTTCCGTCGCCGTCGTCACGAGGAGCCGGTCGAACTCCGGCCCGCCGAAGGCCGGGCAGGAGGGTTGCCGCCCGCCGACGGCAAGCCGGTGCGTCTGCCGCCCCCGCGCATCGAACCGCAGCACCGCCCCCGCCCCCCAGGCGGCGCAGCAGAAGCCGCCTTCGGCGTCGATCACCGCCCCATCGGGATTGAGCCCCTCGTCCGCGAGATCGAGGAAGAGCTCCCGCTCGCCCACGGGCCAGCCCTCGGCATCGAGCCGCTGGGTCCAGACCAGCTGCCGGTCCGTGTCGGAGTAATAGGCCGTCCGGCCGTCGGGCGAGAAGCAGATCGCGTTGGGGATGGTGAGGCCCTCCACCAGCCGCTCAATGCGTCCACGGTGGTAGCGGTAGAGGCTGCCCGCCCCGGACTGGGCTTCCTTGCCCATCGTGCCGAACCAGAACCCGCCCTGCCGGTCGGCGCGCCCGTCGTTCGAGCGCGTCTCGGGCCGATCCGCCTCGACCGCCAGCAGCGGGTCGAGCGTGCGCCTCTGCAGATCGAGGACCGCGAGCCCCGTCTCCGTGGCGACGAGCAGCCGGTCGCGGTCGATCCAGCCCGCCGCCGTGACCGCCCGGTCGAAGGTCCAGGCCGCACCTCCCTCACCCAGCAGGCGCCGTCCGAGGATGTCGAACCAGAGGAACTGCTGCCGCTCGGGATGCCAGAGCGGCCCCTCGCCCAGGCCGCAGACGCGGGGATCGAACACTTCCCAGCTCATGCCGCACCTGTGGCAGGCAGCACCCGGGACGGGACCTCGCACGTCCCTCTCATCGCGATGGCTGGATAAAGCGGCATGTCGGTCGGCATGTGGTCCTCCGGGATGTCGAGGGGCAACCGGACCATATAGGCCGGCGCGCTCGCAGGGACACGGCTCGGAGCCCCTGCCTGCACGCGCGTCCCTCGGGCCGAACCTCCGCACCAACGCGTCGAGAAATCTGGACGGTTCGGTCATTCGACACGGCCGGCCAGATCAAGACTCCCGAATTGCGGCTGGTCTTTGCGCGGACCGCGATGGCCGGGAAGACCCTTCGTGCGGTAGTCCTGAGGTCGGCCTCGAGAACCTGAACGTTCGCCGTCTCGCCTTGCCGGGGCAGCCCAGTTTGCCCGCCTTCCCGCGCCAGCCGCATGCGGTCCGGTCCGCGATCATGGATGACGCGCCGACCGTGGCTCGGGAGAAATCCCGGATCACGCGCCCCTGCCTCCCGCACATCGACGAGACGTCGCTTCGGCCGCCGGCGACCTGTCCCGTGCAGCGGGGGGCTAGACCGAACCACACTGATCGCGATGCGACAGGGAGGCTGCGGACAGGAGACTGCCGGCCGGGGAACCGCCGCGCCGCGCGGCGGGTTCTCCGACCACCAATCTCAGGGGAGTCGCATGGCGCGTGTCGCGATCGTCGGAACCGGGCCCACGGGCATCTACACCTTCTTCAACCTCATCCAGACCGACCCCTCGCATCACATCACCCTGTTCGAACGGGGCGAGAAGGCGGGCATCGGCCTGCCCTACTCACCCGAGGCGGCCAGCAAATCCATGCTGGCCAATATCGCAAGCATCGAGATCCCGCCCATCGAGGCCACCTATCTGGATTGGTTGAAGGGTCAGCCGGACGCGAAGCTCCGCGCCTACGGCCTTGACCGGGCCGAGCTGGATGACCGCCAGTTCACGCCGCGTCTGCTGCTGGGAGAGTATTTCCGCGATCAGCTGCTGTCTCTGCTGGATCGTCACCGCGCCCGCACCGAGGTGCTCGAGACTACCGAGGTTACGGACGTCATCGCGCGCAACGATGCCCTGTTCCTGCGCGCGGCCGAGCGCGAGTTCGGCCCGTTCGACCGTGTGATCCTCGCCACCGGACATGTGTTTCCCGACGCGGATGAAGCGACCCGCAGCTATTTCCCCAGCCCGTGGTCCGGCCTGATCCAGGCGGAGGTTCCGCCGGTGTCCGTGGGCATCATGGGCACCTCGCTCAGTTCCATCGACGCGGCGATGGCGGTGGCAAACCAGCACGGCCGGTTTCGCCGGCACGGTGAGGAGCTGACCTTCGAACCAGCGACCGAGGGCCTGCATCTGACCCTGATGTCCTGGTCCGGCGTGCTGCCCGAGGCCGATTTCTGGTGCCCGATCCCCTACGAACCCCTGCAGGTGATGACCGACGACGCGGTGGCACAGTGCGCCGCGCAGGCGGACCCGCTGGATCGGGTCTTCGCGCTGTTGCAGGAGGAGATCGCGCAAGCCGACCCTGCCTATGCCGACCGGATCGGGCTGGCCACGCTGACCGCCGACACCTTCGGCGATGCCTATTTCGCGGCGCGCGAGGCGCAGGATCCCTTCCGCTGGGCCCGCAGGAATCTGGAGGAGGTCGAACACAACAAGGCGCACCAGATCACCGTCCCCTGGCGATATGCCCTGCTGCGGATGCACGAGAAGGTGGAAACGCTGGTGCCGCATCTGGGCGATGCGGATCGCAAGCGGTTCGATGGCGGGCTGAAGAAGGTCTTCGTCGACAATTACGCCGCCGTGCCCTCCGAATCCATCCGACGCCTTCTGGCGCTCCGGGATGCCGGGCTGTTGTCGGTTCTGGCGCTCGGCGAAGATTACGAGCTGAAGCGCGAGCCCGACCGCACGGTGATCCACGCCAAGGGAAAGACGCATGTGTTTCCGGTATTCATCGACGCACGAGGCCAGAAGCCGATGGAAAGCAGGGATATGCCCTTCCCGAGCCTGCGGCGGGCGCTGATGGGATCGAAACAGGACATCCCCGAGCTGGACGCCGACTTCGCCCTCGTCGGCGTTCCCGACTATGACCGTCACGCGCACCTGGCCGCGATCCCCTACCTGATGCACGATCGGCCCTTCGTCCAAGGCATCACCGCCAGCGCCGAAATCGGCGCCACGATTGCCCGCGGGATCTCTCAGGCCGTGGGCGACCGTGCTGCCCAGGGCGGTCGGAGATCTTCCGCTCCTGTCGTGGCGACCGGCTGAAGATGGTCTGGGACGGCAGACACAGGCTCAGCCGCTTGCGGTGGAGACTGCAGATCTGAGGATCCGCAGGGCCGGGCGCGAGGAGCATTGCGCCAGAACCTTGCTCCTGAAGGATCCACACTGCGAGGCCGTCTCGTCAGGGCGCTCATGTCTCACGGTGCATCCCGGGAGGGGGCTCCGAGACGTCGGTCCCCCGGGTTCAGTCAGACTGCTGAATATCGCCCGGGGTCGCTTCGGCCGGATCCTGCATGCGGCACCCTTCGCGCGCCATGCGGCGGCGCAGTCGCCCTCCCCTCATCCTCGGAAGGATACTCCCGCCGGATCGCCTCCGCCCCGTGCCTAGGCGCCCCTCGGCGCAATTGCCCGCGGGATGTAAGCGGTTTGCCGCCGCTGCCGCATCCGGGGCGGGTCGCGCCCATGGGCTGATGCCGCGCTCCTACTGCCTTCTCTCAAAAGGATAAATCCCCCCGAAAGCCGCACAATCATGACGCGAGTTGTGGTCGCCGGCACATCCCACGGTAATCTTTTGGCTTGAAGTTCAGGCGATCATCGAAGAGGCACGCGCCGCCGCCGCCGCAAAACCCTCAATCCGATCTAGGCAACGACAACGGAGACCCCACCCGCCATGCCACTGCCCAGAGTATTCATATCGACCGACCTCAGGCTCGCCGCCGAGGAGAAGGACGACTCCCAGTCGCTCATCCATGCGCTGCTCTACCAGGACAAGATGAACATCGTCGGCATCGCCGCCACCCCGTCCAAGTGGAACGCCCAGGACGGCCTCGTGGGCGACATCGACCGCATCATCGACGTCTATGGCCTCGACCACGCCAAGCTCGCCGCGCGCAGCGGCGACTTCAAGACCGCCGAGCAGTTGAAGGCCATCAGCTGGCAAGGCGCTCTCGACACCGCGCCGAGCCAGGGCTGGTCGAACCCCACCGACTCCTCCCGCGCCATCATCGCCGAGGCAAAGAAGGCCGAGGCCGCGGGGGAGGTGCTCAACGTGCTGACCTGGGGTGGCGAGACCGACCTCGCGCAGGCCCTCCACGACGACCCCTCCATCGCGCCGCACATCCGCTTCTTCAGCATCGACGATCAGGACGAGGCCGCCTACGCCTACATCAAGGCGAACTTCAAGGGCGCCTTCGACATGTGGGTGGACAACCTGTCGACCTTCAGGGGCACCTACGCCAGCCCGGCCGGGGGCGAATGGACGCAGGACATCATCAAGGGCTGGCACGAGGTGAACGCGCGCGGCCACGGAGCGCTCGGGGACTTCTTCGCGGAACTGTCGGGCGACATCTTCAACGTCTCGGGCGTGAAGATGGGCGACAGCCCCACGGTGTTCCGCTTCCTCAGCGGCGATCAGAACGACCCTACGAAGGAAAGCTGGGGCGGCGAGTTCGTGCAGCAGCCGTCGGGCGGCCCGGGGCGCTACTACACCGACAACCCTGACGACGCGCTCGATTTCGACCGGCCCGACACCGACGGCGCCATGACGATCTACGAGGACCGCTCGGCCTGGCTGGCGGACTTCGCCGCGCGCCTCGACTGGCTGAAGGGCGACGCGCCCCAGCCCACGCCGACCCCCAAGCCGACGCCCGCACCCACGCCGACGCCCCCACCGACGGCAGGCGGCAACCTCCTGAAGGACGCATCCTTCGAGGGGCCTTCGGTCGCGACCGGGCAATGGGCCGAGCTCGGCTCGACCGCCGGCTGGACGGCCATCGCGGGCGGGCGCATCGAGGTGTGGGACGCCCACAATAGGGTGACGGCCACGGACGGCTCTCAGTTCGTCGAACTCGACTTCGATGGCGCGCGGGACGGCTTCTTTCAGGACGTCAATGCCGCCACCGGCGAGACCTACACGCTGAGCTTCGACCTGCGCGCGCGTCCCGGCGCACCCGTCTCGAGCCAGGGCGTAGAGGTGGTGTGGAACGACCGCGTCGTGGCCACCGCCACGCCGGGAACGGACTGGGGCACCTTCACGACCACCGTCACGGGCACGTCCGGCACGGACCGATTGACCATCCGCGAGGTGGCCTCGCAGGGCGGCGACGGTCTGGGCGCCCTTCTGGACGACTTCGTGCTCGTCCGGTCGAAAGCCCCGACGGGCGGCACAACCCCCGACGTGGGCGAGGCGCCCGCGCCCATGCCCACGCCCTCCCTGCCGGCTGCCGGCAACCTCCTGAGGGACGGGTCCTTCGAGAGTCCTTCCGTCGCGACCGGGCAGTGGGCCGAGCTCGGCTCGACCGCCGGCTGGAAAGCCATTCCGGGCGGGCGCATCGAGGTGTGGGACACCCACAATGGCGTGACCGCCACGGACGGCTCGCAGTTCGTCGAGCTCGACTTCCATGGCGCGCGGGACGGCTTCTTTCAGGACGTCGACGCTGCCGCCGGCGAGGCCTATACGCTGAGCTTCGACCTGCGCGCCCGTCCCGGCGCGCCTGTTTCGAGCCAGGGCGTCGAAGTGGTGTGGAACGACCGCGTCGTGGCCACCGCCACGCCGGGGGCGGACTGGGGCACCTTCACGACCACCCTCACCGGCACGGCCGGCACGGACCGGCTGACCATCCGCGAGGTGGCCTCGCAGGGCGGCGACGGTCTGGGCGCTCTCCTCGACGACTTCGTGCTCGTCCGGTCCGATGCCCCGACGGGCGGCACGGGCCCCGACACCGTGTCGGTCCGGGTCAGCGGCGATGCATGGGAGGGCGACCCCGCCTTTGCGCTCCTCGTCAACGGCGTGGTGGTGACCCCGTCCGCCATCGTCACGGCGGACCGCGCGGCGGGGGACTGGCAGACGCTCACCTTCACGGGCGACTGGGACCTCGACGGAAGCGATCAGGTCGGCATCAGGTTCCTTGAGGACAGTTATGCCGGGCCCGGCCGCGACCGCAACCTGTATGTCGACGAGGTCAGGCTGAACGGCGAGGTCAACGGTGCGGACAGGACGTTCCTTCAGGCCGGGACCGAGACCTGGGATTTCTGACGGGCCGGGCACGGACGACAGTCCGGCGTCGGCGGCCCGGTGCAGGTCCTCTCCCTGGCCGGTTCAGGCAGTGTCAGAAACCGTCGCACGGGGGTCCGCATCCGGCGGACCCTCCTCATCCGGTCGGTGCGCCCGTCAGGCCCGCCGGGCCGCTTCGTGGGCTGCGACGATCGCTCAGCGGATGCCCCGCGCAGCCAGAGATCCCCTCTCCTGCCCGCGAGGGGGAATCGCGTCCAGCATCCCCGGTGCATCCGCAGCCGGGGTCCTGCTTCGACCCGGGGCGCAAGTGCGGCGATCTTGACGCAGCCGTCAGACCCGGACCGGCCGCGCCGGGTGCGCGGCCCGAGGTGAGACCGTCAGCAGCGAAGCAATAAGCCCGCCTCCGATCCGCCGGCGACGCGGGAGCGTCCGACCGGAGGCGACCCCGCCTCCTAGGGCAGATCGTCCAGCAGCATGGGATAAAGCAGGCCATCCGCACCCGGCTGGCCCAAGTAGTTCACCCAGAGGTCCGAGGAGGCATTGTACCGCCGGTAGCGCTCCAGCTTGTCGTAGAGGTCATTCACCAGAGCCTGCTGCTCCGAGATCGACATCCTCACCCAGTCGTCGGAGGTGATCGTCATGATCCGCGAGCGATAGGGCAGCCCTTCGAGCAGTTCCGACACCGCGACCGCGCCGGCGAGCGTCTCGTCCTGCCGTCGCGACACCCGTTCCGGGCGACGGCTCATGTCGGCGGCAGCGCCCAGCACCTGCTCGAAGAAGCGGTCGGGATCGAGCACATTCGTCTCGGCCTTCTCGACGATGATCTGCAGCGCCTCGGCCAGATCCGACAGCTGCGCCTTGGACAGCAGGAGCCGGATCGACACGGGCCGCAGCGCGGGCCGGGCGAAATCGCGGTCGGCGATCACCGCCTCGAAGACGTCCGGCGCCTCGGCCCCCTCCTGCCGCCCCAGCCAGGCCAGATGCAGCGTCTGCATCGCCTGCCCCATGGCCTCGGCGATCCCGTCGCCTTCGGCCGGCGGTGCGGTCCCTGCCGACATCTGGCTCACCACGACCTGCCCGAGCCGCCGCGCCGCCGCCTCATAGGCCGAGGCTTGCCCCTGGGCTACCGGGAAGTAGAGCGGCGGAAGGTTCGGAAAGCTCGTCAGCTCGCTGTAGAGCCGCTGCGCCCGGTCATGGTCGCCCACCTCGCCGCCCTTCGGCGTCAGCAGGTGCATTACGGCGATGTAGCCGCCGAGATCCTCATGCACCAGCCGGTTCAGCGCCTGTCCGCTGAGGCCGGTGCCGCTCAGGTCGTCCGTGGCCTCGCGGGGTCCGGCGTCGGTCACCAGCACGAGGAAGCGCACGTCGTATCCCGACCAGTCGAGCGAGGTCACCGCATGGTCGATCCCGGTATAGCTGTCCTCCCGGAAGTTCCGGCTCGAGGCTGTCGCCTCGGACATCTGCGCGATCCCGGCGAGGAAGCCCTCGGCCGTCCGCCCCTCCTCGAGGGTGACGAAGGTGCGCGCAGCATAGTCCAGTGCCGGCTGGCCCTTCAGGCTGTCGCGATAGCCCACCAGACCGAAGGACACCCGGTCGCTCAGACCCGCGGCCGCCACCTCGCCATAGACCTCGCGCAGCGCATCGCGGGTGGCGCTGATGTACGGCGCCATGGAATGCGTGGTGTCGACGACGAAGACGATGCCCGCGCGCATCGGCTGGCCGATGGGTTGCGCGGCCTCCGACGGCGCCTGCGCGCGCGCCACCGCCACCTTCAGCAGGTTCACGAAGGCGCCGCTTTCGAACAGCGCCTCCTCGGCCGAGAGGATCGGCAGGACGTGCAGCCGCTGCCGCTGGTCGATCGCCTCGCGCGGCCCCAGCGCAACGATGCGGTCGGAGGGCGCCCCGCTCTGCTCGGCCGCCTCGGCCTCGGCGCGCAGCGCGGCCGCGTCGCGGCCCGGGTCCTCGGCCTCGACCACCTCATAGGCGGCATCAAAGTCGGAAAAGAACAGCGTGCGTTCCAGCCCCGCCGTCACCTCCAGCGTGGCCACGATGTTCTGGTTCCAGTCGGCCACCTCTTGGGCCGGCAGCCAGCCCAGATCGCTCCCATCCTGCCCCGGCCCGACCTTCACCCAGCCGTCCTGACGCGCATAGACGTAGAACTGCTGCAGCGGCACGACCGGCCCCAGAGACCGGCCGCCGGGCGTCTCCAGACGCTCGCCCGCCTCGCGCACCAGAACGCGCTGCGGCAGGGCGGACTTGCCCTCCATGACCAGCGGACGGACATCCCCGGCCCAAAGGGCGGTGGCGGCGAGGCTCAGAACCAGGACCAGCAGGCGCAGCATCGTCATTCTCTCAGCAGGACAAGGGCTTGCCGCGCCTCGGCCGAGCCGAGGTCCGCAGCCGCCTGATAGTTCCGCCGCGCGGCCGAGGCATTGGGCGCCTTGAACGGGCTGCGGCTGGCGTTGAAACTGGCCGGATCGTACATCCGCCCCAGCGCAAAATAGGCTTGCCTCCGGGTCTCGGGCGGGCCGGCCTGATCGTTCGCCAGCGCCATCAGGCTTGCGAAGGCCGTCTCGACATCGCCCGCGGCGAAGCGGCTTTCGATTTCAGCAAGCGGATCATGGGCGGCCACAACCGCGCGGGCATCGGTGACCACGCGGCTGCCCGGGGGCGTGTCGAGATACGGCAGGGCGAACCACAGGCCCGCCCCCGCGGCGGCCAGAACGCCCGCACCGGCCGCAAGCGCCAGACCCGATCGGCGGGGCGTGCGGGCCGGCGCCGCCCGTTCCAGCCCCGGCGCCGCCTCGGCGAACAGCTTCTGCAGATCGGCGGGGCGTTCGTCGGGCCGGGTGCGCAGCATCGCTTCGAGCAGCCGCGCCAGCGCCGGAGGCAGGCCCGCATCCCGCGGGATCGTCACGTTCTCCCGCCGCACCTCGACCGCGGCCATGCCCATCCCCTCGCCCGGCACCTTCAGCCCGCAGACCTTCATCAGCACAAGGCCCAGCGAGTAGATGTCGGAGGCCGGCCCCACCCGCGCCCCGTGCAGCCCGAACTGCTCGGGCGAGGAATAGGAGTACTTCCCGGCATAGCTCGCCCCGATGATCGAGGCCTCGGTCCCCGAGGTGTTCGAGGCGAGCCCGAAGTCGATCAGCTTGCAATGGCCGATGTCGCCGTCGGGCAGCATGATGTTGTCGGGCGCCACGTCGCGGTGCACGATGCCGAGCGCGTGGATCGCCGCCAGCGCCCCCGCCATCCGCCGCCCCAGCCGCAGCACGTCGCCGGGCGCGAGCCGCGCCCCGCGCTCGAGGTAATGCGACAGCGGCTGGCCGTCGACGAACTCCATGATCAGGTACAGCCGTCCCTCGCGGTCCTGAAGCGTGGTCTCGTAGCGGATCACCGCGTCGCTCTGGACCTTGCGCAAGAGCTGCGCCTCGCGGCGGAACAGCTCGACCGCCTTGGGCACCAGCGCGATCTCGGGCGTCATCACCTTGATCGCCACCACGTCCTGCGTCGTGAGGTTCACGCCGCGCCAGGTCGTGCCCATGCCGCCCTGCCCCAGCCGCGCCTCGACGCGGTAGGTGTCCTGGATCACGTCGCCGGGCTGGAGTTCGCTCGCCATCGCCGTCACCCCGCCGTCACACTCGGCGCTGGTTCAGCGCGACATGCTTGGTGAAGGTGCGGATGTCCATGATCTGGAAGCAGATGCCTGCGAAGACCAGAGACAGCGTCACCCCGAAAAGGATGAACAGGAAGCCGTAGAGGATCACCGTGCTGTCACCCATCAGCTGCATCGGCGAATAGCGGATGATCATCGCGCCGGTGTAGCAGGACAGGGCGACGTTGAAGCCGGTGGCGATCCAGATCAGGACGGCGAGCGACTTGTTCAGAAAATCCCGCATGGGGGGTGCTCCTTCAGGTTAGCGGGCCTGCGCGGCCGCGATCTGTTGCATGTCGGACCGGATGGCGGCGAGGTCGTTCATCCCGCTCCGGGCCCGCCGGTCGAGATGGGCCTGCACCGCGCCGAGGCAGGCGCCGCGCCGAGGGCCGCGGCTCTCGTGCTCGTCCCGCACGGCCGCGATCTGCGCCGCCAGCAGCTCCTGCGAGAATTCGGCCGAAAGGCCCTCGATCAGGTTGGCATAGTCGACGCTTTCGCGGCCGACCGCTTCCTCCATCTCGCGCAGCTTCGTCTCGGCCTCGGCCCGGGCCTCGGCCACCTCCTGCGCCAGTGCGGTGTCGCCGCTCGCCTCGGCCTCGGCGGCCAGCCCGTCGTAGCTCGGCACCAGCGCCGCGATGGCAAGCGCGTTCAGGTAGCGCTGCACGATCTGGTCGCAGGTCAGCACCGACGAGCCGAGGATCATCCGGATGGTCCGGTCGCGCTGCGCATTCGTCTCGGCGCGGGCCTCGCGGATCGTCCGGGCGATGGTGGCAAAGCGGCTGCGGTCGGCGGCATCGCCGGCCTCGCGCTGAAGCCGGTCGAGCAGCGCCAGAACCTCGGCCTCCGAGGCCGCCGAGTCGAGCGCAGGGTCGGCCCGCGACAGGGTCTCGAGCGCCGCCGCGACCGCCTTCGCCTGCTCGGCCGAGGTGATCGAAAGCGCGGACAGCACGAGCCGCCCCCCGGTGAAAGCCTCGCGCGTCACATCCTTCGAATGCGCGTCGAAGGGAGGCACCTCGAACCGGGTTGCGCTGGTGATCTGCTCGAGCGGCGTGCGCGCATCGCCGCCGCGCTTGACGTAGCCGCCGGCCTGACCGTGCAGCCGCCCGTGGCGCACCATCGCGAAGGGGGTGAGCACATATTCCGAGACGTTGCCCAGCATGTCGTGCAGCCCGAGCGGGTTCGGCGCCAGCGTTCCGATCGCCTGCACCTTGCCGCCCGCGCTGTCGTTGCCGCCATGCGCGATGTATTCCGATGCCGCGTGACCGGGCGGGATCGGCGGCAGCGCGCCGCGGAACAGCGCCGGATCGACGGCAAGACCGCCCCGGGCGGCGAACTCCCACTCCTCCTCGGTCGGAAGCCGCAGATGGGCCGGCGCCGCACCGGCGAGGGCGACGCTTTCCGGCGCGTTCCGCATCAGCCAGACCGTCAAGGCCTGCGCGAAGGCGTCAAGCTCGGTCTTCGTCACGCCCGTTACCGGCAGGAAGTCGCGCCGGCGCGGCTCCTTCTGCGGGCAGCCTTCCGTCACCGCACGGTACTGCGCCTCGGCGATCTCGTATTTCGCCATGTAAAACATGGCTTTGGCTTCCGCCTCGCCCGTCCCCGGAAACCCTCCCGAGACATAGGAGCGCCGCGTGCCGTCCAGATAGGGCTGGTCCTCGTCCTCGCGACCGAGGATGACCGGAACGTCGCCCACCGCACCGTCGGCATTGGGTGTCGCCACCGGGCGGAATGCCATCGCGCCGCCGCAGGGCATCGGCAGCACGAGGTCGCCCTCGGCCGGCTGCGGGTTCCAGTATGTCTCGTCCACCGTGATCCCGCCCGCCGCGGCGGGCGGCGCGGCCAAGAGGATCGCCAGCGCAAGACCCCATGCCCTAGCCATGACGCAACACCTCCTCGCTCGGGATCCGCAGCACCGCCGCCATCGCCCAGAGCGCCGCGGTCAGCGCCGTCACGCAGGCAAGCGCAGCCGCCCCCCCCAACTGGTCCGGCCTGAGGCGCGCGAGCGCCGCCCCTTCGGTCACGGAGGGAAAGCTCGCGTTGATCAGCGCCAGCGCCGGCAGAACGAGGGCAAGCGAGAGCCCGAGCCCGGTCCCGATCAGCACGAGGCTCTGGATCAGCGGAACCGTCGCGCGCTGGACGGGCGTCAGGCCCAGCATCCGCAGCAGGCTGAAGGCCAGCCTCCGCCGCTCCACCATGCCGCGGAGATTGGCGCTCATCGCGGCCCAGAATCCGGCGGCGGCCAATGCGGCGACCGCAAGATACAGACGATCCGCGCCCCGCCGCAGCTGCAGCAACAGCGCCGCATTCTCGGCGCGGGGGCGCACCGCAACACCGCGCCCCTCCAGCGCCGCCGAGAGCGGCCCGAGATCCGCGAGAGTCCGCGCATAGAGGCGGAAGCTGGCAAAGGCCGCAGGCGGCGCGGCAATCTCCAGCCAGCTTTCGGGCGTGACGGCGGGATCGTCGCGGAACCGCTCGATCGCCAGCATGTCCGGCAGCGAGAGGAACAGCGCCGAGCGACCGTAGCGCTCGGCCGGAACGATCCCCGCCACCTTCAGCGGTCGCCGCGCCGTCTGCTCGAGGCCGTCGATGCGCCGTCCGATCACCATCGTCAGCACCGCGTCGGGCGCCACCCCCAGCGACTTCGCAAGCTGCGCGCTCAGCCAGACCCGGCCCGGCCCTACCTCCCCCGCCAGCAGCGGATCGCCCGCGGCCGAAACCACCAGCGGCACCTCCCGCACCATCTCGCGGCGGGGAGCGGAGGCCACGACCGCATCCGCAAGGGCGTTGATGCTGCGCGTGGCGGGGACGACGAACCCCGCCTCGGGCCGCGCCTCCAGCCAGCGGAAGAAGCCCTCGTCATACGCGCCGGCCCCCACCGCCAGCAGTTCGCGGTTCGCCGGATCGTCGACCAGCCGCTCGACCATCGTGTCGAGCGCACCCGTCTTCAGCGCGAGCAGGATCAGCATGGGCGCCAGCACGCCCACCAGCGCCGCCACGAAGCAGAGCGCCGAGATCCAGTCGTGCCGCAGCTCGCGCAGCGCCAGAACGAGGGGCAGCGGCATCAGACCGCCTCCGACCGGAAGACCGAGCGCGTCACTGCGCCCGCAACCTCCACCCGATGTCGCACGCGGCGGCAGGCGGCAAAGGCGCTTCCCGCGATCTGGTGGCCCGCGAGCAGCACGGCCGAGCCCGCCTCCCCGGCAAGGCGCAGGATCAGCTCCTCCACTGCGCGGACATTGGCGGGGTCGAGGGCCGAGACCGGCTCGTCCAGCAGCAGCAGCCGCGGCCGCGCGAGCATCGCGCGCGCCACGGCCGCGCGCTGGCGCTGGCCCACCGATAGCTGCGCCGGAAAGCGGTCCATCAGATCGACAAGGCCGAGCGAGACCACCACCTCTCGTGCCCAGTCCGGCGCCACCCGCAGCCGCGCGATGCGCGACGGCAGACCGATGTTGTCGCCCATGGTCAGATAGGGCACCAGCGCATGTGTCTGGAGCACGAAGCCCACCGCCGCCGGCCCCGGCGGGCGCGACGCCACGGCCAGATCGTGCCCCGCCACCCGATGCCGCACCGGCCGCGCCTGAGGCGCAACCGCCCCCGCGACCAGCCCGAGCACCGTGCTCTTGCCGCTGCCGCTGGGCGCATCCAGCACCAGAACCTCGCCGGGGGCGACCGAGAGCCGCTCGATCGTCACCTCGAACCGCTCTCCCAGCCGGACCGAAAGATCGCGGATGTCGGCGACCGCGTCCGATGCCGCCAGATCGGGGGGCGCCAGATCCTTCATGACCCCGCCCTCAGCCGGATCTCGACCTCGCCGCCCAGCACCAGAACCGTGGCCTCGCCCACCTGCCGCGGCTGGTTCGGCGGCAGCGGCCTGCCGTCGACCATCGTCCCGTTGGTCGAACCGAGGTCCGTCGCCATCAGCCGCCGCCCCTCGAGCGTCAGCCGCAGATGCTCGCGGCTGACGCGCGGGCTGTCGATCGCCACCTCGGCCGCGCCGCCGCGTCCGAGGATGACGCCGCGTTGCAGGCTCGCCCGTCCGATGCCGCACCGCTGGCGCGATCCGCCCGTGGCGATGGTCAGCGTCAGCGCGACCCGGGGCGCCGCGGGCTCGCCACCCCGGCCGCCGGCCGCAACCGCCATCGCGGCCATGACCAAAGCCAGCGCGGCGCCGGTTCCGCCGAGGATCATCCAGATCGGCACCCGGCCGTCCGTCACCGTGGCAGCCGGTGGCGCCGCAGCCGGAGAGGCCGGCTCTCCGCCGCAACTGCCGCCGGCCGTCTGCATCGGAAGCCCGGCCTCGGCCAGAAAGTCCGCGATGGTGCCGGCCGAGGCGGCGAGGTAGATCCCGGCCGCGTCCGTCGCAATCATCGTGTTCACCCCGATCACCCGCCCGCACCGGTCGAGCAGCGGTCCGCCGGAATTGCCGGGGCTGAGCGGCGCGGTGTGCTGGACGATCTCAAGCTCGGCCGAGGCCCCGCGCCAGGAGCCGTTCAGCACGCGGCTGACGCTGCCGCCGGTCAGCGTGGTCTCGAAGGCGGCGATGTTCATGTCGCGCCCCATGGTGGCGTCGGCCGCGGCGGGATAGCCGATGGCCACCACGGCCTCGCCTTTCGCGAGCCGTCGCGTGTCGATGGCGAGAGGCGGGGGCGAGGGCGTGCCGATCTCCTCGGGGTCGAGGCTCAGCGCCGCCAGGTCCTTCTCCTGCGAGACGGCAAGGACCGTGCCGCTGTAGATCGAGATCGCATCGCCGTTCTTGAAGAAGACGGCAATGTCGCCGCCGTTCTGAACAACATGGAAATTGGTCAGGTACAGCAGCCTGCCCCCGGCGCCCTGGCCGAAGACCATGCCGGCGCCGGTCCTCATTCCGCGAGGAAGGTCCACGAAGATCCGGCCCACCGAGGCGTCGGTCAGCCGGGCGACGGCGCTGAAATCCTGTGCCGCGGCGGCCGCGGCCCAGAGCAATCCGACAAGCGCGCAGAGAAGTCTCATCATCGGTAGGCCACCCAGTCGGGCTGGCGCGAGACGACGCCATAGGACACCGCCGCCCCCGCGATCAGCAGCATCAGGAGCACCATGGCGATGGACTGGCGGTTCACGGGGCGTCGCTGGCTGCGCGGAACCGACGAGGAGGGCGAGGGAGCGGCCCCGGTGACGGTTCGGCGCGGCGTCGGCGGCGGAGCGGACCCCATCTCGACGCCGGCCATGTAGGCGAACTGGCGTACCGTCCGCGGCCGCGCCTCGGGCCAGAGCGCGCAGCCGGCATCGACCGCCGAGGCGAAGGCGGGCGAGTAGCTGCCGCGCAGCCGCCGCTGCGCAAGAAGCGCCGTCAGCGGGACGTAAGGGTCGGGCGCCCCCGCGGCGACCGCCGCCGCCCGGTCGGGCGCGCTGGGGGGCAGCTGCCGCGTCGCCATCTCGTAGAGCATGACGGACAGCGAATAGATGTCGCTCCACGGCCCCTCCTCCAAGGGCTGCGCCGAACGCACCTGCGCGCGGGGGAACAGCTCGACCGGGGCGTAGCTGCGGGTGAACATCGCGAGCGACCCGCGCTGCCCCGAGGGGCGCGCGGCGCCGAAGTCGATCAGGATCGGCTGCTGGTCGCGGCGCGAGATCATGATGTTGGCGGGCTTCACATCGCGGTGGACGAGGTTCGTCGAATGAACCGTCTCGAGCGCGAGGCAGATCGGGGCGAGGAAGCTGCGCAGCAGATCCTCGGCGATGAAGCCGGTGCGCTGGAGCGTGGCCTGCGCGAGACGGCTGAGCGGCTCGCCCTCGATGAAATCCATCGCGCAATAGGCGGTGCCGAACTTCTCGAAGGCGCCGCGCACCCGCACCAGACCGGCCTGCTGCGGCAGCGCCTTCAGGATGTTCGCCTCGGTGATGAAGGCCCGCAGACCCTCCTCGTACATCCGCTCGGCCCTGGGCAGCGGGCGGACGAAGCCCTGCGCATCGCGATGGGCCATGTCGCAGGGGAAGTATTCCTTCAGCGCGACGGTGGCGCCGGTCTCGAGCACGTTCGCCCGGTAGGTGATCCCGAACCCGCCCCGGCCGATCTGGTCCGTGATGACATGGCCGGCGATGCGCGTGCCGTTGGGAAGGCGCGGCTCGGTCATCAGATCTCGTCCGCTCTGGCCGGAGCGTTGTCCCTGGACGGATGCCCCTCGCGGGCTGCGGGTCGTCGTGCAGGTGCCGGGCTGGCCTCCGGTGCAGCAGCCTTCCGGGGCTGCGCCTCCGGCTCTGCGTGGCCTCCCTCGGAGGGTTGAGGATCGGCACCCTCCGGCTTCGCGGCGGGCGCCTCCTCGGCAGGGGCCGGAATGGCACGCATCTCGGCGGCACCGGGCGGCGGCTCGGACGTCTGCGGGGCCGGCGGGTCGGAGAAGCCGCCCATCCCGGCATAGACCGCCAGTCCCGCCAGCGCGAGCACGGCCCCCGCCCCTGCGGCCACCGCCATCCTGCGCGGCGGCGTCAGCGTAGCGTTCGCGCCCTGCCCCGCATGGCGGCCGGCTTACGCTGAACTCCGCCAGCCTCGAGGCGGGCATCCGAAGCTGCGCCAACGCAGCCGCGGCGGCCGGCGTCGCGCCGCACCTCGTGCTGACCTGCGCACGCAAGGGCGGCCTTTCGCGATCGGCGGGACAGGCGCGGATCGACTGCCGCTGGAGCGCCGACGCGCGGACGGCCATGCTCGATCTGGTGATCGGGAAATGAGACGCCCTGGCATGAGATCGCTGGCCGCTTGTCTGTTGACGCTTCTCCTTGTGACCCCGGAGGCGCAGGCGGAGGATCGGCCCTTCGACCCCGCCCGCCTCTCGCACGCCGAGATCCGCTTTCTCCAAGCCGCGCTGTCGTTTGCGGACGTCTATGACGGCATGCTCGACGGAGAGTGGGGCGGGATGAGCCGACGCGCGCTCGAACAGGCGCTCGGCTGTGCCCCGCCCTGCCGCCTCACCGCCTCCGACGTCGAGAGCTTCCTGTCCGACGCAGGCCAACGGCTCGCGGCCTCGGGCTGGCAAGTCGCCTATCTTCCGGCGCTGGACGGCTCGCTGCTCGTGCCTGGAGATTCCGCCACCGGCGAAGCGATCGGGCCAAACTTCACGCAGACCCACGCCTCCCCCGAGGTGGCGATCTATGCCGCGCGCGGGCCGGTGGTAGCGGCCGAGGCGGTCGGAGACACCATCCGGCGCAACGCCCTGCCGAACAGGAACAGCTACTTCCCCGCGCCGAAGTCCCGCCTGCGGGTCTGGTCGGCCTACGCGCCCTTCCACGCCATCTTCGGGGACGGAGATTTTCGGCTGGGCGTGTTCTACCTGCGCTCGGATCTCCGCGACGGAGCGTGGTCGAGCGTGCTGGTCGCCGCACCGGCCGACCGGATCAACGTGCTGAGGACGGTGGCCAACAGCATCTCGGCCGGCCGGGGAGAGCCGCTTCTCTACCCCGTGCCGCCAGCCGTCGCGAGCGTGCGGCCGCCCCTGTTCCCCGAGACCGCAGGCGCCGACGATCCCCGCCTGAGTGATGCAGAGAGGGGCAATACCGACGATCATACCCGTGTCGTGCCCTCCGACGTCCCGGATCCCGAGCCCGCTTCGGCCGGCGCGTCCCTGCTCGCCGAGTTCGAGCGCATCCTCACGCCCCTCTCCCTGCGCGGCCCCTGAAGGCCCGGGCCCATCATCCTTCCGCCCTTGGGCATGGCCATCGACAGCGTGACATGTCCGCCATGGGTCCGAGGACAAGGGCGAGCGCCCGCTGGGCGCGCCATGCGGCCCGTCGGCATCGGGTGGAAGACCTCGCTCCTTTCCGGCAGTGACGCCGGGGCGAAACTCTCGCCCGCGCCATGACGCTGACCGAGCGCGCAAACCCGAGCGGCCTCGACCTGCAGGCCTGCCTCGCCGACGTGCCGGTGCGCATCACCATGAGGGCGAGGCGCTCCGATCGATGCTCGCAGGTCGGTCGGGGTTCAGGTGGGCAGGTCGCTGACGATCTCGCCCCTCTCGTTCAGGATCATCTGCCCGTCCTCCTTGTAGAGCGGCCCAACCGGCAGGCGGTCCAGAAGCGACAGCACGGTCTCGGACGGGCGACAGAGCCGCACGCCCCTGGGCGAGGCCACGATGGGCCGGTTGACCAGCACCGGATGGGCGAGCATTGCATCGAGGATCTGCCCGTCGGTGACGCCAGCCTCCAACAGGCCCAGTTCGGCGGCGGGCGACTTCGACGTCCGCAGCGCCTGACGCGGCGTCAGATCGGCCGCGGCCAGCAGAGCCAGCAGCTGCGGACGTGTCCAGCCTTCGGCCAGATAGTCGATGATGACCGGCTCGGCGCCGGACGCGCGGATGATCTCCAGCACGTTGCGCGACGTGCCGCAGGCAGGGTTGTGGTGGATGACGATCATGCGCGGATCTCCGGGAAACGGGCGCGGGTGCGGTTGGCGAAGGCCACGAGGGACAGCATCACCGGCACCTCGACCAGAACGCCCACGACCGTTGCCAGCGCCGCGCCCGAATTGAGGCCGAAGAGACTGATGGCGACGGCGACGGCCAGTTCGAAGAAGTTCGAGGTGCCGATCATGGCGCACGGCGCCGCGATCCGGTGCGGCACCCTCATCAGCCAGGCCGCGCCGTAACCCACGGCAAAGATCAGATAGCTCTGGATCAGGATCGGCACGGCGATCAGCGCAATGATCGCGGGCCGGTCGAGGATCGTCTGCCCCTGCAGCCCGAAGAGGATCGCGACCGTCGCGATCAGGCCGATCATCGACCAGGGCTTCACGCGGGCCGAGAACGCCTCGATCCGGGCGGGGGTGCCAAGACTGCGGCGCGTCAGCATCCCTGCCGCCAGCGGCAGGACGACATAGAGGATCGTCGCCAGGACCAGCGTCTGCCAGGGCACGACGATCTCGGTCACGCCGAGAAGCAGGGCCACGATGGGGGCGAAGGCCACGACCATCACCATGTCGTTTACCGACACCTGCACCAGCGTGTAGGTCGCATCACCGCGCACCAGTTGGGACCAGACGAAGACCATCGCGGTGCAGGGCGCGGCGCCCAGCAGGATCAGACCGGCGATATACTGCTGCGCATCCTCGGGGGCGATCCAGGGAGCGAAGACAAGGTCGAAGAACAGGACCGCCAGCAGAGCCATGGTGAAGGGCTTGACCAGCCAGTTGACGACTAGCGTGATGAGCAGTCCTGTCGGCTGCCGCACAGCCCCCCCGACGGCGGCGAAATCCACGTTGACCATCATCGGATAGACCATCGCCCAGATCAGCACGGCGACGACGAGGTTGATCGAGGCGATCTCGGCCGTGGCGATGACCTGCACCAGACCCGGAGCCAGCACGCCCAGGGAGAGGCCCGCCACCATGGCCAGCCCGACCCAGAGGGTCAGCCAGCGCTCGAACGGGCCCAGGGGATTGATCTGGGTCTGCGGCAGGTCGGTCATCTTGGTTCAGCCTCTGGGCAGGGTTATGCGTGCACTCAGCAGTCGCAGGCGATCCGGTCGAGAACCGGCTGACAGAGCTCGGGACGGCCGCCGCAGCAATCCTCCATGAGAAAGGCCAGCAGCCCCCGCATCGTCTCCATCCGCGCGAAATAGCGGATCGAGCGGCCTTCGCGCTCGGAGCGCACAAGGCCCGCTCCCGTCAGGATGGTGAGGTTGTTCGACAGCGTGTTGGCTCGGATGTCGAGGCCCGCCGCAATCTCTCCGGCCGCCATGCCCGCAGGACCGGCGCGCACGAGGAGGCGGAACACGTCCAGCCGGATGTCGTGGGCAAGGGCAGACAGGACACCCAGAGCGTGAGTCTTTTCCATTATTCATGCATAGTCGAACTGTTGCGCCTGTGCAAGCCGAAGCTCGCCAGTCCTCACAGCACGCCGGACTGCCGGATGTCCTCGAGCGCGAAGTCGATCAGCGCTCGGACCTTCTGCGGCAGGCTGCGGCCTTCGAGATAGACCGCGCTGACCGGCACGACCGCGCCGCCGAACGCCTCGAGCACCGGGACGAGCCGGCCGGACCGAAGCGCCTCGGCCAGAGCGAACCGCGGGGCATAGCAGATGCCCAGCCCCGCCATTGCGAGATCGGCCGCGGCACGGGCGGAATTGACCTGAAACCGCCCCCGGATCTCGACGCTGCGCTCGGTCCCGTCCTCGAGGAACGTCCAGCGGCGCGGCACCCGGCGGTTGGTGTCGAGGATGCAGTCATGCCGGACGAGGTCCTCGGGCCGGTCGGGGGCGCCACGGGTCGCGATATAGCCGGGGCTGGCGGCCGGAACGGTGCGCACCTCGCCCAGCTTCCGGGTCTTCAGCGACAGCGTCTCGGATCGCCCGACCCGGAAGGCCACATCGATCCCCTCGCTCGCGAGGTCGGCGAAGCTGTCGTTCAGCCTCAGGTCGACCACCAGCCCCGGGTGCAGCGCGGCGAAGCGGCCGAGCATCCCTCCGACATAGTCCTCGCCGAACGTCACGGGGGCCGAGACGCGGATCGTGCCGGTGAAGCCGCGCGAGCCGTGCGAGACCTCGACCAGCAGGTCGTCGAGTTCGTCCAGCAGCGCCGGAGCCCGGGCCAGCAGGGTCTCGCCTGAGGGAGTGAGCCCGACCTTGCGGGTGGTGCGCTGGAGCAGCCTGACGCCGAGCCGCTTCTCCAGCTCGGCCACATATTTTGAGGTCAGCCGGTTCGACACCCCGAGTTGGTCCGCCGCCGCCGTGAAGGAGCCGGTCTTGGCCGTGGCCACGAAGGCCCGGAGTTCATCGGTCAGATCCATGGATTATTCAGAACGCTTAGTGGATAGTCATACAACAACATCTCCATATTGTTGAACTGCAGCAAGGCCTATCTTGGCTGCAACGAACCGAAGCGCCGCAGGTGCGGCAACGAGGGGCCAGACCATGAAGCTCGCGATCGTCGGAAACGGCTTCGGCACCGGCCTCGCGCCGAAATGGCAGATCGCCTGACCCGAACCCGCGCGCCTGTCCGGCGCCCCTCCGCTCCGGCACCGCCTTGCGCCGGCTCTCCCCGAAAGGACAGTCCCGTGTCTGTCATGCACAAGCTCGACACTCTGAAGGAGCGCCTCGCGCCCTCCGACCGGATGCCTGTGGTCTTCCTTGGCCACGGTAGCCCGATGAACGCCATCGAGGACACGGCCTACAGCCGCGCCTGGACAAGGCTCGGCGAGAGCCTGCCGCGGCCTCGCGCCATCCTCGTCGTATCGGCGCACTGGATGACCCGGGGCACGACGCTGGTCGATGTCTCGGCCATGCCGCGGACGATCCACGATTTCTACAACTTCCCCGAGGCGCTTCATGCGCAACGCTATCCCGCGCGGGGCGCGCCGCAGCTGGCGCGCGAAGTGACCTCGCTGCTGGCCAGCCACCACGCCGCCGAGGATGACAGCTGGGGCCTCGACCACGGCGCCTGGACGGTGCTGAAGTTCCTCTATCCCGAGGCCGACGTGCCGGTCTTCCAGGTCTCGATCGACATGACCCGCGACCTCGACCACCAGCTCGAGATCGGGCGGACACTGTCCGAGCTGCGCGACCGCGGCGTGCTGATCCTCGGGTCCGGCAATGTGGTGCACAACCTGCGCGCGGTGAACTGGAGCGCGGGCAGCAAGCCACATGGGTTCGCGCTGGAATTCGACGCCCTCTTCGCCGACCGGCTGACCGAGCGCGACTTCCGCACGCTCGCCGACCGCAAGGGGCTGGGATCGCTGCTGACGATGGCGCATCCGTCGGTCGATCACTACATGCCGGCGCTCACCATCGCCGGCGCCTCGGACGAGCGCGACGAACTGACCTTCATGACGGACGCCATCGAGCTCGCCTCGGTCTCGATGCGCTCCTTCGTCTTCCACGCCCGATAGGAGAAGCCCCATGCTCGTGAACGGGAAATGGACCGCCGACTGGCAGCCGGTGCAGAAGGCCGATGACCATGGACGCTTCGTGCGCCAGGTGTCGAGCTTCCGCAACTGGATCACCCCCGACGGCAGCGCCGGGCCGACCGGCACCGGCGGCTTCGCGGCCGAGGCCGGGCGCTACCGGCTCTATGTCGCGCTGATCTGCCCCTGGGCCTCGCGCACCCTGATGGCGCGCAGGCTGAAGGGCCTCGACGGGCTGATCCCGGTGACGGTGGTGAACCCGGTGATGGGCACTCAAGGATGGGAGTTCGGCGGCCATGACGATGCGGAGGAGGATCCGCTGTTCGGCGCCCGGCACCTGCACGAGATCTACACAAGGGCCGAGCCGCAGTTCACCGGCCGGGCCACGGTCCCGGTCCTGTGGGACATGAAGCGGGATGCGATGGTGAACAACGAAAGCGCCGACATCCTGCGCATGTTCGACACCGCCTTCGAGGGGCTGGCCCCCTCCGACCTGCGGCTTTACCCCGCGGCGCTGGCGGGCGAGATCGACGCGCTGAACGCCCAAGTTTACGACCGCCTCAACAACGGCGTCTACAAGGCCGGCTTCGCGAGCACTCAGGAGGCCTATGACGAGGCCGTGGCGGGCGTGTTCGAGATGCTCGACCACCTCGAGTACCGGCTGACCGGCGACTACATCTTCGGCGGCGCGCTGACCGAGACCGACATCCGCATCTTCGTCACCCTGATCCGGTTCGACGCGGCCTATCACGGGCTCTTCAAGACCAACCGCCGCCAGATCGCCGATTACCCGCGCCTCTGGGCCTACATGCGGCGCATCCTCGCCCGGCCCGGCGTGCGCGAGACCGTGAACATGGACCACATCACCCGCGGATATTATTCGATCAAGGCGCTCAACCCCTCCCGCATCCGGCCCGTCGGGCCGGCGCATATCGAAGCGGCGCTCCGCGAGACCGCGGCCGGGATCTGAACGCGTTCGGCCGCGGCGGCTGGGGGCCTCACATCTGCGTCAGTCCCGGCGCGGGGCGCTTGAGGTTCCGGCCCTGAGACGACTAACGAAGCACAAGCAAAGAGATTTCCGGGTCCGCATGCTGAAGTATCTCTCGATCTGCCTCACCGTCGCGATGCTGCTCTTTTCGATGCAGCCGTCGGTGCAGGTCGGCAAGCCCTCGGGTTGCCCCAGCACGCAGGCCGTGGACGATGTCTGCACCGCGCCCGGACCCGCGATCCCGACGCGGGCGCCCGCCGAAAAGCCCTGCATGACCTGCGTCCTGCCGACAGGCTTGACGCTTGCCCTGCCGACCCGCCCCGAGCTGCCGCTGCGGCTTGCGGCGGGCGAGGCGAGCGCCGCAGGCAGGGTGGTCCCCCCGGACCGACGACCACCGCGCGCCTGATCGCCTTTCACCGCAATCGGCACCCACCGTGCCCTCGATACCCTGCGACGCGCGCGCGATCGCACCCATGGAGACATGTAAAATGAGCACCACCTCGAACGAACGCCCGGCGCTGCTGCTGCCGGCCCTCGCCCCGGTCTATGCCGCAGCGGCTCCCCTCACCGACGCCTGGCTGCGCGTGGTCTGCGGCGCGGCGCTGATGATCCACGGCTGGCCGAAGATCCAGAACCCGACCGGCGCCGCCGACATGGTGTCGGGCTTGGGCTTCGCGCCCGGCTGGTTCTGGTCGATCCTGCTGTCGGTGACCGAATTCACCGGCGGCCTGCTGCTGGTGCTCGGCCTGCTCACCCGGCTCGCCGCTACGGGCACCACGATCATCCTGCTGGTGGCGACCTACTTCCACTGGGTCGTCCTGGGCCAGGGCTACAGCGGTGCGGAACTCGCCTGGCTCTGGGCCGCCGTCACGCTGTCCTTCGTCGCCAAGGGCGGCGGGCGCTACTCGGTCGACCACATGCTGAAGAAGGAGCTCTGATCCACCTCCGCGACAGGCTCGAGGAGGCGGGCCCTGCGGCGCCCGCCTCCACCCTTCTGCTCCCGGCGCGTGCCCCCGCCTGCCTCGCGCCCCCGCACCGGTATCGCGTCAGGCTGCAAACCCGGGAAGCCGCGACCCTCGGGCAGTCTGCCTGCACGAGATCCGCCGCGACGGCACGACCATCCGGCCGGGGGCCGGGACCCGCCGCCTCCGGCACGAACCGTGTTCAGCGGCCTGTCCGGCGCCAGTTCACCAGAGACAGGACAGGCCACACCGCATTCCCGCAGCCCTCGCAGCGCCACGACCCGCGGGGCAACCGGCTGCGGGCGCAAGACTGCTTTACGTTGGGAACGGGATCTGACGGCGCCTGCGGAGAAGGACTTCCCAAACTTCCCCCCATCTTTGGAAAGACAATCACGACAAACACTGTAGTGTATTTCGAGATTGAACGAAGATGGAGACGACCATGCCCAAGACGCTCCTGATTCCCGGCCTCGACGGCTCGCCCGCGGCCCACTGGCAGCAGTGGTGGGCGCTCCGCGATCCGGATGCGCTCCTGCTCGACCTGTCCGATGTCTCCCGCCCGGTGCCCGCCGTCTGGGAGATCGAGGTGGCCGGAGCGATCCTGCAGCACCCCGGAGCGATCCTCGTGGGGCACAGCCTCGGCGCGATCCTGATCGCGCGGCTTCTGGCCAAATGGCCGCATCTGAAGGTTGGCGGCGCGATTCTCGTGGCCCCAGCAGAGCCGCGGCACAGCGACCGAACCGAGAGCTTCGGCCCGATCTTCGAGGAAAGCCTCGGCGTGCCCGCCTATGTGGTTTCCAGCCGGAACGATCCCTGGATGAGCTTCACCCAGGCGGAACGGCTCGCCCGCGCCTGGCGCGCGGACGTGGTCGACCTCGGCTTCGCCGGTCACATCAATGTCGACAGCGGCTTCGGGCCCTGGCCCGGCGGCGTCGTCCTGCGCGACGAGCTCGCCCGCCGGCCGGTCCCGCTCATGCCCCCGGAACAGGCTCTGGAGCGCGCATTCTACCGCGCCTGACCGACAACGGCACGAAAGGAGACTGCGATGAGGCCTCACCTTCCCGACCCGATCCGGCGGCACGTCCCGCGCCGCCTGCATGTCCTGATCGTCGGCGGCGGCGCGAGCGGGGCGCTGATGGCGGCGCATCTGCTCACCCGCGGCCACGGTCTCTTCCGCATCACGCTGGTGGAGCGCGACGGGCCGGTCGGCGCCGGCATCGCCTATGCCACGCGCGAGGCGGAGCATCTGCTCAACACGCGCGTCCACAACATGAGCGCCTTTCCGGATCGGCCGGACCACTTCCGGCAGTGGCTCGCGGCAGAGCCCGAAGGCCGCTTTTCCACCGGAGACAGTTTCGTCCCTCGCGGTCTTTATCGGCGCTACCTCGAAGAGATCCTCGCGCCCTGGCGCGCGGGCGCACAGCTCACCTGCGTGGGCGGCGAATGCCTTCGGATCGAGGAGGTCGGCCGCGGCGTGATCGCCCATTTCAGCGACGGCTCGGTCCGGCTCGCGGATGTGGCGATCCTCGCCACCGGCCACCCGCGCCCGGATCCGGCAGAGGACCGGCTGCTTCAGGATCCGTGGCGGGCGGCCGACGTGCCGCCGGACGCGCGGGTGGTTCTCCTCGGCTCGGGCCTCACCATGATCGACAAGGTGCTGACGCTTCTCGCCAATGGCCATCGGGGCGAGATCGTGGCCTTGTCGCGGCGGGGGCTTCTGCCGCGCAGCCATGCGCCGACGCGCCCCCTGCCCCTCGGCCTGCCCGACGTGCCGCTCGGGGCGCCGATGAGCGCGCTCACGGCCTGGGTGCGGCGTCTCGCCCGCGAGGCGGAGGCGCGCGGCGGGACATGGCGCGATGCGGTGGACGGCATCCGGCCTTTCGTCCGCCGCATCTGGCGCGGCCTGCCGGAGCGGGAGCGGGCGCGCTTCCTGCGCCACGGCGCGGGCTGGTGGGACGTGCACCGGCACCGGGCCCCGCCCGCCTCGGACGCGCGGATCGCGGCGGCGTTGGCCGATGGGCGGATGCGGCTGCTGCGGGCGGGCTACGAGGGCGCGGAGCGCCTGCCGGACGGCCGGATTGCTTTGCGGATCCGCCCGCGCGGCACCAAAACGCATGTCCGGCTCGAGGCCGACGTTGTGTTCGACTGCCGCGGCATCCGCCGGGATCCGAAGAACAGCGCCTCGCCGCTGGTGGCGAGCCTGCTCGCCTCGGGCCTCGCGCGGATCGACCCGCTGCGCATCGGCTTCGAGGTGGCGCAGGACTGCCGGCTGATCGACGCGCGCGGACAGGGCTCGCGGCACATCTTCGCCATCGGCCCGGTCTCGCGCGCCGCCTTCTGGGAGATCACCGCGATCCCCGACATCCGCGACCAGACGGCCCGGCTGGCCGAGGATCTCGTCGCCGCACATGCGGCCGCGCCGGAGCAGGAGCTCGGCCGGCAAGCGCGGCCCTGAGGGATCCTGCCTCGGGACGGTTGCCCCCGAGGCAGGACCCCGAGGGGCAGGCGCCGGACCTGCCCCTCGGGATCAGTGCGCGAGCATCTCCTGAACGATCTCCTCGGCGCTCAGCTCGGCGGGGTAATAGGTCGGCCAGTGCGTCACCTCCTGAAGGAGCGCCGCGCGGTCGTTGCCCCAGTAGAGGTGGTAATGGTCCGACGTCGACGGCGCGATCCGGTGGTCGCTGAACTGGATGAACTTCGGCGCGGCCTCGTCTCCGCTCACCTTCTCGAAGATGAAGCGGACGCCCCGATTGCCGGCCTTGTAGGTCAGCACTTCGTGACCGTCCTCCTCATACTGCCCCGAGACCGGCCCGCCCGCGCCGTGGAAGGTCACCCGGTCGCCGTCGATCTCGATGCGGTTCACGTCGGTCTCGTAGCCCGTCCGGTAGTAGGCGAGATATTCCTCGGCCGTCTTGTCGCCATGCTCGGCCTTGTGCGCCATCACCGGCGCCAGCGTGCCGTCCTCCAGCAGCGGATAGACCGACTGCCAGTCGCCCTGCCAGTCCGAGAGCGGGCGGTCGGCGACCTGCTCATCCTTGAAGACGCCCTTGGCGATCTCGTCCGAAGCGTGGCTGTGGGCCTCGTCATGGCCATGGCCGTGCGCATGATCGTGCCCGTGGTCGTGCGGCTTCTCGGCAAGCGCGGGGGCGGCCACTGCGAGCGCCACACTGGCGGCGAGGATGCTCAGGGGGCGTGAAAGGACGGTCTGCATGCGGGAGGTCTCCATGTTCCGGGGTGTTCGGATGATGCGTATATGATATGTTATTACATATCTGCTCCGCTTTAGGATCTCGCGAGCCCCTTGGCAACCGGCAAACCTGCCCGGCGGCGGCGATCCTCACGGCTGAAGGGCCGGCCGCAGAGGCTACGCCCTCAGAGACGAGGCGCAGGTCGGCGCGCGGCGAGGGGGCAACGACCGGCGCCGCAAGAGCGGCAAGGCAGGTTCCGCCGTTGGTCGGGCCCGCCAGCTCCTCACGTTCGCTGGTTCATGACGAAGCGCTCGATCTGGTCCGGCATCCGAATGCGATCTCCAGCAGCCCGACACGCCGCACGAACCCTCCGGACCTTCATCCCTCGACTCGATCTTTCGAGCCGCAGAATGCTGCGCACCGGCCCTCTCGGAATCCCAGCCGTGCCCCTCCGCGAGGGCCTTCCAGGGCGAAGGCGTCCCACGGTTTCCCGCATGGGGACATCTGCCCGCACGCGACCGATATACCGAAACTTTCAGGGATTTTCTGGAGCGGGTAGCGGGAATCGAACCCGCGCCAAGAGCTTGGAAGGCTCGTGTGATACCATTTCACCATACCCGCGCGAGAGCCCTGTTAGCATGGAGCGTCCTGCGCCTCAAGGGACGTTGCACCCCTTCCCCGCGCGGCATGGCCCCTCAACCTTTTCGGCAAGTCGCCGGCGCGGAACATGAGGGGCGGCATCACGTTGTGCACCCGATCGGCCCAGCGGCCGCGCTGCCGGTGCACGGCGATGGGGGGATAATGCAGAACGAGCGGATCGGCGAGGCCGGAACCCTTCTGGAGCCGGAAGCGCCCGACGTGCCCTCCGAGAACGAGATCAGCCGTCTCAACCACCTGATCGCGATCCGCAGGCTGCTGGGGATCATCCTTCTGGTCCTCGTGGTCATGGGCTTCTATTTCGCCCGCGACGTGGTCCTGCCGCTGATGATCGGCCTTCTGCTGGCGCTGACCTTCAGCCCGGTCGTGCGGGCCCTGCAGCGGATCGGCATCGCACCGCCCATCACCGCGACCGCCCTCATCACCGCCCTCGCCGCCGTCATCGCGGTCAGCGCCTTCCTTCTGAGCGGCCCTGTCTCGGACTGGATCAATCAGGCGCCGCGGCTGGGCGATCAGCTGCGCGAGCGGGCCCAGACCATCCTCGACTCGTTCGAGGCGGTGCGGAACGCATCGGAGCAGGTCTCGGAAATCACCGACAGCGAGGATCCGACGGTGCAGCGCGTGGCCGTGCAGACGCCGGGGATCCTGTCGTCCGCGGTCGGCAGCGTGGCCTCGATCCTCACCACGATCATCGTGACGCTGGTGCTGGCGCTTTTTCTGCTCGCCTCGGGTGACCTGTTCTACATCAAGCTGATCGAGGGCTTCCCCCGCTTCGGCGACAAGAAGCGCGCCCTGCGCATCGTCTACGGGATCGAGCGGCGCGTCTCGCGCTACCTCCTGTCGGTGACCATCATCAATGCGGGGCTGGGGGTGGTGATCGGCCTTCTGATGTGGGGCACGGGAATGCCGAGCCCGCTCGTCTGGGCCATGGCGGCCTTCCTTCTGAACTTCCTGCCCTACATCGGCGCCATTGCCGGCGTTGCGCTGTCCGCGGCCGTGGCCATCGTGCATTACGATCACCTGACGCAGGCGCTGCTGGTGCCCGCGCTCTACCTCACGGCCACCGCCATCGAGGGGCAGCTCGTCACCCCCATCGTCCTCGGCCGCAGGCTCGAGCTGAACACGGTCTCGGTCTTCGTCACGGTGATCTTCTGGGGATGGCTCTGGGGCATTCCGGGAGCGCTCGTGGCGGTGCCCTTCCTCGTCTGCATCAAGGTGGTCTGCGACAATGTCGAATCCCTGCATGCGGTCGGCAATTTTCTGGGCGCTCGCGCGCCGTTGCCCGATCTCGAGCAGGATACGCCGGAGTAAGGGAACCGGGCGCGCGGATCGTCGTTCCCTCGCCAGACCTTCAGCGGAGGATCCTCCTTGACCATCATCTGGACCATCATCATCGGCTTCATCGCCGGCGTGATTGCGAAGTTTCTCCACCCGGGAGACAACGAGCCCTCGGGCTTCATCCTGACCACGATCCTCGGGATCGTGGGTGCCCTCGTCGCCACCTGGCTGGGGCAGGCCGTGGGCTGGTACGGCCCCGGCGAAGGCGCGGGCTTCATCGGAGCCATCGTCGGCGCCATCGTCCTTCTGGTGATCTGGGGCGCCGTGACCAGAAAGCGCGGCTGATCCAGACTCTGTCCGGCGGCCGGCGTCCCAATCGAGGGCCGGCCGCCGACGCAGAGGCGGCGGCGCGGGCCGGCCTCTTCCCGCGCCGCCGCCTCTGCGCATCCGGTTCCGACTGCGGCGGGAACCGGATGCTGCCGCCCGCCGTTGGGCGCGGTCCTTTCCCAACTCCGGTCGGTCCCGTGCAACGCTATCGCTGCCCCTCCTGTCATCAGGAAATCTTCTTCCGCAACACGGCCTGCCTGGCCTGCGGCATCCAGCTGCTCTTCGACCCGGACAGGGGCTTCTCGGACATGGCGGAAACCGGCCATCCCTGCGCCAACCGCGGTCAGATCAACTGCAACTGGTCGGCCGACGAGCCGGGTGCCCTGTGCCTGTCCTGCCAGCATACGACGGTGGTGCCGGACCTGTCGGTTCCCGCCAACATCGACCGGTGGGAGAGGATCGAGACCGTGAAGCGGCCCCTGATCCTGATGCTGCACCGGCTGGGCCTGCCGCTCTTCGATGAGGCGGGCATGCCCGTCCCCCGGTTCGAACTGAAGGGCGAAACCGGAGACGCCACGGCACCGCGGGTGCTCACCGGCCATGCAGAGGGCACGATCACCCTCAATATCGCCGAGGCGGACGATGCCGAGCGCGAGCGCATCCGGGCGGAGATGAACGAGCCCTACCGCACCCTGACGGGGCATCTGCGACACGAGGTGGCCCACCACTACTGGGATGTCCTGACCGAAGCACGGCAGGACCGGCTCGAGACCCTGCGTGCGATCTTCGGCGACGACCGGCAGGATTACGGTGCGGCCCTTCAGGCGCATTATGCCGAAGGCGCCCCGCCCGACTGGGCCGAGAGCTACATCTCGGCCTATGCGACGGCCCATCCCTGGGAAGATTTCGCCGAGACCTGGGCGCATGTCTTCCATCTGCTCGACGGGCTGGAGACGGCGCAGGCCTTCGGGCTGAAGGCACCGCAGGCTATGCCGGAGGGGCTGGAGCGCCTTGTGCGCGAACCGATGCCGCACCTCGCACAGGCCTGGGTCGAGCTGACGATCGCCCTGAATGCCGTGAACGAGGCCATGGGCCATGAGACCTTCTACCCGTTCGTTCTGGCCCCGCCGGTGGTCGCCAAGCAGGAGGCCATCCGCAGCCTGATCGTCGAGGCAAACTCCGGCGACGCTGCGGTGGCGCCATCCGGCAACGCCTTGCCACGGTAAGGCCGCGACGGAGCGGGAGGACCGGCACGAGGTCTGCCTGACCACCGCTCGCAGGTCCACGAGAGCAGGCTGCCGCTCGTCTTGTCGGACAATGAACAGTCACGGTTGACCGGACACCGGAGAAGCCGGACGGCAGGCTGCGGAAGGTGGAGGTCCAGCCGCTCCCTGCTGGCGGACGGGGCGTGGATCTGGGTGCGCAATAGAGCTGAGGGATTTCCAGAGCCGACAGGCGGTCGGTATGCCGGCCTCGGGTGCTGCCGTTGCCTGCACCTGCCTCGCCCTCGCAGGGCGAAAGCGAAACGGCCCTGCCGCCATGGTGGATCCTTCCGGCGGTGACCGATCTGACAGAATGTCCTGCGGCAAGATGGCGCATATCCGGGAGCATCGTGCTCCCCGCCCCGATCTACCGGGCATATTCACCAGAACATTCTCATCGGGATCGCCTAGGTTCTCGCAAGGTTCCAGCAGGAGGGCGGGCATGAGGATCGTGGTTCTGGGCGCGGGCGTCGTCGGTGTCACGTCGGCTTACGAGCTGGCGCGGGCGGGGCACGAGGTGACGGTGGTGGATCGCCAGCCCGCGGCGGCGCTCGAGACCTCCTTCGCCAATGCGGGCGAGATCAGCCCGGGCTATGCCTCGCCCTGGGCCGCGCCCGGCATCCCCGCCAAGGCGCTGCGCTGGATGTTCATGAAGCACGCGCCGCTGGTCATCCGGCCGCGGCTCGACGCGGCGCAGGTCCGCTTCCTTCTGGCGATCCTGCGCAACTGCACGCCTGCGGCCTATGCGCAGAACAAGGGCCGCATGGTGCGGCTTGCGGAATATTCGCGCGACTGCCTCACCGATCTTCGCGCCACGACCGGCCTCGCCTTCGACGAGCGCCAGCAGGGCACGCTTCAGCTCTTCCGTTCGCAGAAGCAGCTCGACGCCGCCGCGCGCGACATCGAGGTGCTGCGCGCAGGCGGGGTGCCGTTCGAGCTTCTGGATGCCGACGGCTGTCTCGCCGCCGAGCCGGGTCTGCGGGCCGCGCGCGACAGGATCGCGGGCGGGCTGCGCCTGACGGGCGACGAGACGGGCGACTGTTTCAAGTTCACGCAAGGGCTCGCGGGTCTGGCCGAGGAAGGCGGCGTGCGCTTCCGCTACGGAACCGGCGTCGAGCGTCTGAGGGTCGAGGGCGGCCGCGTCACGGGCGTCGAGACCACCAAGGGCACGTTCCTCGCCGATGCCGTCGTCGTGGCGCTCGGCTCCCATTCGCCCGCGCTGGTCGCGCCGCTCGGGCTGCGGCTGCCCGTCTATCCGGTGAAGGGCTATTCGATCACGGTGCCCATCGTCGATGCCGATCGGGCGCCGGTCTCGACCGTGATGGACGAGACCTACAAGATCGCGATCACGCGGCTCGGCACCCGGATCCGTGTGGGCGGCATGGCCGAGGTGGCGGGCTTCAGCGCCACCCTGCCCCCGGCACGGCGCGAGACGCTTGCCATGTCGGTGAACGACCTCTTCGGCGGCGCGGGCGATCTGTCGCGCGCGAGCTTCTGGACCGGCCTCCGGCCGATGACGCCGGACGGCACGCCCGTGGTGGGCCGCACGCCGGTGGCGGGCCTCTGGCTCAACACGGGGCACGGGACGCTCGGCTGGACGATGGCCGCAGGCTCGGCGCGGGTGCTGTCGGATCTCATCGACGGGCGCGCGCCCGAGATCGAGAGTGCCGATCTCGGCATCGAGCGCTATGCCGCCCCAGGCCGCCGCGCGCGGCCCGCGGTCAGGCTCAACCCGGCCCGGCAGGCGGGCTGAAGGCGGACGGGCGCGCGGGGCCCCTCCCACGGCTCGGGCTTCACGCCCGGGCTTCGGAGCGCGCGCCCGCTTCTCCGGGTCGGGCGGATGCGGGATCGGCGGCCCCCCGCATCCACCTGCACCCAAGGTCAGGCCGCTGCCGCCTCGAGCGCGGCGATGTCGATCTTCTTCATCTCCATCATCGCGCGCATCACCCGTCCGGCCTTCGCCCGGTCGGGGTCCGAGAGCAGCCGCGGCAGCACCAGCGGCACGATCTGCCACGACAGGCCCCAGCGGTCCTTCACCCAGCCGCAGGCCTCGGCTTCCGGCCGGGCCGACAGCGCCTGCCAGTAACGGTCCACCTCCTCCTGCGTCCGGCACGGGATCATGAGCGAGACGGCCTCGGTGAACTGCGTGTAGGCCCCGCCGTTCAGCGCAAGAAAGGGCCGCCCCATCAGCGTGAAGGAGACGTCGAGCACGTCGCCCGTGCGCCCGGCCGGATAGTCGGTGGGCGCGTGCAGCACCTCGGTGATCTCCGAGCGCGGAAGGAGACCGCAGTAGAAGCGCGCGGCCTCTTCGGCCTGCCCGTCGAACCAGAGGCAGGTGGTCAGCGTGTCGGTATCCATGGCACCCTCCTCAGGCCGCTCGATATTTTCCGGCATTCTCGGCAAAGGCCGCTATCTGGTCGGCCTGCGCCTTCCGGAAGGCCGGCCGGGCCGAGTGGCGGTCGTAATAGGCCTTCACCTCGGGATGGGCCTCGAGCAGATCCATCTGCGCCGCCGGAAGCAGCACGCACGTCAGCATCAGGTCCGCCACGGTGAAACCGTCGCCCACGATCGTCTCGCGGCCCGCCAGCGCCCGGCCGAACTGCGCAAGCCGCTTGTCCAGCATGCCCCGCGCGGGTCCGCGAACCTTGCCCGGCGCCTCGCGGTCCTCGAGCCCGAACGTGTCGGGCCAGCGCTCGAAGAACCACAGCATCCCCATCATCATGATCGGCGGCTCGAGCGTGTTGAGCGCGGCGATCACCCAGCTCAGGCAGGCGTCGCGCAGGCCCGGGTCGCGCGGCAGGAGCCTCTCGCTCCGCTCGGCGATCCGCCAGACGCAGGCGCCGCTCTCGAACATGCTGCGCCCGTCGAGGGTCAGCACCGGCACCTGCCCGAAAGGCTGGCGCGCCAGATGCTCGGGCGTTTCCTGAGCCCCCTGCGGCAGAAGCTCCACCTCGTAGGGCAGTTCGGCCTCCTCGAGCGCCCACCGCGGGCGCAGGTCGCGCACCTGCCCCTGCGCGAAGCCGGGCACCCAGTCGAAGGCGGTCACGGTCAGTCCGGGTCGGTCCATGGGTCTCCTCCCTGAAGCCATGCGAAGGTCGTCAATCGCGGTCGGGCGCGCCCAGCGGAAAGTAGGGCCGCCAGGGCCGCGCCGCCTCGATGCAGCGGGCCATCGAGGGCCGGGCGTTCAGCCGCGCCCGGTAGGCCGCGACCAGCGGAAAGCCCTCGCCGATCGGATGGGTCCAGTCGGCATAGAAGAGCTGCGGCGCCGCCGAACAATCGGCGAGGCTGAAGCTCTCGCCCACGACCCAGGTCCGCCCCGGCAGATGCCGTTCGAGCAGGCCGTAGGCGGTCTCGAGCATCGCCCGCGCCTCGGCCACGCCCGCAGGATCGCGCGCCTCCTCGGGGCGCATCGCATCGAACACGATCTTCTGCTGCGGGGTGGCGACGTAATTGTCGAAAAACCGGTCCCAGAAGCGCACCTCGAGCGCCGCCACCGGATCCTCCGGGATCAGCCGCGGCCCGCGCGCATGATGAAGCGTCAGATGCTCGACGATGATCGAGGCCTCGCTGACCGGGCGCCCGTCGTCGAGCAGGAGCGGCATCTTGCGGAAGGGCCAGAAGCCCGCCAGCAGCTCGATGTTCTCTGGCTCCTCGGGCGAGAGCATCCGGTGCCGGGCCTCGAGGCCATATTCGTGCAGCGCGATCCAGACCTTCTGGCAGTAGGACGAGAAGGGATGGGCGAAGAGTTCGAGCATGTCGGCGACCTTTCCATGGGGCATCCTGCCGAACGGGCTCACGGGTCACGCCAGAGTCGCTTGCTTGTTATGTTGATACCAACATAATGCACCTCATGTCAAAGGAACCCGCCGCCCCCTTCAGCATGACGCCGCTCATCCGCGACCGCTGTCTGTGCCTCGGCGCGCAGCGCGCGGCCCGCACCCTCGCGCGGCACTTCGACGAGGCCTTCCGTCCCTTCGGGCTGAGGAGCGGGCAGTTCTCGCTTCTCGTAGCGTTGAACCGCCCCGAACCGCCTGCGATGGCGGAGGTGGCGGAGGTTCTGGCGGTCGACCGGACGACGCTGACGGCGGCGCTGAAGCCACTGGAGCGGCGGGGCCTCCTGCAGGTTCGCCCCGATGCCGGCGACCGGCGCCTGCGGCGACTTGCCCTGACCGAGGCGGGACGCGGGCTCCTCGGCCGGGCGATCCCGGTCTGGGAAGAGACCATGGCCGCGCTGGAGCGCGGGATCGGCCGCGATCCCTCCGATCTTGCGGCAGGCCTCGAGGCCCTGCGCCGCGCCGCGGTCTGAGGCTGCTCAGCCTTTCTTCACGACTCTGCCTCATACCCGTCTTCCGGGGGCGATCGGAGATCGCCTCGGCCGCCGCTTGCGGCTGCCCCCGTGAAATCGGGCTCGCCATCTGCGTGGGCCACTCGATGTCTGTTGAAGGAACTGCGATTGCCATGTCCATCAAGTTGAAGCTTGCCGCCGCCTTCCTCTTCGTCTTTCTCCTCTTCACTGCAGCCACCGCTCTGACGCTGATGCGGCTGGGCACGATGGATCGCGAGGTCGAGCGCATGGTCCGGGTCGAGCAGCCGGCCGCCCAGCTGGGTGTGCAGCTCGTTAACCAACAACAGCGCGAATCCCTCGCGCTCCGCGACCACATCATCGCCACCGAGGATGAACAACGTCGCAGTGCCGAGGAGACGCTTCTCGCCGCCCGGCAGCAGCGCAACGAGATATACGAGCGTCTCAAGCCGCTGTTGACGGACGCGGACGACGCGGCCCTGCTCAAGCGGCTGGGCGAAGTGATGGCGACCGGGACCGAGCGTATCGACCGTGCGCTCGCCAGCTCGAAGGCCGGCGACACGAGCGGCGCCGCCCGGATCCTTGCGGATCCCTCCTCGAAGACCAGCCGTGCGGAGCGGACGAAGCTGCTCTCCGACCTGCAGGACCGGCGCGCCCGGAACATTGCCGAGGCGGCCGCCAAGGCCGATGCGAGCTTCTCGAAGGCGCAGCGCGATCTCATCCTGTCGCTGGCGATTGCCGTCGTGCTGGGAGGCGTTGCCGTCACCCTGATCGTGCGCTCCATTTCCCGCGGGCTCGATCAGGCGCTGGTGCTTGCCGAACGGGTGGCCGAAGGGGATCTCACCCTCACGACCCGAACCCATGCGCGCGACGAGATCGGACGGCTTCTCGACGCGAACAACCGCATGGTGATGAAGTTGCGCGAAATGGTGGGCACGATCACCGGCGCGGTGAACCGGGTGAGCAGCGGCAGCTCCTCCATGGCCTCCACCTCCGAAGAACTGTCGCAGGGCGCTCAGGAGCAGGCCTCGGCCACCGCCGAGGCCTCCGCCTCGGTGGAGCAGATGGCCGCGAACATCCGCCAGACCGCCGACAATGCAGGCAATACCGAAACCGTGGCCCGCACCTCGGCGGACCGGGCTCAGGCCTCGGGGTCGGCGGTGAACGAGGCGGTCGACGCCATGCAGGCCATTGCCGAGCGTATCCTGGTCGTGCAGGAAATCGCGCGCCAGACCGATCTTCTGGCGCTGAACGCAGCGGTCGAGGCCGCCCGGGCGGGCGAGCACGGGCGCGGCTTCGCGGTCGTCGCGGCCGAAGTGCGCAAGCTCGCCGAACGCAGCCGCGGCGCTGCCGAGGAGATCTCCGCCCTCTCGGCCCGCACCCTGCGTACGGCGAGTGCCGCCGGCGAGATGCTGGGCCAGCTCCTGCCGGACATCGAGCGCACCTCGACGCTGGTCAGCGGCATCTCGGTCGCCTCCCGAGAACTGGCGCTCGGAGCGCAGCAGGTGGCGGCGGCGATCCAGCAGCTCGACAGCGTGACCCAGCAGACGAGTTCTGCCGCGACGGGTCTCGCCGCGGGGGCAGAGGCGCTCTCGACGCAGGCGAACGACCTCCGCCGGACGATGGGCCAGTTCCGTCTGGGCTCCGGCAACGGCTCCGTGGCCGAGGCTGCGCCGTCCCTGCCGGAAGAAGCAGAGGCGCCGGCCCGCAAACCCGTTCGGGCATCCATCGGTTCGACGGGGCGCGCGCGGACGGTGACGGCAGGCGGCTTCGACTTCGACATGGGCGAGAGCGCGGGCGGTGATCCGGTCGACAGGGAGTTCCGGCGTCATGATGCAGCCTGACCCAGCGGAGGCTGCGCATCCCCCCATGCCGCAGCGCCCTCTCCCCGGCCCGGGCTGTGACCGGAACCTTAGCCACGTCTCGCCCCGGGCGCCCGCCTCCTTCTGCGGGCTCGGCACCTCCGTCATCGCCCCCAGCACCTTCCCGATCATCCTCTCCGCGGAGGTTCGGCAGACGACGGACACCGCTCTCTCGCTGCCGCTCAGGCCGACCGGACGAACCGTGGGTGCGGCCGACGGCAACCGCGTAGCGCCGCGAGGCCTCATGACCGGCTGCGCAAGCCCGGCGGAGCGGAGGGCGGGATGCCGCCTCGCCCGGGCCCGCAGGCTCTGGGTCGGGAGGGCTCGGGTGCAGGCCGATCCTCCGGCCGCGACCGGTTGACAGCTGTCAACGGGCATTGACGCTTCGCGCAGCGCGGGATACCCATACCCCCTATAGGTATAAGGGGGCTTGAGTGGCGCATCTGACGAAAGACAAATCGAAGACCCTCGCGCGGGTGCGGCGACTGAAGGGCCAGATCGAGGCGGTGGAGCGGGCCATCGAGGCCGAGGCGGATTGTGCCGCCCTTCTGCAGCTCGTGGCGGCCGTGCGCGGCGCGGCCGGCGGGCTCACGGCGGACCTGCTGGAGGAGCATCTCGAGCATCATGTGGCGGGCGTCGAGGATGCCGCGGCCCGCAGGCGCGGCGCCGAGGAGATGATCGCCGCCTTCCGCACCTACATGAAGTGAGGCCACCATGTCCGATCATGCCCCCCGTTCGCACGACCAGGTTCATGGTCACGACCATGACCATGTCTTCCTCGGCGCCCGCCATGCGCGCAACGAGCGCCGCACCTGGGCCGTGATCGCCCTTCACCTCGGCCATGATGGTGATCGAGATCGCGGCGGGCACGCTCTACGGCTCGATGGCGCTCGTGGCCGACGGATGGCACATGTCCACCCATGCCGCCGCCCTGCTCATTACGGCGCTGGCCTATCTGCTGGCCCGCCGCCATGCGCGCGACCGGCGCTTCACCTTCGGGACCGGCAAGTTCGGCGACCTCGCAGGGTTTGCCAGCGCGGTGGTGCTGGCAGTCGTGGCGCTCCTCATCGGCTGGGAGAGCGCGATGCGCCTCCTCGATCCTGTGCCGATCGACTTCGGGCAGGCCACGGTGGTCGCGGTGATCGGGCTTCTGGTGAACCTCGGCTCGGCGGCTCTGCTGCACGAGGGGCACGATCATGGGCACGGGCTCGATCATGGGCATGGACACGGACACGGACACCATGCGCAGGACAACAACCTGCGCGCGGCCTATCTGCATGTGCTGGCAGACGCGCTGACCTCGGTCCTCGCCATCGCGGCGCTCATCGGGGGGCGTATCGGCGGCTGGGTCTGGCTCGACCCGCTGATCGGCCTTCTCGGCGCTCTGGTGATCGCACGGTGGTCGCTGGGCCTGCTGCGCAGCGCGGGCGGCGTGCTGGTCGACTTCATCCCCGAGGAGGAGGAGCTGCCCGCCGAGATCCGCGCGGCGCTCGAGACCGGCTGCGACCGGATCACCGATCTCCACGTCTGGCAGCTCGGGCCCGGCCATCATGGCGCCATCGTGGCGCTGCGGTCCGGGGATCCCCGGCCTCCCGACCATTATCGCGGCAAGCTCAGCCATCTGCACGAGATCTCGCACCTGACGCTCGAGGTGCGGCCCGCCTGATGGCGCCGATGGGCGCAGGCCTGGCGGGCCGGCCTTCCCCGACAGGGGCCCGACAGCAAAGTTGGAGTTGCGAAATCGGAGCCGGGGATCATATTGGTAGTTCGAGCGCCGGGGCAGTCGAGCCTCCGCGCGGTCTGACGAGAATGGAGACGATGGCCCAAGGCACCGTTGAAGCTCGTCACGGAGCTCTGGACGAAGCTGCGCTGGGGATCGGACGCTGGCGCTGGGACCTCCGGTCTCAGGAGCTGGTCTGGTCCGAGGAGGAGCGGGCGATCTTCGGCCTTGCGCCGGGCGCGCCGGTTCCGGGTTTTGCCGCCTTCAGCGCCATGATCCACCCGGACGACCGCGCCCGCGTGGTGGCCGCGGTCAGCGAGACGCTGGCGCAACGCCGCCTCCGCCACAGCATCGGCTTCCGCATCCTGCGCCCCGACGGGACGATGCGCCAGATCCTCAGCCACGGGCGGCTCGTGATGGGGCTGGACGGCAAGCCGATCAGTCTCGAGGGGGTGGATCTCGACCTCACCGATACGCAGGCCGACCCGGCGCTCGAACGGCCGCAGCGCGCGCCCTGCCCGGACAAGAGCCCGCACATTGCGGCGCTCCGCCCCGGGGAGGAGCAGGATGCGCTGCTGCGGGTGGCGCTGGAGGCCGGCCGGATGACCGTCTGGCAGCTCGACCTGCAGAAGCGGCTGGTGCAGGTCGACGGCGACGTGGCGCGCCTGATCGGCCTGAGCCATGTGCCGCCGGAACTGCCGGTCGCCGTTTTCGAGAATTACGTCGATCCCGAGGATCTGCCGCTCCTGCGCGCGGCCGAGGCTGCGGCTCTGCGCGGCGAGCCCATGCAGGTGGAGCTGCGGCTCGTGCTGGAGAGCGGCGGGCGGCGCTGGCTGCGGCTGATGGGCGAGCCGCGGCCCGATGCCATGGGCCGTCCGCAGCGCCTCGTGGGCGTGGCCTACGACATCTCCGCGCGCAAGGAGGCCGAGGAGAAGCTCCGGGAAAGCGAAGCGCATTACCGCGCCGTGTTCGCCGCCATCGACGAGGGCTTCTGCACCTGCGAGATGATCGTGGACGAGACGGGCGCCCCGGTCGACTATCGCTTCCTCGAGGCGAACCCGCTGTTCGAAAGCATGACCGGTCTCGTCAATGCCGTCGGGCGCACCGCGCTCGAGCTGGTGCCGAACCTCGAGCGGCACTGGATCGAGATCTATGCCCGCGTGGGGCTGGGGGGCGAGACGCTGCGGTTCGAGCTGCCGTCGGATGCGATGGGCCGCTGGTTCAACGTCTTTGCCGCGCCGCTCGCAGCCCCCGGGCGGTTCGCGCTCGTGTTCAAGGATGTGACCGACCGCCGCCGCAGCGAGGAAGCGCTGCGCGAGAGCGAGGCGATGTTCCGCTCGCTCACCGAGGCCATGCCGCAGCTGGTCTGGTCCGCGCGGCCGGACGGCTCGTGCGACTTCTTCAACCGCCGCTGGACCGACTGCACCGGGGCCAGCACCGAGATGGCGATGGGCGACGGATGGCGGGCCTTCTACCACCCCGACGACCAGCCGGCCATCGACCGGCTCTGGCCGAAGGCCCTGCGCACGGGCGAGCACTACGAGATCGAATACCGGCTCCGCCACCGCGACGGCAGCTACCGCTGGATGCTCGGCCGCGGCGTGCCCGTGCGCGACGAGGCGGGCGGGATCCTGCGTTGGATGGGCACCTGCACCGACATTCACGACCTGAAGCTCGCCCATCAGCGCCAGCAGATCCTGCTGGGCGAGATGGAGCACCGCGTGAAGAACATCCTCGCGCTGGTGCAGGCGGTGGCGCGGCAGACCTTCGGCCGCATTCCCGAGGCATCGAGCGCGCTGGAGGCCTACGGCGGGCGGCTGCAGTCGCTGGCCGGCGCCTACAGCCACCTCAACCACGAGAACTGGGAGCGGGCCTCGCTCCGCCACATCGTCGCGACCTCGATCGGCGGCTGCGGCGCGCGGGCCGAAGCCTGGAGCCTCGACGGGCCCGAGGTGATGCTGCCCCCGCGCTCGGCGGTCCCCGTCTCGATGGCGGTGCATGAGCTCTGCACCAATGCGGTGAAATACGGCGCGCTCTCGGTGCCCGAGGGCCGGGTGACGATCCACTGGAGCCTCGGACCGGGAGACCGCCTCACGCTCGTCTGGGCGGAGGCGGACGGCCCGCATGTGGTGCCGCCTGCGCGCGCGGGCTTCGGGATGCGCATGATCGAGACGGTGCTGGCGGTCGAGGCGGGAGGCACCGTCCGGCTCGACTTCCGCCCCGAAGGGGTACGCTGCGAGATCGAGGTGCCCATCCGCCCCGAGCCCGGGCTGCGGGTGGAGTGAAGCGGGCGGCTGCGCCGCCCGCCTTCCGTCAGGCGCCGGTCAGGCCCGGCTTCAGCACCACCTTGGTCCACTCGTTCTGGTTGAAGCGGAAGTTCTCGTAGCCCCGCGCCGCCTCCTCGAGCGGCAGGCGGTGCGAGATCAGGAAGGTCGTGTCGATCTCGCCCTCGCCGATCCGGCGCAGAAGCTCCTCGGTGTATCGCTGCACATGGGTCTGGCCGGTCTTCACGGTCAGGCCCTTCTCCATCAGCGCGCCGAGCGGAAACTTGTCGAGGAAGCCGCCGTAGACGCCGGGCACCGAGACGCGGCCGCCCTTGCGCACCGCAAGGATCGCCTCGCGCAGCGCGTGGCCGCTGTCCGCGCCGATCCCCACGCGCTGCTTCATGTTGTCCATCAGCGTGTCGGGCATGAAGCCATGCGCCTCCATCCCCACGGCATCGATCACCGCATCGGGGCCGAGGCCCCCCGACATCTCCATCAGCGCCTCGAGCACCTTCGTGCGCCGGAAGTCGATCACCTCGGCCCCGAGCCTGCGCGCCAGCGCCAGCCGCTTGGGATATTCGTCGATGGCAATGACCTTGCCCGCCCCCATCAGCAGGGCCGACTGGATCGCGAAGAGGCCGACCGGGCCGCAGCCCCAGACGGCGACCGTGTCGCCCTCCTCGATCCCGGCATTCTCGGCGGCCATCCAGCCCGTCGGGAGAATGTCAGACAGGAACAGCACCTGCTCGTCCTCGAGCCCGTCCGGGATCACGATCGGTCCCACGTCCGAATAGGGCACACGCACATATTCCGCCTGCCCGCCCGGATAGCCGCCCGTCAGATGCGAATAGCCGAACAGCCCCGACACCGCATGGCCATAGAGCGGCTCGGACAGGTCCTGCTTCTCCGCGGGGTTGGAATTGTCGCAGGCGGAAAAGAGCTGATGCTCGCAGAAGAAGCACTGCCCGCAGGAGATCGTGAAGGGCACCACGACCCGCTGGCCCTTCTTCAGCGTGCTTTTCGGCCCGGTCTCGACGACGCGGCCCATGAACTCGTGCCCGAGGATGTCGCCCGACATCAGCCCCGGGATCACCCCGTCGTAGAGATGCAGATCCGAGCCGCAGATCGCCGTGGCCGTCACCTCGATGATCGCGTCGCGCGGATTGACGATCTCGGGGTCGGGATGGGTCTCGACGCGGACATCGTGCTTTCCGTGCCAGGTGAGTGCGCGCATCGATCAATCCTTCCGGTTGCGGGAGGTGGCGATCTCGCCGGCCTCCATCAGCATCTTGAAGCGGCGCAGCTCGCGCCGCCCCTGCATCGCGGGCGCGAGACGGAAGAGCCGCGCGATCAGCCGCCCGGCCTCGCCGCCCGCGGGGACATAGGCCACCACCGCCTCGACCTCGGTGCCGCGGCCCGCCGGGGCGTCGCGGAAGGTCACGGCGCCCTCGGCCCGCACGTCCGATCCGTCCGTCGAGCGCCAGGCGATCAGCCGGTCCGGCACTTCCTCGACGATCCGGGTCTCGAGCGTGATCTTGCGGCCGAAGGGCGCGGCAAGGGTCCAGCGGCTCACGTCGCCCACGACGGTGACATGCTCGACGCTCTCCATGAACTGCGGCAGGTTCGAGAAGTCGCGCCAGAAGGCGAAGAGCTCGGAGCGCGGCCGGTTGATGGTGACGGTGCGGCCGGTGGGCATGGTGGCCTCGGGATGGCGGGCGACCCGGTCGGGTGCGTCGTCGTTCGGGCGGAAGACGACGGGGTTCTCCCGCGACCGGCTGACCGCCCAGGCGGCGGCCCCGGCGGCAAGCCCGGCTCCGGCGAGGAGCGCGAGCGTCCGGGGCTCGGGGCCGGTCCGGGGGGTGCGGTGCAATGGCATGACGGATTTCCCTGACTGTGGCTTCGGCCGGCTTCCGCCGACGAGGCCCGCAACCGGAGAGCGCGGGATAGGTTCCCGCCGGCGGCCCCCGAAGAATCCTTGAGCTCGCGACCGGCCAGGCGCATCTTGCCGCGATGCGACCGGGCCCGGCCTCCTTCGGCACCACCCACAACAGGCTTTCGGCCTGTCTGGTCTCGCTGGTCCTCGCCGTCCTGCTGGTGCTGCTGCCGCCGCAGAGCGCGCGGCCTCTGCCCGGCGCTGCCGCCTCGCAGTCCGACACGCTCCGCGCGCTCCAGAGCCTCGAGCCCGCCCTCGCTCCCGCAGGGCGCAGCGACAGGCCGGTGCTGCCGGGCGGCGCTCAGCCGGCCCATGGCACGCCCCGGGCGGCGCTGCCGCCGCCGCCTCCCGGCCGCCGCGCCGCAGCCGTTCTCGCGCAGGCAGGCACCGCGCCGCAGCCGTTCGCCCGCGCCTTTCAGGCCCGTGCCCCTCCGAACCGTCCCTTCGCGATCTGACCGCGACCGGCCGCCCGCAAGGCGCGGCCCTTCCAGACGTTTCAGGAGTTGACCATGCTCAACAATATCGGCCTTCCCGGCCTTCTCGTCATCGCAGCCGCCATCATCGTCCTCTTCGGCAAGGGCAAGGTCTCGTCCATGATGGGCGAGCTCGGCCGCGGCATCTCTGCCTTCAAGCAGGGTCTGCAGGACCCGCCGGCCGAGCCCGCCGCAGCCGAGCCGCCGCGCGAGATCAAGGACGCCTGATCTCCGGCACCACGCCGATTTCCGATCTTCCACGGGCAGGCCGAGCCCTGCGCCCCAAGGGCGCAGGCCCGCGCATGCCCGGCTCAACGCACAGGACATGCCATGTCACTCGACCCCGCAGCCCTCGGCGGGCTGCTGCCGGCTGCCGGCGCCCTCACGCTGCTTTTCCAAGGCGGCAGGCGCAGCCTGCAACGCCGGGCCGACCGCCGCGCCGCGCGCTCGGCCGATCCTCGGGCCCCGGCGCCCCCCCCGTCCGACGCCCCGACCCCTGCTCCCGAGACCGAGGCTTCCCGCCGGGCGCGCCGGGAGGTGCTGCTGCACTGGATCCTTCTGGTGCTGGGCCTCGGCGCGATCTTCGCGCTCGGGAAACTGATCTGAAAGACGGCCGGCACCCGCCGGCCGATCCACCTTCCATCATCTTTCGTATGTAGTTTCACGGATTTCTTGAGCGCTCCGGCGGAATCGACGATGAACGCAGCACGTTCCCTGCAGGACGGTTCGGAGATCCGCCGGACGGGCCAGGCTGCCCGTTCCAGCCCCTCGACCGGCAGGTCAGCGGCGCCCGTGGGCCGTCAGGAGGTGAGTATGGACAAGCCCCGTGCGCCTGCCTCGTTCTCGGCGCAGCTTGTCGCGGCCATCCTGTTCGCCTGCCTCGTGGCCACGCTGTCGGTGCTCTTTCTGAGTTCCACGGCGGTGAACGCGGTCGATGCGGATGCCGAGGCCCGACAGATCCGCTTCGCCCAACGCGCCCTCCTGCGCGAGACCCGCGAGCTTCTCCAGCAGCAGCAGGCTTCGACGGTCTGGGACGAGTCGGTGGTTCATGTCCGCGCCGGCGACCGCGACTGGATCGACTCCAACCTCGGCACCTGGATGCATGAGGAATACGGGCAGGACGAGACCTACATCGTCGATCCGGCCTCGCGGATCGTCTATGTCGCGCGCGAGCGGGTGACCGGGCAGCCCGGCCCCCGGGCGACCCTGCCGCCGGCCGTCGAGGAGATGGTCGAGGAGATGCGGCCGATGATGCGCGCGGCGACCCGCAACCGGGCCGATTCCACGGCCGATGTGGCCGACCTGTCGCTCAGCCGCTTCGTGCTTCTGGGCGGCAAGCCCGCGCTGGTGAGCGTGGTACCCATCGTGCCGGACACGCCCGCGGTGGTGCAGGCGGCAGGCACGGAATATCTGCATGTCGCGGTTCAGATGGCCGATGCCGACATGGCCGCGCGCCTCTCGAACACCTATGAGTTCGACCGCGGCTCTTTCTCGGTTCAGCCCGGACCCGAAGACCGACTCTCCGTGCCGCTGCGCGACGGGGCGGGGCGGCCCATCGCCTGGTTCGTCTGGCGGGCAGACCGCCCCGGGCACCGGATCGTCGATGAGATGCTGCCCGTGGTGGGCCTGTTCGCGGCCTTCGGCGCCGCCCTTCTGACCTGGCTCCTGCGCACGCTCTGGACCGCGTCGCGGCGGCTGCACCAGAGCGAGGAGGAAGCGCGCTATCTGGCGATGCACGATCCGCTGGCGGGCATCCCCAACCGCACGCTGTTCGAGGACCGGCTGGATCAGGCGCTCAAGGCCGAACGACGCGGGGGTCCGCCGGTGGCCCTGCTCTGCCTCGACCTCGACCGGTTCAAGGCGGTCAACGACACGATGGGCCATCAGGCCGGCGACGAGCTCATCCGGCAGATGGCGGCGCGGCTGCGCTCGCATGTCCGCGAAACGGACACGGTGGCCCGGCTCGGCGGCGACGAGTTCGGCGTGATCCTGATCGGGATGGCCAGCGACGAGACGCTCGGACGCTATTGCAGCGGCCTCGTGCATCTGCTGGCGGCCCCCTGCGACCTCAAGTGCGGGCAGGTCCAGATCGGCGCGAGCATCGGCGCCGTGCGCGCGGCCAGCGTGGACGGCGGCAGGGAGGCCATCCTGCGCAGCGCCGACACGGCTCTCTACCGCGCCAAGGCCGAGGGGCGCGGACGCTACTGCATCGCCACGCCCGAGATGAACGACATCTTCCGCCGCCGCCACGAGATCGAGCGCGACCTGCGCGAGGCCGTCGCCGAGGGCGGGCAGATCCATGTGCTCTACCAGCCCATCTTCGATGCCGAGGAACGGATCGTGGCGGCGGAGGCGCTGGTGCGCTGGAACCACCCGATCCTCGGGCAGATGGGCCCGGAGACCTTCCTCTCCATCGCCGAGGAGACCGGCCTGATCGATCGGATCGGCCACCATGTCCTCGAACAGGCCTGCATCCTTGCCGCCACCTCGGGCATTCCGCGGGTCTCGGTCAATATCTCGCCGGTGCAGCTGCGCCAGGAGACCTTCGCCGACGAGGTTCTGGCGGTGATGGCGGCGCATTCCCTTTCGGGCGAACGGCTCGTGCTGGAACTGACCGAGAAATTCACGCTCGACGCGGGCCCTGCGACGCTGGCCAATCTGGCACGTCTGCGCGCAGCGGGCGTGTCGATTGCGCTCGACGATTTCGCGACCGGCCAGTCGCTCCTGCGCTATGTGCGCGACTACCAGATCGACACGATCAAGATCGACCGCTCCTATGTGGCGCGGCTCGGCACCGGCGACGGCACCGACCAGATCGTGCGCGCGATCCTCGACCTCGGCCGCGCCATGGGCATCGAGGTCACGGCCGAGGGGGTCGAGCGCGCGTCCCAGCGCGAGGCGCTTCTCGGCATGGGCTGCCACGGCTTTCAGGGCTATCTGCTCGGCCGGCCGATGGATCCGCTGCGGCTCGCGGCGCTGAGCGCGCGCAAGGGCGTCGCGCAGAAGAGCGCCTGACCGAAGCGCCGGAACCGCGGCCGTCCCCCGCCGTTCCCTTTCCGCGCGCGCTCGCCACGGGGAGAAGGACCAGGGATGACGGCAGGGACGGCAGTCCGGAGATCGGCGCGAGAGCAGGCGCCGAAGGCAGTCTGCGCATGATCGGTCTTCTCGAACCTGCGATTCCGCATCTCAAGGCGCTGCACATCGCCATGCTCGTCCTGTGGTGCGGCGGCCTCTTCGCCCTGCCGCTCATGCTGAGCCTGCATGACGATGCGATCGGGCAAGCCGACTATTCCCGCGTCCGACGCGCGACCCATTACGGCTATACGCTGGTGGTGACGCCTGCCGCGGTGGCGGCCATCGCCAGCGGCACGGCGCTGATCTTCCTGCGCGAGGTCTTCGTGGCCTGGATGTTCGCCAAGCTCGTCTTCGTGGCGCTGCTGGTGGCCTTTCACGCCTGGGTCGGCCACACGCTCGTCAGCGTGGCCGAGACCGAGGGCACCCATCGCCCGCCCGCGGCCCTGCTGCCGCTGTTCCTGCTCCTTGTGCCGGTGCTGGGGATCCTGACGCTGGTCCTCGCCAAGCCCGATCTGGGCCGGATCCCCCTGCCCGCCTGGCTCGAGACGCCGAGGGAGCTTCAGCTTCCCTTCGACGTCCCCAGCCGATAGTCGAACACGAGCTTGCCCCCATGCCAGCCCGCCGCCGAGACCATCACCACACCGAACGCCGAGAGGAGCAGGCCGTAAGGCAGCACCGCCTCCTCGTAGCCGCCGAGCCGGTAGCCCCAGTTCGCCCCGAGCACCGACAGAAGCGCCACCGCGATGACGAAGTGGGTCCAGGCGGCGGCGCGGGCGCGGATGCCCGGCACCATCAGAAGCTCGGTGGTGCCCGTGACGCCCGCGGCGAGGCCGAACAGGAAGGCGGTGCCCGCAGCCCAGAGCGCCGCCCGCGCCCAGAAGATGTCGCCGGACAGCCAGTAGAGCACGTCCGCGCCGAAGGTGCAGAAGGTCAGCGCCACCGGGAAGGCCACGGTCATGGCATGGGCCGGGTGGCCCCAGATCGCGATACGGCTCTCCGTCTGTTCGAAATCGGGGCTCGAGCTGATCGGATCGATCAGCGTATTGTCCTCGGTCTGCACCTGCTTGTCCGTCATCGGCTCCTCCGCGGCTGGCTGTTCCTCCTCACAACGCCGATCCTGCTCTCCGGTTGCGCCGAGGATCTGTCGGCCGTTCATCCCGCCGGGCCCGCGGCCGAAGTCATCGCGCGGCTGTGGTGGGTGATGCTCGCGGGCGCCACGGCCATCTTCCTCTTCGTGACGGGGCTTCTGGCCCTCGCCATGCGCCGCAGGCCGGGCGGCGGCAGCGACCGGCTCTGGCTGCAGGGGCTGGGGCTGGCTTTCCCGCTCACCGTGCTCGCGGCCCTTCTGGCTTACGGGCTGACGGTGGGCGAGGCGCTTCTGCCCCACGACCATCCCGAGCGGGTGACGGTGCGGGCCGAGGCACGGCAATGGGCCTGGCGCTTCGGCTACGAGGACCGCCCGGGCCTTCAGACCGAGGACATCCTCCATATCCCGGCCGGCCGGCCGGTGGACGTGCAGATCACCAGCGCCGACGTGATCCACAGTTTCTGGGTGCCGCGGCTGGCCGGCAAGATGGACGCCATCCCGGGCCATGTGAACCTGCTGCGGATCGAGGCGCGCGTGCCCGGCGACTATGCCGGCGTCAGCGCCGAATTCAGCGGACCCGGCTACCGCACCCACGCCTTCACGGTCCGCGCGCACGATGCCGCCGACTGGCAGGCCTTCCTCGAGGCTCCCTCTCCATGAATGCCCTGCGCCGACACCGCCTCCTCACGCGGATCTGGGCCTCCGAGCCCGGCTGGCGCGGCTGGTTCACCACCGTGAACCACACCGATCTTGGCCGGATGTTCCTCGGCGCGTCGGTCGTCTTCTTCCTGATCGGCGGCATCCTCGCCATGCTGATCCGGGCGCAGCTGGCCAGCCCCCGCTCGGCCTTCGTGGGCGCCGAGACCTATGCGCAGCTCTTCACGATGCACGGGACCATCATGATGTTCCTGTTCGCGATCCCGATGTTCGAGGGGCTCACGATCTATCTGCTGCCGAAGATGCTGGGGTCGCGGGATCTGGCCTATCCGCGGCTCTCGGCTTACGGTTTCTGGTGCTATGTGCTGGGCGGCTCGATGCTGATCGTGGCGCTGCTGGCCGGGATCGCGCCCGACAGCGGCTGGTTCATGTATCCGCCGCTGGCCTCGACGCTGGGCTCGCCCGGGATCAATTCCGATTTCTGGCTTCTGGGCATCACCTTCGTCGAGATCTCGGCCATCGCGGCCGCGGTCGAGATCGTGGTGACGGTGCTGCGCTTCCGCGCCCCCGGCATGTCGCTCGACCGGATGCCGATCTATGGCTGGTATGCGCTCGTCACGGCGACGATGATCCTCACGGGCTTTCCGCCGCTGATCCTCGGCTCGATCCTTCTGGAACTGGAGCGCGCCTTCGGCCTGCCCTTCTTCCAGGTGGCCGAGGGGGGCGACAGCCTGCTCTGGCAGCACCTCTTCTGGCTCTTCGGCCATCCCGAGGTCTATATCATCTTCCTGCCCGCCGCGGGGGCGATCTCGACCATCCTGCCCGTGATGGCGCGAACCGAGCTCATCGGCTATCGCTGGGTGGTGGCCGCCGCCATCTCGCTCGCGGTGCTGAGCTTCGGGCTCTGGGTCCACCACATGTTCACGACCGGCATCCCCCACATGGGGCTTGCGCTCTTCTCGGCCGCCTCGACGCTCGTTGCGGTGCCGACGGCGGTGCAGCTCTTCGCCTGGATCGGCACGCTCTGGCGCGGCACGCCCGAGATGCGGCTGCCGATGATGTGGATCCTCGCCTTCTTCGCCACCTTCGTGATCGGCGGGCTGACCGGCGTCATGGTGGCGGTGGTGCCCTTCGACTGGCAGGTGCATGACACGCATTTCATCGTGGCCCACCTCCACTACGTCCTCGTCGGCGGCTTCGTCTTCCCGATGCTCGCCGCGCTCTACTACTGGATGCCCCATGTCACCGGGCGGAAGCGGTTCTTCCGGGTGGGCGACGTGGCCTTCTGGCTGGTGACGGTGGGCTTTCACGCCACGTTCCTCGCCGTCCACTGGGTAGGGCTCCTCGGCCAGCGGCGGCGGACCGAGACCTACGAGCCCGGCCAGGGATGGGAGGTCATCAACCTCATCTCCTCGATCGGCGGCTTCGTCATGGCGATCGGCTTCGCGCTGGTGATCCTCGACGTGGCGATGAACGCGCTGGTGGCCGTCCGGGGCAGCCGCAATCCCTGGCGCGCGGGCACGCTCGAATGGGCGATGCCCACGCCCGCGCCCGCCTACAATTTCGCGAGCCTGCCGGAGGTGAGCGGCCGCGATCCGCTCCATGCCGATCCCGACCTCGCGGTGAAGATCGCCAGGGGCGCCTTCTACCTGGGCGAGCCCCGCAACGGGAGGCGCGAGACGCTGATGGTGAATGTGGCGACCGGGCGGCCCGCGAGCCTCGTCGTCTATCCCGGCAACAGCGCCCTTCCCTTTCAGCTCGCGCTCGTGACCGGGCTCTTCTTCCTGGGGATGCTCCTGAAGACCTACTGGCTGGTGCCGCTGGCGCTGGTCGGTGTGGCGGCGCTGGCCATCCGCTGGGTCTGGACCAATGCGCCCGGGCGCGACGAGGGTCCGCAGCCGGTGGGCCTCGGCCTCAGCCTGCCCCGCGACGTGGCGCAGAGCCCCGGCTGGTGGGGGTCGCTCTTCCTCTTGCTGGCGAACGGCACGCTCTTCGGCTCGCTCATGTTCGGCTATGCCTTCCTCTGGACGGTGGCGCCGAACTGGCCGCCGCCCGCATGGCTCGCGCCCTCGGGGCTGCAGGGCGCGCTCCTCCTCGCGGGGGCGGCGAGTGCGCCCCTCCTCGTGCGGCTGGCGGACCGCACACTCCGGCGGGGAGGCTCGCCGCAGGCGGGGCTTGCGGGGGCGGCACTGGCGCTCGGGGCACTTGCCGCGGCGGCGGGGATGCTCTGCCTCGCCCTGCCTGCGCCGCAGCGGCATGCCTATGACGCGACCGTCTGGGTCATCGCGGGCTATACGGGGTTTCATGCAGGCCTGGCCCTCCTGATGACGCTGGTCGTGATGGCGATGCAGGCCCGCGGCAGGCTCTCGGCCGCGCGGATCTCGCCCTTGCGCATCCTCCGGCTCTGGACCGACTGGGCGGCCTTCGCGGGCCTCGTCGGCGTTGCCGCCGCCCTCCTGCCGGGGCTCGTGGCATGAGCGCCATCCTCCGCATCGCCTTGCCCCTCACGCTCTGGCTCGCGGGCTTCAGCGCGGTCTACGCCCTGCATGGCCTCGTCTGCTCTGGCGGCTGGCCCGGCGGACGCCCGCTCCTGATCGCGGGCGGGGCCGCGGTCCTCGCGCTCCAGCTCGCGCTGCTCCTCGCGCTCCGCTCACGCCGCTTCGGCGATCCGACCCCTTTCGTGCGCAGAACCAGCCTCCTCCTCGCCATCGTGGGGCTTGCAGCGACCCTCTGGACCCTGATCCCGGTGGCCGTTACCTCGACCTGTCTGCCGCCCGGCTAAAAAACTTCGGATATTTTTCGCTCTCGCGGGATGAAGGGGCGGCGCGGCTCCGTATATCCGGCAAGATGCGCGAAACAGATGAGATCCTGGCCGAACTGACCCCGCTCCGGCGCTACGCCCGGTCGCTCACCCGCGACGAGGCGGAGGCCGAGGATCTCGTGCAGGAGGCGCTCCTGCGTGCGCATGAGCGGCGGGCGAGCTTCCGGCGCGGCAAGGGGCTCAGGGTCTGGCTGATGTCGATCCTGCACAACCTCTTCATCGATGCGCTGCGCAGCCGCCGCGCCCGCGAGCGGCGCGAGGCGGCGGCGATGGAGGCGGCGCCTCTGTCGCACCCCGCCTCGCAGGAGAGCGCGGTGCGGCTGGCCCAGATCCGCGAGGCCTTCGCGCGCCTGCCCGAAGAGCAGCGCTCGGCGCTGCATCTCGTGGCGATCGAGGGGCTGTCCTATGCCGAGGCCGCCGAGGTGCTCGGCGTGCCGCAGGGCACGCTCATGTCGCGGATCGGCCGGGCGCGTGCGGCGCTCCGGGCCTTCGAGAACGGAGAGGCGGCGCGCCAGCCGCTTCGGGTGGTGGGAGGACGCGATGCGGACGATGCATGAGCCGGTGACCGAGCTCGACCTCGTGGCCTATGTCGACGACCAGCTCGACCCGTGGCGCCGCGTGGCGGTGGAGCGGCATCTCGCGACCGATCCCGAGGCCGCGGCCCGGGTGATGGCCGATCTGCAGGCGCGCGACGAGCTGCGCCTCGCCTTTGCCGAGCCGCTGCCGCACGAGGCACCCGAGACGCGGGCCGCCGCACGGCGCCTCGCGCGCGGGCTGGGGCTCGACCGGATGCTGGTGCGGCTGGCGCCGATGGCGGCGGTCCTCGTGCTGGGCGGCATGATTGGTGCGGGCGTCGCCGGCCTCGGGCCGCTGCGCGTGCCGCAGGTGGTGGCCTCCGAGCCGCCGCCCGAATTCATCCAGGCCGCGCTCGAGGCGCACGAGGCGGGCAGGCTCCGGCTTTCGATGCAATCGCAGCCCGCGATGCCCCGGCTCGACGCGGCCGAGATCCGCGCCAAGACCGGCATCCTGCTGCCCGGCCTGCCCGGCGACTGGCAGGTGCAGGACGTGCAGATCTTCCCCTCGCCGCAGGGCCCCAGCGTCGAGATGGCGCTCGAGACGCCCGAGCTCGGGCGGCTGTCGCTCTTTGCGGTGCGGCCCGGCAGCTTCCGCGTGGCGCTGCCCGACGAGATGCAGGCGAGCGGCCTCGAGGTCGCCTGGTTCCAGATCGGCGAAGTGGCCCATGTCCTCGTGGCCGAGGCCGCCCCGCCGGATGCCCTGCGCGAGGCCGCCGAAGGCCTCTCGCGCACGCTTTACTGACCATCCCCAAGAGACGGAGATCCCCGGATGAATCCCGCCCCTCACGGCCGCAGCGCCGGTTTCGCGCGCTCCACCGCTGTCTATGACGACGGCCTGCGCGCGCATATGCTGCGCATCTACAACTACATGGGCCTCGGGCTCGCGCTGACGGGCCTCGTGGCCGTCCTCGTCGCGGCCACCCCCGCCATCTATGTGCCGATCTTCTCGACCCCGCTGAAATGGGTCGTGATGCTGGCGCCGCTCGCCTTCGTCCTGTTCCTGTCCTTCCGCATCGAGGCCATCTCGGCGGGCACCGCGCAGATGCTCTTCTGGGCCTTCTGCGGTGTCATGGGCCTGTCGCTCGCCTCGATCTTCCTCGTCTTCACCGGCACCTCGATCGCGCGCGCCTTCTTCGGGGCGGCGGCCATGTTCGCCGGCATGAGCCTCTACGGCTACACGACCAAGCGCGACCTGAGCCAGTTCGGCAGCTTCCTGATGATGGGCCTGATCGGCGTCATCCTGGCCAGCGTCATCAACCTCTTCCTCGGCTCGTCCGCGCTGCAGTTCGCGATCTCGATCATCGGCATCCTCGTCTTCGTCGGTCTGACGGCCTGGGACACGCAGGCGATCAAGCTGCAATATGCCGAGCATCAGGACAGCGAGACCTCGCAGAAGCTCGCCGTCATGGGGGCCCTGTCGCTCTACCTGAACTTCATCAACATCTTCCAGCTCCTGCTCTCGCTGACGGGCGAGCGCGAGTAACCCTGCCAGTCACAGAGGATCCTCATGGACCATAACGACCGTCAGGCCATCGAAGGCCTGTTCCAGAAGCTCGCGGCCGTCGAGCAGTCGGCGCCTGCCCGCGACGGCGAGGCGGACGCCTTCATCGCGGACCGGATCGGCCGTCAGCCCGGCGCGCCCTATTTCATGGCGCAGACCATCGTGGTGCAGGAACAGGCGCTCGAGCAGGCGCAGGCCCGGATCGAGCAGCTCGAGGCGCAGGTGCGTCAGGGCGGCGCGCAGCAGGGCGGCTTCTTCGGCAAGCTCTTCGGCGGCGCTCCGGTGCCGCCCGCGCCGCAGCGCCCGGCGGCCTCGCCCTTCGGATCCCGCGGGCAGGCTGCGGCCGGTGCGTCTCCCTTCGACAACCGCGCGCCGGGCGCGGGCTCGCCCTTCGGCAACCGGCCGGCGGGCGGCGGCTTCCTCGCCGGCGCGGCGCAGACCGCGATGGGCGTGGCGGGCGGCGTGCTGCTCGCCAATGCGGTGGGCAGCATGTTCGCGGGCGAGGCCGAGGCGGCCGAACCCGAACCCGAGCCGGAAGAGGACATGGGCTTCGACGACGCGGGTTTCGACGACAGCGAATTCTGACCTCCCCCCTTCGCGGGGCTTCGGGGCGCGGCCGGATCTCCGGTCGCGCCTTTTCCTTAGGGCCAGCCTCCGCGTCGATGCCGGGCGGGCGGGTTCCCCGCCGCAACAGGAGCCGCGCACGCAAGCGTGACGGCACGGCGGGGCGGTGGCGTTGACAGCCCCGTCGCCTGCCCGGACAGTCGGGATCCGGGCGCAGGCCGCCCCCGCCCAAGCCCAAGCCGGAGCATCCGATGCGCGCCCTTGTCCTTCCGCTGGCCCTGCTTCTGGCGCTTGCGCCGCATCCCGCCCCCGCCGAAGGGCCCGCGACCGATCCGCTGACCATCGCCAACACCTACGGGCGGGCGCTGGCGATCCTCGGCCAGCAGCAGGCAGTGGCGATGCTGGCCGCCGCCATCGAGGACTCGCGGCGTCAGGCGCTGGCCGAGGGCACCGCGGCGATCCCCGAGGCGATCCGGGCACGCCTTGCGGGCCATGTCCCCGCCCAGGATCTCGAGATGGTGCGCTGGCGGGTGGGCGGCGGCACCGACCTGTCGCTCCAGCGCAACGCGATCCTGCACGGCAATGCCTCGGCGATCACGCTGGGCGAGGTGGTGGTCTTCGCCGACGAGGGCGAGGCGCTGGCCAACGCCTCGCTCTGGGCCCATGAGCTGCGCCATGTGGGCCAGTATCGGGAGTGGGGCGTGCCGGGCTTCGCCCGCCGCTACCTCGCCGATCATCAGGCGGTCGAGGCCGATGCGGTGGCCTTCGCCGCGGCCTTCGCAGGCGGGCCTCCGCCCCTCACCCTGCCCGAGCGCGCCCGTCTCTCCCCGCCCCGCGCGCCGTGGTAAGGAGGCCCAGGAACCACCGCCCCCCGCAGAGACGGAGGGGCGTGGATCGGAACCGGCTCCGGCTCAGTCCGTAACCTTCTTCACGAACTGCGACTTCAGTCCGATCTGGCCGATGCCGGGGATCTTGCAGTCGATGTCATGATCGCCCGCCACGAGGCGGATGCCGCGCACCTTGGTGCCGACCTTGATGACCGAGGAAGAGCCCTTCAGCTTCAGGTCCTTGATGACCGTGACGGTATCGCCGTCCGCCAGCGGATTGCCCACGCTGTCGCGGATCTGCACCTCGGCGCCGGTCGCCTCGGGCGACCATTCGTGCCCGCATTCCGGGCAGGCGAGAAGCGCATCAGCCTGATAGGTGAAGCTCGAGGAACATTCGGGGCAAGGTGGCAGCATGTCGGTCATGACGCGCCTATAGACCCACGACGGCCGGCTGACCAGAGCCCCTCGCGCCGCAGGGGGAGAGGGGCGCCTCCGGGGTGCGCTCCCCGTCGCAGCTCGTCCCCTCCGAGCCCACCGGCGCCGGCATCGCAGCTTTGCGCCCCGGGCGCGCTCGCCGCACCACACTCGCAGCTTTGCGCCGCAGGACACTCTTGCTCACCGTCGCGGCTTTACGCTCCAACTCCGTTGGCACCGCCATTGCGTCCTTGCACCTCCGGGCCCCTCTCGCACTGCCGTCGCATGCCGCGCCTCGGGGCGCTCCTCCCCGCCGGCATATCCATCGCCACGTCGTGCCCTCTGCCGTGCTGCGGCCGGCCTGCCCCTGTACGGCACGCAGCCCCGGTCTATCTTCCGTCAAACGCTGGGGAGGAGGCGACATGGATCAGGTCACGGGCGGCTGCCGCTGCGGAGAGGTGCGCTTCGTCGCGCGGGGTCGGCCCTATCGCGTGGGCCTCTGCCACTGTCTCGACTGCCGGAAGCAGCATGGCGCGCTGTTCCATGCCTCCGCGATCTTCCCGGCCAGCGCCGTCTCGGTCGAGGGCACGCCTTCGGACTACAAGGGCCGCGCCTTCTGCCCGCGCTGCGGCTCGCAGCTCTTCGGCCGCTCCGAGGACGAGATCGAGATCAACCTCGGCGCCCTCGACGCCCCGGATCTCTTCCGACCCACCTACGAGCTCTGGACGATCCGGCGCGAAAGCTGGTTGCCACCCTTCCCGCTGGCCCATCACTACGAGCGCGACCGCCCCACCGCAGGCCGGCACGAGGAGTGAGCCCCGGCGCGGTGGCCGAACGAGCGCGACCGCTTCACGGCGGGCCGGCACGAGGAGTGAGCCCCGGCGCAACGGCCGAAGGGGTGCGGCCTCCCCGAGCGTCGGGCGGCCGGTCTTTCCCGCTGGCGCGACAGGCGCCGGCAGCGAAGCGCCCGGCCTGCGGCGCGCGGCCCGAGCGGCAGGCCAGCCGGATCCCGCAGGCGCCGCCTTCGCAGGCAGACCGTGCTCCTCCCCTTGACGCTGGCCGCCGCCTCGGCCCACCTAGACGCAACGAAGGAGGACGGGATGCGTATCCTGCTCGTCGAGGATGACCCCGGCCTGGGTGGGGCCATCCGCGACCAGATCAGCGCCGAGGGCCATGCGGCAGACTGGATGACGGGCGTCGAGGATGCCCTGGCCTCGGTCGCGACCACGGCCTACGATCTCGTGCTGCTCGACCTGAACCTGCCCGACGGGAGCGGGCTCGACTTCCTGCGCGGGCTCCGCGCCCGGAAGGAGACCATGCCCGTCATCATCCTCACGGCGCGCGACCGGGTGACGGAGCGGATCGCGGGGCTGAATGCGGGCGCCGACGATTACATGGTCAAGCCGTTCGACCTTTCCGAACTGTCCGCCCGGATCGGTGCCGTCTCGCGGCGCTATGCCGGCAATCCCAGCCCGCGCCTCGCGCTCGGCCCGCTGGAGGTCGACATCGCCGACCGGCGGATCGACGGGCCCGAGGGCGAGGTCACGCTCTCGCAGCGCGAATGGGCGATCTTCGAGGCGCTCGTGAAGCGGCCGGGATCGGTCGTCTCGAAGACCCAGCTCGAGGAAACGCTCTACGCCTTCGACGCCGAGGTCGAAAGCAACACGATCGAGGTCTATGTCAGCCGCCTGCGCAAGAAGCTCGGGCGCGACCGGATCGAGACGCGGCGCGGCATGGGCTACCGGCTGGTGCGGGAATGAGCCGACCGCGCAGCCTGCGGCGCGAGCTCGCGCTGGGGCTGTCGGGCGCGATCGTCCTGCTCTGGACGGTGGCCACCCTGTCGGCCGCCTATGTGGTGCGCGAGGAGATGGGCGAGACCTTCGACAGTGCGCTTCAGGAGACGGCCGAGCGTCTGCTGCCGCTTGCGCTGTCGGACGGGACCGACGACACGGCCCCGGTGCCGCGCCGGATCGCGCGCGCGGGCGAGCATGGCGAAAACCTGACCTGGGTGGTGCGGGATGCGGAAGGGACGGTGCGGCTCTGGTCGCCCGACGCCCGTGCCGAGACCTTCGCCCAGCCCGTGCCGGCCGGCTTCTCCACCAGCGGGCGTCACCGCTTCTACGCGGTCTCGGATCTCAGCGGACGCTGGACGCTCTCGATCGCCGAGCCGCTCTCGAACCGGCGCGAGGCGGTGCGCGAGACGCTGGTGGCCTTCGTGGCCCCGATGCTGCTCCTGCTGCCGCTGATCCTGGCGCTGGTGGTTTGGCGCACGCGGGCGGCTCTCGCGCGGCTGGGCGATCTCTCGCGCGAGGTGCAGGGGCGCGACGAGACCGACCTCAGACCTCTGGCCACGCAGGGACTGCAGGCCGAACTTCTGCCGCTCCGCGACGCGGTCGACCGGCTGATGGCCCGGCTCGGGCGCGCCATCGCCGCCGAGCGCGGCTTCACCGCCAATGCCGCGCATGAGCTTCGCACGCCCATGGCCGCGGCGCTGGCTCAGGCCCAGCGGCTGATCGTCGAGGCGCCCGAGGCGCTGCGGCCCCGCGCAGAGCGCCTCGAGCAGGAGCTGAAGCGGCTCGCGCGGCTGGCGGCCAAGCTCCTCGAACTGTCGCGCGCCGAGGGCGCCGCGGTTCTGGCGGAGACGCCGCAGGATCTGGCGCCGATCCTCGAGATCGTGGTCGACGATGCCCGTCACGGGCCGGAGGGCCTGCGGTTGCGCGACGAGATCGGCGCGCTCGAGGCCCGGATGGATCCCGACGCCTTCGCCATCCTCGCGCGGAACCTGATCGAGAATGCGCTGCGGCACGGCGAGGGCGCGGTCGAGGTGACGCTGGGAGCGGAGGGGCTGCGGGTGACGAACGGCGGGCCGGCGCTGGCGCCGGACCTGCTCGCGCGCATCCCGCAGCGCTTTGCCCGGGGCAGCAGCACGCGGGAAGGCTCGGGGCTGGGCCTCGCCATCGCCGCGGGCATCGCCCGGGGCGCGGGCTGGCGCCTCGCGCTGACCTCTCCGATCCCCGGCCGTCCCGACGGCTTCGAGGCGCGTGCGATCCCGCCTCAGCCGAGGATCGCGTAGGCGACGAAGGCCACGTTCGCCAGAATGAGGCAGAGAACGGCGAGCGAGCCCAGATCCTTGGCGTCGCGCGCGAATTCCGCCCAGCCGGGCGCCAGGTGATCGACCACCACCTCGATTGCGGTATTCAGCGCCTCGGCCGCCACCAGCAGCAGGAAGAGCACCGCGGCCCCGAGGATTTCGGGAAAGCTCGCGCGACCGGCAAGCAGCAGCGCGAGCCCCGCTGCCCCGCCGGCCAGCTCGTGCCGGAAGGCCGTCTCCTGCAGCAGCCGGCGCAGGCCGGCCAGCGAATGACGGGCCGAGGCGAGGAGATGGCGGGCGCCCTGAGCCTGCGGAGGCCGGGGCAGATCGATGCGGTCGGTCATGGGCGGGCCCTCAGGAAGCGGAAGCGCGGCAGGACGAGACACGGTCGAGGCTCGTGTCGCGCACCTCGGTGCGGATGTCCATCAGCCCGAGCACCGAATGGAACAGGTTGTCATGGCTTGCGGGCTCGGCCGCATGCGCCTGCAGGCAGCCCACATCGAGGCGCATGGTCGACCGGAACGCCTCGGAGAGCCACATCACCATCGGCACATGGGTCTGCGTGTCGGGCGCCATGAAGCGCGGCGCGCCATGCAGATAGAGCCCGTTCTCGCCCAGGGACTCGCCGTGATCCGAGACATAGACCAGCGCCGGGATCACGCGGTCCTGCGCGGCCAGCCGGTCGATCATCGCGGCGAGGATATGATCGGTGAAGGCCAGGCTGTTGTCATAGGCATTGCGGATCTCCTCGTCCGTGCAGCGCGAGAATTCCGCGCTCTGGCAGGCGGGCGAGAACCGCTCGAAGGCCTTGGGGTAGCGCAGGTGATAGGCGGGCCCGTGGCTGCCGATCTGGTGCAGCACCAACACCGTGTCGTCCTTCATGCCGGCGAGCGTCCGGTCGAGGAGCGGCAGGAAGGCCGCATCGGTGCATTCGCCCTCGCCGCAGGCATCCACCGTCTCGGGCACCCGCGCCGACGGCAGGCGCGCCGCGATGTCCTTGTCGCCCGTGTTGTTGTCCCACCACTCCACCGCCACGCCCGCATGGGCCAGCACATCGAGCAGGTTCTCCTGCGCGAGGCCCTTCTCGTGGCTGTAGCCCTTGCGCGTGAGGTTCGAGAACATGCAGGGCATCGACACGGCCGTCGCCGTGCCGCAGCTCTCGACGTCGGAGAAATTCACCACGCCGCGGGCGCGCAGCTTGGGCGTCGTGTCGCGCTCGTAGCCGTTCAGCCCCCAGTTCTGCGCCCGCGCGGTCTCGCCCACCACGAGGACGGTCAGAACCGGCTTCGGCGCCGCCGCGAGGAGCGGCCCCTTCTGCGCATCGGTGCCAAGCGCCGCCACCGTCAGATCGTGGGTGCGCACGCGCAGCTTGGCATAGCGCAGCGCCGAGCCGAGCGGCATCGCGGGCTGCCAGGCCGACACCAGCTCCTTGTGCTCGCGCAGGACCGCCGAGAGGGTCTTGAAGTCGGCCATCACGAGACCCGCCCCGAGGGCGAGCGCCATGACCGCCGAAAGCCCGCTGCGCGCCGCCGCCCGCCAGCCGCCCTCGCGCACGGGCAGGCGCAGCACGACCAGCGCGGGCAAGAGGCCGAAGATCGCCAGATGGATCAGGAAGCCCGGCGTGACGAGATGGCGCCCCTCGGACAGCGTCGTCGTCATCACGTTCTCGATCATGTCCCGGTCCATCGTCACGCCCAGCCGATCCTGGAAGTAACCGGTCGCGGCGCCCAGCAGCAGCAGCAGCGCCAGCATCGGCCGGCGCAGCGGCCCCGTCCCGAACAGGGCGACGATGAAGAAGGTGAGCGCCCAGATCGCCGTTCCGAACAGCAGAAGCTCTGCCCCCGGCCCGAAGATCCCGAGCGCACGGGCCCAGAAGGTCGCATTGTCCGCGATCAGCAGGAAGCTCGTCACCGCAAGATTGATCTGGAAGACGGAGGGAAGCGCGCGACCCCGTGCGGGAGCCGTTGCCGGAGCCCGGCCGACGCTGAGCGGAAATGGGAACATGTGCTGAGACCTCTTGCCCGTTGCGCCCCGGCTATCGGCGCAAGCTGACAACAGGCTGAAATGTCGCAGTGTCGCCCTGCGCGACCGAGGCCCTGGCTCGTCGGCCCCGCCGGGCGATGCGGCGGGGCCTTCCACAGCGGGGGCCGGAGGCATGCGACATGGATGAGCCATCATCGCGGCCGGACCCAGCGGCGGGCAATATGGCGGAGAGGAGAGAGCCCCCTGCGGAAGGACGGACGCAGTCCTGCGGGATACCTTCCGGCCGCGTCCGGATCCTCTCCATCGGGCGGAGAGCGTGAAGCGCCCTAAGCCTTCCGGCCAGGGCCTGCGGCAAGAGCTTTCAGCGGCCCAGCCGCCGCACGATCCAATGAAGCAGCCCGCGCCCGGAGGCGCACAGCCCCGCCGCGACCCCTCTGTGGCGCGAACCGGCGGCGGGCTCCTGCGGCGCGAGCGGCGGAAAGACCCTCAGCGCCTTCGCGCGCGCCCTATGAAGGGCATGCGCCGTCGTCCCGTTTCCGACCGGCATTCCGACACTATCACTCATCAAGGAATCCCTTATCAGTATGATAAGAAAGAGCCAGTTCCCCACGGCCGTCGCAACATGTCCATAAGTGGCGGCGGCGGCGCGGGCGCCTTCTGTTGCGAGATCCGGGGCGGCGTTGTGCCGATCCCCCTCAGCCCGGGCGAGGCTACTCAGCAGTTCCTTTCCGAGGCGGACCGGACGGAGCGCCACGCCACCGAGCGGGCGGGGCCTGCGCCAGGCGGCCCGGGAGGCGGAAAGACATGCCGCGCGGGCTGCCTGGCGCCGGCGCCGGCCCGTCGCTCCGCCGCGCGCGTCGGCCCGACGCCTCTCGGTCTGCCCGGGAACCGTGGCGGCTTGGCCCCGTCTCCTCCCTTCCGCACAGGCAGGGCAAAAATCCCCGAGGCAGCCTACAATTTTAAGGCTCTGGTGCCGTTACTCTTTCCGACCACCGCCGGATGAGGCGGAACCCCGGATGATGAAGGCCTCCATGAAACTGACCATAAAGATCAAGCTCGCCATGACCTTCCTTCTGGTGTTCCTGCTCATGGGGGCAGGCACCATCTTCGGGCTCCTGGACCTGCGCTCCGCGAACCAGACGCTGCGGTCCATCGTGGACGTCCAGGCCGCCCGGGTCGAGGCCGCCAGCCGGCTCGAGATCCAGCAGAGCGAGTTCAACGTGGTGCTGCGCGATTATGTGACCGCCCCGACGGCGACCGAGCGCGCCAAGCTCAAGCAGGACATCACCCGGATCCGCGCCGATATGAGTGCCAGCATCGAGCGGCTCCAGACACTCGCGGATGCCGAGGGAGAGAAGCTGATCGCCGCCTATGCCGATCAGCGCAAGGCCGCCGCCGCCTTGAACAATCGGGTCTTCGCGCTGGCGGACGCGGGCGATGTCGCCGGCGCCTCCCGCCTGCTGGCGGGCGAGTCCCGCGCGGGCATGGTGAAGCTCGCGGCGAACCTCGAGACCTTCCGCACGCTCTACAAGGACCAGATGACCGAGGCCACGGCCGAAGCGGATCGCGAGCTGACGGCGAGCCTTGTCAACCTGTCGGCGCTCGCGCTGGCGGGCATTCTCGCCGGAACCATCGCGGCTACCTTCCTCATCCTCTCCATCGGGCGCAGGCTCGGCCGGGCGCTGGCGCTGTCGCAGCGCGTCGTGCAGGGGGATCTGACCACCCTGGCCGAGGAGCGCGGCTCGGACGAGATCGCGCAGCTCCTCAAGGCCAACAACGCCATGATCGTGAAACTGCGCGAGGTTCTGGGGCGGGTGTGGCTCGCCACCGACCAGGTGGCGGCGAACAGCCAGACCATGGCCGCCACCTCCGAACAGCTGTCGCAGGGCAGCAGCGAACAGGCGGCCTCCACCGAAGAGGCCTCGGCCTCGGTCGAGGAGATGGCCGCCAACATCCGCCAGACCGCCGACAGTGCGGGTGAGACCGAACGGATCGCCGCAAAATCGGCCGAAGATGCGCGGGCCTCGGGCGATGCCGTGCGCGAGGCGGTGGCAGCGATGGCCTCCATCGCCGACCGCATCCTCATCGTGCAGGAGATCGCGCGCCAGACCGACCTTCTCGCCCTCAATGCCGCGGTCGAGGCCGCGCGGGCGGGCGAGCACGGGCGCGGTTTCGCCGTCGTGGCCAGCGAGGTCCGCAAGCTCGCCGAGCGCAGCCAGGCGGCGGCGGCCGAGATTTCCGCGCTGTCGGCGCGCACCTCCGGCGTGGCGGCCACGGCGGGCGAGATGCTCCAGCGGCTCGTGCCGGACATCGAGCGCACGTCCGGCCTCGTCTCCTCGATCTCCGTCGCCTCGCGCGAACTGTCGACGGGGGCGCAGCAGGTGGCGCTCGCCATCCAGCAGCTCGATCAGGTCACCCAGCAGAACAGCACCGCCGCTGAGGCTCTGGCGAGCGGGGCGGGTGAACTCTCCGTCGAGGCGGACCAGCTGAAGGAGGCGGTGGGCTTCTTCCGCACCGGAGAGACACAGGCCCCGGTCGCGCCGCAGACGCGCGCAGTTGCGCCGCACGCACGGCCTTCGGCGCGCGCCGTGCCTCAGCCGTCCCTGCGGCCGGTGCGGTCGTCCAAGGGCTTCGACTTCGACATCGGCGAGAGCGAGTTCGACGAGCTCGACGCGGCCTTCCAGCGCGCGGGCACCCGCTGAGGCCACCCGGTCCGGGGGGCCGCCCCGGTGGGCGGTCCGCTCCAGGCGATGCGCTTCGGGCCGGGCAAACGCCGCACGCCCGGCCGGTGCGGCCGGGCGCTCAGCTCGTCTTTTCGGAGGCCTTCCGGCGCGGCTTCGGCGCGGCGGGCTTCTTCTCGCCCTTGGCGGCCTTGTCTTCCCCCGACGTGCCCTCCCCGGCCTCGCCTCCCGCGGCCTCGGCCTTCGTCCGGCGGGCGCGCGGCGCCTTCGGGGTCGCCTCGTCACCGGCGGCCGGTTCGGCCTTCGCCTTGCGCGCCCGCGGCGCCTTCGCGGCAGGCGCCGGCTTGTCGTCCGCGATCTCGGCCTCGGCGCGCAGCCAGTAATCCTGATCGCGTCCGGCCGGCTGGCCCTCCGCTTCCCAAAGCTCGTAGGCCCGTTGGCGGATGCGGGCTTCGCGGTCGTCGCTCATCGTCTCTTCCCTCCGGTCATGGATCGTTCGAGGCTCCTGCCTCGGGGCTGGCTCGAGGCAGATTAAGAAGATTTCCGGCGCCCTGCCAAGCGCCGCGCCCGCTTCGGCCGCCCAAACGACGGACCGGGGGCGCGAGATCATGCAACTGCTTCGCAAAGCGGCGGTTCCCTCCGGGCCTGCGGGAAGAGCCTCCCGCGGGCCTCTGCGATCCGGCCTCCCGATCAGAGGTCACGTCCGGTCTTCCGGCTCCCGCCTCCCGATCAGACTTCCCGCCCGCCGTTCCGGCCTTCCCGCTCCAACCTTTCGCCCGGCCGCTCCGATCCGGCGTGCCCGGCCGGCCGCCTGTTCGAGCGGCACACTCTTTGCGGGGACGTCCCGGTTCAAGATCCGGCAGCCGCGCCGCGGTCAATCCCTCAGGAGGCCCACGCGGTGCGCAGGTTCTGGTAATCCGCGACGGTTTGGCGCATGGCTGGGACGCGCAAGCCCGTCGCCCGGCGCGCGGTCCTGTCCGGGCCGCGCCCTCCCGGCCCAGCCAGCCGCCCCCGTCCATTCCGCACGAAGGCTCCGAGATGCTCCGTGACTTCTTCACCTATTACCGGCCGTGGCTCGGCCTCTTCTGGCTCGACTTCGGCTGCGCCATAGCCTCGGGGCTGCTGGAACTTGCCTTCCCGCTTGCGGTGCAGGGCTTCATCGACCGTCTGCTGCCGCAGGGCGACTGGAGCCTGACCATCCTTGCTGCAGCGGGGCTTCTTGCGATCTATCTCGTGAACACCGGGCTCATGGCGATCGTGACCTACTGGGGCCACATGCTCGGGATCAACATCGAGACCGAGATGCGCCGGCGCGCCTTCGAGCATCTCCAGAAGCTCTCGTTCCGCTACTTCGACCGGGTGCGGACCGGCAAGCTCGTGGCGCGGGTGACGCGCGATCTCGAGGAGATCGGCGAGGTGGCCCACCACGGGCCCGAGGATCTCTTCATCGCGATCATGACCTTCATCGGCGCCTTCCTCCTGATGCTCGCGATCAATGTGAAGCTCGCGCTTCTGACCGCGCTGGTGGTTCCGGCCACGGTGGCGCTCGTCTCGATCTACGGCGGCCGCATGACCGCGACCTGGCGCGCGATCTATGCGCGGGTGGCCGACTTCAACGTGCGGCTCGAGGAGAATGTGGGCGGCATCCGCGTGGTGCAGGCCTTCGCCAACGAGAGCCACGAGAAGGCGCTCTTCGCCCGCGACAATGCCCGCTACCGCGACACCAAGCTCGCGGCCTACCGGGTGATGGCCGCCTCGCAGGCGCTGAACTACATGGGAATGCGCTCGGTGCAGGTGATCGTCATGGTCGCGGGCGCGGCCTTCGTGCTCTCGGGCGAGCTGACGACCGGGGGCTTCGTGGGCTTCCTGTTGCTCGTCAGCGTGTTCTTCCGCCCGCTCGAGAAGATCGCCGCCGTGATCGAGACCTACCCGCGCGGCATCGCGGGCTTCCGCCGCTACCGCGAGCTGCTGGACACCGAGCCGGAGATCGCCGATGCCCCCGGCGCCCGGCCCGCACCCGCCCTGACCGGCGAGATCCGCTTCGAGGGGGTGGGCTTCGGCTATGACCAGGGCCGCCCGGTGTTGAGCGGGATCGACCTCTCGGTGCGGCCCGGCGAGACCCTGGCCTTCGTCGGCCCCTCGGGGGCGGGCAAGACCACGCTTCTGGCGCTCGTGCCGCGCTTCTACGACCCCGAATGCGGCCGCATCACCATCGACGGCATGGACCTCACCGACATGACGCTCGAGAGCCTGCGCCGTCGGATCGGCATCGTGAGCCAGGATGTGTTCCTGTTCGGCGGCACGCTGCGCGAGAACATCGCCTACGGGCGGCTCGAGGCGACCGAGGCCGAGATCCGCCGCGCGGCCGATCAGGCGCAGCTCGGGCCGATGATCGCCGCCCTGCCGGAGGGGCTCGACACGGTGGTGGGCGAGCGCGGCGTGATGCTCTCGGGCGGGCAGAAGCAGCGCGTGGCCATTGCACGGGCCTTCCTGAAGAACCCGCCGATCCTGATCCTCGACGAGGCGACCTCGGCGCTCGACACCGAGACCGAGCGCGAGATTCAGGCGGCGCTCGACGCGCTAGCGGTGGGGCGCACCACCCTCATCATCGCCCACCGCCTGGCCACCATCCGCCACGCCGACCGGATCGTGGTGATGGAGGCGGGCCGGATCGTCGAGGTCGGCACCCATGCCGAACTCGCCACGAGCGGCGGGCGCTACGCGCGGCTCTCGGCCGCCTGAGCCGCCGCCGCCCGAGGTCCCGCACGACCCGGGCGGCGCAGGATCTGCGCGGGCTACCGGATGTTTCTGGATCACGCCGCCCCGCGGCTCGCCGCTCTCGTGGACCCGATCCGCCAGGGTCGCCCGGCTTCCGACATCCTGCGTGGTGCGAAGGGCTGACGGCGCGCGGGAGAGAATTCCATCCGCCTGCGGCAAAGGCCGCAAAGGCAGGCAAATCGTCTCCGCAAAGCCACTATTCCGGAAGGAAAGGCCAGCTACGCCAGAAAATTCCGGTCAGCCGGTAGACATTCCCCCCCGGTTCCGCCAGAAGAGCCGCCTTGCGGCGCGCTCCCTGCGTGCCGCGCCCTGCAATTTGCCCTGCGCGGGAACCGCGAAGCTGCGGCTGAGGTTCCCAGAGCTCTCGCGACGACATTCCGCGTGCCCGGGAGAATTGCGCGCCACCGGAGGGACCTCAGCGGGCTTTGGCCTCCGTCCCTTCGCACGACCGACATGACCGGAGGGACCGACCGATGGCCGATGCCACGATAAGAACCGAGCCGCTGCCCGAGGAGGCGATACCCGCCCCCGAAGGCCCCACCCAGATCATCGACACCGACTACGAGATCGGTCAGGACAACATCAGCTACCGACGACGCTTCGTCTTCGAACTCGACATCCACAACGTCGTCTTCAGCGTGTCGGCCCTGACCATCGTGGCCTTCACCTTCCTCACGCTGATGTTCCAGACCACGCTCGGTCCGGTCTTCGCCGCCGTCCGCGACGCGCTGACCTCGAACCTCGCCTGGTTCTTCCTGCTGGCGGGCAATGTCTTCGTCCTGCTCTGCGTCGTGCTGATCTTCCTGCCGCTGGGCCGGATCCGGCTGGGCGGACCCGACGCCACGCCCGACTACAGCCGCCTCTCGTGGTTCTCGATGCTGTTCGCGGCCGGCATGGGCATCGGCCTCATGTTCTACGGCGTGTCCGAGCCGCTGGGCAACTACACCGCCGCCTTCACCGGCCCGGTGTTCGAGAACGGCGTGCGCACCGACTGGTCGCCGCTCAACGGGGCGCCCGGCGATACCGAGGCCGCCCGGCGTCTCGCCATGGCGGCCACGATCTTCCACTGGGCGCTGCACCCGTGGGCGATCTACGCGGTCGTCGCCCTCTCGCTCGCGCTCTTTGCCTACAACAAGGGCCTGCCGCTGACGCTGCGCTCGGTCTTCTATCCGATCTTCGGCGAGCGCGTCTGGGGCTGGCCGGGCCATGTCATCGACATCCTCGCCGTCTTCGCCACGATCTTCGGCCTCTCGACCTCGCTCGGGATCGGCGCGCAGCAGGCGGGGGCCGGGCTCGACTTCCTGTTCGGCCTGCCCTCGACCGTCGGGGTGACCGTCTTTCTCGTGATCGTCATCACCGGCATCGCGACGGCTTCTGTCATCGCGGGCATGGACAAGGGCGTGAAACGCCTGTCCGAGGCGAACATGGCGCTGGCCTTCCTGCTGCTGATGTTCGTGATCCTCGTCGGGCCCACGCTGCAGATCGTGCGCGGCTTCTTCCTGAACCTTCTGGCTTATGTGGAATATCTGCCGGCGCTGTCGAACCCGTTCGGGCGCACCGACGACAACTTCCGCCACGGCTGGACCGCCTTCTACTGGGCCTGGTGGATCAGCTGGTCGCCGTTCGTGGGCATGTTCATCGCCCGTGTGAGCCGCGGCCGCTCGGTGCGCGAGTTCCTGATCGCGGTGCTGCTCATCCCGTCCATCGTCTCGACGATCTGGATGACCGCCCTGGGCGGCACCGCCATCAGTCAGGTGGTGAACGAGGGGCTGAGCTCGGTGCAGGATGCAGCCCTCGAGATCCAGCTCTTCGAGATGCTCTCGCACCTGCCGCTCACGCAGATCACCTCGATGATCGGGATCGTGCTGGTGATCGTCTTCTTCGTCACCTCGTCGGACTCGGGCTCGCTGGTGATCGACACGATCGCGGCGGGCGGCAAGGTCAATGCGCCGGTGCCGCAGCGGGTGTTCTGGGCCACCTTCGAGGGGCTGGTGGCCATCGCGCTCCTGCTCGGCGGGGGGCTGGCCGCGCTGCAGGCGATGGCGGTCTCAACCGGCTTCCCCTTCACCATCGTGCTGCTCGGCGCCTGCTACGCCCTGATCCGGGGTCTTGCGGCCGAACCGCGCTGACAGAAACCGGCGCGCCTTAAGGGGCGCGCCGGATGCTCTTCCGGGCGCCCGGCGCTCAGCCCTTCCCAAGCGCCGCGATGAGCTGATCGAGCACCGCGGTCATGGCCCGGTAGCCACCGCCCGCGACATAGACCTCGGCCGGATCGAGATAGATCACCTGACCCTTCTTCCAGGCCTTCGTGCCCGCCACCAGCGGATTGTCGAGCACGGCCTGCGCGGACGCGCCCTCGGCGCCGATGGCCGCGCCACGGTCCACCACCAGAAGCCAGTCCGGATCGGCCTCGGCGATGAATTCGAACGAGACCGCATCGCCGTGCGTCGCGGCGGCAAGGCCCGCCACGGCCTCCGGCAGGCCCGTCGCCTCGTGGATCCAGCCGAAGCGAGAGCCGCGCCCGTAGGCCGACAGCTTCGGCCCGTTGGTCAGCAAGACCAGCGCCGTCCCCTTCCCCTCCGCCGCGGCCCGCACCTCCGACAGCCGCGCCTCGAGCGCCGCATCGAGCTCCGCCGCCCTCGCTTCGCGCCCGAAGAGCCTGCCATAGGCCTGAAGGCGCGCGCGGGCGTCGGTCAGCAGATCCGGCCCGATGGTCATGTCGAGCGTGGGCGCCACCCGCTCGATCTGCGCGATCTGCGGGGCCGACCGTCCGCCCGCGATCACCAGATCCGGCGCGAGCATCGACAGCGCCTCGAGATCGGGCTCGAAGAGCGTGCCGACCGGCGCCGCCTCCTTCGCCGTCTCCTGAAGATAGGGCACGAGCACGCGCTCGGGCGTGCCGGCGGGCGTGATGCCCAGGGCCACCAGCGTGTCGAGCGCGGCCACGTCGTAGACGGCCACGGTCTCGGGAACGGCTGCGACAGAGACCGGCCCGCGGGCGGTGTCGATGGTGGTTTCGGCCACGGCGGGCAGGGCAAGGAAGAGGCCCGCAAGCAGGCCGGAGGCGAAGCGGATCACTGGGTCGATCTCCTGTTTCGGGGTCCGGCGTGTGGCTCGGCACATGGCTTCACGCTCTGCCGGAAGGCATAGGCGCTTGCGTCCGGCCGGTCCAGCCCGTACCAGATAGAAAAACTCAGGAATACTGCATGATCTCGACTGCCCGCCTTGAGACGCCCAACGCCTCGAAATATCTCCAGCAGCTCTGCAAGCATTTCGCCCACAAGGTGGAGGTCCGCTTCGACGAAACCGAGGGCCACTGCGCCCTGCCCCCCGGCCCGGCGGTCCTTCGGGCGGACGCGGACGGGCTGACGGTGCAGGTCGAGGCCGAGGATGCCAAGGGCCTGATCCAGGCGCGCTTCGTGATCGATTCCCACCTCGTGACCTTCGCCTTCCGCGAGGGCTTCACCGGGCTCGACTGGAGCCGACCCTGAGGCCCCGCGCCCGTCCCTGACGACAGGCGGCCTTGACCCGTCCCCCGCGGCCCCTAGCCTTTCCGGCCTGGGGCGCGCGCATCCGCCCTCGGAGGGCGGACAGGACGTGACACGGCTCATCCTCGTGCTGGGCGACCAGCTCAGCGACGATCTTCCGGCGCTGCGGGCGGCGGATCCGGCCGCAGATCTCGTGGTCATGGCCGAGGTGATGGAGGAGGGCACCTATGTCCCGCACCATCCGCAGAAGATCGCCCTGATCCTGGCCGCCATGCGCAAGTTCGCCCGCCGCCTGCAGGAACGCGGCTTCCGCGTGGCCTATTCCCGGCTGGACGATCCCGACACCGGACCCTCGATCGGGGCCGAGCTCCTGCGGCGGGCCGCAGAGACCGGCGCCCGCGAGGCGGTCGCGACCCGGCCCGGCGACTGGCGGCTGATCGAAGCGCTCGAGGCCATGCCCCTGCCCGTCCGCTTCCTGCCCGACGACCGGTTCCTCTGCCCGGCAGACGAGTTCGCCCGCTGGACCGAGGGACGCAAGCAGCTGCGCATGGAGTGGTTCTATCGCGAGATGCGCCGCAGGACCGGCCTCCTGATGGAGGGGGACGAGCCCGCGGGCGGGAAGTGGAACTTCGACACAGAGAACCGCAAGCCCGCGGCGCCCGACCTGCTGCGTCCGCGGCCGCTGCGGTTCGAGCCCGATGCCGAGGTGCGCGCGGTACTCGACCTCGTCGAGGCGCGCTTTCCGCGCCATTTCGGGCGGCTCCGCCCGTTCCACTGGGCCACCGACCGGGCCGAGGCGCTTCGGGCGCTCGATCACTTCATCCGCGAAAGCCTGCCGCGCTTCGGCGACGAGCAGGATGCGATGCTCGCCGACGATCCGTTCCTGAGCCATGCGCTCCTGTCCTCGTCGATGAACCTCGGGCTTCTCGGGCCGATGGAGGTCTGCCGCCGCGCCGAGACCGAGTGGCGCGAGGGCCGCGCGCCGCTGAACGCGGTCGAGGGCTTCATCCGGCAGATCCTCGGCTGGCGGGAGTATGTGCGGGGGATCTGGACGCTCTCGGGGCCGGATTACATACGCTCGAACGGGCTCGGCCACAGCGCCGCCCTGCCGCCGCTCTACTGGGGCAAGCCCACGCGGATGGCGTGCCTCTCCGCCGCGGTCGCCCAGACCCGCGATCTCGCCTATGCCCACCACATCCAGCGGCTGATGGTGACGGGCAATTTCGCGCTGCTGGCGGGCGTCGATCCCGCCGAGGTGCACGAATGGTATCTCTCGGTCTATATCGATGCGCTGGAATGGGTCGAGGCGCCGAACACGATCGGGATGAGCCAGTTCGCCGATCACGGGCTCCTCGGCTCGAAACCCTATGTCTCGTCCGGCGCCTATATCGACCGGATGTCGGATTACTGCCGCGGCTGCGCCTATGCGGTGAAGGACCGGACGGGACCCCGCGCCTGCCCCTTCAACCTGCTCTACTGGCACTTCCTGAACCGGCACCGCGCGCGGTTCGAGCGCAACCCCCGCATGGTCCAGATGTATCGCACCTGGGACCGGATGGAGGAGACCCATCGCGCGCGGGTTCTGACCGAGGCGGAGGCCTTCCTCGGGCGGCTCCACGCGGGCGAGCCGGTCTGAGCGCCCGCCGCGCGAAGGTGCGTGAAGCAGGTCTGCGCCGCCAGCGGGTTCTGACCGAGGCGGAAGCGTTCTTCTACCGGCTGCGGTTCGGCGGGCCGGTCCGAGCGCCCGCCGCGCGGAGGGGCGGGCCCTCAGGCGGGCTCGAGTACCGCCACGCCGAACTGCCGCCGGGCGTCCGTGAGAAAATCGGCCAGCCGCCATCCCGCCTCGGCCGCCCGCTCGGCAAAGCTCGTGGCCGAGAACTTGTGGCTGTTCTCGGTGTGGATCGTCTCGCCCGCCCTGAAGCGGATCCTGCGCGGGCCGATCTGCACCTCCTGATCCTCGAGGCTTTCCAGATGCATCTCGATCCGCGCCTTCTCGGCGTTCCAGATCGCGCGATGGGCAAAGCGGTCCGGGTCGAAATCCGCACCGATCTCGCGGTTCATCCGGTGCAGCAGGTTGAGGTTGAAGGCCGCCGTCACCCCCGCCGCATCGTCATAGGCGCGCACCAGCGTGTCTTCGTCCTTGATGAGATCGATCCCCACGATGAAGCCCCGGATGCCCGGCCAGTCGCGCACGCCGCGCATCAGCGCCCGTGCCCCTTCGGGGTCGAGGTTGCCCAGGGTCGAGCCGGGGAAGAAGCCCACGCGCGGGTGTCCCTCATCCGCCAGCCGCAGGGGCTTTGTGAAATCGGCCACGACGGGATGGATCGGCAGGTCGGGATAATCGCGGGCCAGAGCGCGCGCGGTCTCCTTGAGGAAGCTCGCCGAGATGTCGACCGGCACATAGGCCGAGAGACCGGTCAGACGGTCGAGCAGCAGCCGCGTCTTGACGCTCGCGCCGCTGCCGAGTTCGACCAGCTCCGCCCCCTCGGGCACATGGGCGGCCAGACGGTCCGCGCCCGCGGTCAGGATCGCGGTCTCGGTGCGGGTCGGGTAATATTCCGGCAGCTCCGTGATGCGCTCGAAGAGCGCGCTGCCCTCGGCATCGTAGAACCATTTCGGCTCCATACGCTTCGGGCTCTGCGACAGGCCGCGCAGCGCATCGGCCAGAAGCTCGGGGTTGCGGATGACAAGCGCGTCCATCACACGTCCCTCGCGAGCCGGAGGCCCATCATCTGCCACCTCTGGTGCGGATAGAAGAAGGTCCGGTAGGTCGGCCGCATCTGGGCCGCGGGCGTGGCGCAGGAGCCGCCGCGCAGCACATACTGGTTGACCATGAACTTCCCGTTATATTCGCCGAGCGCGCCTTCGGGCGGGCGGAAGCCGGGATAGGGGCTGAACGAGCTCTGCGTCCATTCCCAGACATCGCCCCAAGGGCTGCCGCTAGGCAGCGGCCTGAGCGCCCCCTGTTCGAGGAAATTGCCCGCAAGCGGACGGTCGCGGAAGGCCACCTCCCACTCGGCTTCCGTGGGCAGCCGGGCACCCGCCCAGCGGGCGAAGGCCTCGGCCTCGTAATAGCTCACATGGCACACGGGCGCGTCGAGATTGACCGGCTGCGGCCCGCGCAGCGTATAGGTCCACCAGACACCGTCCTGCTGCCACCAGTAGAGCGGCGCGTCCCAGCGCTCGCGCTCGCGCACGGCCCAGCCCTCCATCAGCCAGAGGGTCTGGGTGGCGTAGCCCCCCGCCTCCATGAAGGCGATCCAGTCGCGGTTGGTGACGGGCCGCTCGGCGATCTCGTAGGGATCGAGCCAGACGCGGTGGCGCGGCCCCTCGCAATCGTAGGCGAACCCGTCGCCCGCATGGCCGATCTCCATGAGCCCGCCCTCGTGGCGCATGAAGCGGAGCGGCTCCTCGGCGGTCACGGCCATGGGCTCGGGATCGCGGTAGGCGGGCAGCAGCGGGTTGTAGGAGAAGGCATGGAGCAGGTCGGTGACCAGAAGCTCCTGATGCTGCATCTCGTGATGGCAGCCGAGCTCGGCCAGCGTCGCCACCTCCGGGTCGTCGCTCCGCTCCAGAAGCGTCCCGAGCGCCTCGTCCACATGGGCGCGGTAGTCGAGCACCGCCTGCACCCCGGGGCGCGAGACGAGCCCGCGCTTGGCGCGGGCATGGCGGGGGCCGGCCTGCACATAATAGGAGTTGAACAGGAAGGCGAAGCGGTCGTCGGGCGAACGGTAGCCCGGCGCATGCGGCTTCAGGATGAATTCCTCGAAGAACCAGGTCGTATGGGCGAGATGCCACTTGGCCGGGCTCGCATCCTCCATCGACTGCAGCATCATGTCCTCGGGCGCGAGCGGCTGGGCCAGTCGGGCCGTCATGGCGCGGGTCCGCGCAAAGAGATCCTGCGCATGGGTCCGCGAGAGCGGCATGGCGGTTGTCTGCTGGGGCATCGGTTTCCTCCTGCTCCGGGAGCCTCCAGCTAGAGCGGCGGCAGGGCGGGTCCACCGCCGATCTTCTCTTTTCGCGGCGTCCGGCGCCCTCCTGCCGCCGGCGTGGAGCCGGGCGCCCGCCTTCACACGAACGTCACCGAGGCCGGTCTTTGCGCAGCTTTCCGCAAAGAAGGGTTGATTTTTCAGCACCAAAAGCGCAGTCGTCTGGCCCGAGAGTTGCCAGCCGGAAGGTCCAGACATGCCCGCATTTCGTTCCCGCACCAGCACGCATGGCCGCAACATGGCCGGAGCCCGTGGCCTCTGGCGCGCGACCGGCGTGAAGGACAGCGACTTCGGCAAGCCGATCATCGCCATCGTGAACAGCTTTACCCAGTTCGTGCCGGGCCACGTCCACCTCAAGGATCTGGGCCAGCTCGTGGCGCGCGAGGTCGAGGCCGCAGGCGGCATCGCCAAGGAATTCAACACCATCGCCGTCGATGACGGGATCGCCATGGGCCATGACGGGATGCTCTATTCCCTGCCCTCGCGCGAGCTCATCGCGGACTCGGTCGAATACATGGTCAACGCCCATTGCGCCGACGCGATGGTCTGCATCTCGAACTGCGACAAGATCACCCCCGGCATGCTGATGGCCGCGATGCGGCTGAACATCCCCGCGGTCTTCGTCTCGGGCGGGCCGATGGAGGCGGGCAAGGTCACGCTCGGCGACGGGCGCACCGTGAAGATGGACCTGATCGACGCGATGGTGGCCGCCGCCGACGAGAAAGTGTCCGACGACGACCTGACCCGCATCGAGCAGGCCGCCTGCCCCACCTGCGGCTCCTGCTCGGGCATGTTCACCGCCAACTCGATGAACTGCCTGACCGAGGCGCTCGGCCTGTCGCTGCCGGGCAACGGCTCGACGCTGGCCACGCACGCCTACCGCAAGGAGCTCTTCCTCGAGGCCGGGCGCCGCGCGGTCGAGCTCTGCCGCCGCTACTACGAGCAGGAGGACGAGGGCGTCCTGCCGCGCGCCATCGCTACCAAGGAAGCGTTCGAGAATGCGATGGCGCTCGACATCGCGATGGGCGGCTCGACCAACACGGTGCTCCATATCCTCGCCGCCGCCCAGGAAGGCGGCGTCGATTTCACCATGGACGACATCGACGCGCTCTCCCGCCGGGTGCCCTGCCTCTGCAAGGTCGCGCCGAACAAGGCGGACGTGCATATCGAGGACGTGCACCGCGCGGGCGGCATCATGTCGATCCTGGGCGAGCTCGACCGCGGCGGGCTTCTGCACCGCGACACCCGCACCGTCCATGCGCCGACCCTCGGCGCCGCCATCGACCAGTGGGACATCGGCCGCTCCAACGCGCCCGAGGCGCGCGAGCTGTTCCTCGCGGCGCCGGGCGGCGTGCCCACGCAGGTGGCCTTCAGCCAGTCCTCGACCTGGGACACGCTCGACACCGACCGCGAGACCGGCGTGATCCGCTCGGTCGCGACCCCCTTCTCGAAGGACGGCGGCCTCGCGGTGCTGAAGGGCAACCTCGCGCCCGACGGCTGCATCGTGAAAACGGCGGGCGTGGACGAGTCGATCCTCGTCTTCGCCGGGCCCGCCAAGGTGTTCGAGAGCCAGGACGCGGCCGTCTACGGCATCCTGAACGGCGGCGTGCAGGCGGGCGACGTGGTGGTGATCCGCTACGAGGGCCCGAAGGGCGGCCCCGGCATGCAGGAGATGCTCTATCCGACCTCCTACCTGAAGTCGAAGGGGCTGGGCAAAGCCTGTGCGCTCATAACCGACGGGCGTTTCTCGGGCGGCACCTCGGGGCTCTCCATCGGCCATGCCTCGCCCGAGGCGGCGTCGGGCGGCCCCATCGGCCTCGTGCGCGAGGGCGACCGGATCGAGATCGACATCCCGAACCGCACCATCACGCTGGCCGTGCCGGAGGCCGAGCTGGCCGCCCGCCGTGCCGAGCAGGATGCGAAGGGCTGGAAGCCCGCGGGCCCGCGCAAGCGCAAGGTCTCGCAGGCGCTGAAGGTCTATGCGCAGTTCGCCTCCTCGGCCGACAAGGGAGCCGTGCGCGTCCTGCCGGAGTGAGCCTTGCCCGAGGGCTGCGCCGGCGGGATCTGATCCGAGAGCAGGGACGCATCGCCAACGTCGTTGGCGATGCCGTCCGGCGACCTCCCCCGCCGATGCTCGGAAACGATTTCCGCCGAACCGCCAAGCCGGACGGACGCTAGCCGGCCCGCCCGGACCTGACCGCCCGTGCTTCGTCCTCACGCGACGGCCTCTGTCGGCCTGAGCAGGGTCCGCCTCAGATATCGGACGCTAGCCGGCCCGCCCGGACCTGACCGCCCGTGCTTCGTCCTCACGCGGACGGGCCTCTGTCGGCCTGAGCAGGGTCCGCCTCAGATATCCCCGTGACGAGTGGTTCGCCCGCATCTCACCGCCCCGCGCAGACCGGCCCGGGCCGGCCTGCGCGGGGCCCGTCGCCTCAGATCACCCGGACCTGCGTGCCGATCGGGCAGAGCTCGAACAGCTCCGCGATCTTCTCGTTGTAGAGCCCGATGCAGCCGTCCGACGAGGGGCGGCCGATCTTCCGCGTGTCGTGGGTGCCGTGGATGATGTAGGCGGGCCAGCCCAGATACATCGCATGGGTGCCGAGCGGGTTCTCGGGACCCGGGCCGACGGGCTTCCAGTCGGGATAGCGCTCCATCTGCGAGGGTGTGGGCGTCCACGACGGCCCGACCTTCTTGCGCACGATCTCGGTATAGCCGCGCTTGGTCAGCTCTTCCGAGATCGGCACCGAGGTCGGATAGATCCGGTAGTCCCGCCCGTCGCCGCTCCAGAAATGCAGCGCGCGCGACGTGGTGTCGGCCACGATGGCGCCCTTGCCGAGACTGTCGAAATGCTCTTCCCAGCTCTGCATCCGGAAGGACGAGACGTTGGCCCGATGCACCTGCGCCTGTCCCTGAGCCGGCAGGAGGAGGCCTCCCGCGGCGGCGATGCCCAGTCCCAGCGCGTTGCGTCGGCTGATGGTTCTCATGTCTCTGCTCCTGATATTGCCTTTGCGCCCGCTTCGGGGCCGGAGCTTAAGCCGAGCTTAAGGCGCGCCCCCCGCAGGCACGGAGCAGGCCCGCCTCACCGGAACTTGAACGGGCGGATCGGCTGGATCAAAGGCCTGCCTCTTCAGAAGAATAATGAGGATAAGGCATCAGCCATTTCATTTTACTGAATAATAGGCGCGATGCGCGCCTGTCGAACCCCTGCCGGGTATGCGCCTCTCCCGCTGGCCGGCCGGACAGCCGCGCGTCTCCGCAGCCCGGCAGGACACGGCTTGCGTGAAGCCGCACCCATACCTCTTCCGGGATTGACCGTCCCGCCGGCGGCGCTAGCCTTCGGGGAAAGCAAGAGGACAGCGAATGGATTTCCTGGCGCGTGCCACCGCCATCGTCGGCAATACGATGGTCCTGATGCGGCGGTTCGGATCGCCGGGCACCCAGGCGATCGGGCAGAGCCCGGCCATCCCCGAGGCCCAGAAGCAGGGCATCATGACCCTCAAGATGCCCGCGGCCAAGGGCTGGGCGCCGGGCCATCTGCCGACGCCCGCACCGGGCCTCAAGGTCAATGCCTTCGCCCGCGATCTGGAACATCCGCGCTGGATCGAGGTGCTGCCCTCGGGCGACGTGCTGGTTGCCGAGGCGCGCCAGCTTCCCACCCCGCCGAAGACCCTCCTCGACCGTGCGGCGCAGGCCACCATGCGCCGCATCCGCGCGCTCGGCGACAGCCCGAACCGCATCACCCTCCTGCGCGACCCGGACGGCCGGGGCGAGGCGCAAGAGCGCGAGACCTTCCTCGAGAACCAGAGCCAGCCCTTCGGCATGGCGCTGGTGGGCGACACCTTCTACGTCGGCAACACCGACGGCATTATGGCCTTCCCCTACCGTCCGGGCGCCACGCGGCTCGAGGGGCCGGGACGGCGCCTGACCACCTTCAAGCCCGGCGGGCACTGGACGCGCAGCCTGATCGTCTCGCCCGACGGGCGCCGGATCTATGCCGGCGTGGGCTCGCTCAGCAACATCGGCGACGACGGGATGGAGGCCGAGGAGGGCCGCGCCGCGATCTGGGAGCTGGACCTCGCCAGCGGTCAGGCCCGGATCTATGCCTCGGGCCTGCGCAACCCGGTGGGCCTCGCGTGGGAGCCCACGACGCGCGTGCTCTGGACCGTGGTCAACGAGCGCGACGGGCTCGGCGACGAGACCCCGCCGGACTATCTGACCTCCGTCGAGGAGGACGGCTTCTACGGCTGGCCCTATTGCTACTGGAACCGGATCGTCGACGACCGCGTGCCGCAGGACCCGGCGATGGTCGCCCGCGCGATCACGCCCGACTATGCGCTCGGCGGACACACGGCCTCGCTCGGCCTCTGCTGGGTGCCGGCGGGCACGCTGCCGGGCTTCGGCGACGGGATGGCCATCGGCCAGCACGGCTCGTGGAACCGTTCGAAACTCAGCGGTTACCGGCTGATCTTCGTGCCCTTCGCGAACGGCCGGCCCTCCGGCCCGCCGCGGGACATCCTGACCGGTTTCCTGTCCGACGACGAGAAGCTGGCCTACGGTCGCCCGGTCGGCGTGGCGGTGGGCCCCGACCGCCGCTCGCTTCTGCTCGCCGACGATGTGGGCGACGTGATCTGGCGCGTAACCGGCGCCTGAGCGCCAGAGCGCGCACCGGCACGGGCAGGACGCGGTGGCACCGCCTCCCGCAGGGGCACGCGGCGGGTTGATGCGCCCCTCCGCCTCCTGGAGAGGCATACGGCCCTGTGTCATGTGAGAGCTTCTGATCGGCCATGGCTGATCCGCCCCCTGCAGCAGCACGCGACCCTAAGTCTCCTTCCCGGCCGGCCCGCGCCTGCTAGGGTCGAGCGGCCCGCCTGCCCCGAGGAGTTCCGCCATGTCCGAGACCGCCCCCCTGCCTGCTCCGCGCCGGATCCTGATGCTCGGCGCCACCGGCACCATCGGGCAGGCGACGGCGAGGGCGCTGCTCGCGCGCGGCCATGAGGTCGTCTGCTTTCTCCGCCCCTGCGGCACCCGTCGGCAGGCGCGCCTGCCGGACGGCGCGGTCCTGCGCTACGGCGACGTGACCGACCCGCAGTCGCTCACCCGCGACGGCTTCTGCGGCGAGCGGTTCGATGCGCTCGTCTCCTGCCTCGCCTCGCGGACGGGCGTGCCGCGCGACGCCTGGGCCATCGACCATGCGGCCCATTCCCACGCGCTTGCCGCCGCCCGCGCGGCGGGGGTGACGCAGGTCGTGCTCCTCTCGGCGATCTGCGTGCAGAGGCCGCTTCTCGCCTTCCAGCAGGCGAAGCTCGCCTCCGAGGAAGAGCTCATGCGCTCGGGCCTCGCCTGGTCGATCGTGCGGCCGACCGCCTTCTTCAAGTCGCTCTCGGGACAGGTGAAGCGGGTGCAGGAGGGCCGGCCCTTCCTCGTCTTCGGCGACGGCACCCTCACCGCCTGCAAGCCGATCAGCGACGACGACCTCGGGCGTTACATGGCGCTCTGCCTCGAGGATCCCGCGCTCAGGAACCGGATCCTGCCCATCGGCGGGCCGGGGCCGGCGCTGACCCCGCGGGCGCAGGCCGAGATGCTGTTCCGGCTCATGGGCCGCCCGCCGAAGATCCGTCAGGTGCCGGTGGCGCTGCTCGATGCGATCATCGCGGTTCTCTCCCTCGGAGGCCGATTGCTGCCCTCGCTCCGCGACAAGGCCGAGCTCGCCCGGATCGGGCGCTATTACGCGACCGAGTCGATGCTGGTCCTCGATCCCGCCACGGGGCGCTACGATGCGGAGGCCACGCCCTCCTTCGGCACCGAGACGCTGGAGGACTTCTACCGGCAGCTCCTCGCGGGCGAAGCGACGGTCGATCTGGGCGAGCATGCGGTGTTCCGCGAGCGGGCCGTCACGGCAGAAGGATCGCCCGGAAATCGTTGACATTGGTGCCGGTCGGGCCGGTCACCACCTGCGCACCGGCGGCGGCGAAGAAGCTGTGGGCATCGTGTCCGGCCAGCGCCTCGGCCGGGTCGCGGCCCGCAGCCTGAAGCACGGCCGCCCCGCCCACCGCACCCGCCACCTCGGCGCCACCATCCACCCCGTCCGTGTCCGCGGCGAGCGCCCAGCCCGGCAGATCGCGCGCGGCCAGCAGATAGGCCAGCAGGAACTCGACATTGCGCCCGCCCACGCCGGCCGGGCCGCGGATCGAGACGGTGGTCTCGCCGCCCGACAGAAGCAGGCAGGGCCGCGCGAAGGGCTGGTCGCGCAGCACCACCTGCCGCGCGATCCCCGCCATCAGCCGCCCGGCCTCGCGCGCATCGCCTTCGAGCGCATCGCCGAGGATATGGGCCGCAACTCCCGCCGCCCGTGCCGCCTCGGCCGCCGCCTCCAGCGCCATCTGCGGCGAGCAGACGATGTGGCTCTCGACGCGCGCGAGCCGCGGATCGCCGGGCTTCACGCTCTCGGCCTCGGGCCGCGCCAGCGCGGCCGCGATCCGGGGCAGATCGAGGCCGAGGCGCCCGAGCACCGCCTGCGCATCGGCGACGGTGGTGGCATCGCCGTGGCAGGGCCCCGAGGCGATCACCGACGGATCGTCGCCCGGCACGTCCGAGACGAGGAGCGCCAGCACCCGCGCCGGGGCGCAGGCCGCGGCGAGGCGGCCGCCCTTCACGCGGCTCAGGTGCCGCCGCAGGCAGTTCATCTCCGAGATCGTGGCGCCCGAGGCGAGAAGCGCCCGGTTGAGCTCCACCTTGTCCGCGAGCGTGAGGCCCGCGAGCGGCGCCACCATCAGCGACGAGGCGCCGCCCGAGATCAGCGCGATCACCAGATCCTCGGGCCCGAGCCCCTGAGTCAGGGCCAGAAGCTCTTCCGTGGCGGCGATGCCGGCTTCGTCCGGGACCGGATGGGCTGCCTCACGCACTGCGATCCGGCCCGGAGCGGCCTCGCCCTGCCCGTGGCGGGTGATGACGAGGCCCGAGAGGCGCGGCGCATCGGCATAATGGGCCTCGACCGCCCGCGCCATGCCCGCGGCAGCCTTGCCCGCGCCGAGAACGAGGATCCGGCCCGCGGGCGGCGGCGGCAGCAGGGGCGCGATCCGCGCCTCGGGCTTCGAGGCCTCCACCGCCTCTGTGAAGAGATGGCGCAGGAATTCCGCGGCCGAGGCGTCCGTCCACTCCGTCATGCCGGTCTCCCTCCGCGGCCGCAATCGGGGCAGGACCGCCGGCGCGTCCCGGCGGAGGCGCCTGCCCCCATCCTGCCATCGCCTGACCTTTCCAGCTTCCTCGACGGGAGGCAATGGGGCGCGGCCCCTGGCAAAAGAGCTTTGCGCAGGCGGCGCTCTCCGCCGCCGAAGGTGGGGCGCCCCGCGGCGCGCGACCGGGACCGTCGCCGTCGGGCTCTAAGGGGCCGGCTCGTGGGGCATGGGTTCCCCGAGCGCGCCGGGCAGGCCTTATCAGGAAACGGCCTTCCCGCACCGCCTCGTGATCCCCGTCCATGGCCTCTCGCCAATCCCCGCCTCTCCGGTCAGAGTGGGGCGGCCGGGGCGGGTCAGGCGCCTCCGGACAGGGACAGGAAGGACAGGGATGACACGCATCTTCGGACTGGCAGGCAGCCTCCGGCGGGCTTCGTTCAACGCGGGCCTCCTCCGGGCCGCGGCCGAACTCGCGCCTGCGGGCGTCGAGGTGGAGGTCCACTCCATCGCGGACGTGCCGATCTACGACGGCGATCTCGAGGCCGAGACCGGCCTGCCCGAGGCGGTCGTGCGCCTGCAGGAGGGGCTCGCCGCGGCGGATGCGCTTCTCCTCGTGACGCCGGAATACAACAACGGCATTCCGGGCGCCTTCAAGAACACGATCGACTGGATGAGCCGGCCGCCCGCGGGCCGCACCCTGTTCCGCGGCAAGCCCGTGGCGATCATCGGCGCCTCGCCGGGCAACTTCGGCACCACGCTCGCCCAGACCCACTGGCTGCCGGTGATCCGCACGCTCGGGATGGAGCCCTGGTTCGAGGGCCGCCTCATGGTCTCGCGCGCGGGCGAGCTGTTCGACGGCAACGGCACCCTCACCGACGAGGCCACGCGCGCCCGGCTGACCGAATTCCTCGCAGGCTTCGCGCGCTTCCTCGGCCGTCCGCGCGACTGACGGGCGGGACGGGCCGTGCCGCCGAGGCAAGGCATGCCGAGGCACTGACATCAACCGGAAAGCCTCGACCCGCCGCAGGAAGGGGCCCTCCGGACAAAACCGCCGGTCGCACTGATCCGGGTGTCAGCCCACCATAGCATGGCGGCCGACCCGTGGATCGAGCAACCACGGGATCCGGCGCTGCGGGGGCTGGCCGGGTCACGCGCCTTCAGTTGACAGCCGCAACTCGGCCAGACGGGCGGCGTCGAGCATGTAGATCTCGCGCGCGGGCGTCTCCATCCCGTGCATCATCAGGCGCGGGTCCACGCCCATTTCGTCGAGATAGCGCATGACCTCGGCCTGCCCGCGCTGCACATCCTCAACGGCAAGAAAGGCGGGCAAGAGGCTGTTCTCGCCGAAATAATGCTGATGCACGCCCACGAGCCCGCCCTCGGCGACCCGCCGCTCGACCCCGCCTGCGAGGAGATAGGGGCAGGCCGAGAGGCAGACGGCGCCCGCCTCCACCTCGGTCGCGGCCCCGAGCGCGCGGATCTGGCGGCCGATCAGCAGGGCCTCGGACACGACGCCGCCCGAACTGTCGAGCTCCACCACCTCGGGCCGCTCGCCCCGCTGCTCCAGAAGGGCCGAAAAGCGTGCCGCATCCCCCGCCGCGATCTGGCCCGTGAGGGTGACGCGCGCGCCCTCGCCGCCGAATTCGAGCCGGGCGGGCATGGGGCGCATCTGCGGCCCGTCGGTGCCCGGCGCGGGGCGCAGATCGGGGCGGTAGGGCCGCATCTGCGGCACGCTCGCCGGCGCGAAGAGATCGGCCGGCGAGGGCGGCGCGGGGCGCGCCAGATCCATGCCGATCAGCGCGGCCCCGATGCCCACCTGCAGGATCAGCATGGCCCAGATGGCCCGCCGGGGCGCGGCCTCGGCGCTCATGGCGACCTCGGATCCCTCTGCGGCTCGACCTCCTGCAGAAGCCGCGCGGCAGCCAGCGCGGCGCGCAGCTCGGCCACGGTCATGGTTTCCTCGGCCCCGCCCTCGCCCCGGCCCGCGCGGATGGCGGCCTGCGTGACCATGACGATGAAGACGAGGACGGCCGGCAGAAGGTCGATCGCGATGGCCCCCGCCCAGCTCGGCACGAAGTTCCCGGCATAGCGGATGACGGCATCCGCGGCCGAAATGGGGGTATAGACCGTCTCCTCGGCGGGAGGCAGCGCCTCGACCTCGGCCGCGGCCCCGCGCAGGGTCTCGGCCCGCTGGCGCAGCAGCGACAGGACCGAGTCGATGGTGCTGGCCTGGCTCGAGCGGGCGAGATCGGAGCGGCCGTCGAGCTCGGGCAGCACCACGGACTCGGCCAGATCCTGCGCCGCACGCGCGACGAGCGGCGCCACATTGAGCTGCCGCAGCTGCGCCACGATGCCCGCGAGCCGCACCGCCTCTTCCGAGAAGCGCACCGAACGCTGCTCGACCGGGCCCGCCTCGACCGTGAGGGCCCGCATCCGGCTGAGGATCGCATTGCCCTCGGCGAAGGCGGCCGACAGCGGCGCATCCTGCGCGGCGATCTGCTCTTCGAGCGCGCCGAGCTCGGCCGCCTTCTGGGTCAGGACGCGGAACACGGCGCCGCGCCCGGCGAAGCCCGAGAGATCGCCCGTGGCCTCCTGCTCGGAGAGATCGCCGAAGCTCTGGCGCACCCGTGCCACGTCGCGCGCGAGGCTCTGGCCCGCGATGGCATTGGCGTGCGCACGCTCGAGCGAGGCCTGATAATCCTGCACCGTCTCGGCCAGATGCTGCTCGACCGCCGCCGCCCCCGCCAGCGCCGCGGCATTGAGCCACGAGGACATGGCGATGATGGCGAGGCTGCCGAGCGCCATCGAGCAGAGGAGCCCGATCCGCGAGGCGGCGCTGCGCATCGCCGGCAGAAGCCGCATCATGTAGGACCAGAAGACGAAGATCCCCACCGAGACGGCGATGGAATAGGAGAGCGCGGCAAAGGTCGTCCAGGCGCCGGTATCGTCGAGGAGGGTGCGGACGCCGAGATAGGTATAGATGCCCGAGGCCGCCGCCAGCACGCCGAGCGCCACGCCGGTGAAGCTGTCGAGCCAGCCCAGATGCCGCTCGAGTTCGCGCGCGTGGCGGGCGCCCGACCGTTCGGCGGGCTCGGCCCGGAGCGGCGGCACCTCGCGCGGCGGCAGACCCTGCGGCATGTCGGGGCTGGGTTCGTTCATGCGCTGGACCTTCGCTGCAGGACGGCATTCGGGACAAGGCGGCGTGCCGGAACGGTCCGCGCCCCGTCTATCTGGAGATGCCGTCCGTCCCGGCGAAGGCGCGCGGCCCTCACGCCCTATCAAGATCCTGCGAGGGCATCAGTTCCTCGCCACGATGCGCGCCGTGGCGGGCACCAGCGCCATCAGGAGCGCGAGCATCCAGAAGGCGAGCGGCAGGCTCGTCGCATGAGAGACGAAGCCCATGAGCGCCGGGCCGGCGAGGATGCCCGCATAGCCCGTGGTCGTCACCGCCGCGATGGCCAGCGCGGGCGGCATGACCGTCTGGCGCCCGGCGAGGCTGAAGAGGACCGGCACGATGTTCGAGGCGCCGCAGCCGATCAGCACGAAGCCCGCGAGCGCGCCCGGCCGCCAGTCGGACAGGAGGAGCAGCGCAAAGCCCGCGAGTGTGAGGAGCCCGCCGTAGAAGAGCACCCGCCGGTCGCCGAGCGCCATCACGATCCGGTCGCCGGTGAGACGCCCCACGGTCATCGCGACCGAGAAGAGCATGTAGCCGAGGCCGCCCTGCGCCGGCTCGACCAGCGCGCGGCCGACGAGGAGAAGCGCGCCCCAGTCGAGCAGCGCCCCCTCGACGAGGAAGGTCACGGCGGCGAGGCCCGCGAGCAGCAGCACCGCCGCCCGCGGCACCGCGAGCTTCGGCGGCTCGCCCCCCTGCGCGCGCAGAAGCCGGGGCCCGGCCGCCAGCACCGCGGCCAGCGCCACCGCGCTGCCCACAAGCGAGGCCGCGAAGGGTGACAGGCCCTGCCAGAGGAGAAGCGTCATCAGCCCCGCCCCCGCGAAGCCGCCCACGCTGAAGAGGGCGTGAAAGCCAGACATCAGCGGCCGGTCCGAGGCGCGCTCGACCGCGACCGCATGAACGTTCATCGCCACGTCGAGGGTGCCGAGCGAGGCGCCGAACAGAAGGAGCGCCAGCGCGAGCAGCCAGGCCTCGCCCGAGGCGGCAAGGAGCGGCAGGCAGAGCACCATCCCCGCGCCGCCCAGCAGGATCATCGGGCGCGAGCCCGTCCGCGCACTGATCCAGCCGGTCACGGGCATGGCCACCAGCGAGCCGATCCCGAGGCAGAGGAGGAGCAGCCCCAGCTCGGCCTCGTCGACGCCGGTGCGCGCCTTGGCGAAGGGGACGAGCGGCGCCCAGCAGGACATGGCGAAGCCCGCCGCAAAGAAGGCCAGCCGGGTGGCAAGGCGGGTGGCGGGCGTATCGGCGGAAGGCGGCATGGGAGGTCTCGTATGCGGGAGGGGGACGGGCGGAAGGGGAAGGGACTTGCGGGGACCGGCTTGCGGGGACAGGCGGAAGCGGACGGGACTCGTGGGGACAACAGGCTGACGGGACAGACTTGCGGGGAAGGGTTGAGGGGAACGGCTGGAGGGGACAGGCTGCGAGAGATCGGGCTGAGGATGGACGGTCTGTGGGAGATCGGGCCGAGGGAGACGAGCGGAGAGAGATCGGGCTGAAGGAGAGGCAGGCCGAGGGAGATCGGGCCTTCTCAGGCGGGCGGGGCCGCGCGGAGCACGGTGGCGCCGGTCCGGCGGAGCCGCAGCTCCATCTCTGCGGGCGCGTCGGCCTCGAGGATGTAGTGGCCGATCTCGTCCGCGCGGGCGATGGCGAAGGGAGCCTGCGTGCCGAGCTTGCCGTTCGTCATCATCAGCACGCTCGTCCGGCTCTGCCGCAGGAGCTGGCGCTTGAAGGCGACATCGTCCATCTCGAAGCCCGCGAGCCCCTCTTCGGGAGACAGGGCGCAGGCGCCGAGGAAGCAGAGGTCGATCCGCAGGCGTGCGAGCTCGGACAGAGCCTGCGCATCGACGGCTCCGCCGACGCTCATGGTGACGCCGCCCCCGATCAGGACCAGCGCGATGCCGCTGCGCCCGATCAGGGCGGCGGCGGCCGGGATGGAATTGGTGACGACGCGCAGCCCCTGCCCTTCGGGCAGCAGCCCGGCCAGCGGCACGAGCGTGCTGCCCGCATCGAGGAACAGGGTCTGGTCCGGCCGGATGAGATCCACCGCGCAGCGGGCCAGGGCGTGCTTGCGCGCGGCCTCCTCGCCCAGCCTTGCCCCGATGGGGGTCGAGGCCGGCGAGAGCGGCAGGGCGCCGCCGTAGACGCGCTGGCAGAGCCCCTCCTGTGCGAGGGAGCGGAGATCGCGGCGGATCGAATCCTCGGAGACGCCGAATTCCTCGGCCAGCGCGGCGGCCACGACGGGCTGGCCCGCGCGCAGGCGCTCGGCGATGAGGGTGCGCCGGGCGCGGGGAAGATCGGGGGAAACGTGCATGAACGTGCAATATCATGCGAGACTGTGCAGCGCCAGACAAACCCGGTGGTCTCGGCACAAGTCCGCCGCAACGGAAGGAGCCGTCGGGAGACTTTCGCCGCAGGATCAGGAAACGCGCCTGGGGCGGCGGCGGGGTCCGGTGGCGGGGTCAGCCCCGCTTCTGCTTGAACCGCTCGGTCGTCAGCGCCTCGGCCACGATCTCGATCTTCTGGGGGATCTTGTAGGGTTCGAGCCGCCCGGCGAGCCCGCGCCGCAGGGCCGTGCGCTGCTCGGCCGGGGCGAGCCCGGCTTCGGCCATCCGCACCCGGGCCACGACGACCGCGCCGAGGATCGGATGCGGCGCGCCATGGACGGCCGCCTCGGCCACGCCCGGCAGCGCCAGAAGCGCGCCCTCGACCTCGGCGGGAAGCACCTTCTGGCCGCCCACGTTGATCGTGTCGCCCGCCCGGCCGAGGAACCGCAGCCGGTCGCCCTCCACTTCGACCAGATCGCCGGTTCGATACCAGCCGTCCGCGGTGAAGGGATCGGGCGCGTTCAGATAGCCCAGCATCGCGGTTGCGGTGCGGATCTCGAGCCGGCCCTCGACCACGCGCCAGGCGGTCCCTGCCCCCTCGAGCCGGATCCAGAGCGACCGCCCGCCCTCGGAGCGCGAGCGCAGGGCGCCGAGCTCGGAGGTGCCGTATTTCTGGGTCAGCTGCACGCCGGGCAGTGCGTCGGCCAACCGCTCGAGCAGCGCCTGCGGCATGGTCTCGGCGCCGTAGGTCACGATGCGCAGGCTGGGCAGCGACAGGCCCTCGCCCGCGTTCAGGAGCAGGAGATTGAGGAACGAGGGCGCGGTGGGCAGCACCTCGACCCGATGGCGGCGGATGCGGTCCATCACCGTGGGCACGGACCGGTCGGGCAGGCAGACGAGCGTCGAGCCATTCGACAGCGCATAGAGGAGCGTGTCGATCCCGGCGATATGGTCGAAGAGCAGGAAGGCCAGCGTCACCAGATCCTTGCCGGGAGCGGCGAACTTGCCGAGGAGGCGGCGCATGTCATGGACGGCGCCCTTGGGCGCCCCGGTCGTGCCGGAGGTGAAGATGACGAGCCCCGGCGCCCCCTCGGCGCGGAGCCGGTCGAGGAGCGGATGGTCCGAGCCGCCGCCGAGCCGCTCCAGCCCCTCGTCCGCGGCCTCGATCCGCCAGCTCGCCCGGGCCACGGCGGCGAAGTCCGCGCGCCGCTCGAAGCTCGTGGGCGCCACCGGCGAGACGCAGGCCCCGTGCCGCCAGAGCGCGAGCAGCCAGACCACGGAGGCCGCGCCGAAATCGCCGCAGAGCTGGACCGAGGCGCCGCGGGGCACACCCTCGCAGGCCAGTCGCGTCAGGGCCTCCTCCACCCGGCGAAGGAGCGCGGCATAGGAGACCGCCGTGCCGTCGGCCTCGATCAGCGCGGTCTTCCCCTCCGCTGCGGCCATCCGGGCGAAGAGCGTGGCGAGCGCATCGGCCATCTCAGACCCCTCCGAGATAGATCGTCTGGCCGGTCACGAAATCGGATTCGTCGCGCAGGAAGAAGTCGCAGACGTTGAGCACATCCTCCATCTTGCCGTAGCGCGGAATGGCCTGCCGGGCGATCAGCGCGCGCATCTTCTCCTCGGGCACGGCGCCGACGAGGTCGGTGGGCACCGGGGTCGGCCCCACGGCATTGACGGTGATGCCCATGGGCGCCAGCTCGCGCGCCAGCACCTCGGTCAGCGACACGACCGCGGCCTTGGAGGCGGCATAGACCGCCTCGCCCTCGAGCTTGAGCGGCGTGGCCACGGTGGCGAAGTTCACGATCCGGCCGGTGCGGCGGCGGCCCATCAGCTTGGCGGCCTCGCGGCAGAACAGGAAGGTGCCGAAGACATTGGTCGCGAACACCCGCTCGACCGTGCTGCCGGGGGTCAGCAGCGCATGGTTCATCGAGGCGATGCCGGCATTGTTCAGAAGCGCGTCGAGCCGTCCATGCGTCCGGCGCACATCCTGCATCATGCCCGCGACCGCCCGCTCGTCGGCCACGTCGAGCGTGTAGTGGCGATAGGCCGGGTGCGTGAGGTCGCTCGCATCGCGCGAGCAGCCGACGACGGTCCAGCCGCGCGCGAGATAGGTCTCGGCCAGCGCGCGGCCGATGCCCTTGCGCGTGCCGGTGATGGCGATGACGCGGCTCATGCCTGCTGCGCTCCGGCGGCGCATTCGGCCGCATAGTCGGCGAGGCTGCGCAGGCTGCGGTAGGGGCTGCGCTTGCGCGACATGGCCGCTTCCGAGGCCAGCACAATGTCGAGGCCGGTCGCGTCGCCCACATGCTGCTCGGCCGCCATCACGAAATTCACGAGGCCCAGCGAATCGAGCGGGCTGCCCTCGCCATAGAGCACGGCATCCGGATCGGTCGCGATCTGGCGCTCGGGCGGCAGCGAGAGGTTCACCTCGGCCACAGCCTCGTGGAGCGCGGCGAGAAGCCGGTTCGGGTCGGTCGTCATCAAAATTCCTCCGTTGAAAATAAAGGTCAGGCGGTCGCCGGGCGCGCCTTGGGCAGCACGCGCGGCGGCGGCAGGAAGAGCGTGCAGTCCGGCGCCACGTCGGACGAGATCACGCAGTTCGGCCCCACGGTCACCCGGTCGCCGATGGTGACGTTGCCCATCACCACCGAGCCCACGCCGAAGCGCACGCCGTTGCCGATCACCGGCCCCTTGCCCTCGATCCAGTCGGTGCCGACGCCGAAGGTCACGCCCTGCCGGATGACGCAATTGTGGCCGATGGTGGCGTGGCGGTGGATCACGATGCCGCTCTGGTGGCCGATCTCGAGCCTGCGGCCCACGCGGACGCTGCGCTCGATCTCGATGCCGTAGAAATTGCGGCAGAAGAGCTGGCCCAGCCTGTGCACGGCCCGCGCGATCTGGCGCAGCGGCGGGCGCAGATTGTCGGCATGAACCCCGATACGGTGGATCCAGAGCGTGTGGAGACCGGGGGCGAAGGGGTCGCGCTCATGCGTGCGGAAATCCTCGCCGATCAGGAAGCGGAAGCCCACGGCGCGGATCATCGCCGCCTCGTCGCCGTCGAAGGGCGCCTCGAGCATTCGTTCGAGAAGGATCTCGCGCGCGGGCGAGACCGCCTCGGGCCGCGGATCCGCGGCGGAAGAAACAGGTTCGAAAGTCTTCGTCATGAATATCCTGGCAAGCGTCATGTTCCATCGATCGGAAGACCACGCGACATGTCAGGGCACCCGCGGCTGCGGGACGGGATCGTCGGAGAGGGTCGTCAGATCCCAGCGCCTCGGGACCGGCTCCGATAATGGAACCGCCGCCGTGGGCTGCATGCAATGTCGGGCTCACATCTTCGGATCGAAGAGGGTCGAGCGTGGTCCGGCGGATCAGCGGCCGGAAGAGCCACCCGGAATCACACCGGGTCCTTGCGATGGATTAAAGCGTAACGCGTCCGGGCAGCATGACAAGCCTCAAAAGGCCGATCGCTCCAGGTTGCAGAGGTGACGTAACGCACTCGTGCGGCGCCCGAAAAACCTCAGATTGAGCCGTGCGGGATTCCGCTCGCGCCTGGGTCGCGTCCGGCGGGTGGCAGAAGACAGGCCGGCCGGTCGCGCGGCGACAGGGGCGGAGGGGCCTGTCACGCAACGGGTTGCACCGGCTCGATGTTTCATTTACGACATGGCCTGTCGGTTTCGGCATATTCTTGCGCACCGCCCTGCGGGGCGTGTTCATCCTTCGCCGGACGCAGCGCGCGTCCATCCCCTTTCGGGCGCTCGTACGCCCACACTGCCGGGTGCATCCTGCGCCCGCAGCCGCGGCGCTCTGCGTCGGCGGAGCTTTGAGTGCGATTGCGGCGCAGGCCTTCGGCCCGCCGCCCGCGCTCGACCCACCGGATGCCCTGCATCCGGGGCCCGCGGGCCGCTCCGGCGGCCCGGCATGGCCAACAGCCCCGCGCCTTCCGGTGCATCGAGCGGGCTCAGACAATCCACAGGATTTCCGGTGTCCGCGGCACGCCGGCGATCGTCTCATGCGTGCCGCAATGACAGGAGAACGTCCATGACGAAGCGCCTCGCTTCCGGTTGCCTCGCCGTATCCTTCGCAGCCCTCGCGGCTCCCGCCTGGGCGGCCGAAGACTGCGGCCGGATCAGCATCGCCGAGATGAACTGGGCCTCGGCCGGCGTCGCGGCCCAGGTCGACAAGATCATCCTCGAGGAAGGGTTCGGCTGCACGGTCGAGCTGGTGGCCGGCGACACGATGCCCACCTTCACCTCGATGAACGAAAAGGGCGAGCCCGACATGGCGCCCGAACTCTGGGTCAATGCCGTGCGCACCCCGCTCGAGGCGGCGGTCGAGGAGGGGCGCATGGTCGTCGCGGCGCAGATCCTGAAGGACGGCGGCGTCGAGGGCTGGTGGATCCCGCGTTACCTCGCCGAGGCCCACCCCGAGATCGACAGTGTCGAGAAGGCGCTGGAGCATCCCGATCTCTTCCCCGCCCCCGAGGATGCTTCGCGCGGCGCCGTCCACAACTGCCCCTCGGGCTGGAACTGCCAGGTCTCGACCGAGAACCTGTTCCGGGCGCTCGGCGCCGAAGACCACGGCTTCGATCTCGTGGACACGGGCTCGGCCGCGGGGCTCGACGGCTCGATCGCCAATGCCTACGAGCGCGAGGCGGGCTGGCTCGGCTATTACTGGGCGCCGACGGCGATCCTCGGCAAATACGACATGGTGCGCCTGCCCTTCTCGGTGCCGCACGACAAGGCCGCCTGGGATGCCTGCACCGCGGTGCCGGACTGCGCCGATCCCGAGGTGAACTCCTATCCGGTGTCCGAGGTCTTCACCGCCGTCACGCCCTCCTTCGCCGAGAAGGCCGGTGTGGCCATGGACTATGTGAAGGCCCGCAGCTGGAGCAACGAGACGGTGGGCCAGATTCTCGCCTGGATGGACGAGAGCCAGGCCACCAACGAGGATGCGGCCTACCATTTCCTCGAGACCTATCCCGACCTCTGGCGCGCCTGGCTTCCGGCCGACGTGGCCGACCGGGTCGCCGCGGCGCTCTGACCGCCCGACCCGAAGCCGGGCAGTCCCTGCCCGGCTTCGTTCATTGACCTTACCCGAGAGGAACAGGATGGCCTCCGCCTGCTGGAGCTTGCCCGAAGCCTTCTGCCAGTTTCCCGCGCTGGACGGCAGAACCCTGCGCATGATGCGCAAGACCATCGACGGAAGCTTCCGCGACCTCGTGCGCAGCTTCTCCGACGCGATCGACACGGCCACCGCGCCGCTTCAGCTGGCGCTGAACGCCATCGAGCGCGCCTTCACCTCCACCCCCTGGATCGTCGTGCTCGCGGTGCTCCTCGCCATCGTCTGGGCCGGATCGCGCAGCTGGCGGATCGTCGCGGGCTCGGCGGTGGCCATGTGCGCCATCGGCTGGTTCGGCCTGTGGGAGGACACGATGGTGACGCTCGCCATGGTGTCGGTCTGCACCGTCGCCGCCGTCATCATCGGCCTGCCCATCGGCATCCTCGCGGCCCGCTCCGACCGGATGCAGCGCCTCGTCAATCCCGTGCTCGACGTGATGCAGACGCTGCCCTCCTTCGTCTATCTCATTCCCGTCGTGGTGATCTTCGGCATCGGCAAGGTGCCGGGCATGATCGCCGTGGTGATCTATGCCGTGCCGCCCATGATCCGCCTGACCAATCTCGGCATCCGGCTCGTCGATGCCGAGGTGCTGGAGGCGGCCGAGGCCTTCGGCTCGTCAGCGCGCCAGAAGCTCTGGAACGTGCAGCTGCCGCTGGCGCTGCCCGCGCTGATGACCGGGGTGAACCAGACGATCATGATGTCGCTTTCGATGGTCGTCGTGGCCTCGATGGTGGGCGTGGGCGGTCTCGGCAAGAACGTGCTGCAGGCCATCAACAACCAGTTCTTCACGCTGGGCTTCATGAACGGCTTCGCCCTCGTGGCCATCGCCATCGTCTTCGACCGCACGAGCCAGGCCTTCGGCCGGCGGCTGCAGAAACACCGGGAGGCCGCGCATGACTGACCAGACCCTCGTGCAGATCGAGGACGAGGACGAGGCCCCCACCCTCCCGGGCCTCGAGATCCGCAACCTCTACAAGATCTTCGGGCCCGACGGCGCCTCTCATGTCGAGGCCGTCCGGCGCGGGCTCACCAAGGGCGAGCTGAACCGCCGCCACGGCCATGTGCTGGGCCTGACCGACATCTCGCTCGAGATCCCGCCCGGCAAGATCACTGTCATCATGGGTCTGTCGGGCTCGGGCAAATCCACGTTGATCCGGCATATCAACGGGCTCATTGCCCCCACCGCGGGCGAGATCCTGTTCGACGGGGCCGACGTCTGCAAGATGACCCCGACCGAGCTGCGCGCCTTCCGCCGCACGCGCACGGCGATGGTGTTCCAGAAGTTCGGGCTGCTGCCGCACCGGACCGTGCTCGAGAATACCTGCTACGGGCTCGATATCCGCGGCATGTCGCGGTCCGAGGCCGAGCCGGTGGCCCGGCGCTGGATCGACCGTGTGGGACTGAAGGGCTATGAGGAGAGCTATCCCTCGCAGCTCTCGGGCGGGATGCAGCAGCGCGTGGGGCTCGCGCGGGCGCTGGCCACGGACGCCGACATCCTGCTGATGGACGAGGCCTTCTCGGCGCTCGATCCGCTGATCCGGCTCGACATGCAGGCGGTTCTCCTTGAACTGCAGGAGGAGCTGCACAAGACCATCGTCTTCATCACCCACGATCTCGACGAGGCGCTGCGCCTCGGCGACCGGATCGCCATCCTGCGCGACGGGCGGCTCGAGCAGGTGGGCACGGGACAGGACATCGTGATGCGGCCCGCGAACGACTATATCGCGGCCTTCGCGCGCGAGGTGAACCGCGCCCGCGTGATCCGCATCGACGCGGTGGCGGAGCCGCTGGGGGACGAGCGCCCCGCACTCGAGCTGCCGGGGCGGCTCGTGCTGGAGGAGGCCGCGCGCCGCATGACCGAGGCGGGCGCCGACCGGGCGCTGGTGGTGGGCCCGCGGCAGCGGCCGAAGGGGATTCTGACGCTCTCGACCCTCCTCGCGGCGATGGTCCGACCGCTGGAGGAGGGGCCGCCCGCCCACCGCTGATTGACGCCGAATGTCCCGCGCCGGGCGCATGACCCGGCGCCGTCCGGTGCGCAGGCGGCAAAGCAAGTGCCGGTTGGGACGCCGCAACCGGAGCATTCGCCCGGTGCGGAAAGGGCACCGGGCTGGAGCCGGCCGTTCACTCGGCAGGTCAGATCGGAGCTGGTCTTCTGGGCGTCGGCTGCCGGGGCAGCCCGCGCGCCTCTCCTTCGGTCGACCAAAGCCGGACGACGTTGAGGAGGTCGGCCGCGATCCCCCCTCCGCTGCGGGCCGCGCGAGGGCACAGCGCCCTCGTCTTCGCGCCGAAGGGGACGCCGCACGGCGGAACCTCTGTCTGCTGGGTCGGTAAGCATCGCTGTGCCCTTGCTCACACTCCTGCCGACTCCTTTCGGAACCGCCAGGCCGCCCCTCTTAACATGCGATTGCATCTAACGGAGCGTCCCGCTAAGGTGCCATGAAGCCAGGTTTCCCCAGCGCGCATCCGTTTCGCATCAGCTGACCCTGGAGACCCATGTCCATCCTGTCGCCCCGAACGATCCGGCTTCTGGCCGGGAGCGCCGCCCTGAGCGGGTCCTGCGTCGCCGCCCATGCGCAGGATCTGGCCTTCTCGCTCGATCCCATCGTGGTGCAGGCGCGCGACGATTTCGCCGAAGCCGCCGACCGCGCCACCTCGATGTATGTCGCCGATGCCGAGCTGGAGCGCGCGCGCACCGGAGACCTCAAGGACGTCTTCGCGGGCATCGCCTCTGTCTCGGTCGGAGGGGCGCTGCCTCTCACGCAGAAGATCTTCGTGAACGGCGTCGACATGCTGAATCTCGGCGTCAGCATCGACGGGGCCGCGCAGAACAACCGCGCCTTCCACCATGTCTCGGCCAATGCGATCGATCCGGGGCTGCTCAAGCAGGTGCGCGTGGATGCCACGATCTCGCCGGCCGATGCCGGGCCCCATGCGCTCGCGGGCTCGGTCGTGTTCGAGACGGTCGATGCCGCCGACATCCTCGGCGAGGTGCAGCGCTTCGGCGGCACCCTGCGGCTGAGCTACGGCGACAACGGCAAGACGGCGCAGGGCGCCCTGACCCTCGCCGGGCGCGAGGGCGGCTTCGAGTGGCTGGCTTACGCCAAGCGCGCCACGGGCGACGATTACGAGGATGGAGACGGGGCCACGCGGCTCGGGACGGCGGCCAATCTCAAGAGCGCGCTGGGAAAGCTCGCCTATGAGAGCGACGGCGGCCACCGGTTCGAGCTGTCGGCGCTGCGCCTGAGGGACGACGAGCTGCGCCAGTTCCGCGCGAATTTCGGCGGTCTGGGCGGGGTGGTCGATCAGCTGCGCGTCTACGACACGACGCGGGAAAGCTGGTCGCTCTCCTACGAGAACACGCAAGGCGAGGGGATGTGGGATCCGAGCCTCCGGCTCGGCTATTCGGAGAGCGACGTCGTCATTCCCCTGCCCTACGACAGCAACGGCCTGTCGGGCACATGGTCGGCCACGCTGCAGAACGATTTTCACCTGAACGCCACCGACCGGATCTCGGCCGGCCTCGACTGGCAGCGCCGGTTCGGGGAATATTCGAGCCCGACCTTCGGCGAGTTCCTCGATGAGACATCGCACAACCTCGGCCTCTTCGTGCAGGCCCGGCTCGAGCCCACCGATCGCTGGCGCCTTTCGTTCGGCGGCCGCCTCGACCGGCAGGAGTTCGAGGGCGTCGATGGCAGCGACCTCGGCCACTCGGGGCCCTCGGGCAACCTCTCCGCAAGCTACGCCCTGACCGAGCGCCTCACGTTGCGCGGCGGCCTGTCCTCGATCTTCGGCGGCATCGACATCGAGGACAATTACATCTTCCGGCCGAGCTGGAGCTACGACAGCCTCCGGCCGTCGCGGGCGCGGAACGCGAGCCTCGGCTTCGACTGGGACGTGGGCGCCTTCAAGGTCGGAGGCGAGCTCTTCCTGACCGAGATCAACCGCGCGCGCAGTGCCACCGAAATGTTCGACTTCGAGAGCCGCGGCTTCAACCTCGGCGCGACCTACGGCTGGGACGGTGGCTTTGCGCGCGTCACCCTCTCCCACAGCGAGGTGAAGGTGGACGGCGCAAAGGCCGCGGGCTACGAGGCGCTCGACTTCGGCGCCCCTCTGGGCACGGTGGCCGCGGTCGAGCTTCAGCAGGACACGGCAGTTGCGGGGCTGCGGCTCGGCGGCGGGCTCGATCTCGCGCTCGACCACGACATGCCCGCTACGGCCGAACGGGATCTCGCGGGCTATTCGGTGGTGAACCTCTTTGCCGAATATGTGCCGCCTGAGGCGCAGAACCTCACGCTCCGGCTGCAGGTCGACAACCTATTCGACAAGACCTATGCGGACCGCGCGACCTACGGCGCGGAATACAGCGACGTCACCTCGCTGAAGGAGCCGGGCCGGACGATCACGCTCAGCGCGGTCACGCGCTTCTGAGGGCGGCGGTCGCGGCCGTCAGGGATAGAGCCGGATCAGCAGCGCCGCCAGCGCATAGCCCTCTTCATGGCTGAGGCGGGCGCCGAGCTCTTCGTGGATGGCTTCGCGGTAGATCTGCCAGATCCGGTCGTGCAGTCCCCGGCCCGCCGGGGTCAGCGAGAGGATCTGCCCCCGGCCCTGCCCCGGCGCGCGCCGCCGGGCGATCCAGCCGCGCGCCTCGATGCGCGCGACATGGCGCGACAGGGCATATTGCGCCACGAGAAGCCGCCGCTCGATCTCGGCCATGGCGAGGCCGGAGGGCTCTGCCCGCTCCAGTTCCAGAAGGATCTCGTACCAGACGACATCCTCGACCCCCTCCGCCTTCAGCCGGCGCGCGACCTTCGGCATCAGGCTGCGCTGGACGCGCAGCAGATTGAACCAGGCCCGGTTCAGGCCCATGGACGGGTCGGGATCGTTCTGGAACGGGATCGGACGGGAAGTCAGGGACAAGACAGGAACCTATCGGTCGGGAGGGTGCACGATCTTCCTCGCCCGGCGCAGGAACGGCAAGGTGCCCTTCTTCGGCTGCTCTCTCCAAAGCGCTCCCCCGCTCGCAGCCCGGGCGTCGTCTCCGGCGCTGTGCGGCACCGGCAGCGGGTGCTTGGGCGCGATGGGGGGAGGACCGGCAGGCGGCGGCACCGTGCCTGCGGAGGCCGGTTGCCACGGGCGGAAATCTCGGTCACATCGGGGGCCGGATCGTCCTGCAGCCCCCGAAGACCCGAGGTGACCCATGCATCGACTGCTCTTTCCCGTCTTGGCCGCGATGCTGGCCCTTGCCGGCTGCGCGGGAAGCCCGGGCGGACAGGTGGTCGTCGAGCGTGCGGGCGACGAACTCCTGAAGCTCCGCGCCGGGCCGGGGCTCGGCTACCGTGTCCTCCTCGGCCTGCCGGACGGCACGGCGCTCCGGCGTCAGGGCTGCGTGACGGAGATGGGCCAGCTCTGGTGCCGGGTGTCGCCGGTCAGTGCGCCGCGGATCGTGGGCTACGTCTCCGCCGACTACCTCTCGGAGCGCTGAGGGCGGGTTCTTCGGTGCCGACGCCTCCTTCGCGACATGACGCGGCGGAGAGAGGCATGGAGGCTTCGGCCCTTGCCGACCGCGGCCCGGTGCGGGCCGCGGCGCGAGAGGCGGTTAGTGCGCCGCAAGCCATTCCGTCGTCAGATCGAGATCGCGCTGGGTCGGCCCGTGGCCCGCAGGCAGGGTGCGGTGGGTGAGCGCCGCGCCCGCCTCCGTCAGCCGCTCTGCCAGTCGGGCGGCGTTCTCGGCCGGCACGATCGGATCGGCGCTGCCGGAGAGGATCAGCACCGGCCGCCCCTCGAGGCGGCCCGACGGGGGCCTCGCCAGCGGCACCATCGGCCGGAGCAGGACGGCGCCCGCCAGCACCTCGGGCCGGAGCCAGAGGAGCGCCGCCGCAATGTTGGCGCCGTTCGAGAAACCGAGCGCCACCGGCGCTGCGAGGCCGTAGCGGGCCTGCGCTTCGTCTATGAAGTCGGCGAGATCGTGGGCGCGGCGCTCCACATCGGCCTCGTCGAAGACGCCCTCGGCGAGCCGGCGGAAGAAGCGCGGCCGCCCCTGCTCGAGCACCGCGCCGCGCGGCGACAGGAGCGCCGCCCCGGGCGCGACCGCCCGTCCCAGCGGCACGAGGTCGGATTCGTCGCCGCCGGTGCCGTGCAAGAGCAGGAGCGGCGGGCGGCCGGGATCGGTCGCGGGCACGAAGAGGTGGCGGTGGGACAGGGTGTCGGTGGACATGGCATCTCCTTGAGTCTGCGGCGGGCAGCGTCGGGGCCCGGCTGCGCCGCCGCGGGTCCGCGGACAGCAGGCCGACGCGTCCTGACCGCGCGGGGCGGGTCGGGAATGGAGCGGGCGCAGCGGTGGTCCGCTGCGGGTGCCCGGGCCGGAGGGGGCGCGCCCCGCACAGAAGCGGTGCGGCGAGGTCGCCCGATCGCGCGGGCCGAAGCGGGATACATCAGCGGGCGACGCGCGAGGCTGCGGCAGTCCCGCGCGCGACCGCGGCGAGTCCTCCGAAGGCGCCGCAGCGCCTCCGGATCGCGTCAGTCGGAGGCGCGGTAGCGCCTCCGGGTCGCTTCAGTCGGTCAGGGCCGGCAGCCGGGCCTCGATCTCCTGCCGGTAGGGCTCGTACTGCGCCGGCAGCTTCAGCCCACGGCCGAGATCGGCCAGCGGCTCGTCGACCGTGAAGCCGGGGCCGTCGGTCGCGATCTCGAACAGCACGCCACCCGGCTCGCGGAAATAGAGCGAGCGGAAGTAGTTCCGGTCCTGCTGCTCGGTCGTCCGCAGCCCGTGGGTCTCGGCCAGCCGCGTCCGCATCGCCGCCTGCTCCGCATCGTCGGCGGCGCGGAAGGCGATGTGATGGACCGACCCCGCTCCCATGCGGCCCGGAAGGAACTCGCCCGCCTCGCGGATGTCCACGAGACCGCCGATCCCGCTGCCCGAGCGATAGCGCAGGACGGTGCCCTCGCGCCCGGCCTCGGCGAAGCCGAGGACGTCGGTCAGGATCGCGCCGGTGGCGCCCGCCTCGCGCAGGAGGAGGCTCACGCCGTGCAGGCCGCGGATGGCGGCCTCGGCCGGAATCGCATCGGTGCCCGCGGCAGGCTCGCCCTCGATCCCCGGCACGCCCACGAGCGCGAGCCGCATGCCGTCCGGGTCGCGGAAGGCCAGCACGGTCTCGCCGAAGAGCCGGACGGGCGCCTCGTGCGGCACGGCCTCGGCGATCAGCCGGTGGGTCCAGAAGCCGATGGCGGCCTCGGGCACGCGGAAGCGCGTCTCCTGCGTTTCGCCGATGCCGGCCCGGCCGGGAGCCGCGTGTTCCCACGGGAAGAAGGTGAGCAGGCTGCCGGGTCCGGCTGCGTCATTGCCGTAATAGAGGTGGTAGCTGCCGGGGTCGTCGAAGTTCACCGTCTTCTTGACGAGGCGCAGCCCGAGCGTGCGGGTATAGAAGTCGAGATTGCGGCGGGCCGGGCCGGAGATGGCGGTGACATGGTGCAGGCCTTGGGTCATTTCGATCCTCCTCGGGGCCGGGGCGGCCCCTTCGCGTTGACAGGAAGATGGGGAAGGCCGGCCGCCGCGTCACCCCGCTTCCCATTGCATCCATGCAAGACTAACCTTGCACCGATGGCGCGCTTCTTGCGCCGGAGCACAGACCGCGAGGGCATTCTCCATGGCCGATCCCTTCCGAACGCTGGCGTGGGACGATTTCCGGCTGGTGAAGGCCGTGGCCGCGGCGGGCGGCCTGACGGGGGCGGCCGCGGCCCTCGGCATCGCCCATTCCACCGCCTTCCGGCGTCTGGGCCAGATCGAGGAGCGCCTCGGCACCCTCCTCTTCGAGCGCCACCGCACCGGCTACGCGGCCACCCCCGCGGGCGAGGAAATGGTGGCGCTGGCAGAGCGGGTCGATGGCGATATCGCGGCCTTCACCCGCCGCCTCGCCGGGCAGGAGATCCAGCCCGCGGGCGAGTTGCGGGTCACGACCAGCGAGGCCCTGCTCGTGCATCTCCTGACGCCGATCTTCGCGGCCTTCCAGCGCAAGTGTCCCGAGGTGCGGCTCGATGTGGTGATCGCCGATGCGGCGCTGAACCTCTCCAAGCGCGACGCGGACGTGGCGATCCGCGCCACCGACACGCCGCCCGAGGCTCTGGTCGGTCGCCGGGCCGCCCGCATCGGCTGGGCGCTCTACGGCCCGCGGGGGGCCGAGGCCCCCGTCCCCTGGGTCTCGCTGAACGAGAGCTTCGCCGCGCTGCCGGTGGTGAAGGCCGAGCGTGCACGCGTGCCGGCCGAGCGGGTGGTCTACCGGCTGAACAGCCTGAGCGGCCTTGCGGAAGCCATCGCAGCCGGGATCGGCCAGGGCCACCTGCCCTGCTTCATCGGCGATAAGCGCGAGGATCTCGTGCGGCTGTCGGCCCCGCTTCCGGAGTTGGCGGCCGATCTCTGGCTTCTCACGCATCGGGAATTGCGCCACTCCGCCCGGGTGCGGGTGTTTCTGGACTTCGTCGCGGCCGACCTGCGCACGCGAAAGCCGTTCATCGAGGGGGAGGCTTGACCGCGAAGGAATGCCGTCATCGAGGTATCGGCGCGGCACGGGGCCACGCGCCTCCGGTTTGAGCCAGTAGCCGCTCGCAGCGGCGACGACCGCCTGTCAGCGCGAGACGAGCAAATGGGGGTGCGCTGCTTCGGTTGGGCAGACATCGCCGATCTGGATTTTCTCTCCGGCGGCTGCGCTGCGCCTCCGGGGGAGGCGCAGATCGCGAGGACCCTCCCGGGACGTTGCTTCTGCCGGACCGGAAGAGGCGGGCCTTCGGGCCCGCCTCCGTCTCTGGTCAGCCGGGCCTCCGGCGTCAGCCGATGCGGCCGCCGCCCTGCCGGGTGATCGCCACGACGGCCGGGCGCACCGGCATGTCGTCCTTGAAATCCGGCCAGCGGGTGGAGAGATCCTCGTAGTAGGACAGGCGGCCGTGGCCCTCCCAGTCCTCGCCGCCGTCGCCCGGATGCTGGACCGCAACGAAGAAGGTGCTCATGTCCTCGGTCGGGCAGGGGCCGCAGAGTTCGGCCCCGACCGGCACCCGGTAGAAGAGGCGCGAGGTCCCGCGCGCATCGCCCTCGGTGTCCACCGCCCAGAGGCCGTCGGTCCGGCCGGTATCGGCCATCGAGTTGCCGTCGGTCGAGACCCAGAGGCGGCCGTCGGCATCCACCGCGGCATTGTCCGGCATGCCGAACCAGCCGTTCTTCGTGGTCTCGGTCGAGAAGGTCGCGCCCACCTCGGCCACCGCCGGGTCGCCGCACTGGAGCAGGATCTCCCACCGGCCGGTCGTGGCCGTGAAATCTCCGTCGGCCTCGAGGATCTCGATGATATGGCCGAAGGCGTTCTTCACGCGCGGGTTGGCGGCATCGGCCTCGGTGCGCTTGGTGTTGTTGGTCAGCATGACATAGGCGCGGCCGGTCTGCGGGTTGGGCTGGATGTCCTCGGGCCGGTCCATGGGCGTGGCCTCGAGAAGGTCCGCCGCGCGCCGCGTCTCGATCAGCACGTCGGCCTGGCTTTCGAAACCGTTCTCGGCCGTGAGCGGACCCTCGCCATGGACGAGCGGGATCCACCGCATCGAGCCGTCGGCCTCGAACCGGGCGACATGGAGCGTGCCCTCGTCGAGGAGGTCCATGTTGGCCGCGCGGTCGTCGGGGTTGTAGCGGCCGTTGGTGACGAACTTGTAGACATAATCGAAGCGCTCGTCGTCGCCGAGATAGAAGACGACGCGGCCGTCCTTGGCCACGACGCTTTCAGCGCCCTCGTGCTTGAAGCGTCCGAGGGCCGTCCGCTTCTTCGGCACCGAAGTGGGGTCCATCACATCGACCTCGACGATCCAGCCGAAGCGGTTCGGCTCGTTGGGCTCCTGACCCACGTCGAAGCGCTTGTGGAACCTGCCCCACTGGTAGGAGGCGCCGGGCACGCCCAGCCGCTCGTGGTTGCGCGCCTCCGGATGATCGGCCGGCAGGTCGCCCAGGAAGTAGCCGTGGATGTTCTCCTCGGCCATGATGTAGGTGCCCCACGGGGTGACGCCGCCCGCGCAGTTGTTGATCGTGCCGAGCACTTCGGCGCCCGACGGATCCTCCGAGGTCTTCAGCCGGTCATGACCCGCCGCCGGGCCCGTGAGCTGCATCCGGGTCTTGGCGGTGATGCGGCGGTTCAGGCGCCCGTCGAGCACCGGCGCCCACTTGCCGTCCACCTTGCGCAGTTCGATCACGGTGCCGCCGTGGGCGGCCATCTCGATGTCGGCCCGGTCCGCGGTGGCATCGGCCACCACCATCTCGCCGTCCTTCAGGGTGACGACGTTCGGGAACATCAGATGTTCGTTGGTATATTCGTGGTTCACGACCAGAAGGCCGCGGTCGGTCGCCCCGTCGAGCGGAATGAACCCCACGAAGTCGTTGTTGTAGCCGAACTGGCGCTCCTGCGCCGCCTCGCTCTGGGCCCGCGGATCGAACTCCGGCGCATCGGCGAAGACCTTGTCGCCCCAGCGCAGCAGGACATCGGCATCGTAGCCCTCGGCCACATGGTGGTCGGCATCGACGCCGGCCTCGACCTCGGGGAAGCTGAAGGCGGAGCTGCCCTGCGCACGCGCCTCGCCCGCGGCAAGGAGCGCCACCGGAGAAACGGTCGTCGCGATGGCGGCGGAGGCCATCGAGCCCTTGAGGAAGCCGCGGCGCGAGAAGCGCGCGGCGATGATGTCGCCCATCGTGGGAGTGGCGGTCGGATTGAGGCCCGGCCCGTCGGCCTCCTCCAGCTTCGAGGTGCGGAAGATCTGGCTCTGACGCAGATCGGTCATCGGTCTTCTCCTGGCCGTTGCTCGGTCAGGACCGGTGCTACGCGCGAAGCGCAACAGAAACATGTCACTGCGACATTTTGCGCGCGCTGCCACGCGGGCTCCAGCAGGCGGACAGCGTGGGTCGGAAAGCGCCGGTAAAGGGCGGGCCGGGTCCGCCCCGCCTGCCGCCCCTCTCCGATCAGCCGCCGGTGTGGTTCATGCCGCGCGCCATCGCGCCCTGCACGCCGCCCGCGAGGTAGCCGAAGGCGTGGCCCGCAGGTTTCAGGCGCAGCGCGGTCTGAATGGCCGCATAGAGCCCGAGCCCCGCCTCGCCGTCGCGGAGCGCCGGGCGCAGGTCGCTCGACCCTTCGGTGCCGAGGCAGGTGTAGAGCTCGCCCCGGCAGCTCAGGCGCACGCGGTTGCAGGTGGCGCAGAAATTGTGGCTGAGCGGGCGGATGAAGCCGATCGTCTGGCCGGTCTCCGCGACCCGGACATAGGAGGCGGGGCCGCCGGTCGAGAGCGCCGTGTCGGCGAGCCGGTAGCGGGTCTCGAGTTCGGCGCGCAGCTCGCTCAGCGGCCAGAACTGCGAGAGCCGGTCCTCGACCCCGAATTCGCCCATCGGCATGACCTCGATGAAGGTGAGATCGCAGCCCTGCTCGGCGCACCAGTCCACGAGACGGAAGAGCTCGTCGTCATTCTGCCCGCGCAGCGCCACCGTGTTGATCTTGACCCGGAGGCCCGCGGCCTGCGCCGCGGCGATGCCCCCCAGCACATTCTCCAGCCGGCCCCAGCGGGTGATCCGGCCGTATTTCGCGGGATCGAGCGTGTCGAGCGAGACATTGACCCGCTTCACGCCGCAGTCGGCCAGTTCGGCCGCATGGCGGGCGAGCAGCGTGCCGTTCGTGGTGAGCGTAAGCTCCTTCAGCGCGCCCGAGCGCACATGGCGCCCCATCGCCTGAAAGAAGGTCATGATGCCGCGCCGCACGAGCGGCTCGCCCCCGGTGACGCGCAGCTTGCGCACGCCCAGATCGACGAAGGCGCTCACCAGCCGGTCGAGCTCTTCCAGCGTCAGGAGCTCGCGCTTCGGCATGAAGCTCGTGTGTTCGGACATGCAGTAGGTGCAGCGCAGGTCGCAGCGGTCGGTGACCGAGACGCGCAGGTAGGTGACCGTGCGGCCGAAACTGTCGCTGAGCGGGACAAGGGGATCATGAAGCATGGCGACATCCTTGGGGATCGGCGGGCGGAAGAAAGGCGGGCAGGGCGATCACGGGATCAGCCCCGCCCGCAGGCGAACCGGTACCAGTGGAGCCGGTCGCCGGTGCGAATGCGGTCGAGGTGGGACGGAACGAGAGCGAGACCGTCCGCCTCGGCCAGGGGATAGAGCGAGCCGGAGCCGCCCTCGCCCAGCCGGCGCAGGATCGGCACGCCCTGCACCTGACCGTGGCCCATCCGCACCGGCACGACCTCGGCACGGCCCGGCTTGCGGAGGCCGTCGAAGCCGGACCGCGCGGGCTCGGTGAAGAGGGGCGTCCAGGGCAAGCGCAGCATCTGCGCGATCTGGGCCGCGACGAAGAGATGGAAGGTGACGAAGGCCGCGAGCGGATGGCCGGGCAGCGCGGTGACGGCGGTCGGGCCGAGGCGGCCGAACAGCACGGGCTTGCCCGGCTTCAGCGCCACGCGCCAGCCCTCGACCGTGCCGCCCGCCGCTTCGAGTGCGGGGCGCAGATGGTCGCGACCGCCCATCGAGACGGCGCCGGACGTCACCAGCAGATCGTGACGCCCGCCGAGCGCCTGCAGCCGCGCCACGAGGGCGTCGCGGTCGTCGGGGAGGATCCCCAGATCCTCGACCTCGGCGCCGGCGGCCTCGGCCAGGGCGATCAGCATGGGGCGATTGCTGTCCGGGATGCCCTCGGGCCCCTGCCCGTCCCGGCCGAGTTCGTCGCCGGTCGACAGGATGCCCAGACGCGGACGGCGCACGACGGCCAGCGCGCCGATCCCGTTCGCGGCCAGCAGACCCACATGCTGCGGACGGACCCGCGCGCCGGACCGCAGGAGCGTGCCCCCTTCGGGCTGCTCGCTGCCGGCGCGGCGGACATGGTCGCCGGCCTTTGCGGGATGGCGGAGGCGGAGGCGGCCGCCCTCCTCGATGCAGTCCTCGAGGGGCACGACGGCATCGGCACCCTCGGGCAGGAGGGCCCCGGTGAAGATGCGGAGGCTCGCGCCCTCGGACAGGGCGCGGCGCGGCTCTCCGGCGGCAATGGTGCCCGCCACGGGCAGTGTGCCGCCCTCGCCCGGATCGCCCGCGCGCAGGGCGAACCCGTCCATGGCGGAGCGGTCGGCGGCAGGCAGGGCCCGCGGCGCCGAGATCCTGCGCGCGGCGACCCGGCCCGACGCCTGCGCCAGCGGCACGGTCTCGGCCTCGGCGATCGGAGAGACGAGCGCGCGGGCGAGCCGGGTTGCGGCTTCGATGTCGAGCAGCGGCGGAGGCGTGGTCTCGGCGGACACCGGCTTGTCTCCTCGGGTGCGGCGGCGGCTGTCGCCACCGAAGCGGGTGATGTCAGAAGTCCCGGCCCGGCAGCGGGTGCGGGCCGGGAAGGTGAGGCGGCGGCGGAACCGCCGCCCCGGCCGGGGCGCCTCAGGCGTCCTTCGGCGTGTCGAACACGGTCACCGTCACCGGCGCGCCCGCATATTTCTCGACATCCGCGAGGATGGTCTGGCCGCAGTTGCCCTGCGCCAGCTTCGAGGTGCCGACGTCGAGCGACAGCACGTTCACGTCGCCGTATTTGTCGAGCGTGCCTTCCTCCGAGGGGTCGAGCGGGTCGTACCAGCCGCCCTCGTAGACCTGGATCGCGCCCGGCATCACCGCGTCGCTCACCTTCGCGCCCACGAGGATCTGCCCGCGGTCGTTGAACACCCGCAGCACATCGCCGTCCGCGATGCCGCGCGCGGCCGCATCGTCGGGGTTGATGAGACAGGGCTCGTGCCCCGCCACCGCATAGAGGTCGCGCAGCGAGGTGCCGTTCAGCTGCGAGTGCAGCCGCGAGTTCGGGTGGCTCGCCACCACATGGAGCGGATATTTCGCCCCCGGCCCGCCGAGACGCTCGGCCGGTTCCATCCAGGTCGGATGGGCCGGGCAATCGTCATAGCCCATCTTCTCGATGTTCTTCGAGTAGATCTCGATCAGGCCCGAGGGCGTGCCGAGGGGGTTGAACAGCGGATCCTCGCGGAAGTCGGCATAGCGAACGAAGTTCGCGCCCTCGGTGATCGGGAACTCGACGATCCCTTCCGACCAGAAGTCCTCGAACGACGGCATCTCCATCTGCTTGAACTCGGCCTGCTTCACCGCCGCCTCGTAGAACGAGCTGATCCAGCCCATCTCGTCGCGGCCTTCGGTGAATTCCTTGCCCTTGCCCAGACGCTCCGTCAGGGCTGCGAAGATGTCGTAGTCCGACCGGGCCTCGTAGAGCGGATCGACCACCTTCTTCATCGCGAGGATGGCGCGGTTCGAATAGTCGCCCACCGACTCGATGTCGTTGCGTTCGTAGGAGGTCGTCGCCGGCAGGACGATGTCGGCGTGGCGCGCGGTGGCGGTCCACTGGAAGTCCTGCACGATGAAGGTCTCGAGCTTTTCCCAGGCCTTGAGCATCCGGTTGCGGTCCTGGTGGTGCGCGAAGGGGTTGCCGCCCACCCAGTAGGCCAGCTTCACGTCGGGATAGGTCGCCGTGGCACCGTTGAACTGGAACTCGCCGCCCGGATTGAGCAGCATGTCCACCACGCGGGCGCAGGGGATCGAGGCCGCGCCGCTCGCCGACAGCCAGGCCGCACCTTCGACCGGCTTGCCGCCGTCCGAGATACCGCCCAGCGCCGGGCCGTCGCTCGTGGGCGAGCCACCGTTGGAGTAGTGGTAGCTGAGGCCGAAGCCGCCGCCCGGAAGACCGATCTGGCCGATCATCGAGGCCAGCGTGACGAGCATCCAGTGCGCCTGTTCGCCATGGTGCATCCGCTGGATCGACCAGCCCGCGGCGAGCATCGTCCGGCCGCCCACGAAGCGGCGGGCGAGTTCCTTGATCTGCTCGGCCGGCAGGCCGCAGATCTCGGCGGCCCATTCGGCCGTCTTGGGCGTGCCGTCGCTCTCGCCGGTCAGGTAGGCCGCGAAGATGTCGAAGCCCGAGGTGCAGTTCTCGATGAAGTCCTTGTCGTGCAGATCCTCGCTGTAGAGCGTGTGCGCCATGCCGAGCATCAGCGCCACGTCGGTCTGCGGCCGCGGCGACACGAGTTCGGCGCCGAAATAGTCGGCCGTCTCGGTGCGCACGGGGTTGATGCAGATGACCTTGGTGCCCTTTTCCTTCATTGCCTGCATGCCCGCGAAGGCGCCATGGTCGGGGACCACCCAGCCGATCTGGTTGGTCTTCACCGGATCGGCGGCCCAGAAGACCATCAGTTCGGTGTTGTCCACCACCACGGGCCAGGCGGTCTGCTGCTCGTAGACCTCGAGCGTGCCCATGACATGCGGCATGATGATCTGCGCGGCGCCGGTCGAATAGTCGCCCGACGAGTTCACGAACCCGCCCGCGAGATTCAGCGCGCGGCGCATGAGGACCTGACAGTTGTGCAGCCGGCCCGGGCTCTTCCAGCCGTAGGAGCCGCCGAAGGTGCCGGTGGGCCCGTAGCTTTCCTGAACGCGCTTCAGTTCCTTGGCCACGAGGTCGAGCGCCTCATCCCAGGTGACGCGGACGAAGTCGCCGTTGCCGCGGGTGGAGCGGTCGGCGTTCACGCCCTTCTCGAGGAATTCGCGGCGCACCATCGGATATTTGATCCGCGTGGGCGAATAGATCGAATCGAGCACGCCCGGCAGCTGGTGCGACGGCGCGGGGTCCTTGTCCCAGGGCTCGAAGGCCACGGCGCGGCCGTTCTCGACCCGGGCCTTGAACACGCCCCAGTGGCAGCCCGACATGACCTCGCCGTTGGCGAGACCTTCCGCGCGGGCTCCCTGCGCGAGGAGCGAGGTGCCGCAGAGACCGAGAGCCCCCACAGCCGCCGTATAGCTCAGGAAGGCGCGCCGCGAGAGTTCGGCATGCAGCTCCTGACCTGACAACTTAGTCATCTGGCTTTCCTTTCTTCCGTATGACGGTCTTGCCGGGCTTCGTCCCGGGCGGGGCATGCGGCCACCGCGGCGGTCAGGAGACGCGCGGCGCCTCCCCAGAAGCCCGTCGTATCCTCTTCGAGGCAACGTGCGCAGAAGGCCGGGATCCAGCCCTGCAGGCGTTCTTTCATGGCGCTAGTGCCGGGATCCCCGCTCACGAGCAGGAAGGACAGGAGCGCGAGCTCGACCGAGATGTGGTCGGGCGGCTCGACGCAGCCTGCGCCGAGCGAGAGGTCGGCCCGGGCGAGGAGATGCTGCATCTCGGCCGCCGGGGCCTGATAGAGCCGCCCGTTTCCCCGCCAGGCGGATTCGCACGGCACCACCGTGCGGCGGCCGCCGAAGCCGAGGAACAGCCGGTTGAAGGCCGTCCCGAGCCGGGCTGCGAGGGCTTCGTCGCTGCCCTCCCCGGCCAGCGCCTGCCGCATGGCGGCGGCGCCGGGGGCGAAGTCGGGGTCGGCCGCAAGGCTGGCCAGCCAGGCCGCGGCTTCCCCGCGGCGATAGGCGCCGATCTCGGGGGCCGACGGCGGGGCGATGAACACTTCGGCCAGCCAGGCACAGAGCGGGGCGATCTCGCCGGCCCCGGCGGCAGGCGCCGGGACGGGCATGTGGGCGCTGGGGAGGGAATGCGCGAGGGTCATTCCGCAGCTCCTTCCGGTTCCACGTCCTTCGCATGCATCTGGACGTAGCGCTGCACGAGGCGGAACTGTTCGTCATCGAGCGGCGCCCGGCTCTTCATGGCGTTGAGCGTGCCGATCCACTGGTTGGCGAGGAAATGCTCGGTGTGGGGCAGGACGTGACACATGCCGCAGGCACCGTTGAACATCTGCTTGCCATACTGCCAGAGCGCTTCCTGGTCGTCGGTCAGGTCGCGGTTGCGCACCCAGGCCGTCAGCGAGACATCCGTCCAGGTCTGTTCGGTGTCCGGATCGACCATGGACGCGCCCGCCACGATCGAGCCCGTGGCCGTCGGCGCCAGTGCGGCGTTGAAGATCCGCTTGCCCTGCTTCTCGTAGATGACCCGCTCGGCGCCTTCCTGCTGCCAGCCCTTCACCGCGACCTGCACCCACTCACCCTTCACGTCGACCACCTGCATCGGCGTCGCGGCCAGAAGCCGGCCGTCGGCCTTCGCCTTGTCGCCCGAGGGCCGCTCGAGATAGGCCTCGATGGTCTGGAGCGGATAGAGCGTCTCGCCCTTGCTGGGCTTGAGCGACTGCGAGGCCTTCTCGAGCTTCGAGAACAGCGCGCGGTAGCCGCTGGCCATGTCGGGCAGCTTGTGGGCGATGCCCTTGTGGCAGTCGATGCAGGTTCCGCCCTCGTTCATCGCCTGCTGCATCTGCTTCGAGGCCTCGGGCTTCTGGTGGGCGAAGTCCATCGCGTTGAACGAGTGGCAGGTCCGGCAGGTGGCCGAGTCGTTGGCCTTCATGTCGGCCCAGACGGTCTCGGCCATCTCGAGCCGGTGCGCCTCGAACTTCTCACGCGTGTCGATGGTGCCCTGAATTTCGCCCCAGAGGTCCTTCGCGGCGAGGAGCTTCGCGCGGTAGAGCTTCCAGCCGGATTTCGGGACGTGACAGTCGGCGCATTCCGCCCGCACGCCCGAGGTGTTCTGGTAGTGGATGGTGGTCTTGTATTCCTCGTAGTTGTTGTCCCGCATCGAGTGGCAGCTGATGCAGAATTCCGTCGTGGTGGTCTTTTCCACCACATAGTGGAACCCGTTCCATCCGACCGCACCGGCGATGCCGCCGGTCACGAGCAGGACGCCGAGCCCCCATTTCGTGCTCGGTCGCCAGAAAGCCTTCCAAATCCTGCTGATCACTTTTGCCTCCGAAGCCCGGCCGCGAGAACGCCCCCATGCCGCAGGAATGCGGCGGGCGCGCCGGTCCTTCCCCGAAGGTCCACCGGCTTGCTGCCTCTGTTGAAAGCCAAGGTGGAGGAGCGGTGTGAACCGCGTTGCGTCAGATTGTTAACCTGGCGTAAAATGATGTGAACAGGATGTTAACAGCGGCCAAGTGAATGAGTTGCCGTTGAAATCGGGGCGCGAAAGGGTGCATTAGGTCCAACCGGCCGCAGGAGACCTCGCGCGTCATGAAGAAGAACTACCACATGCTTGTCGTCGAGGACGATCCGGTCAGCCGCCAGACGCTCGCGATGTATCTGCGCAAGGAAAATCACGAGGTCAGCGAGGCGCGCGACGGCGAGCAGATGCGCCGCGTCTTCGCCAAGGGCGACGTGGATGTGGTGATGCTCGACATCAACATGCCGGGCGAGGACGGGCTGTCGATTCTGCGGGAACTGCGCCGGCAGTCCGAGGTCGGCATCATCATGGTGACGAGCCGGAAGGAGGATGTGGACCGGATCGTGGCGCTGGAGCTCGGCGCGGACGATTATGTGACCAAGCCCTACAACATGCGCGAGATCCTGCCGCGGGCAAAGAATCTCGCCCGGCGGGTGGCGGCCCTGCGGCTGGTGCGGCCGGACCAGCCGGCGACGACCTTCGACGGCTGGACCCTCGACGCGGCCCATTGGGCGCTGACCGATCCCGCGGGCAATCATGTCAAACTGACACGGGCCGAGTTCGAGCTGCTGGCCACCTTCGTGGCCCATCCCGGGCAGGTCCTGACCCGCGACCAGCTGATGAACCATGTCGGCCGCCGCGGGCACGAGACCTTCGACCGGACCATCGACGTGCTAGTGCGCCGCATCCGCCGCAAGATCGAGGCGGACCCTTCCGACCCGCGGCTGATCGTGACCGTTCACGGCATCGGCTACGTCTTCCAGGCCTGACGCCGGAAGAGACCGCCTCAGCTCTCGGCCACTCCGGCACTGGCTTCGGCCCAGGCGAGATCGGCCAGCGCCGGAGCGGCGCGGCAGTCGGAGACCAGCTCGAGCACCAGAGCGGCCTCGCAGCCGTCCGCCGCGGCCGCGGTCTCGACCTGCTCTGCCTTGTCGGAGAGACCCCTGAAGCCCAGATGCCGCGCCGCCCCCTTCAGCCGGTGGGCCAGAGACGTCACGGACCGCATGTCGGCCTCATCCATCGCCAGTTCCAGCGCACGGGCCGTCTCGAGCACGCTCTGCCGGAAGGTCTGGACGATCCGTGCGGCAGAGGTACGTCCCAGCGCCTCGGCATGACCCCGCAGCACGCAGAGATCCACCGACTGCAAGGCGCGCCGGGCCGGCGCGGCCTTGCCCAGCGGCGTGGGCGAGGAACTTCCGACCAGACGGGAGAGGATCTCTTCAAGACGCGCGAAATGGAAGGGTTTGCCCAGGAAGGCGTCGATCCCCGCCTCGGTCAGCGCCGCCGGATCCACACCCGGGCCATGCGCGGAGAGCGCCACCAACGGCAGCTCCGCCGTGTGCCTGTCGGCGTGGCGGCGGATCGTGCGGGCCAGCTCCAGCCCGTCCATGTCCGGCAGGTTGAGGTCCGTCAGCACGAGGTCGAAGCGGTGCTCGCCGAGGGCGACGAGCGCCGCCTCGCCGGTGCCGGCGACCCGGACGCCGTGGCCGGCAGCCGAGAGCAGGCTCTGCGCCACCAGCGCATTCACCTCGTCATCCTCGACCACCAGCAGATCCAGCGCCCGTGCCGGCGGAGGCGCGTCGGCCGTCGCATCGCCCGGGGGCTCGCTCCCGCCCGGAGCGAGCGCCACTTCCAGCGTGAAGCGGCTGCCGAAGCCGGGCGTGCTGCGCACGTCGAGGCGCCCCCCCAGATGTCCGGCGAGCCTCCGGCAGATCGCGAGACCGAGGCCGGTGCCGCCGTGGCGGCGCGAGATCGAGCTGTCGGACTGGATATAGGGTTTGAAGATCTCCTCGAGCTTCTCGGCCGCGATGCCCGGCCCGGTATCGCTCACGGTGAAGCGGAAGCGATGGCCGCCGGCGAGGCGCTCGGCCCCGATCACAACGGTTCCCTCCGGGGTGAACTTCACCGCGTTGCTCGTGAGATTGATGAGGATCTGCCGCAGCTTGCCTGCATCTCCCAGGACCGGCGGCAGGTCCGTCCGCTCGATCACGATGCGAAGCTGCGGCTTGCGGCGCACCAGCGGCTGCATCATCCGCGCCACATCGTCGAGGATCTGGTCGATCGAGAAATCCACCTGCTCGAGCTCGACCAGCCCGGACTCGATCCGCGCGTAATCGAGCACGTCGCTCACGATCGAGGCGAGCACCTCGGTCGACCGCTCGATCGCATCAACATAGCCGCGGTCGCGGGAGGCAAGCTCGGACTGCTTGAGAAGTTCGGTGACCCCCCCGATGCTGTGGATCGGGGTGCGGATCTCGTGGCTCATCGTGGCGAGGAAGTCGGTCTTGGCGCGGGCCAGCGCCTCGGCCTGTTCGCGCGCCCGCCGCGCTTCGGTCACGTCGTGGAAGGTGACCACGATGCCCACGAACTTGCGGCTGACGTCCAGCATCTCCTGCGCCGTGATCGAGTACCAGCGCTCGCCGATGCAGGTCAGCACATCGCCCGCCTCGCCGCGCAGCTTCACCGCCTCGAGGTCGAAACCCGCGAGATCGGCGAACCTGAGGTTCGCCTCCGGCCCGTAATAGACCGAGCCCGGCAGGGCATCCTGCAGGAAGAGACGCGCGGCGGCGAAGTTCATGTTCTCGATGCGCCCGCCGTCATCCACCAGCAGCACCGGATTGTTCATGCTTTCGAAGATGGTCAGATACTTGTTCTTCTCGTTGACGAGCGCCCGGTTCACCGAGAGCAGCTGGTCGTGATCGAGAGTGCCCAGCTCGCCGCTCCAATGGGCGCAGATCCCAATCTCGGCCCGGTCGAAGAAACCCCGCAGGAGGCGCAACCAGCCCTCGCGCATCGCGGCGGGAACCCGCGCCTCGGCGGTGACATTCAGATAGACATCGCGATAGCCCTTGAAGGCGCCGATGAAGGTCTCGAGCGAGATGCCCCGCAGGCGGTGGCGGAGACCGGCCTCGATGCCATAGGCGGTGCTGGGATCGGTGCCGATATCTGCGTCATAGTCGATGGCGGCTTCGGCCGACTGGTGGTCGAGCATGAGGATGACGGAGTCCGTCAGCCCCTGAACGGACGAGCGCCAGGCCTCGGGCAGCGTCGAGACGAGGTGGCTGTAGCTGCGGGTGCTGGCGTAGGCGACAACGCGTTCGGTCAGAAGGGTCTCGCTCGACTCCAGATAGTCGGCAAGCGCGCTCCGTTCGGCCGCCGAGACGCCCACGGGCGCAAGTTCCGCACTGACCGCAAAGGGGAAGAACCGCTCCGACTTCTCGGCTATCATCGACCAAACTCCTTCCAAGGCGCATGAAGTGGGGCTCCGGGGCGCGAGCCCCTTGCCCGTTCCGCGCGCCCGGCACGTCCATCTCCATGATCCGCCGCCTTCGACTGCGGCAGACCGTCTCGGCCGATCTGATAGGTTAATGCGGGACAATCCTTGATTGACGTCAAATGCGGACTTCTCAAAATGAATTTTTTGGCCGATCCGCGAGGTCCCTGGCACGCTTCCGCCGGCGCTCCTTCGGCAGGTCGGCCATCGATCGCTCCGATGACGGGGAGAGATCGGACCGGCGACCAATCGGCGGTCGCGGACCGACAGTCGGGTGTCCGGCGCTTTTCGCGGGAAGGACGTGCCTGCGCGAAAGAGGCGGCCATCCCGTCGAACGTCCCGCGCCCTGAGGTGCGGCGGCCAGATGCGGCGCGGCAGAGCCCGAGCGGCCGCTCAAGCGCGGGGCGCTGCGATGGATGCAGAGCCCGCGAGGCGGAGGAGGCTGGGAAAGCTGGCCTGGGCCTGATCGACGAGTTCGGGTTCGTCGTGCAGCCCCGGATTGCGGGGCACGGTCCCACCTGTTGGCGGAGCCCACGAGATACGTCGAGTTGACCCTCGTCGGCCGGAAGGAGCTCAGCTGCGGTGCCGTCGCGCTCCGCTACGCGTCGAGACGCTGACGGGCGGCCCGCCACCTGATCACGAGGGCGACGGGCAGCGGTCTGGCGGTGCGGGTCTCCCGCGGCGATGCGCCCGCCGACGAAGGTGAGGCAGCGCGCCCGACCGCGGCGCAGCCCCCATCATGCATCAGACCGCTTCCCGCCCATCGCGTGGTTCGCCGGATCGGCCGCTCCGGAAGATCGCTACGGTGAGATCCCCGCCAGAAAGCGCGCGAAGAGCTCGCGCTGCGAGGATATGCCCAGTTTCGCGTAGATGTTGCGACGGTGGATCCGGACCGTGCCGGAGGCGATGCCCAGTTCCTGGCCGGTCGCCTCGGCGGAGTAGCCCTTGAGGATCCAGCCGGTGATCTCGCGCTCGCGCGGGGTCAGCCGGTCCAGCCCGTCGCCTGTCAGCGCCGGACGGGGCGTGGACCGCGTCGCGAATTCCCGGGAGAGATCCGCCCAGTGCCGCCGCATCAGCGCCGTCACGATCGGCGCCACCCCGGTGAGCTTGCGGAATTCCGGCGCGGAGAACGGCTTCTCCTCGCGCATCAGCGAGAAGACCACATGGCAATCGCCCGGCATTTCGGCAAAGCAGCCTATTTCTTCGGCGATCTCCGTCCGCATGTAATAGCTCCGGAAATATTCTCCCTGATAGAACCGGTCCGGCGCGAGGCTCCTGAGCCGGTGGAAACCCGGCTCCACGGGACGGATCGCCCCCTGACAGAAGGGGTCGAGCAGATAAGGCCCTTCGAGATAGTCCGTCACGAAGACCTTGCGGCGATGGCTGGGGAAATCGTCATAGAGATCAATGGGTTTCGCCTCTCCGCGATAGCCGAAGACCACGGTGAAGGAATAGGGCGCGACGGTCTGAAGCCAGGCTGTCAGGGCGGGGCAGAATCCTTCCGTGCCGATCGCATCGATCACGGCGCCGACCAGCGCGGCTGCGGAAACCTCTGGCATGGCTGGCGATGACATGACGCGATCTATGCCCTTTGTGATATATACAGCCTTTGGCCGTTTTTCTACGCTTTACCCAGATACATGCAATAGATGGTCGGGCACCGCATGCAGAGTCAACCGATTGCCGAACTCAGGAACGTGACCAAGCGCTACGGGCTGGTCACGGCGGCGACGAACCTGACTCTGGCCATCGAACCGGGCGAGTTCCTGTCCTTCCTCGGCCCGTCCGGCTGCGGCAAGACCACCGCGCTGCGCATGCTGGCCGGCTTCGAGCAGGCCTCCGAAGGGCAGGTGCTGATCGACGGACGGGACGCCACGGCCCTGCCCGCCTGGCAGCGCCCGGTGAACATGGTGTTTCAGCAGTATGCGCTGTTCCCTCATCTGACCGTCGCGCAGAATGTCGGCTACGGCCTGAACCAGCGGCGGCCGAAACCGCCCAGGGCCGAGGTCGCCGCCGCCGTCGATGAGGCGCTTGCGCTGGTGCAGCTCTCGGGCTTCGGCGCGCGCCGGACGTGGGAATTGTCGGGCGGCCAGCAGCAGAGGGTCGCGCTGGCCCGCGCAATCGTCAACAAGCCCAAGATCCTGCTGCTCGACGAGCCGATGGCCGCGCTGGACAAGAAGCTGCGCCACGACATGCAGATCGAGTTGAAGTCGCTGCAGCGCGAGCTCGGCATCACCTTCGTCCTCGTCACCCACGATCAGGAGGAGGCGCTGTCGATGTCGGACCGGATCGTGATCATGGACCATGGCCGCATCGCCCAGATCGGCGGCCCGGAAGAGCTCTACGACCGGCCGCAGAGCCGTTATGTCGCGGATTTCGTAGGCCGCTCCAACTTCATCGGCGCCACGGGCCGGGGCCGCGAGGCCGAAATCCTCGTCGCCGAGGCCGGCGGCCTGATCTTCCACGCCCGCGGCGGCGAGAAGATCGGACCGGGAAGCCCCGTGACCCTGTCGCTGCGCCCCGAGGAGATCCGCCTTGCGCCTTCGGGCGAGGGTCATCGCATGGTCGTCACGCACCGGATCTTCCTCGGCGAGCATACCGAATACCACCTGACCTCCGGAGCCCTCCCGCATCTGGTGGCGGTCGTCCCGCGCACCGCCGAGGCAGGGTCGGCGCTGCTGGCCCCGGGCGCCGAGGTCATGGCCTCCTGGCGCGACGGCGCCGCTCTGGCGCTCGACGCCGGCTGACTTCAACGACCGGGCCGGCAAGGTCCCGGCGCCACTCCGACAACAACAGGGGAATCGAGATGACGCAGCACCGTGACCACATCCCGGCGAAAGAGTTTCTTCAGCGGCTGGAAAGCTACCGCAAGGGCTCGATCTCGCGCCGGCACTTCCTGAACGTGACCGGCCTCGGCGCCGCGACCATGGCGATGGCGGGTGCGATGCCGGGCTTCGCCCGCCGCGCGCAGGCCCAGGGCGCGATCGGCGACCGCGTCGTGATCGCCACCTGGCCGAACTACCACGACCCGGCCGACCTCGACGCCTTCCGGGCCGCCACCGGCGCCGCGGTCGACGTCAACGTCTTCGGCTCCAACGAGGAGATGCTCGCGAAGCTGCAGGCGGGCGGCACGGGTTGGGACGTGGTGGTGGCCACGAACTACACGATCTCGACCTATGTCGAGGCGGGGATCATCGAGGAGCTCGACCTGTCGCGCATCCCGAATTTCGACAGGGCTTCGACCGACCCGCGCTTCGCCGATCCGGGCGTCATCGACGGCAAGACCTACGCCATCCCGCGCAACATCGGCACGACCGGCTATTGCATCAACACCGCCGAGATCGACGGCGAGACGCCGACCACCTGGAAGGAATTCTGGGATCTGGCGCGCGACCGGCTGTCGGGCCGCGGCATAGTGCATGACTATCAGCTGACCGCCATCGGCAACGCACTGAAATACTACGGCTATTCCTTCAACTCGGTCGATCCGGCGGAACTCGCGAAGGCGGAGGAGCTGCTGATCGACGCCAAGCCGCATCTCTTCGCGATCACCTCGGATTACCAGCCCTCGATGCGTTCCGGCGATGCGGCTCTGTCGATGTGCTGGACCGGCGACGCGGTGCAGCTTCAGCGCGACATCCCCGAGATTGCCTATGTGCTCGGCCGCGAGGGCGGCGAGCTCTGGTCGGACTTCTTCACCATCCCCGCCTCGGCCCCGCACAAGGATGCGGCCTATGCGCTGATCAACTTCCTGCTCGAGCCGAAGATGGCCGCGCAGGAGGCCATGTTCCACGGCTATCCGACCGGAGACGCCCGGGTCGACGCGATGCTGCCCGCCGAGATGCGCGACAGCCCGATCCTGTTCCCGGCTGCGGATCTCCTGAATGCGCTCGAGTTCGGCGCCGCCGTCACCCTGACCAACCCGGAACGCGCCGAGGTCATGGCGCGCTTCAAATCGGCGTAAGGGACGGAGTCGATGCGATCCTCGGTGCGCACCACCCTGTTCCTCGCGCCGGCCACGGCCTGGCTCCTGTGCATGCTGGTGCTGCCGCTGGTGGTCGTCATCGTCTTCAGCTTCGGCGAAAGGGGGGCCGCGGGCGGCTACGTCCCGGCCTTCACCCTGGACAATTACGCCAACCTCGGCTCCCGCTGGGGCGCCTTCCGCAACACGCTCACCCTCGCCCCGCTGGGCACGGTGCTCTGCCTGGTCATCGCCTGGCCGCTTGCCTATTTCCTGGCGCTGAAGGCCGACCCGCGCTGGCGGACCCTGCTGCTGATCCTCGTGATCGTGCCGTTCTGGACCTCGATCCTGATCCGCTCCTATGCCTGGATCCAGATCCTCGGCGGCAACGGCCTGCCCTCGATCATCGCGAGCCTCGGTCTGCCGCGCCCCCGCCTGATCAACACGCCCTTCGCCGTGATGGTGGGCATCGTCTACGGCTATCTGCCGCTGATGGTCTTCCCGATCTATGTCGCTCTGGAAAAGCTCGACCGGCGGTTGCTGGAGGCCTCGGCGGATCTCGGCAGCCCGCCCTGGCGCACCTTCCTGCAGGTGACGCTGCCCCTGTCGATGGCGGGCGTGGCGACAGGCTCCATGCTCGTCTTCATCCTGCTGATGGGCGAATTCCTGATCCCGCAGATCCTCGGCGGCGGCAAGGTGTTCTTCGTCGGCAACGCCCTGGTGGACCTGTTCCTGCAATCGAGGAACTGGCCCTTCGGCGCCGCGGTCGCCGCCGTGCTGGTGATCGTGATGCTGATCGCCGTGACGCTCTATCTGAAGGCCATCAAGCGGGTCTCGGGCGGGCGTGACGATGTCGCCCTGATGTGAGGCCTTCGATGCGGATCTATGCCATCGCCGTCTACCTGTTCCTCTACATTCCCATCGGCATCATCGCGCTGTTCTCGCTGAACGCCGGGCGGCACGCCACCCAGATGACCGGCTTCTCGCTGCAATGGTATGCCAGGGCGCTGGACAATCCCTTCGTCCTCGAGGCGCTGAAGACCAGTTTCACCGTGGCGCTGGCCTCGGCGCTCTGCGCCACCGTCGCCGGCACTCTGGCTGCGGTCGCGCTGCAGGGTGTCAGGGGGCGGTTGCGCACGCTCTACGATGCGGCGCTCTACATGGCGGTGATGGTGCCCGGCATCGTGATCGGCATCGCCACCCTGATCGCTCTGGTCACGGTCTTCGATCTCCTGAACCCGGTGCTGACCGGTCTCCTTGGAGACGGCGCGCCGCAGCTCGGGCTCGGCAAGGGCTCGCTGGTCGCCGCGCACGGGCTCTTCACCATGGCGCTGGTGGTGGTGATCGTCCGTGCCAGATTGCAGGGCATGGACGCGAGCCTGATGGAGGCCGCCGCCGATCTGGGCGCGCCGCCCTTCCGCAGCTTCCTGCAGATCACCCTGCCCCAGATCGCGCCCGCGGTGCTGGCAGGCTTCCTGCTCGCCTTCACCTTCAGCTTCGATGACTTCATCATCGCCTTCTTCGTCGCCGGGTCCGAGACGACGCTGCCGATCTATGTCTTCTCCTCGATCCGCCGCGGCGTGACCCCCGAGATCAATGCCATCGGCACGATGGTGCTCCTCGCCTCGCTCGTCCTGCTGATCACCGCCCAGGTGATCCTGCGCCGCCGCGCGCGCTGACCCCTACCGGAGTGAACTTCATGGACCTCAAAGACCGCACAGCCTTCGTCACGGCGGGGGGCGCGGGGATCGGCCGGGCCGGCGCGCTCGCCATGGCCCGCGCGGGCGCGACCGTGGTCGTCACAGATCTCGACGCTTCGCGGGCGGAGGCGGTCGCTGCCGAGATCGCCGCGGCCGGTGGCCGGGCGGAAGGTCTCGGGCTGGATGTCGGCGACGATGCCGCTCTCGAGGCGGCCATCCTCTCGGCGGCCGCGCGACACGGCAGGCTCGACGTGCTGCATTCCCACGCCGGCGCACAGGTGCCCGGCCGCCTCGATCAGGTGAGCGTCGCCGACATGGATCTGTCCTGGCGGCTGAACGTGCGGGCGCATTTCGTCGCGGCCAAGGCCGCCATGTCGATCATGGCCCCGCGCAGACAGGGCTCGATCATCGTCACCTCGTCGAATTCCGGCGTGCAGTACGATCGCGAGATGATCGCCTATTGCACCACGAAGCACGCGGTCATCGCCATGGTTCGCCAGATCGCCGTCGATTATGCCCGCCACAACATCCGCTGCAACGCGCTCTGTCCGGGCTTCGTCGACACCGTCTTCAACGCGGGCTTCGAGGCGCAGATGGGCGGCCGCGCGGCGCTGGAGAGCTACGTCGCCGAGACCATCCCGATGGGCCGCTTCGGCACCCCGGAGGAAATCGGCGAGGCGGTGCTCTACCTCGCCTCGGATCGCTCCGCCTTCATGACCGGCCATGCCCTCGTCATCGACGGGGCGGAAAGCCTGTGATCGGACAGCCATGGCCGCGGGCCGGCCGCCGCCCTGCTGCCATCCGGGGTCACGACGCAGATCGCCGGGCGTGATCGGTCGGAGCGCGCCATCCCGGGGCACGAACCATGGCCGCCGCCCCTGTTCCGGCGGCGGCCATCGGGTCAATAATCGATCCGATGCAGCCAGTTGCGGGCAAAGACCTTCTCATCGCCCTCGAAGGCCTCGTAGTGCGAGGCAAGGACCATGCGGCCGTCCTGCCAGCTGACTTCCGAGCTCGATTCAAGGCGGATCTTCCAGCCCAGGGCCTCGCGCTCGTAGGTCTGAACCGAGAAGAAGCGTGCCCGGGCCGATGCGCCGTCATCGGGCATGACGGAATAGCTGTGGCCGCCATAGCCGCCCATGACCAGACCGCCCAGTTCCCATGTCGCGCGGTGCGAGGTCGAGACCAGCTCGACCTTGCCGCCGGCCAGATCCTGATGGACCTTGCGGCTGATCTCGCCCGGGACCAGCACCTGCGAGGGCACTGGGCAGGCGTGGATCGCCGGGCCGAAGGCCGGCTGGTCATGGCTGGCCTCGGGCGGCATGCCCGGCAGATCGAACCGCAGCGAGGCGGGATCGAGGGTGATCGCGTTCAGCCGCGGTTCCGGCCAGACCAGCGGCCAGTAGCTGGTCGAGATCGCCAGCCGGATGCGGCGGCCCGGGCTGAATTCATGCGCGACGCCCTTCAGCGGCAGTTCCACCTCGTGCATCTCGCCCGGCGCGACGCCTTCGGGGCGGGCAAGGCGGCGAATGCCATAGGTGACGCGGCCCGACAGTCCGTCCGGCCAGACCTCGTTCAGACGCAGGACGATCAGCGCATGGTCGCCCTCGAACGCGAGCCGCAGGCGCAGCACCGGCATGCCGACCAGATGGAAGGCCTCGGCCAGCGGAGTGGTGTCGAAGCAGAGCGACATGCCGTCATCCATCCGCGCATCGCCGGCGAATTCCGGGCCGTTGCCGCCGCCATCCAGCGGGCACCATTCGCCCCCCTGGGTGCCGAGCGACAGCGGACTGTCGACGACGATCTCTGGCTCGACCGGCCCCGGCGCGGAGGCCAGGCGGCGATCGTCGGCAAAGAGCGTCTGTGCCGGCGCGGCAGGCGGCCAGGCCGGCAGGCCGATCCAGCGGCCGCCGATATCCGGCGCGCGGGTGTCGGGCTTCGGATCCTTGCCCAGCCACAGGGTCAGCTGCGGCTCGTCCATGATGCCGGTGTCCTCGTCCATCAGCCAGTGGCGCCACCAGCGCATCGCCTCCTGCAGGAAGCCGATCTGCGGGCCGGGCTGGCCCCAGGTCGGATACATATGCGTCCAGGGCCCGATCAGCGCCTTCTTCGGGACGCTGAGCTTCTCCATCAGCCGCAGGATCGGGTCGGTATAGCCGTCGACCCAGCCGCCGACTGCCCAGACCGCGCATTGGATCTCGTCGTAATCCTCGCAGACCGACCCGTGCTTCCAGAAGTCGTCGTAGGTCGTGTGCTGCATCCAGGTGGCCAGCGGCGGCTCCTTGATGCCTTCCAGCCGGTTCATCCACATCTCGCGCCAGCGGTCGCCCACATGCTTGGGATCGGCGGGCCGGCCCAGCTGCGCGAACAGGCCGCTGCCCCATTGCATGCCGTCCGACAGAAGGGCGCCGCCCATGTAGTGGACGTCATCGGTATAGCGGTTGTCGGTGGAACAGGCGGTAATGATGCATTTCAGCGCCGGCGGCCGGCGCGCCGCGATCTGCAGCCCGGCGAAACCGCCCCAGGAAATGCCGATCAGCCCGACATTGCCGTTGCACCAGTCCTGCCGAGCGAACCAGGCGATGACCTCGCAGGCGTCATCCTGTTCCTGTTTCAGATATTCGTCGTGCAGAAGTCCGTCGGAATTGCCCGATCCGCGGATGTCGACGCGGGCGGCGGCGATGCCCTGTTCGGCGAAGTAGCCATGCATCATGCTGTCGGCCAGCGCGGTGCCGTCGCTCTGGCGATAGGGGATCCATTCGAGGACCAGCGGCACCCTGTCGGCCAGCGGCGTCTGCGGCAGCCACAGCCGGGCGTGCAGCACCGTGCCATCGGCCAGCGGGATGGTGATCTGCTGGAAGGGCGCCGGCCTGTCACTGGTGACGCTGACGGAATAGTTCTGCATATCGGGGTCCTTTCAGGAGGCGCGGGCGTGGAGGGAACTCAGGCCCGCGACGCGGAAGAGGGGTCAGGATCGGCGGCCATGAGGTCGGGGCCGGGATACCGCCGGCGATGCCAGGCGGCAGCAAGGGCTGTGGCTGCGCAGAGCGCGCCGCCCAGGATGAAGACCGACGGCATACCGATGCGGGCGGCCAGCGCCCCGGCGATCAGCGATCCGACGGGCACGGTGCCCAGCATCATCATCGCATAGAGCGCCATGACCCGGCCGCGGTATCCCGGCGGCGCGAAATGCTGCAGCAGGGTGTTCGAGGCGAGGTTCTGCGACAGGATGGCGAAGCCCATCGGCAGGGCGAGGGCCGTGGTCAGCGTGACGCTGGTCGACAGGCCCATTCCGATCAGCAGCACCCCCAGCAGGAAGGCCGAGGCAACCGGCCAGAGCGCCATGGCGTTCAGACGGTCGCCGAAGGTCAGCATCAGCCCCGCCGCCATCGAGCCGATGCCGGTGACGCTCATGAGCAGGCCCGCAAGGCTCGCGTCGGCGCCCAGCATGTCATCGGCGAGGACCGGCAGGAACGAGAAATAGGGCACGGAGGTCAGCGAACAGATGCCGACCAGGATCAGGATGCGCGCGACCTCCACATGGCTGCGGGCAAAGCCGAGGCCCGCGCGCATGTCTTCGAAGAACCGGCCCCGGCTGCGCGGCTCGGGCGCGCGCAACCGCATGGTCGCGAGGACATAGGCGGCCGGCAGCAGCGCCAGCGCCTTGAGGACGAAGGCCCAGCCCTCGCCCGCCCAGGCGGCGACCAGACCGCCGATGGCCGGCCCGATCAGCCGCGCGGTGTTGAAGAGCAGCGAATTCAGCGCCAGCGCATTGCGCAGATCGGCCGGTGCCACCAGTTCGGCCACCAGAGCCTGACGCGCCGGGCTCTCGAAGGCCGCGATGATGCCGATGCTCGGGGTCAGGATCAGCATGGCCAGAACGGTGATGCTGTCGGTGATCGCCAGCGCGGCCAGCGTGCAGATCAGCACGAAATTGATGCAGATGAGGCCGAGCAGCAGCCTGCGCCGGTCGACCCGGTCCACCAGCGTCCCCGTGATCGGCCCCAGAAGCAGGGTCGGGCCCAGATCGCAGAGGGCCAGCACGCCCAGCATCATCGGCGAGGCGCTGAGCCGCCACATCAGCCAGCCGAGAGCGATGGAATGGATCCAGGTGCCGATGACCAGCGGCACCTGCGCCAGAAAATAGCGCCGGTAGGCCGGTTCGTTCAGCGCGCGGGAGGCGTGGCGCCACCGTTGGATGGCAGGGCTCGGGGCGGACAAGACGATCTCCCTCCGGCGCGGGCAGAGGCGGGCGGCCGGTTCGTGCAACTGAGACAGGGGGGCCGGGCGTGCGATGGCAGGCCCGGATCGTGGTGCCGGCCCCCGCAGGGGCCGGGCCGGATCACACGGCCGCGAAGTCGCGCAGCAGCGCCCATTGCGCATCGGCGCTGTAGGCGGTTCGGATCCCGGGCTTCGAGATCCAGGCATTGACGCCATGCATCAGGAAGACATAGGCGCCGGTCTCTTCCAGCTGGTTCTGCAGATCGACATAGGTGGCGGCGCGGCTGGTCGGGTCGCTCTCCTCGGCCGCGGCGGCATTCCTGCTGTCCCACTCTTCCGAGCAGGTGCGCTGGAAGTTCCAGTCGCCGATCTGGGCGCAGGTGAACCATTCGGTGACCCAGCTGGGATCGGGGGCCGTGGTGAAGGTCGAGAAGAACAGCTGGATGTCCTTGTAGGTGCCGCCTTCGCTGTCCTGCTGCTGCGCGGTCAGCGTCGCACCATCCATCGCGCGGATCTCCAGCGTGATGCCGACGGCGGCCAGATGCGCCTGAATGACCTGAGCGGCGATCATCATGTCAGGATCGCCGTTGAAGGACAGGGTCAGCTGCAGCGCGGGCACCCCGGCCTCGGCCAGCAGGGCACGGGCGGCGTCGGGATCGTAGCCGTAGAGATTGGCCTCGCGTGCGCCGAGCAGCGGCGGCGGGATCAGGCCATGGGCCGGAGTGACCGCCTCGCCGAAGGTGCCTTCGACGACCTCCCGGGTGTTGATCGCATGCTGGATCGCGCGGCGGATGCGCAGATCCAGCAGCACCTCGTTCTCGATGTTCATGCCGAGCCACGTGTAGGCCAGCGCCGGCTTGACCACCAGATTGTCGGCCTCCGCATCGCGCACGGCGATGGAGTTGACCGCGATCTGCGTGACGTCGATGTCGCCGGCGTCGAAGGCGGTCTCGGCCGAGATCAGGTCGGTCAGCGGCAGCAGGCGGATCTCGTCGAAATGGGGCGCGGGCCCGACCCAGCCGGGGTTGCGCACCAGATGGATCAGCTCGCGCGGGCGCCATTCCGCGATCTGATAGGGGCCGGAACAGGCCAGAGGATCGGTGTCGATCACCGACCTGCCCGCGGCCTCCATCGCGGCCCTGGACAGGATCAGCCCCGAAGCATGCGGCAGGGTCGAGGTGAACAGCGGCGCGAAGGGGCGGCTGAGGTGGATGATGCCGCTATGGGTGCCGGTGACCTCGACATGGTCGAGAGCCGCCCAATCTGCGCCATAGACGGCATTGACGTCGGGATCCCGGAAGCGCTCGTAGGAGAATTTCACATCTTCGGCGGTCATCTCGCCGAAACCGCCGGTGAACTGGATGCCGGGGCGCAGGGTGAATTTGACATGCTGCGGATCGCTGTCGTCGATGCTCTCTGCGGCGTCCAGCTCCCATCCCCACGCGTCGCCGGCCTTGTAGCGCACGAGACCGGAGAAGATCGAGAACATCACCGTCTCGTCATACCAGCCGCCGCGGGTCGCCGGGTCGAGGCGGCGCATGTCGCCGTCGTTACGGATCCGCAGGATCCGGCCCTCCTGCGCGAACGCGGCACCGGGGACAAGGCCCGCGGCGGGGATCAGAAGACCCGCGGCGGCGGCGGTCTGGACGAACCTGCGTCGGCTCAGGGGGAGTCCGGTCATGATGATGTTTCTCTGCTGTTGGGAGGTGTTGTTGTGGTTATTGCGGGGCTGCCATCAGCTCTTCGGCCCGATGGCAGGTCACGAGGCGGCCGCGGGCCGGGCTGCGCTGCTCGGGTGCTGCGGCGCGGCAACGGTCGGTGGCGAGCGGACAGCGGGTGTTGAACTCGCAGCCCCTCGGGCGGCGGGCGAGGCTCGGCACCTCGCCCTCCAGCGGTGGCTGGGCCCGGTCGGGCCGGCCGCGCGCCCCAAGGAGGGCGCGGGTATAGGGATGCGCGGGCCGAGCGAACAGCTCCGCCGTCGGGCCGGTCTCGACGATGCGCCCCAGATACATGATGGCGATACGGTCGGTGACATGGCGCGCCACGGCAAGATTGTGGGTGATCATCAGAAAGCTGATCCCGAGCCGCGCCTGCAGATCGTTGAGCAGGTTCAGCAGCTCTCCCTGCACCGACAGATCGAGGCCGGCGGTCGGCTCGTCCGCGATGACGAGCGCCGGTTTCAGGGCCAGCGCCCGCGCCACCGTCGCGCGCCGCGCCTGCCCGCCGGACACTTCATGCGGATAGCGGTCGGCAAAGCCCTCGGTCAGCCCGACCTGCGCCAGCAGCTCGACCGCCTTGGCGCGGCGGTCGCCGGTCAGCGCACCATGGATGACGAGCGGTTCGGTGACCGAGCGGCCGATCTTCATCCGCGGGTTCAGCGCCGCGACCGGGTCCTGGAACATCAAACCGACGCCGCGGCGCATCCTGTCCCAGATCCTGGCCCCGGCCATCGAGGTGACATCCTGACCGATGCGGATATTGCCGGCCGAGATCGGCGTCAGCCCGATGGCCGCGCGGCCGAGCGTGGTCTTGCCCGACCCGCTTTCGCCGATCAGGCCCAGGGTTTCGCCCGGGCCGATGCGCAGGCTGGTGCCGGGCAGGACGCTGACCTCGCGCGGGCCGCCCGCCAGCCGGCTGAGCAGCGAGCCGACCGGATAGCGCACCTGCAGGTCGTTGATCTCGAGCAGGACGGGCTGCGGGAGTGTGGCCTCGCTGCTCATGCCGCGGCTCCGGTCAGATGGCAGGCGGCGGCGCGGCCGGGCCCGACCTCGGTGCGCTGGGGGCGCGTTCTGTGGCAGATCGCCAGCGCCCGATCGCAGCGCGGCGCGAAGATGCAGCCGGGCGGCAGATCGGAGGGGGCCGGAACGGTGCCGGGGATCGTCGGCAGGTTGCGGCTGGGTTCGGCAATGCCGGCCGGGTCGCAGGCCAGAAGAGCGCGGGTGTAGGGGTGACGCGGTGCGGCAAAGACCGCATCGACCGGGCCCGCCTCGACCAGCTCGCCGGCATAGAGGATGGCAACCTTGTCGCACAGCCGGCGCACCACCCCCATGTCATGGGTGATGAAGACGACGGCCCCGTCCATTTCGGCGCGGGCGGCGCGGATCAGGTCGATGATCTGATCCTCGGTGGTGGCATCGAGCGCGGTCGTCGGCTCGTCCGCGATCAGCAGGCGCGGATTGACCAGCAGGGCCGCGGCGATGGCGACGCGCTGGCGGATCCCGCCCGACAGCTGATGCGGATACTGCCGCATGCGGAGTTCGGCGTCCGACAGGCCGACGCGGGCCAGCATTTCGGCGGCGCGGGCCCAGCGGGCGGCCGCAGACAGATCTCGCCGCCAGTGCTGGAACTCGACCAGTTGCCGGCCGATGCGCACCACCGGGTTCAGCGAGGTGAAGGGGTCTTGCGCGATGGTGGCGATCTTGGCCCCCCGCAGCCGGCGCTGCGCGGAGGCATCCATCGCAGCCATGTCGACGCCGTCGAAGGTCACCCGGCCCTCGGTCGCCGCCTGCCGGGGCAGCAGACCGGCGATGGCCGCGGCAAGGCTCGACTTGCCGGATCCGCTTTCGCCGACAAGGCCCAGGGTCTCGCCCGGATGAACCTCCAGCGTCACATTGCGCACGGCGAGCGCTGCGGCGGGATCGGGATCGTAGCGGATGCCGACCTCTTTCAGCGACAGAACAGCGGTCATTTGCGGCCTCTTGCGGCGCGGGGATCGAGGGCGTCCCGCAGCGTTTCGCCAAAGAAGGTGAAGGCGATTGTGGTCAGGATGATCGGCAGGCCGGCGGTCAGCGCGATATGCGGGGCCTGGCGCAGATAGGTGTAACCCTCGGACAGCATGGTGCCCCAGCTCGACTCCGGCGGCTGGACGCCCTGCCCGAGGAAGGACAGACCGGATTCGATGCCGATCACCGCCGGGATATCCATTGCGACCAGCACCAGAAGCGGCCCCACCAGATTGGGCAGCAGATGGCTGACCGCGACCCGCAGCCGCGAGGCCCCCATCGCGCGGGCGGCGATGACGTAATCCGCATTGCGCAGCACCAGGGCCTGATTGCGCACGACGCGGAAATAGCCCGGCGCCATCGAGAGGGTGATGATGGTGACGAGGATCGCCAGCGACGGCCCGTAGATCGACACCAGCACCAGCGCGAACAGCACCAGCGGCAGCGCCTTGAGCGAGTCGTTGATCAGCACCAGCGCGCTGTCGATCCAGCGCGTCCCGAGCGCCGCGGCAAGGCCCAGCACCAGCCCCGCCGACAGCGCCCCGACCGTGCCGGTGATCGCCACCTTCAGCGCGGTGCGGGCCCCGAAGATCAGCCGGCTGAGCACGTCCCGCCCCAGCTGGTCGGTGCCCAGCCAATGGCCCGGCCCGGGCGGCTGCATGCGCAGGCGCGGCGCGATGGCGGTCGGATCGTGGGGCGCAATCCAGGGCGCAAACAGCGCAACCGCGATCAGAGCCAGGATGAAGGTCAGCGACAGCGCGCCCACCGGGTTGCGCCGGACGGTCCGCAGATGCCCCAGAGCTGTGGCGATCCCGGGCGACGCCGCCGGCAGCCGGACGAGGGGAAGGTCGGACATCTCAGCTCTCCTTGGCCACGCGCGGATCGAGCGCGGCGATCGCCGCATCGGCGAGGAAATTGGCGGTGACATAGAGCGCGGTGGTCACGACGACCGAGCCGAAGAGAACGGGAAAATTGCGGCTGATCACCGCGTCATAGGCCAGCGCGCCGAGGCCGGGCCGGGCGAAGACCACCTCGACCAGCACGGCACCCGACAGCAGATTGCCCATCCCGACGCCGATCACCGACAGCACCGGCGCGACGGCGATGGGCAGCGCGAAGCGCATCGCAATCCGCAGGTCCGAGACCCCGAAGGCGCGATAGGTCCGGACGTGGTTCTCGGCCAGAACCTCCAGCATCGAGACCCGCACCAGCCGGGCGATATAGCCGACCCAGGCAATGCCGACCGCGAGCGCCGGCAGGACGAGGTGCCGCGCCTGGCTTGCGTAATGGCCGGGCTCTCCGGCGCCGATGGCGGGAAACCAGCCCAGCGTCACCGAGAACAGCATCAGCGCATAGATCGCCATGAGAAAGGCCGGCAGGGCCACGACACTGGTCGAGATCACGCCAACGATGCGGTCGATCAGCGTATTGGGCCGCAGGGCCGAGACGACGCCCAGCGGCAGGCCGAGGGCCACCGCCCAGCCCAGTCCCACCACCGCCAGCAGCACTGTGCGCGGCAGCGCGGCCAGCACCAGATCGGCCACCGGCCGCTGGCTGAGCAGGTCGACCCCCATGTCGCCGCGCAGCAGCAGTCCAAGGTAGGTGATGGCCTGCACCACGATCGGGTCATCGAGCCCCATCCTCTCGCGGAAGGCGATCTTCTGGGCCTCGGTGGCCCGCGGGCCGAGGGCAACGGTCGCCGGATCGCCCGGCACCGCATAGACCAGACAAAACAGGATCAGCAGCGCGACGGCCAGAACCAGCATCGCCAGCAGGAATCGCCTGAACAGGTAGCTTGCCACGGAGAGCGATCCCTCTTGATGCATCTCGTGATATATCAGTGCGCATATTCTCAATTTGAAAGCACCTCGGGCCGTGCTAAGGGGGATGAAGGCCTCATGGTTCGGCTTGCGTAAGATTTGATCGCCCAGAGGGAGGGGATGGCTTGATTATCAGCACACGGACGATCGTCCCGGTGTTCCAGACCGAGTCGGCGGGCGCCGAGCGGGCGCGCGCACCGTCGCTGACCGCTCGCGCCTACGAAGCGATCCGCCACCGCATCCTCACCTGCCAGATGCCGCCCGGGCTGACCTTCACCGAGGCCGATCTTCTTGCCGAGATGGAGATGAGCAAGACGCCGATCCGCGAGGCGCTGTTGCGGCTGCAGGTCGAGGGGCTGGTCGAGACCATTCCGCGCCGCGGCTATGTCGTCTCGGTGCTGCATGTGGCCGACATCGGCGAGATCTTCGACGTCCGCGCCATGGTGGAGGGCACCTGCGCCGAGGTGGCGGCCCAGCGGGCGACGCCCGAGGATCTGGAGCGGATCGTGAGCCTGGCCCAGAGGTCGTCGGCAGCCTATGACCGGGTCGTGGATCCGGATCTGCGGCTCCTGCGGGAGCAGGCGGTGCTGAACAACGCCTTTCACGAGGCGATAGCCATCGCCACCGGCAACGCGCGGCTGCACCGCATCGCCGTGCAGATCATCCGCGAATACGAGCGGTTCTTCTTCCTCGAATGGCGGTCGGAGCTGCGCTATCCGCCCGACCACAAGGACCATGCCGAGATCGGCCGACTGATTGCAGCGGGCGATGCCGCCGGCGCGCGCGGGGCGATGGTCGCCCATGTCGAGGGTGCGCGCGCGACCCTGCTGGCTGCGGTTGCCGGGAGCGCCCGGTAAGGAGCGGCCTTCCGCAGTCCCGCCCTCTGTCCCGGGAGCGGGCATGAGACAGGCTCCGGCGGCATCGGCGTTTGGCCAGGACGGGACGCCGGGAAGAGCGGCCATCCGGACGACCAAGCTGTCGACGCAGGCACGGCGCGTCCACGGCTTCGGGGGATGCCGGATCAAGGCGATCTCTCCGGCCGAGAGGATGACGGCGCCGGATCCCGCAGCGCCTGTCCGGGTGCCCTCCGCGACGAACACGCCGTCCTTGCCGGATCCGATGGCGTGTCTTCCGGCACCCGGGTCCGTTGCGCATGGCCGGCGGGCGAGAGCGCTTCGATCCCGCGCAGGCGCCGGCCACGGGACCGAGAGCCGGTGGTGGCTCCTGCCTAGGCAGCCCGCCTCGACATGGCCCATCCGAGATCCCGGCCAACGGCGAGGAGCGCCTCGACCAGTGCCTCCATGTGAGACGTCGTATGGAAGGGCGTCGGCGTCAGCCGAAACCGCTCCTGCCCCCGAGCCACGGTCGGATAGTTGATCGGCTGGACGTAGATGGCGTGGCGGGCGAGCAACGCCTCGCTGATGCTGCGGCAGAGATGCGCCTCGCCCACCATCACGGGAAGGATGTGACTGGGCGTGTCGAGAACCGGGAGACCGGCCTTCTGCAGCAGGACCTTGAGGCGCACCGCATTCTCCGCCTGCCGGCGGCGCTCGTCGGGATGAGCCTTCACATGCCGGACCGCCGCGAGGGCCCCCGCCGCGAGGTGCGGGCAGATCGAGGTGGTGAAGATGAAACTGTCGGACATGCTGCGGATCACATCCATCAGCAGGGACGGGCCGCTGACATAGCCGCCCATCACGCCGAAAGCCTTGGCGAGCGTGCCCTCGATGATCGTCACCCGATCCGCCAACCCGTCGCGGTCGCTGATGCCGCCGCCGCGCGGGCCGTAAAGTCCGACCGCATGAACCTCGTCGAGATAGGTCAGCGCACCATGCCGCTCGGCCACGTCGCAGATTTCGGCGATGGGGGCGATGTCGCCGTCCATGCTGTAGACGCTTTCGAAGGCCACGATCTTCGGGCGCGCCGGATCGACGGACGAAAGCAACCGGTCCAGATGGACGGGATCGTTGTGGTGGAAGATGAAGCGCTCGGCGCCGGACCGGCGGATGCCCTCGATCATCGAATTGTGGTTCAGCGCATCCGAGAAGATCGCGCATTCGGGCAGAATCTTGCCCAGCGTGCCCAGAGCCGCGAGGTTGGAGATCCACCCGGAGGTGAAGATGAGCGCGGATTCCTTGCCGTGCAGGTCCGCAAGTTCCGCCTCGAGGGCGACGTGCTGCCGGTTGGTCCCCGAGATGTTGCGGGTGCCTCCGGTGCCGGCGCCCGACAGATCGATCGACCGGTGCATCGCGGCCAGCACTTCGGCGTTCTGGCCCATGCCCAGATAGTCGTTGCTGCACCAGACCGTCACGCGTCTGGCCTGCCCGTCCGGACCATGCCAGAGCGCGGTCGGAAACTCCCCGGCGATGCGCTCGAGTTCCGCGAACGTCCTGTACCGCCCGTCCAGTCGCATGTCGTCAATGAGCTTCTGGAAGTGCTGAGAGAACTCCATGGGGATCACCTTCTGTTGGAGCGACACGCATCGCGGCAGGCATTGCCGAGCCGCCTATCGGCCATTTGTATGGCTTACAATCTGGATGAATCAACGGACATTTTGCCGCTGACACTCCTGACGCACGCGTGATGCGCGGCGAAACGTGCCGACACTTCCCTGGACATTGTTAGAGAATAGGGGGCCACCCTTCTTCCCCACGAAGACATGAACCATACATTGAACAGAGATTTGTATGGGTGTAGGTACGGCGCGTGCCGTGAGTCTCTGTTCAACCTGACGCGCTCGATGGGCCAGTCTTCCCTTGCGTCCGGTCTCCGTTCCCGATGCGCCGTCTCTTCTGGCGTGGCACCCGATCCTCCGCCGGCGTTCCGAACGATCCGGCCGCACCGAGAAGCGAACCATGAGCGAGCCCCTCTACGCCCCGCGAACACCCATCTTTCCGCGCCAGATCTCCGGCGCCTTCCGAACGGCCAAATGGTGGATCCTGGCGGTCAGCCTTGGGATCTACCTCCTCACGCCCTGGCTGCGCTGGGACAGGGGCCCGAACCTTCCCGACCAGGCGGTGCTGATCGACATTGCCGGCCGACGCTTCTTCCTCTTCGGAATCCAGATCTGGCCGCATGAATTCTACTTCGTCGCCGGGTTGCTGATCATGGCCGGCCTCGGGCTGTTCCTGTTCACCTCGGCCGCCGGGCGCGTCTGGTGCGGCTATGCCTGCCCGCAGACGGTGTGGACCGACCTCTTCCTGCTCGTCGAACGCCGCATCGAGGGCGACCGGAACGCCCAGATCCGGCTGCATCGGCAGGCATGGACCGCCGAGAAGGTCTGGAAGCGCCTTCTGAAGTGGAGTGTCTGGGCCGCGATCTCGCTGCTGACCGGCGGCGCCTGGGTCTTCTACTTTGCCGATGCACCGACACTGCTGAACGGCCTCGTGACCCTGACGGCGCATCCCGTCGCCTGGATCACCATTTTCGTCCTGACGGCCACGACCTTTGTCTTTGCCGGTTTCATGCGCGAGCAGATCTGCATCTACGCCTGTCCCTGGCCGCGCATTCAGGCAGCGCTGATGGACGAGGAAACGATCACCGTCGCCTATCGGGACTGGCGCGGGGAGCCGAGAGGCAAGCGCAGCGAGACAGGGCGCGGGGACTGCATAGACTGCATGGCCTGCGTCAACGTCTGCCCCATGGGCATCGACATCCGCGAGGGCCAGCAGATGGCCTGCATCACCTGCGGCCTGTGCATCGACGCCTGCGACGACACGATGGACAGGATCGGGCGGCCCCGCGGGCTGATCGGCTATCTCGCCCTGAGCGACGAGCATCTGGAGCGGGCGGGTGACACCCCGAAACCCGCCTGGAGGCGGCTCTTCCGCTTGCGGACGTCGCTTTATGCGGTGCTCTGGGCAGGGGTCGGGGTGACGTTGATCGCGGCGCTGCTGCTCCGCCCCGCCGTGGATCTCGCCGTCACTCCGGTGCGCAACCCCCTCTTCGTAACCCTGTCCGACGGCAGCATCCGCAATGCCTACGAGCTGCGGCTGCGCAACATGAGCGGCGAGGATCGCCGGTTCCGGCTGGCCGTCGACGGGAGCGCAGGGCTTCGGCCCAGCATCGAAGGCAGCGCCGGGCTGGATGTGCCCGTTGCGGCCAACGCCACCGGGCTGGTGCGGCTCTACCTCACCGCACCGCAGGGATCGGACCCGGCAACGGGCGCGCTGACGGATCTCCGGATCCGGCTGGATGACGCCGGAGGCCCGGAGGGCGGTCCGGTCGCCGCCGTGAAGGCCGCGTTCCACGGCGCCCGATCCTGATGCCTCGCGCGCGCGGACGGGCAGCCCCTGCCCGTCCGCCCCGTGCGGCGCTGCGGCATCCCGGCACCGGATTGCCCGACATCCGGCTTAGGGCGTAGGGTCGATCACCCGACAACAGGAGGCGCACATGTGGCGGCCGCATCTCGTCGACACGGCGCGACTGAAATATCTCGGCATCGTCGATGCGCTCGAGGCCGACATCCGCGCCGGACGGGTGACGCCGGGCGAGAGGCTTCCACCCCAGCGCGCCATTGCCGAGGCCCTGGGCGTGGACCTGACCACGGTCACGAGAGCCCTCAACGAGGCGCAGCGCCGCGGGCTCGTCTCGGCGCAGGTCGGCCGCGGGACCTTCGTACGCGACGAACCCGCCGGCGACGAGGGCGGCGGCACTCCTCTCGATCTCAGCATGAACATTCCGCCGCAGCCCGCCGAGCCCGATCTGAGGCGGATCCTGCCTCAGGGCATCGCATCCATCCTGACGAGCCCGCGCGGCACGCTCGCCATGCACTATCAGGAAAGCACCGGCGCGCCCGCGGATCGCACGGCCGCCGCCTCCTGGCTGGCCGGACGCGTGGCCGGAGCCTCGGCCGACAGGATCGTCGTGACCAGCGGCGCGCAGGCCGCACTCTTCGCCCTCTGCGCGCTGCTGCTCGGGCGCGGCGATGTCGTGGCGGCCGGGGCCGTGACCTATCCCGGCCTGAAGGCGGTCGCGGCGCAGCAGCACCTCGAGCTGGCGCCGGTGGCGATGGACGAACAGGGCATCCTCCCCGAGGCGTTCGAGGCGGTCTGCCGCGAGCGGGCGCCGAAGCTCCTCTATCTCATCCCGTCGATCGACAATCCGACGACAGCGACCTTGCCGGCCGACCGTCGCCGGGAGGTTGCCGCCGTGGCCCGCCGCCACGGTGTCCTGCTGATCGAGGACGACCCCTACGCACCGCTGCGCTCCGAACGCCTTCCGGCTCTGGCGGAGCTGGCGCCGGAGCTGACATGGCATATCGCCACCCTCTCGAAATGCTCCACGCCGGCGCTGCGCATCGCTTATGTCCTTGCGCCCAATGCCGCGGCCGCCGTCCGGCTGGCGACGGTCCTGCGGTCGAGCGTGCTGATGGCGCCGCCGATCTTCGCGGCCCTCGCCACCCGCTGGATCACGGACGGCACGCTGACGGCTCTTGCCTCTGCGATCCGCGCCGAAAACCGCCAGCGCCAGAGCTCCGCCGCGTCGATCTTCTCGGGGCTCGATTTTGCCGCCGATCCTGACGGGCACCACCTCTGGCTGCACCTGCCCCAGCGCTGGCGCGCCGCCGAATTTGCCGACCACGCCGAGCGGGCGGGCCTCGCCATCGTCCCGGCCTCGGCCTTCGCCGTCTCCCCTCACCCGGCCGAGGCCGTTCGGATCTCTCTCGGCATCGCCCCGGACCGCGGGATGCTCGAGGAAGGGCTTACGCAGCTCTCGGGTCTTCTCACCCAGCCGGCGGTCGGGTCCCGGGCCGTCGTCTGACCTCTCTCGCGGAGGGTTCCGCACCCCGGCCGAACGGCGCAGTTGCGGGGCCGGTCGCCACCGGGAGGCGAGGACGGCCGAGCGCGGCACGAAACTGGCGATCGTTCCTGCCTGCGGGTTCTGCAACGCCACTCTGCCCGCCCGCCAAGAGGGCCTGGCCAATCTGCAGAGCTCTGAGCGCTCCATGGGGGCGCGGGCGGCAGGCGTCGACGAAGCGTTTCCGGCAGACGTCACAGACCGCTGGCCGAGCGGGAAAGGCCCGCTCCGCGTCTGCCGCGGCCTGTGCCAACTGACGCAGAGGCGCTGGCCTGCGCGCACAGTTCGCGGCGCCCGGGGCCACTCTGCATTCCAGCTTGGAGGGTGCCACCCGCGCATCTTGATGCGCAACTTGGAGATTGTATCGGCCGTGGTCGCCGTCCGCCATGCGCAGAGTGCGGACATCGCGGCCAATCGCCGCCGCAGCCGGATCGAGATCGTGCTCGGCCGCCTCACGGGCTGGAGGCGCGTCGCCACCGATACGACATGTGCGCCCGGACAGTCCTCGGTCGCCCCGCCGCAACCGTCATGTTCTGGCTTTGACGATCGATGAGTCCGGAGCCTAATGGTGACGCAGTATCCATCATACTCGAAACCGAAGGCCCCATGACCGCTGCTCCCAAGACCGTCCGTTCTGTCGAGCGGACCCTGCAGATCCTCGAACTGATGAACCGGGCCGCTGTCGTGCGGGTCCAGTATCTCGCGGAACAGATAGGGCTGCCCGCACCGACCGTCGTACGCCTGCTCGAGACGCTGGTGGCCGCCGGCTATGTGCGCAAGATCGGGCGGCAGGCGGGCTATTGCGTGACCGAGAAGGTCGCGGCGCTCGGCGCGGGGCATCACGGTCTGCCGCAGGTCTTCGATGTGGCCCGCGAGGCGGCCGAGGACCTCACGCGGCGCACGCTCTGGCCCACGGCGCTGGCGACGCTCGACGTGGATGCGCTGGTGATCCGCTTCAGCACGATACCGATGAGCCCGCTTTCGCATTACCAATCGACGATCAATCGCCGCATGACCCTGCTCGACTATGCCCATGGCCGCGCCTATCTCGGCTTCTGCCCGACGGAAGAGCGACAGCATCTCGTGGCCCTGCTTCAGCAGACGGCCGGCTCGGTCGAAGAGGCCAGGGCCATCGGAGAGCGGGCCCAGTCCGTCGTGGCTCTGACGCGGGCCAGCGGCTTCGGCGAGCGCACGGGCAACATTCAGCCGGAGACCCATTCCCTCGCCCTGCCCCTGCGGATGGGCGCGAAACTCGTGGGCACGCTGGGCATCACCTATTTCGCCAAGGCAAAGGTCGATGTCTCTGCCCTGAAGTCAGACCTGCGCGCTGCGGCGGAGGCCTGCACGAGCGGGACGGCCTATCGCGCGCCCGCCTCCAGCGGATAGACGGTCCGGGCACGGTCATCGTCCCTGCCCGAGGCAAGGATGCGCGGCTTTGCGGTGCGCACATGATCGAGATAGGCCCGGGCGGAGGCTGCAACCGCGGCGTCATCGCATTCGCGGACGCCGGTTAGGGTGAAGGGCGGCAGGTAGTGCATCCCGGTGTGACGTGCCATCAGCTCGAACGGGACCGTCACGTCCTCGAGCGTCCTCCCGTAGCGTCCGTCGGGCTGGTAGTCCCGCCCGTTCGACCCGGTCGAGAGGGCGACGCCCAAGGTCTTCAGCCGGAGCGCACGGCCTCCCGGTCCATAGGCCCAGCCGCGCGTCAGGATGGCGATCTGCCAGGCCGACAGGATCGGCGGACAGGAATACCAGGTCAGGGGAAACTGCAGGATGATCCGGTCGTGCGCCTCAAGGAGCGACCGCTCGACGGCGCCGTCGATCATGCCGTCCGGGTAGAGGGCGGAAAGATCGCGCAGGGTGATGTCCCCGGCGCGGCGCAGGGCCTCGGCCCAGGCGGCGTTGACCCGGCTCCGGGCCATGTCGGGGTGCGCGATGATGACGAGCGTCTTGGTCATGATCTCCTCCTGCCGGAACGGTGGCGCACGCGAGGGCGGATCGACAAGCCGCGAAAAGGGGAATTCCACGGTACGGAACGAAGCCGCATTTCCCGTGCAGCGCCGGCGCGGTCATGCGACCTCCGGGGGAGGTTCGAAGGAGGAGACGCCCATGTTCGACGACAGTGATCCGCGCAAGACGCTTGCAGGCAAGGCAGAGCAGAGCTTCTCCGGCCCCTTCTGTCTTCCGGCGACAGGCCAGTTCGCCGACGCGCCGCCGCAGGATGCAGGCCCGGGCTGGCGCGCCTGGACCATGCGGTCGACGAACGTGGTTCTGCGGCTGGTGGAGCTGGACGGCGCGGCGGACTTCGCGCGGACGGCGCAGCTCGACGAATACATGGTCTTCTCCACCGATCCGGAGATCCGCTTCACGATCACCACCGCCCGCGGTGCGGTGACGGATCATCCCGGCAATCACCTGTTCATCCTTCCGCCCGGCGACAGTCGGGTGCGGATCGCCGGCAGGGGCAAGGTGGCGTTTGTCTACACCACGCGCTCTGCCGATCTGGTCGCGGCCTGCAGCAACCCGTCGGTCGCCGCGAATCCGGTCATCCCGCCGTTCCAGCCATGGCCGGACCCGGTCGGCGGCTTTCGGCTGCGCGTCTACGATCTCGAGGTACCCGACAGTCCGGGGCGCTTCGGACGGCTCTTCCGCTGCACGACGATGATGGTGAACATCCTGCCGCGCTTCACCGCACCGCGGGACCGATCGAAGGTGTCACCGCATTATCATGCCAGCTTCGAGCAGATCAGCCTGACGCTGGAGGGCGACTTCGAGCATTTCCTGCGATGGCCCTGGACGCCCGACATGGCCGAGTGGCTGCCCGACATGCACATCCGCTGCGCCAGCCCTTCGGTCACGGTGCTGCCACCGCCGGCGATCCACACCACGCTCTGGGTGTCGGAGGCAACACAGATCGTGGACATCTTCTCGCCGCCGCGGATGGATTTCTCGCAGAAGGACGGGTGGGTGCTGAACGCAGAGGATTACCCGGTCGCGCGGACCGTCATCGAGTAGCTCAGTCCGATATGTCGCCGAGCGCCGGCATCGAGGCGATGACGATGGTGTCATGCGCGATCGCGGGCAGCGCGGGCAGCGGGCGGCGCGAGACGTCGCGCGCGGCCGAACGCGACATGCCGAAGGCCATCAGGACATGCTCCGAGATCTGCTCGGGGTAGTCGCTGGATGTGGTGCCGCTGGTGACCGACACCATGGCCGAGGCCACCGCCCCCATGAGGATGTCGCGCCCGATCTCGGCCGTGGGAATGTGGAACAGCCCTTCGTCCACGCCGCGCCGGATCGTCACCAGAGAGTTGTGCCACACCATCTCGCCGAAAGTGTGCCCCGGCGCGGAGGAATGGATCATGGCCCAGCCCCAGGCGCGGTTCTTTTCAGCCGCATGCAGATAGTAGCGAATGGCGACCGCGGATTGCTCGGCGGCATTTTCCAGCGCACCGAACATGTGGTGCACGGCGCGGTCGAATTCCCCGGTCAACTCTTCCAGCAACTGGTAGCGCAACGCTTCGAGATCGCCGAAGTGATTGTAGAACGTGCCGCGGGCCACGCCCGCTGACTTGCATATATCCTCGATGCGGACGAAGCGTCCGTTCTCGCGACCGTAGCAGTCGAACGCGGCCGCCATGATCGTGTTGCGCGACTTGGCCCGGCGTGCAGCGCCGATCTCGGCGCGTCTGCCGTTCCCTGCCGTGCGATACCCCATGCGGGCGATGGCCTCGTCAGGTGTCTCGGTGCTCTCTCCCATGCGCGAAGCGGGCCTTTGCCTTGCGTCCTCCGAAGCGGGACACCCCAGATATGCCGCGGTTGCGATCCGGGAACCAGACCGCAACCGCGCCACGTTTCCAATTCCACGCAGCGAAATTTGTAAAATGACTATTTGTTCAAATTACAGTCTCGCATAGGATCGGGACAGGGCAGCAGGAGGGCTGCCATCGCTCAGGGCTGGGGAGAGCCCGCAGGGAGGACTACCGTGACACCAAGACCACGACCGGACTGACCGGTGACATGGCGCCCCGACGCGCCCTGACCTGACCCATTCCTGACCCTCGCACGCGACGTGACGGACGCTTCGGTCCGAACGGCTTCGTCGTGCCCGGTTCCCGGCAGCGCGTCTCGCGGCTGCCTTGGCGTGCCGCCTCCGCGGTGGCCGTCCCAGACAATTTCGCCCGTAGAAAAGGATCACATCATGGGGATCAACCGGATAGACCACGCCGCGGTCCAGGTCGGCGACCTCGGCAAGGCTCTGGCCTGGTACGAGGACGTGCTCGGCCTCACCGTCCTGTCGCGTGACGACACCACCGTCCATCTCGCCTGCCGCGGCGAGGCCGCCGACATCACGCTGGTCAAGGGCAGGCAGTCGCTCGAGAATTTCGCTTTCGGCGTCGACGATCAGGAGGATCTGGACCGGGTCGAGAGCATCCTGAAGCAGGAAGGCGTCGCCTCCGAGCGTCTGAACGGCGACAGCCGCCCCGGCGAGGGCGCGACGCTCAAGTTCCACCTGCCCTCGGGCCACGAGCTGCGGCTCTGCACCGGCGGGGCGGAGCGTCGCGCCGGGATCTCGGACTTCGACGCGCGCGGCAGCCATGTGCCCTGCGACATGGATCACATCAACCTGCTGGGCGCGGTCGATCCGTCGGTGATGCGCGACTTCCTGATGATGATCGGCTTCAAGTCATCGCTCAACATTTCGGTCGGGGGCCAGCTGGCGGGCGTCTGGCTGCGCGGCTCGGCCTATGACCATGACATCGCCTACATGCGGGCCGTGCGTCCCGGGGACCGGCTGCATCACGTGGCTTTCGCGGTCGAGGACGGCAACCACTACTTCCGCCTCTCCGACCGGCTGATGGACACCGGTCATCGCTGGGAGTTCGGGCCGGGCCGTCACAACGGGGGTCTGGGCAAGTCCACCGGCTTCGGCACGAACAACTACGCCTATGCCTTCGATCCCTTCGGCAACCGCAACGAGTTCTCCTCGGGCATGGAGCAGTTCTCCGACGACACCCCGCCCCTCGACTGCCACATCGCGCCGGAGCAGCTGACGGAGGTGATGAACGGCTGGGGCTACGAGATGGCCGAGACCTTCATGACGGTGGGGTCATGAGCCTTCGGTCGCAGGCCTTCCCCGAGGTGCAGGATCTCGTCCTGCGCTTCTGGGCGGTGGTGGACGAGACCCTCGACACCGCCGGCGCCACGCTCTTCACCGCCGATGGAGCCCTGGCGATCGAGAGCTTCCGTGCCGAGGGGACGGAAGAGCTGACCCGCTACTTCGCCGCCCGCCGCGCCCTGTCGGCCGAGCGCCAGCGGCGCACCCGGCACCTCTGCACCAACCTGCGGAGGCTGCCCGGCGACGGGATGCGGGTCGCCGCGACGATCACCGTCTTCTCCGGCTCGGGCGCAAGCCCCCTGCCGCTGGAGGCCCCGTCCTCGCTTGCGGATTTCACCTTCGACTGCGTCGAGACGCCCGACGGCTGGCGATTCCGCGACGTGCGCGGCGCCCTGATCTTTGCCGGGGCAGACACGCCCGATCTGAAGGCGGCCGCAGAGGCCGCCCGGGGCGTTCCGGCATGAAACGGGTGGCGCTGATCCACGGCTGGGGCGGGTCGTTCGCGGCCACCTGGGAGGCCGATGGCTGGAGCGATGCTCTGCGCGCGGCGGGCTTCGATCCGGTCGGGGTGACGATCGCGGGCCACGGGCCCGAGGGCGGCTCGCATGACCCTGCCGACTATGCCGACCTCGCCGGGGACCTTGCGGCGAAGCTGCCCGCGGGGCTGCATGGCGCCATCGGCTTCTCGCTCGGCACCAAGCTGCTGCTGGAGCTGGAGGCGCGCAGCCCCGGACGCAACGGGCGTCTGGTGCTGGGCGGCATCGGCGACAACCTCTTTGCCCCGGAAGCCGCCGGCCCCGCCCTTGTCGCGGCACTGCGGGGCGAGGCGACGACCCCTCCGCCGCAGGTCGCGGCCCTGCTGGCCTATGCGGAAAAAAGCGCGAGCGATCCGGCCTGTCTCGCCGCCATTCTGGAACGTCCCGCCAACCCGGTGCTGACCGAAGACCGGCTCGCCACCGCGCAGGCGCCGATCCTGATCTTCAACAGCCGCGACGATGCCGTGGCGCAGCCCGATACGCGCCTCTGCCGGGCGATGCCCCACGCGAGCCACCGCCTGATCGAGGGCCCGGGCCATGTGGCCCTCACATCCGATGCCCGCTTCCGCGAGGCGGCCGTCGAATTCCTGTCCAAGTGACGCCTCCAGGGAGGAGAAACCCCATGTTCGACGATACCACCCCGATGATCGAGCGCGTCCGCGCGATCCTTCCCCGGATTGCGGCGAATGCCTCCAGAGCGGAGGAGATGCGCGAGGTGCCGAAGGAGAACATCGACCTGCTCAAGAGCACCGGCCTGCACCGCGCCTTCCAGCCGAAGGCCTATGGCGGGCTCGAGATGCCGTTGCCGGACTTCGAGAATTGCATCGCGCTGATCGCCACCGCCTGCGGGTCCACCGCCTGGGCCTTCTCGCTCCTGGCCGAGCACGCGCACCAGATCGCGCTCTATTCGAAGCAATTGCAGGACGAGATCTGGCAGGACGATCCCGACACGGTCTGCTCCTCTTCGATCGCCCCTTACGGAAAAGCCCAGGACGTCGAGGGCGGCGTCCGCTTCTCGGGCGAGTTCGGCTGGTCGTCGGGCTGCGATCACGCGCAATGGGCGATCCTTGGCTTCCTGCGCGACACGCCCGAAGGCGGCAAGGTCTACAGCTTCGCCATCCTTCCCCGCAGCGACTATGAGATCAAGGACACCTGGTTCACCGCCGGGATGCGGGGCACCGGCTCGAAGACCCTCGTGGTCAGGGACGCCTTCGTGCCCGAGCACCGGATCGAGACCGTGCCGGCGCTGATGACTCTGACCTCGGCGGGCGGCGGCCTCTATCCCGGAAGCACCACCTATCATGTGCCCTTCATCTACGTCTTCGCCAGCTGCTTCTCCGCCGTGTCTCTGGGCATCGCGGAGCGGATGATCCAGCTTTACACCGAGCGGACACGGAACCGCGTCCGCGCCTACACCGGCGCCAAGGTGAGTCAGTCCATTCCCGCCTGCATGCGTCTGGCGGAAAGCACGCATCAGGTGGCCGCGGGCCGGGCCTTCCTCGAGAAGACCTGGGAGGACATGCGCGACCACGCCGAGCGCCGCGTCTTTCCGGACGAGACCAGGATGGCCTTCTGGCGGACCAATCAGGCCTATGCGGTGAAGATGTTCGTCGCTGCGGTGGACCGGCTGTTCGAAGCGTCCGGCGGATCGTCCTGGTTCGACGATGCCGAAGGGCAGCGCCTGTTCCGCGACGCGCACATGACTGCCGCCCACGCCTACACCGACTACGACATCTGCGCCCAGATCCTCGGGCGGGCGCTGATGGGGCTGGAGCGGGATCCCTCCCTGTTCTGAAACACCCGCCGCCCGGCCCCGCCCCCGGGCCGGGCCGCTCTCCCCTTGCCTCAACCAAACCGCAGAGGTCCCGATGACCGATACCTTCCCCGCCGCCAAGGGGTTCGATCCGCGTGCCTTCCGCGCCGCCATGGGCTGTTTCGCCACCGGCGTCACCGTCATCACCGCCCAGGCAGACGGCCGCCGCGTGGGGGTCACCGCCAACAGCTTCACCTCGCTGTCGCTGGAGCCGCCGCTGATCCTCTGGAGCCTCCTGAAGGCCTCGTCCAGCTACCCGGTCTTCGAGGCCGCGAGCCACTTCGCCGTCAATATCCTCGCCCATGACCAGATCGCCCTGTCGAACCGCTTCGCCTGTCGCACGGCGGACAAGTTCGACGGGCTCGAGGTCACCGAGGGCGCGGGCGGCTGCCTGCTTCTGCCGGACACCTGCGCCTCGATCCAATGCCTGCGCGAGACCATCCTCGACGGCGGCGACCACTGGATCCTGATCGGCCGCGTCAGCGCCTTCGACAGTACGGATCAGGCACCGCTGCTGTTTCACCGGGGCGCCTATTCCATGGCACGGCCGCATCCGCAGGTCGCAGCCTCCTGAACCACCACCGTCAACGACAACAGGGAGGAGACCTGAATGACGACGACGCGCATCCTTGGGCTCGCGGCACTCGCGCTGAGCCTTGCGGCCCCGGCCCGGGCCATCGATGTCGGCCCGGCGGATTACACGATCCTGCCCGGCGGCACCACGCTGGGCATGGTCTACTGGCAGCACCTGAGCTCCGACACGCTGCGGCTGGACGGAGCAGAGGTGCCGGGTTCCTCCTTCGAGGCCAACATCGGCATCCTGCGCACGCTGAGCTACTTCGACATGGGCGAGACCCCGGCCGTGTTCCATGTGGTCGCGCCCTTCGCCGGCCTCGACGCCGACATAGGCGGCGTCGGGCAGCGCACCAGCGACGGGCTGGGCGATCTGACGCTCGGCCTGACCGTCTGGCCCGTGCAGCCGGACAGCCCCGAGACCGGCACCACGCTGGGCCTGTCGCTCTTCGCGACGCTGCCGACGGGCGACTACGATCCGGCCCGCATGGGTCTTGGCGAGGGCACCTGGACGATCACCCCCCAGATCGGGCTGATCCAGGGCCTCGGCCACGGTTTCTACTTCGACGGCGCGCTGGACGTCGCCCTCCAGCGCGATCACGACGAGGATGGCATGAACCATGAGCGCACTCCGTCCTGGCAGCTTCAGGCCATGCTGCGCAAGCAGTGGGGGTCCACCACCTCGCTCGCGGTGGGCTATTCCGGCCAGCGCGGCGGCGCGCAGAGCATCGGCGGCACCGAGACCGGTCTCAAGACTCACCGCGACCAGCTCCGGATCTACGGCAGCCACTTCGTCACCCCCACGGTGCAGGTGCAGGGCATGTATGGCCGCGACCTGAAGGTCGAGGGCGGCTTCGACTACGACAGCGTGGCCCAGATCCGGATCGTCAAGGTGTTCTGACATACGCCTGGCCCGGCACTGCTCCGGGCCAGGCCCTTTCAACAAGGCCGTGCCTTCATGAAGAAGACCATCATTTCCTGCGCCGTCACGGGCTCGATCCACACGCCCTCCATGTCGCCCCACCTTCCGGTGACCGCCGAGCAGATCGCCGAGAGCGCGATCGGCGCTGCCGAGGCGGGGGCTGCCATCCTGCACCTGCACGCCCGCGTGCCGGACACCGGCGCGCCCAGTCAGGAGCCCGCCCACTATGCCGCGTTCCTGTCGCGCCTCCGCACCGCGACAGATGCCATCGTGAACATCACCACGGGCGGCGGGCTCGGCATGTCGATGGACGCCCGCATCGCTCCTGCGCTGAAATACGCTCCGGAACTCGCTTCGCTCAACATGGGGTCCTTCAACTTCAACATCTCCGCGGCAGAGAAAGGGTGCCACGATCCGCAGCCGTGGGAGGTCGACTATCTGCGCGGCACCCGTGACCTCATCATGTCGAACACCTTTTCTCAGATCGAAACGGTGCTGACACGGCTCTCGGCACAGGGCACGCGCTTCGAGTTCGAGTGCTACGACACCGGCCATCTGTATAATCTCGCGCATTTCGCGGATCGCGGGCTGGTGAAGCCGCCCTTCTTCGTGCAGGCGATCTTCGGCGTGACCGGCGCGCAGGGGACGGATCCGGAGAACCTGATGCACATGCGCGCGACGGCCCAACGGCTGTTCGGCAGCGACCATCTGCTGTCCGTTCTCGGGGCGGGGCGGTCGCAGTTCCCGCTGGTGACGATGGGCGCGATCCTGGGCGGGCATGTGCGCGTGGGTCTGGAAGACAACCTCTACATTGCCAGAGGGCAACTGGCGGAAAGCAACGCCCGGATGGTCGCCAAGGTGCGCCGCATCCTCGAGGAGCTGGGCCATGAGATCGCCACTCCCGACGAGGCACGCAGGATGCTCGGCACCAAGGGCGCAGGCGAGGTGGCTTTCTGATGCCCGGCGATCGCACCGGTTTCCGTGCCCGCCTGCGGGCGCCCGAGCCGATCCTCGGCACCTTCCTGAAGATCCCCTCGACCCAGCCGGCCGAGATCCTCGCGACGCTCGGCTTCGACTTCGTCGTGATCGACGAGGAACATGCCCCCTTCAACCCGGAAACCACCGATGCGATCCTGCTGGCCTGTCGCGCACACGGGATGGCCGGGCTGGTACGCGTGCGGCAACCGGCCGACATCCTGCGGGTGCTCGACTGCGGGGCGGATGGGGTGCTCGTGCCGCATGTGGCATCGCCCGAGGCCGCCCGCGAGGCCGTCGCCCTCGCGCGATACAGCGGAGCGCGCGGCCTGTCGCCCGCGACCCGTGCCGGCGCGTTCGGCGCGACGGATGTCGCGCAACACATGAGACGGCAGGATCGACGCTGTGCCGTCATCGCGATGATGGAGGACAGGGAGTGCCTCGACAGGCTCGATGCGATCCTCGCCACCGACGGACTGGACGCGATCTTCATCGGACGGGCGGATCTCGCCGCCAGCATGGGACCGGCAGCCGCAGACGGAGGGATAGAGCGCGCGGTGGATCTTGTCCTCGCCAGCGCACGGGATGCCGGGATGCCTGCTCTTGTCCTCAGTTCCAACCGCAGCGAGGCGGAGGAGTTTCGATCCAGAGGCGCGACCGGCTTCCTGAGCATGTCGGACCAGGGCTTCCTTCGAGAACAGGCCGCCCGTATCCGCGCCATCTTTTCGGGATAGGTTTGAACAGGCCCACGTCCGCATCCGACCAGCGCTCGCCCTGCCCGGGAAGGATGGCATAGGACACATCCGCTCCCATGGGTCCGACCCGCTACGAGTGGCGGATGATGCGACTTGGGCTCCGGACGCATCGATCGTCAAAGCCAGAGCATGGCGGGCATCCCGAACAACGAACTCTGCATCGGGCGGCGGATCTGGAACCGGCTGCGCTATTCGAAGGACCCGAGCACGGGGCGCAAGATCTCGCGACTGAGATCGCACCACTGCGGCGCGTTGGTCAGGTCGAGGGTCAGCATGGCAGGCTTTCTCAATAGGTTGCGACGGTGTTGACGAGAACGGCGGTGCACATCCGGGCGGGGCTGGTGGCCTTGGCCGCCTGCCAATCGAAGGTGGCCTGGATGCCCTGCGGGCCCGGGATCTCGATCCGAGGGCGCGGCAGGTAGACGGCATGCGCGGTGAAGGTGAAGCTGGCGTTGGCGCCGAGGTCCAGGCGAAGACCAGCTCGCAGGGCGTGCCATCAATGGCCTGCGTGATCAGCGCGGTGTCGGCAAAGCGCACCTCCACCCGGCCGGTAAGCGCGGCCATGCCGGGATCCGCTCCCTCGATGCGCCCGTCCGAGCGGATGGTCTCGATCCGGTCGAGGCCATTGGAATAGGTCACCTCGGCCGAAATGACATTGCCGAGCGGCGTGCCGTTCCGCGTGATCGCCCCGTTGAAATGCCCGAACCGCTGCAGCGCCAGCGAGGTGGGCGTGCCTGCGGCCGTGGCGGCTGCGACGCTCTCGCCCTGCGCCACTAGCCGCGCGGTGGCGGTCAGCAGCCCCGACCGGGCCATCTGCCAGGAAAGCTGGTCGCAGACGCAGCCGGTGTACATCGTATGCGCCGTTTCCGTCCCATTGATTTCGCCGGTTCACAGGCGCTGACAGGGAGACGAGTTTCGTTTTGATGGTTCAGAAGGAGATGACGATGCCGGATGATGGCGACGGGTTCGACGGCCGGATCGATGTTGTCCGGCGCACACGGGGCTATCGGCATTGGCCGGACGAGGTGAAGGCAAGGATCATGGCGGAAAGCTTCCGGACTGGCGTCCGCGTGACGGATGTCGCGCGGCGCCACGGAGTGCTTGCCCATCAGCTTTCGGCTTGGCGACGGCAAGACCGGAAGGGGCTGCTCGCTCTGCCCGACGATGCCGTGGAGGGCCTTGAGATCGCGTTTGTCCCTGTGGCGGTAGAGCCGGATCCGGTGGCGGCGCCCGAAGCTAGCAGCTCTTCTGGGACGGTCACCATCGAGATCGGCACTGTGGTCCTGCGTGTTCCGGGCGATGTCCCGGCCGAACGGGCGGCCGCGCTGGTGCGGGCGCTGCAGGAGACACCATGATCGTCGCTGGCCAGCGGTTGCCGATCGTGGTGGCGACCCGGCCCGTCGACTTCCGCTGCGGTCACCAAGCTCTGGCGCTGATCGTGCAGGACCAGCTGAAGCTCGATCCGCATTCGGGCGTGACGGTGATTTTCCGCTCGAAGCGGGGCGACAGGCTGAAGATTCTGGTCTGGGATGGCAGTGGCCTGGTGCTGATCCACAAGCGGCTCGAGCAGGGGAACTTCGCCTGGCCGAAGGTTCAGGACGGGGTCATGCGGCGGTCCCGGGCGCAGTACGAGGCGCTGTTCGACGGGCTGGAGTGGCGTCGGGTGGTGGCGCAGCGGGTGGCTCCGCCGGCTGCGGCTGGGCGACTCAGGCGGCCGTTTCCGACCTTGTTTTGTTGGCCCCACAGCCCGGATCGGGTAGGAAGGCGCATGTCGCAACTCCTCGATCTCAGCCAGTTTCCCGACCTTCCGCCCGAGGTGGTGAAGGCGTTCGAAGCCGCAGAGTTCGAGTTGTCCGTCGAGCGCGCTGCGCGGCTGCACGAGCAGGCGGTGGTGGCCGAGAAGGACGCCTTCATCGCCGAGCTCAAGGAGCTGATCGGGAAGCTGGAAGGCCAGGTCGCGCAGTACCGGCAGGCGAAGTTCGGGCCGAAATCCGAGAAGCTCGATCCGGCCCAACTGGAACTGGCCTTCGAGGATCTGGAAACCGCCATCGCCGAGACCGAGGCGCGCATCGCCGCGGTCGAGGAGAGGATAGCGGCCAGCGCTCCCGATGCGGAGAAGAAGCCCCGCAAGGCCCGTTCCCTGCCGGACCACCTGCCGCGGGTCGAACGGGTGATCGAGCCCGAGCGCATCGCCTGCCCGTGCGGCTGCGGGGACATGGTCCGGATCGGCGAAGACCGGACCGAGCGGCTCGACATCATTCCGGCCCGGTACCAGGTGATCGTCACGATCCGACCGAAGTGCGCCTGCCCGAAGGGGCGGACAGGGGCAGTGCAGGCCAGGGCTTCGGCGCACCTGCTGGAGGGGAGCTGGCCGACCGAGGCGCTGCTCGCCCACATCGCGCTGGCCAAGCACTCGGAGCACATGCCGCTAACCGGCAGGCCGTGGTCATGGCGCGGCTCGGCGTGCCGATCGACCGCTCGGTGCTGGCCGACTGGATGGGGCGCACCGGTGCGCTGATCGCGCCGGTGGTCGATCGGATGGCGGTGCTGCTGAAGGCGGGCAGCACGCGGCTCTACATGGACGAGACAACAGCGCCGGTGCTGGATCCCGGCCGCGGCAGGACCAGGACCGGCTATCTTTGGGCGATGCTCCGCGACGATCGGGGATGGGGCGGCCCCCTGTCGCCCGGAGTGGTCTTCCACTACCGCCCCGGCCGCAGCGGCGAGACCGCCGCAACGCACTCTTCGCGGGTCACGACGAGGGCGGAAGGTCCTGGGCACGCTTCGCCAGCCTGATCGGCACCTGCAAGATGAACGGGGTCGAGTCCCCTGGCTACCTCGTTCGTCTCTTCACCCGGCTCGCCAACGGCCACCTCGACAAGGACATCGACGCGCTGATGCCCTGGGCCTAAATCCCGACGGTCCAACCCCAGGCCGCATCACAATAGGTGAAATGACCTCATCCGTGAGTACCCTGTGAGCTCGAATGAGCTCAGACAGCTAGCGGACGCCGGACGCCGGCGCCGCCGGCGAGAGTGCAAGCGAAACCACAATGGGGCGGAGACGCCGCTTACACTCAATGGGTAGGTTGAGGATGCGAACCGACAACCTCAGCTGATCGTGCTCCGCCAGATAGACCAGATCGACCTCGGGCATCGACCAGCGGACGAGGACTTCCGGCAGGGTGAAATACGCCTGAACATTCCTTCGAGATTGGACTTGAGAGCAGCGTTCATTTCTTTTCTAGGTCGAGCAGCGGTCCATTCGCAGAGGCGGGTCACGGCAGGAGCGACGGCATTGTCTGATCGCTTCAGGAGGCTGACCGCCGCGCCATCGCTCGCCAGCAGAATTGAGACAGGTGTCTGGAGCTTCATCGCCGACAGGCGGAAGCGTTCGACCGCGTCGCGTGCAGTGAGGAAGTAGGTTTCGTTGGCAAACTTGTCCACTTAACCTTCTTTCCGTGCTAATCTTGGGAAGGAGGATCGGTTCATGGACCAGTCGACGAAGGCTCCGAAGGCGCGGAAGCGCGACCCGGACACGAAGCTGGCTCAGCACCGCTTGAGCGTGCTGGAGTTGGCGAAGGAACTCGGCAACGTCGCGGAGGCCTGTCGGCAGCGGGGGTTGGACCGGACCAGCTTCTACGAGTGGAAGCGGCGGTTTCAGACTCAAGGCTTCGAGGGGCTCAAGGACCTGCCGCCGATCCACAAGAGCCACCCGCAATCGACGCCCCCGGAGACGGTGGCGCGGATCAAGACTCTGGCGCTCGCCCATCCGGCCTATGGCTGCAACCGGTTCGAAGCGATGCTGGCGCTGGAGGGCATCCGGGTCTCGTCGATCACCATCCAGAAGATCCTGAACGAGAACGGTCTGGGCACGAAGTCCGACCGCTGGCTGGCGCTGGAGCAGGCCAACGCTGAAAAGAGGATCGAGTTGACCGCGGAGCAGGCCGCCTTCATCGAGAAGCTGAACCCGTGCTTTCGGGAAAGGCATGTGGAATCAAGCGCCCCCGGCGAACTCCTCTCCGCCGATACCTTCTTCGTCGGCGCGCTCAAGGGGATCGGTACCGGATAACCGGCGTGACCCCGGCTCCATCCGCCAGGGCTACGCATGCGATTCCGCCAAGGCTCTTTCCGAACACGGCATCTTGGCAAGCACCGCGCCGATCCTCTTTGTTCCGCCCCGCGACAGCCGCAAAAGCGAGTTTCCTGCTCACACGCTGGCCCATGCGGCCACCGGATCGAGGTCAACTTTATTGCCTGGCACAGATTGCGAAACCCGTCCGACTGAAGCACTGAGCCACAGGAAGAATTGACCGAATTCCAAGCCCTTCAGCTTCAATGGGGGCCGACCGCCAGACAGCTTTGCAAGTTCGTTCATATCGGCATCTTTGCCGATGCCGATGGCGAACACTGCTAGTTTCTTCTCCCGCACAAGATCATCGACCAAACGACTAGCCTTGGAAATATTGTCCGTTGGCGCACCGTCGGTCATAATCACGAGCCAAGGCTGGTAGTAGTCCACCCCGGCACGCTTGTACTCCTCCTTGCGAGTATGCAGGAGTTCAAGCGCCGTCTCCACCGCTTCGCCCATGGGGGTCATTCCACCAGCTGTCAAAGACGGGACTGTCTGCCTTGTGACCGCAGCGAAGTCGACAGCCATGTCGACATTGCCGCCAAATGTGACAACAGCTACTTCTGCGGAGTACTCGGCCACATCATCGGCCAACAGTTGCGCAAAGAAGGTGCTAACGCCCTCCTGAAGTTCCGTGATCGGCGCGCCGGTCATCGAAGCGCTCGTATCGAGTACAAGACACACTGGAAGACGCGCTGTTGGATTTTCAACTAGTGCTTCCTGACGCAGGATTAGGTCATCATTCATACTTCTCTCTCCACTATCAAGGAACTTTGCCGCCCAGCAGACCGATGATCACCACCGCGACCAAGACCGCGGGTACGATCCACCATGCAACCTTCCAAGCCAGAACAAGTAGCACAGCGAAGAATATTATCGCCCACTTCGCTCCAGGCTTCTTCGTCGTAGCCTGCTTTTTGACATTGGCCTGCGCGGTGCCGAATCTTTGAGATGAACTAGAGATCGACGGATTTGCTTGGCCGCTCGGCGTCTTCTTGCTTCGTGTTGCAAAGGGTGCGTGCCAACTGGTCTATGGCGCAATCCTCTTTTCGTTCCTATTGTTAGCAGCGGTAGAGTTGCGCGCCAGTCGCTCGAGCTCCATTACGCGAAGACAATCAGGGCATATCGGCGATTGCCCTTTTGCGGTGATTTCAGCAAACTTGTCGCGGTACATCTCAAATTGCTTTCCGCAACCCTGCCTCGCACAGCTTACGTTAACGCCTTGCCCTTTTGGCACCTTAAAGCCTGCAGGAAAGATGTCGTTCGACAGGTAGCCTTTTCCGAGATCATTCTGGTAAGCACGAAGTGCATCAATCCATTCGGAGATTGCAATTCGCTGATTTTCTCGGAACGCCTTATGGAACAGCTCTTTCAGTTTGTACGGAAGATGGCTCCAGATGTATCGCCACGGGCCTTGTGATACATTCCTCCCCTTATGATCGTCGCCTAAAGGATATGGAAAGTTCGCATCGACAATATTCTGCTCCGGAGATTCGCCGCCTTGCTGTGATTAGGGTGGCTTCCCTGGAACAACGATCATGAATAGCATTGTCGCAACTGCAAATAGTTCATCGTCCTCAGTTCGAAGTATGGACCTGAAATTCTTGTGCTGCAGGTTCGGAGGGTGAGAAGTTCACCGTTCTGACCGGACAGGGAAAACCCTCAACTTGATAACTGTCTGCGTCGACGATGAAGACACTAGTCCCGTCACCATCGACCAGCACATTCATTGGATTGATGTCGCCAACGAGGACGTTCAATGCGTGTAGATACTGAAGGTGTTCCAGAAACGAAATGCAGACGTTGACCAGATTTTGCCTCTGCCACTGAGGAAACCGCTGTGCGAGAAGTGGTTTGACAAACAAGGACTTTTGCAGCGGGTGCCCATGCGCGCGCTGCATCACGTAGCCCACGGCAGCGCCCTTGGACGCGTACACCAACTGTTCTGGCCAGCAGATGCCCCGGCGCGAAACCTCGCGAGATGCCATCAGCTGCAACTTTGCGATCCTATTAGCCGACAGCTGATCCGCGTGGTAAATCTTAGCGACCCGACCGTCCCCGACCAGCTCATAGACCTGCCCCTCACCACCTGCGCCGAGTTGCTTTCCGAGTCTGATTGACGGACCCGACAAACCCAGTTTGACAGTGTCGCCCTCACCTGGAGGCGTCACTTGGGGCAGAGCCATGCCTGCCTCCTGCACAACTGATGTGGCTCGCTTGAAGGGCAGGACTGGTGGTCTTGATGGGGCTGGCAGCACGCGACCCGTGCCCTGTCTTCTTGTCGGCGACGTCCACACAGTCGCACGAATTCCATCAAGATCGGCTAGAGTTTTGTTCCCGCCATCTTCTGTGACAAGGATCAGGTCGTAGTCTTTCGCCACCTCTCGTATTGTAGCATCGTTGAAAGCATTGATGTCATTGAAGTCGGAACGCTTTGTGCGGTATTGATTTCAGCTTATTACAAAGATGGGCGCACCATCAAACTCGTACTTATAGAACGCATCTCCGTCCAAGAGGACTTTTCCGCACGGCAAGGAGCCCTGCTTTTCTGGGGTTTGGTGCTTTATCTTGCGGAAGATCTGGCTGGCATTCTTCGCAGTATCGACGTTGGCATTCTCTTCGTTATAATCTACTTTGTCCAAGACTGTTTTTGTGAGTATCGGAAAGCCTAAGTTGGCTGCACGAACAAGAACTGCTGGATCAGAGAGAAGAACGCATGTGTCTATTATCGCGCATTGCTTCTGCATTAATCAGTCCTGATTTTTGATCTTTTGGGCAACATCGATGGCCGCAGCGCAGCCTAGCACTGTCCACGAGCGGCAAGCAACGCCTCACAACGCTTGTCCTTCCACGGATCGCCAAGAAGCTTTCGGCGGTCCCTTCACCAAACACTAAAACCGACATCGGACAGGTCGGTTGACCAGGTCCGCTGTCGTTTGAACATCAACGGTGAGACGGTTGGTATGTCTCAGCAGAGGCCAAACCCATTCGGGTCGGAGCGGATTTCGCTTTGCCGCGAAGGACTTCGACCTCTCTTGCTTCCACAGTGCTTCCACGGGTGTTGGAAACGCAAACGCCGCCCCGAGGGCGGCGCTCAAGCGCTTGATGACGCGCGTTAATTTGGTTGCGGGGGCAGGATTTGAACCTGCGGCCTTCAGGTTATGAGCCTGACGAGCTACCGGGCTGCTCCACCCCGCGTCCGGGTGTTTTGTATCGTTTGGAGGGATGTTCGTTTCTTTTCAGGTCTGGCGGCGACCTACTCTCCCACGTCTTGAGACGCAGTACCATTGGCGCGACGGCACTTAACTGCCGAGTTCGGGATGGGATCGGGTGTTTTGCTCGTGCTATGGCCACCAGACCGGAGAAGAAACGACAACATCAGGCTTTTGCTTGTTCCGGGTCTATTGCTTCTGATCTGGGGTAGAGCGTTGGCTTTTGAGCCTTGCTGTTACCGGGTCAGATCAAGCCTATCGGGCAATTAGTACCAGTCAGCTGAACGCATTGCTGCGCTTACACCTCTGGCCTATCGACGTGGTGGTCTTCCACGGCCCTCAAGGGAGACCTTGTTTTGAAGGGGGCTTCCCGCTTAGATGCCTTCAGCGGTTATCCTGTCCGATCATAGCTACCCAGCACTGCCGTTGGCACGACAACTGGTCCACCAGTGGATCGTTCACCCCGGTCCTCTCGTACTAGGGGCAACTCTTCTCAAGTCTCCTACACCCACGGCAGATAGGGACCGAACTGTCTCACGACGTTCTAAACCCAGCTCACGTACCTCTTTAAATGGCGAACAGCCATACCCTTGGGACCTGCTCCAGCCCCAGGATGAGATGAGCCGACATCGAGGTGCCAAACGATGCCGTCGATATGGACTCTTGGGCATCATCAGCCTGTTATCCCCAGAGTACCTTTTACCGTTGAGCGATGGCCCTTCCACTCGGGACCACCGGATCACTATGGCCGACTTTCGTCTCTGCTCGACTTGTCAGTCTTGCAGTCAGGCGGGCTTCTGCCATTGCACTCGACGACCGATTTCCGACCGGTCTGAGCCCACCATCGCGCGCCTCCGTTACTGTTTGGGAGGCGACCGCCCCAGTCAAACTACCCACCACGCAGGGTCCCGGACCCGGATAACGGGCCGCGGTTAGACATCAAGATGGCGAAGGGTGGTATCTCAAGGTTGGCTCCACGGGAACTGGCGTCCCCGCTTCGATGCCTACCACCTATCCTGCACATCACAATCCTGATGCCAGTGCGAAGCTATAGTAAAGGTTCATGGGGTCTTTCCGTCTAACCGCGGGAAGTGTGCATCTTGACACACAGTTCAATTTCGCTGAGTCCACATCAGAGACAGCGGGGAGATCGTTACGCCATTCGTGCAGGTCGGAACTTACCCGACAAGGAATTTCGCTACCTTAGGACCGTTATAGTTACGGCCGCCGTTTACTGGGGCTTCAATTCGGAGCTTGCACTCCTCCTTTTAACCTTCCAGCACCGGGCAGGCGTCAGACTGTATACGTCGCCTTGCGGCTTCGCACAGCCCTGTGTTTTAAGTAAACAGTCGCCACCCCCTGGTTTGTGCCCCCCGCCCATAGTTGCCTACAGACGGGGCCTCCTTCTCGCGAACTTACGGAGGCATTTTG